>CAVWLG010000040.1:0-192990 GCA_963755805.1 uncultured Actinomycetota bacterium
GGGATGGTGTTCGGCGCGCTGTTCTTCTGCTTGTCGCTGACGCCTTCCCTGGTGCCTCGAGAGTGGTTGTTCCAGGGCCTGATTGGCGGCGTGAACGCCGCCTTCGGCTACGGGCTGGGGGTGTTGATCAGCAAGGCGGTGAACCGCCTGGTGTTACGTGGCGCCCGGTGGTGGCCGCCGTCGCCGCGGGTGCTGTGGTGGATGAAGGCGGCGGTGGTGGTGCTGGCGCCGACAGCCTGTGGGCTGATGCTGATCCCGGCCGCGTCCTGGCAGCGGCAGTTGTCGGCGCTGATGGGCATCGAGGGGCCGACGAATCCGGGTTATCTGCGCACGCTGGCCGTCGCGGCGGTGGTCAGCGCGCTATTGGTGTCGGCGTTCCGCGTGCTCGTCGACGTCGTCAAACTGCTGGCGCGCATGCTGATTCGGCGGTGGCACCTGCACGACGAGGTGGCGCTGTTCATCGGCACCACGATCGTGGTGGCGTTGCTGGTCACCCTGATCGACGGTGTGCTCGTCCGCGCGTTCTTCGCCGGCGCCAACGCGGTCTTCCAGCCCCAGGACAGCGCGACGCCCGCGGGTGTCGAGCAACCACAGTTGCGGGAAAAATCAGGCAGCCCAACGTCATTGGCGCCGTGGAGCACGCTGGGATATCAGGGACGCGCCTTCGTCGGCGCCGGCCCGCATGCCGCCGAGCTGAGCAAGATCAACGGCGTGCCGGCCAAAGAGCCGATCCGGGTGTACGCCGGGCTGCACACCGCCCCCGACGACCAAGGCCGGCTGGACGTACTCACCAACGAGCTCGAGCGCACCGGCGCGTTCACCCGCAAGGTCCTGGTCATCGCGCCGACCACCGGCACCGGCTGGATCGACCCGGTGGCGGCGAGTTCGGTGGAGACGATGTACAACGGCGACACCGCGATCGTCGGTGTGCAGTACTCCTATCTGCCGAGCTGGATTTCGTTCCTGGCGGATCGGCAGAAATCGATGGACTCGGGCCGGATGCTGATCAACGCCGTCCACCAGCGGTGGGCGCAACTACCCGCGCAGCGCCGGCCCAAGTTGGTGCTCTACGGCGAGAGTCTGGGGTCATTGGCGGGCCAGGCCGCGTTCGGCTGGCTGCCCGACATCCGACGGATGGGCTTCGACGCGGTGCTGTGGGTCGGGCCGCCGCAGGAGAGCACGCTGTGGCACGCGTTGGTCGCGCGCCGCGATCCCGGCACCACCGAAGTGCAGCCCCGATACGACAACGGGCGGACCGTGCGGTTCTCCGAGGCCAACGATCCCGCCGACGTCACCCGGATCACCGGGCCGCCCTGGACCGGCACCCGCGTGCTGTTCCTGCAGCACCCGTCGGACCCGGTGGTCTGGTGGTCGCCCGACCTGCTGTTCAGCCGCCCAGAGTGGCTCACCGAGCCCCGGGGGCATGACCGAAGTCCGGCGATGCATTGGAATCCGGTCGTGACGTTCTGGCAGGTCAGCGCCGACTTGACCAATGCCGAAGGCGTTCCCGGCGGGCATGGACACAACTACAGCAACGACATCCTGGACGGTTGGGCAGCGGTGGCCCCGCCGGAAGGCTGGACCCCGGCCGACACCGAGCGCATCCGCGCCGCACTCGGGAACTGAGCCATGGCAGCCCGCCAGAACGCCGATCCGGAACAGACCCGCGACGCCGTCCGCGCCGTTGAAAACTGGCTGCGGGACGAGAGTTACCCGGCACCGAGCCGAGCCGAGCTGGCGGCGGCGGTCCGGCTTACCGCGCGCACCCTGGCCACCGAGGCGCCCGGCGCCAGCGTCGAGGTCCGAATTCCGCCGTTCGTCGCGGTGCAATGCATTGCCGGGCCACGGCATACCCGCGGCACCCCGCCCAATGTCGTCGAGGCCGATCCCCGAACCTGGCTGCTCCTGGCGACCGGACTTCTGCAGGTGCCCGACGCGACGGGCACCGGTGCGGTGCGCCTCTCCGGATCGCGGGCTCCAGAGATTGCCGGCTGGCTGCCGGTGGTGCGGCTGAGCGATCCCCATCACACGCAACCGTGACCGCTGTGGCATATGCGACATTTGACACGTCCTGAGGCTGCTGAGCTGCAAAAATCATGCGTGTCGCGCCGCAACACGCGGGAGCAATTCGCTGCCACCCCCTACGTTTCCGTAGACTTCACCAAGTCACCATCCGTTCCCTGGGGAGCCGCCGCACTGTGACCGTCCAAGAGCCAGTACCTGACGAGAATCCGCCCGGTGAAGAATGCGGTGTGTTCGGGGTCTGGGCCCCCGGCGAAGAAGTCGCCAAGATGACGTACTACGGCCTCTACGCGTTGCAACACCGCGGGCAGGAAGCCGCCGGCATCGCCGTCGCGGACGGGTCGCAGGTGCTGGTGTTCAAGGATCTCGGCCTGGTCAGTCAGGTCTTCGACGAGCAGACGCTGGCCGCGATGGAAGGTCACGTCGCCGTCGGGCACTGCCGGTACTCCACCAGCGGGCAGCCGACCTGGGAGAACGCCCAGCCGGTCTTTCGTAACACCGCCGCCGGCACCGGAGTCGCCTTGGGACACAACGGCAATCTGGTCAACAGTGCCGAACTCGTTTCCCGCGCGCGTGCGGCCGGACTGATCAACCCCAGGGCGCCGGGCGCGGCCAACACCGACTCCGACGTCCTCGGCGCGTTACTGGCGCACGGCGCCGCCGACTCCAGCCTGGAACAGGCCGCGCTCGAACTGCTGCCCACCGTGCGCGGCGCGTTCTGTCTGACGTTCATGGACGAGAACACTTTGTACGCCGCGCGGGACCCGTTCGGGGTGCGGCCGCTGTGCCTGGGACGACTGGACCGCGGCTGGGTGGTCGCATCGGAAACCGCCGCGCTGGACATCGTCGGCGCATCGTTCGTCCGCGAGATCGAACCCGGCGAGTTGCTGGCGATCGACGCCGACGGTGTGCGGTCGGCCCGGTTCGCCAACCCCGAACCCAAGGGCTGCATCTTCGAATACGTCTACCTGGCGCGCCCGGACAGCACGATCTCCGGCCGGTCGGTCCACGGCGCCCGACTGGATATCGGCCGCCGACTGGCGCGGGAAAGCCCGATCGACGCCGACCTGGTGATCGGTGTCCCGGAATCCGGCACACCCGCCGCGGTCGGCTATGCGCAGGAGTCCGGCATTCCCTACGGCCAGGGGCTGATGAAGAACGCCTACGTCGGGCGCACCTTCATCCAGCCGTCGCAGACCATCCGTCAGCTCGGAATCCGGCTGAAGTTAAATCCGCTCAAGGAAGTCATCCGCGGCAAGCGGTTGATCGTCGTCGACGACTCGATCGTGCGCGGTAACACCCAGCGCGCGCTGGTCAGGATGCTGCGCGAGGCCGGGGCTGTCGAAGTGCATGTGCGGATCGCGTCGCCACCGGTGAAGTGGCCGTGCTTCTACGGCATCGACTTCCCGTCGCCGGCCGAACTGATCGCCAACGCCGTCGAAGACGAAGACGAGATGCTCGAAGCGGTACGACACGCCATCAACGCCGACACGCTGGGTTACATCTCGCTGCGGAGTCTGGTCGCCGCGACCGAGCAACCCACCTCGCGGCTCTGCACGGCCTGCTTCGACGGCCGCTACCCGATCGAATTGCCCAGCGAGACAGCGCTTGGCAAGAACGTCATCGAGCAGATGCTCGCCAACGCCGCACGCGGAGCCGGGCCGTCGGACATCAGCCATGAGTTATCGCCGGAGGCCGAACAAGCCGCCGTGCTACGGCATCCCTAACCTCACGAGCGAGTGGGAGATACCCGCGCCGGGCATCGCCCGGTAGCCTTTAGCGCGATGACCGACCGCGGAAAAGACCCGGCTGCCCCGGGCGCTACGTATGCATCTGCCGGAGTCGATATCGAAGCCGGGGACCGCGCCGTCGAATTGTTCAAGCCGCTGGCCTCCAAAGCCACCAGACCCGAGGTGATCGGGAAGCTCGGCGGCTTCGCCGGACTCTTCGCGCTACGCGGCGATTACCGCGAGCCACTGCTGGCCGCATCCAGCGACGGGGTGGGCACCAAGCTGGCCGTCGCCCAGGCGATGGACAAGCACGACACCGTCGGCCTGGACCTGGTGGCGATGGTTGTCGACGATTTGGTGGTCTGCGGCGCCGAGCCGTTGTTCCTGCTCGACTACATCGCGCTCGGCCGCATCGTGCCGGAACGCCTCAACGCGATCGTCGGCGGTATCGCCGAAGGCTGCGTGCGCGCCGGCTGTGCGCTGCTGGGCGGCGAAACCGCCGAGCACCCCGGCCTGATCGAGCCTGACCACTACGACATCTCCGCCACCGGCGTCGGCGTCGTCGAGGCTGAGAACCTACTCGGCCCCGATCGGGTCAAACCCGGAGACGTGCTCATTGCGATGGGATCGTCGGGTCTGCATTCCAACGGATACTCGCTGGCGCGCAAGGTGTTGCTCGAGATCGATCGAGGCAACCTGGAAGGTTACGTCGAAGAGTTCGGCCGCACGCTGGGCGAAGAGATGCTCGAGCCGACCATCATCTATGCCAAAGACTGCCTCGCGCTGGCCGCCGAAACACAGGTCCGGACGTTCTGCCACGTCACTGGCGGCGGGCTGGCCGGCAACCTGGAGCGGGTCGTCCCGAACGGGCTGCTCGCAGAGGTGGATCGCGGTACCTGGACGCCGGCTCCGGTGTTCGCGATGATCGCCCAGCGTGGCCGGGTCTCACGCGCCGAGATGGAAAAAACCTTCAACATGGGCGTCGGCATGATCGCGGTCGTGGCGCCGGAAGACACCGATCGCGCACTCGCGATTCTGACTGCCCGACACTTGAACTGCTGGGTCCTGGGCACGATCAACAAGGGCGGAAAAGCCGGTCCGCGAGCCAAACTCGTCGGGCAGCACCCCAGGTTCTAGAGTTCGGCTCGCCGTGAAGGCGAGCCGCGGGAAAGCCTCAGCGGTGCTCGTCAAGCCAGGGGTCGTCGCCCTCCGACTGGTCAGCCGTCCTGCTCGCCTGACCCGGACAGCTCCTGTCGAAGCCGATCGAAATCGGTCTGCGGTGAGCTGTACTTAAGGTCTCGAGCAACCTTGGTCTGCTTCGCCTTAGCCCGGCCACGGCCCATGGGGGAGCCCCCTCACGCAATAACGGAGCGGCCCAACATGTAGGCGGCTCCGATCTTTTGTCTTTATTGTCCTGACGAGAGTCTACCGTGCCCGGTGGCTGCGTGCTGTTGCGCCCCGCACCCTTTGACGACCGTCACCGGACGGTTCCCCGCAACCGCTCCACGGCCACCCGCCCGGCGCCCGGCCCATCCGCGGCCGGTACCGATCCGGCGTCGATCATCGCCGCGACATCGGCGTTGTCGCCGGTGCTCAGCGCGGTGTCGGCGGGGATGGCGCGCTTGAGCAGCGCCAGGGCCACCGGGCCCAGATCGACGTGTTCGACGACGGTTCCCAGCCGGCCCACCGCGCGGCCGCCGGCGAGCACCGGGTCGCCGGTAGTGGGCCGCTCGACTGACCCGTCCAAGTGCAACAGCACCAGCATCCGCGGCGGTTTGCCCAGGTTATGCACTCGGGCAACGGTTTCCTGGCCGCGATAGCAGCCCTTGTCGAGGTGGACGGCGCCGCCGATCCAGCCCACCTCGTGTGGGATGGTGCGCTCGTCGGTGTCGACGCCGAGCCGTGCCCGCACCGCCGCCACCCGGTGGGCTTCGTGGGCCCAGATGCCGGCCGGGCGCACCCCGGCGTCGGTCAACCGGCGCTGCAGATCCGCGGACCGACCGCGGTCGACCAGAACATCGAGCTCGATCTGGCCTGGGTTGGCCTCGGTCATGCGGCGGACGAAACCGCCATCGATCGGGGCCGCGGTCACCTCGGTGGGCAACGCGTCCAACCCGAGCGCCTCGAGAATCGCCGCGTCGCCGAGTTGCGGCCCCAGCAGCGAGAGCACGGCCAGATCGGCTGCCGCCGGAGTGACCTGTGACCAGAACACCATTTTTGTCAGGTAGGCCAGCAGCGGCTCGGTGCGCCACGGCTCGGTGTCGAGATAGCTGATGCCGTCGAGCTCGGTCTGGATCCAGTGATCTTCGACCCGGCCCTGGCCGTCGAGGCTGAGGTTCTGCGTGCTCGCGCCGTCGGGAAGCTCGCTGACGTGCTGCGTGGAGATGCTGTGCAGCCAGGTCTGGCGGTCGGCGCCGGTCAGCGTGAGTACACCGCGATGCGACCGATCGATCAGAGCGGCACCCGTTTCGGCGGAGCGCTGCTCACCCAGGGGATCGCCGTAATGCCAGATGGCGCCGGCGTCTGGGCCGGTTTCGGGAGCAGGAACTGCGAACACACGTCAACTCTACGGGCCCGCAGCGCTAGTGTTTTTGTCCATGAGTGGCCACCCGGGTGTGATCGTCACGCTCCACGGCGACGTGCACCCGGCGGATACTCCGCTGCTGTACGCCGACGACCTCGCTGCAGTCCGCGGCGACGGTGTCTTCGAGACTCTGCTGGTCCGCGACGGTGGTGCGTGCCTGGTCGAGTCCCACCTGGGTCGGCTCGTCCATTCGGCCAAACTTCTCGAGCTGCCGTCGCCGGACTTGACGGCCTGGCGGCGCGCGATCGATCAGGCAACGCAACAGTGGACCGGCCAGACGAACGACGAAGCGGCGATGCGCCTGGTGTACAGCCGCGGCCGCGAGAGCGGCTCGGCGCCTACCGCATACGTGACGGTGAATCCGGTCTCGGACCGGATCACCACGGTCCGCCGCGAGGGATTGGCGGCCGTGACGCTGCCCCGGGAGTTGCCGTCGGCCGGTGTCGAGAAGATGCCGTGGCTGCTGGCCGGCGCCAAGACGCTGTCGTACGCCATCAACATGGCGGCGCTGCGGCATGCGGACCGCCACGGCGCCGGCGACGTCATCTTCGTCAGCTCGGACGGCTACATCTTGGAAGGCCCACGTTCGACCGTCGTGATCGCCGCCGACGGCGACGACGGCAACGTGTGCCTGTTGACCCCACCGCCCTGGTATCCGATCCTGCGCGGCACTACCCAACAGGCGTTGTTCGGGGTCGCTCGCGCCAAAGGCTACGACTGCGACTATCGCGCCCTACGCGTCGCTGATCTGATTGCCGCGCAAGGAATTTGGCTGGTGTCGAGCATGACGCTCGCCGCGCGAGTGCACACTCTTGACGGCCGCACGTTGCCGCGGGCTCCGCTGACAGCTGAATTCGCCGAGCTCGTCGATGCCGCCATCGTCAGCGACCGCTGAAATCGGTTGTCGGAGCGGCGCGCAGCGGGTACCTTCGCTTTTACACAAGAAGGGAGGTGGTCTGAGAAATTGATAGCTTATTGGACTTGTGAGGTGGCTGCCCGCTAGCAGCACCAGGCGAGGATTCACCTGCGCGCGCTGGCGAATTCCCCGCAGTCACCCAGCCCCCGAGCCTCCGGTCTGTCCAGCCTGGAACTACGGCTCGGGGGCTGCCCATTTTCTGGGTCAACCCTCGAGCCTTTCCGTCAACCGGTCAGATCGTCAGCCGACGAATCGCGCGAGCCGCGCGGAAAGGTGCGGAATCAGTCCGCCGTCGGCGTCCACCCGCTCTTCGACGTAGGCCAGGTCGCCACCCTCGACGATGCCGTAGAGCCGCTTGGCTCCGCCGACCAGCACGCCAGACCGGCTGCGGGCCAACGCGTCCGTGGCCAGCTCCCACGATGACTGGTTGAGCGGGCGACCGTAGAACAGCTCGACGTAGCCGGCGGAATGCGCCAACAGCAACTCGATCGCATTCGACTCGGTCGGGTCGTCGGGCTCGTTGACGAAGCGCCAGTAGCCGGTTTCGCGCAAGTCCGGCCCCTGGTACTCACCGCCATCGCTGATCCGCCAGGACCGGGCCTCCCAGTTCAGATAGTCGCCACCGTCATGGGAGACCACGATCTGCTGCCCGTACCGGTAATCGCCATCGGGGCCGCGCCCTTCGCCTTCGCCGCGCCACACCCCGACCAGCGGAAGCAACGCCAGCAGGGCGTCGTTCAGGTTGGCGCCCTCACGCAGGTTGGCGGTGTCCGCCGGGACCGGAAGGTCGTCGAAGACTGGGACATTGCGGGTCGCGGTCGCCCTCGCGCGTTCGATCGCGGCCGCGACCGCGCGATCGCCGGAGCCGGGTGTCCGGGCCGAGTCGTCCCCGGGGTCGCTGTCGCCGGCGGTGTCCTGGGAGGTCACGATTCGTCGGTGATCAGCCGATACAGCGTGTACAGCGCGAACCAGGAGATGAATACGACGGCCGCGATGAGCAAGATCTCGAAGAACAGAACCACGACGACGAGTCTAATGCGGCGAACCGGTCAGGAGATCTTGATGTCCACCTCGTGGATGCCCGCGCCCTTCGGCTCGACGATCGCATCGCCGTTACCCGCGGCCGACAACGCGCGCAGCGTCCACGACCCGGGGGCCGCGAAGAACCGGAAGTCCCCGGTGGCCGATGCGACGACCTCGGCGGTGAACTCGCCCGAGGAGTCCAGCAGTCGCACGAAAGAACCGCCCACGGCCTGACCGGAGCTATCCACCACGCGGCCGGTGATGACGGTTTCCTTCTCCAGGTCGACGCTGGCCGGCAGAGTCTGTCCTTGCTTCGGCGCAGAGCACATAATCAGCTTCCCAACTCGATCGGGGCCCCAACCAGGGAGCCGTATTCGGTCCAACTGCCGTCGTAGTTCTTGACGTTCTGGTGTCCCAGCAACTCCTGCAAGACGAACCAGGTGTGCGACGAACGTTCCCCGATTCGACAGTAAGCAATCGTCTCCTTCGACCCATCGAGTCCGGCGTCGGCGTAGATCTTGGCCAGCTCGTCGTCGGATTTGAAGGTGCCGTCGTCGTTGGCGGTCTTGCTCCACGGCACGTTGATCGCGCCCGTGATGTGGCCGGGTCGTTGGCTCTGCTCCTGCGGCAGATGGGCCGGCGCCAGGATCTTGCCGGAGAACTCGTCCGGCGAGCGCACGTCGACCAGGTTCTTCTCGTTGATCGCGGCCAGCACTTCGTCGCGGAACGCCCGGATCGAGTTGTCCGCGGACTTCGCGGTGTAGCTGGTGGCGGGGCGGTCTACCTTGTCGGTGGAAAACGCCCGGCCGTCGAGCTGCCACTTCTTGCGGCCACCGTCGAGCAGCTTGACGTCCTCGTGGCCGTACAGCTTGAAGTACCAGTACGCGTAGGCGGCAAACCAGTTGTTGTTGCCGCCGTAGAGAACGACGGTGTCGCCGTTGGCGATACCGCGGTCGCTGAGCAGTTTGGAGAACTGCTGGGCGTCGACGAAGTCACGGCGGACCGGGTCTTGCAAATCGGTACGCCAGTCCAGCTTCACCGCTCCGGCGATGTGGCCGTCGTCGTAGGCGCTGGTGTCTTCGTCGACCTCGACGAAGACCACGTGATCGGCATCGAGATTGCTCTGGGCCCAGTCCGCGGAGACCAGGACGTCGGAGCGTGCCATATGGGGGATCCTTTCGATCGCTAGGAGGTGCTGTGGGCCGGCTTCAGGCGCGCCACGAGCGGGTAGAGCTGGCAGCCCAGGCAGATGGCGAAGGCTGCGTTGAGAAACGCGGCGACCAATGCCGCCGCGGTCAGCACGACGCCCAAAAGTGAAGCGCCAGTGGCAAATCCGATTGCCGCCGGGGCCGCGAAGAGCAGCCCGACCAGCTGGGCGAACTTCAGCGGGGCGACGGGCTCGCGCTCGCGAACCGGGCTCAGTCGGGGCGCGACGAGCTTGGCGAACACCAGGCCGTAGGGGTGGCGACGTGGCCCGGCCAGTGCGCCGATCGCGAATACGACGGACTGCAGGCCGAGGATGATCGCGGCGGCCAGCGGGCTGATGCCGGCGACGAGCAGGGTGGTGACCAGCACCGCGGTCGTGATCCAGGCCGCGAAGCGCGGTCCCCGGACGTCGACCTGATCGGGGGTCTTGGTGTTCGACATGATGCTGCTCCTGAATTGCCTATGCACGACTTTTGTGGCGGCGCGCGCCACGGGGGTTTCTGGCTGCTCCGAGCGCGGCGCGAAAGGCGCGGCTGTTCAGCAGCTACAACAACAGCAACAGCCCGCGACGCGGCACAGATCAACTGTGCGGCGACTGGTGAGCATGAGCTCGACGCGGGCGGACACGTCGTGCAGCTTACCCAATGGCGATGTCATCGGGCCAACAGCGGTGTCAGCGCCGACCGCAGGTCATCGGCTTTCGGCACACCCGCCGTGCGATAGCGCTGCCGTCCGTCCGCGTCGAAGATGAAGGTGGTCGGCAGCGACAACACCGAAAGACGGCGTGCCGCGCCCGGATTGGCGTCCATGTCGATCTCTACATGCGCGACCTGGTCGAGGTCCCCAAAGCTGGCGCAGACCTGATCGACCACGCGGCGTACCTGAGCGCACGGTCCGCACCACGATGCGCTGAAATGCACGACGGTCGGTCCGTCAGCAGACAGGCCGAGATCGGAGGTGTCGACGTCGTCGGACGCCTTCGGATCGGTCGCCTGGATCTCGCCGGCCCGACGGGTCATCAACCAGCCGATGATTGCTGCTGCCGCCAGCGCCGCGACGACCGCCACGAGTGCTGAAGTCACTGGCGTCGCTCCTTCTCGTCACTGCGTTCCGCATCGTCGCTGACGCACGTCATGCTCGGTTGAACCCGTCGAGAGTGATCGTTAATCCCGACGTGATGCCCTCGATGATCACGTCCGACCCCCGTGCGCCCTGGGTTGTGGGCGTCACACCGAATGGGAGCTTCTGATCGGGCAATCGCCCGGCGAAGGCGGCCAGCACCGCGTCGCGCTTGTCCTGGGGAACCGGCTGGTTGGCGGTGTTCGGACCGGTGAGCACGGCGGTGGGGGTGAACACCAGCGTGGTTTGGTCGTCGCCGGCCATCGACAGGTCTACCGCGACGCTGACCCGTTTCTCGAAGTGAGCCGCCCGCGGCGTGCCGCTGAAGACCAGGTCGTGACTACCGGAGATGCCGGATTCGGTGGTACCGCCGGTGGCGTTGTTGGTGTCTTTTGCGGGCGCTTCGACGATCAGGTCGCGGATGCCCAGGTAGTGGCCGAGGTGCCGCGAGTCGATGATGATCCGGCTTTCCAGCTTGCCTACCGGCAGTTTGGCATCCGGCCTGATCAGCCATGACGCGTCGGTCAGGCCGACCGAGTGCATGGTGGCCTCGAGCGTCGCCTTCCCGATCACCGGGCGGTCGACGGCGGTGGCCTTGATCTCCACGTCCTCATAGCGGTGCCGCATCGCCTGGGGGATGAGCGGAAACGCGATGATCGCGACGAACGGGTCGAAGCCAAGACCGGCCGTGTCTCGTACCACCCGGGCCAGCCGATACTCGGCGTAGATGCTGGTCCCGAAGTCGACGCCGACCGCCGCGAGCAGCACCACCACGAGGGCAAGCAGCACAGCCGCCACACCAACCAGCGCCTTACGCATCCGCATATTGTGGCCTACCCGGGGTTCCGGGTGTGCATCATCACCGTCCCGGTCTGCATCGTCACCGCGCTGGTCAGGATGGCGCGGCTCCTCCCAGACCGTGCCGGTCCGCATCGTCACCGCGCTGGTCAGGATGGCGCGGCTCCTCCCCAGACCGTGCCGGTCCGCATCGTCACCGCGCGAAAGACCAGGCTGCAAGCTATCGTTTAGTGACCTGGCCGTTAAACTTCGTATCCCAACCATGAATTTTGGGAGACGCCTTTCCCATAAACGCTGGAGGGGCTTGCTTGGACCTGTTGCTGCTAACCCCCGAGCCGAATCCGGACGTGGTTCTGCCGTCCTTGTCGCTGCTCGCCCACACCCTGCGCTCCGCGCCGCCGGATGTTTCGTCGTTGCTGGAGGCAGGCAGCGCCGACATCTTGATCGTCGACGCCCGACTGGACCTGCCCGCGGCACGCGGCCTGTGCCGCCTGCTGGGTTCCACCGGTCGGTCGATCCCGGTCGTGGTCGTGGTCAACGAGGGTGGGTTGGTGGCTGTCAACGCCGACTGGGGGTTGGACGAGATCTTGCTGCCCGGCACCGGGCCGGCCGAGATCGACGCCCGGCTGCGGTTGCTCATCGGTCGGCGAGGCAACCTGCAGGACCAGGAGGGCGTCGGCAAGATCAGCCTCGGCGAACTCGTGATCGACGAGGGCACCTACACCGCCCGCTTGCGGGGCCGTCCGCTCGACCTCACCTACAAGGAGTTCGAGCTGCTGAAGTACCTGGCCCAGCATGCCGGCCGGGTGTTCACCCGGGCCCAATTGCTGCACGAGGTATGGGGTTACGACTTCTTCGGTGGCACTCGAACGGTCGACGTGCATGTGCGTCGGCTGCGTGCCAAGCTCGGTCCGGAATACGAAGCGCTGATCGGCACCGTGCGCAACGTGGGCTACAAAGCGGTGCGGCCCACTCGGGGCCGGCCGCCGAGCAGCGAGGCCGTCGTCGACGACGACGATCCCGACGCAGACACTCGCCAAGAACCGCTCGCCGATCCGCTGCACAGCCAGTGACGGCGCCGCAATGGCGGGCGGCACTGACCGCCGACGAGCAGCAACATGTCCGTGAACTCATCACTGCAGCAAGCGAATCCGACGCGGTGACACCCGTCGGTGAGCAGGTCTTGCGCGAGTTGGCGCACGACCGCACCGAACATCTGTTGACCACAGACGCAAGCGGGGAGCAGGTCCTCGGCTATCTGAATCTGTCCGCCGAACCGCAGGATGGGTCCGCGATGGCGGAGTTGGTGGTGCATCCGGACGCGCGCCGAGGCGGCATCGGCGCAGCGATGATCCGCGCCACATTATCCAAAACCGATGGGCTGAACCGCTTTTGGGCGCACGGCACCTTGGACTCGGCGCGGGCGACCGCGTCGGCGCTGGGCTTGTCGCCGGTTCGCGAACTCGTCCAGATGCGACGTGACCTCAACGACATCGCCGAGCCCGAAGTGCCCGACGGCGTGCGCATCCGCACCTACGCCGGCGCGGCCGACGACGCAGA
Organism: uncultured Actinomycetota bacterium; assembly: GCA_963755805.1. GTDB lineage: Bacteria > Actinomycetota > Actinomycetes > Mycobacteriales > Mycobacteriaceae > Mycobacterium. The sequence continues at coordinate 12,959 of CAVWLG010000040.1, forward strand.
GTTGTTGCGGGTCAACAACGCCGCGTTCGTGACGCACCCGGAGCAGGGCGGCTGGACCGATGCCGACCTCGCCGAGCGACGTGCCGAATCCTGGTTCGACCCCGAGGGCCTGTTCCTGGCTTTCAGTGAGCAGACCGACGCCTTGCTCGGTTTCCATTGGACGAAAGTGCACTCCGAGAAGGCGGGCCTCGGCGAGGTCTATGTGGTCGGCGTCGACCCCGCCGCGCAGGGCGGCGGTCTGGGTGGTCTGCTGACGGCGGTGGGCATCGCGCATTTGGCGCAGCGGCTGAGCGAGGCCGCGGAGCCGACGGTGATGCTCTACGTCGAGTCGGACAACACCGCGGCGCTGCGGACCTATCGAAGGTTGGGATTTACGCAGTACAGCGTGGACACCGCGTATGCGCGCAGCTGATGTGTTCACCTCGGTGATGGTTCACGCGGTGCGCGCAGCCCTGGCGGTTGCCGTGCTCGCGGGCACGATGTCCACCGGCTGCGGCAGCGACAGCAACCTGCACGGTATGACGGCGCCGACGGGTCCGGTGAATTGCGACGGCAAGCCCGACCTGACCGCCGAGGGGTCCACCGCGCAGCTGAACGCGATCGCGTTGTTCAACATGGACTGGTCGCAGCTGTGTCCCGGTAAGCAGTTGGCGTACAACCCAACGGGTTCGGGCGCGGGACGCGAGCAGTTCATCGCCAGGCACGTGGATTTCGCGGGCTCGGATTCCCCGCTGAGCGGCGATCAGATCGACGCGGCCGCCGATCGTTGCAACGGCAACCCGGCCTGGCATCTCCCGATTGTCTTCGGGCCCATCGCGATCGTCTTCCACCTCGACGGTGTCAAGCAACTCATCGTCAACGCCGATGTGCTGGCCAAGATCTTCAGTGGCGCGATCACCTCCTGGGACGACCCGGCAATCGTCCGACTCAATCCCGGTGCGTCGCTGCCCAACACCAGGATCTCGCCGATCTACCGGTCGGACTCGTCGGGGACCACCGACAACTTTCAGAAGTATCTGGAGGCGGCCGTCCCGAACGGCTGGAAGCGAGGCGCCGGAAGCGAGTTCCAGGGCGGCGTCGGCGAGGGCGCGCAGAAGTCCGCCGGCATCATCCAGGCGGTGCACTCTGCGTCCGGCACGATCGGCTACGTCGAAAAAGGTTTCGCCGATCAAAGCGGCATGCCCTACGTGCAGATCAACAACGGCAGCCAAGTGGTCGCGCTCACCGACGACGCGGCCCGCAAGGCCATCGACGGCGCCACCTTCGTCGGCGCGGGAAACGACCTGGAAATCGACCTGAACTCGATTTACCGCACCCGCGCCGCGGGCGCCTATCCGCTGGTGATGGCCACTTACGAGATCGTCTGCTCGAGGGGCTACGACCCCGCGACCAGCGCCGCGGTCAAATCCCTGCTGACCGTGGCCGCCGACAATGCGCAGCGCGGGCTGTCGACTGCCGGCTACATACCCCTGCCGGACAAGTTCAAGAAGCGCTTGCTCACGGCGATCAACGCGATCCGGTGACCGAACGAACTACCCTTTTGCCCAGAGCAGCCAACTGATGGGGAGACAGTGACTACGCCGAATCCAGCCGATACCGGTTCGGGTGGGGTCGCCGCTGTCGCATCGTTGCGGGCGCTGGCCGGTACCCCGCCGAGCTGGGGTGCGGTCAAACCCAGCCGTGGCGACCGGCTGTTTCGCAACCTGTCGGAGGGCTCCGGCGCCCTGATCATCGTGTTGATCGCGGCGATCGGGCTGTTCCTGTTGATGCGCGCGATCCCGGCGCTGGCCCGCAATCAGGTCAACTTCTTCACCTACGGCGGCAATTGGGACACCACGAATACCGAGGCGATGCGTTTCGGGGTTTTCGACTTGGTTCAGGTGACGGTGATGGTGGCGCTGTTCGCCTTGGCACTGGCGATGCCGGTGGCGTTGGGCATCGCCATCTTCCTTGCTCAGTACTCGCCGCGGCAGGTGACCGGGCCGCTGGCCTACGTGATCGACCTGCTCGCAGCGGTACCGTCGATCATCTACGGGGTCTGGGGTCTCTACGTGCTGGCCCCGCGGCTGCGACCGGTGGCGACGTGGCTCAACGAGCATCTGGGTGGGGTGTTCCTGTTCGCGACCGGCAACGCTTCGGTGTCTGGCGGCGGGACCATCTTCATCGCCGGGATTGTGCTGGCGGTGATGATCCTGCCGATCATCACCGCCGTCACCCGCGAGGTGTTCATGAAGACGCCGCAGGGTCACATCGAGGCCGCGCTGGCGCTCGGCGCCACCCGTTGGGAGGTGGTCAAGACCGCCGTGCTGCCATTCGGGCGGTCCGGATACATCAGCGGCGCGATGCTGGGTCTGGGCCGCGCGCTCGGGGAGACCATCGCATTGCTGGTCATCCTGCGCGGTACGCAGGCAGCGTTCGGTTGGTCGCTGTTCGACGGCGGCTATACCTTCGCCACCAAAATCGCCGCGACCGCATACGAATTCAACAACCAGTACAAGGCCGGCGCTTACATCGCTGCGGGCTTGATGCTGTTTCTGCTCACGCTTCTGGTGAATGCCATTGCTCGCCAAGCTGTTTCGGGTAAGGCCAGCCGATGACGACGATACTGGACCGCCCCCTCAAGGCGCGAACGTTCACCGGCGTGAGCCTGAGCCGCCGCGTCTCCGATGCCGTTGCCACCGCGCTGGTGAGCCTATCGGTCGGCGTCGCGTTGGTGCCGTTGATCTGGGTGTTGTACTCCGTGGTGGCCAAGGGGTTCGGCTCAGTGAAATCCACTGTGTGGTGGACACATTCGCAAGCCGATATGACAGCTTTTCTGTCGGGTGGCGGGGCGTACCACGCCATTGTCGGCACGGTCTTGCAAGGTCTGGTGTGCGCGGCCATCTCCATACCGATCGGGGTTTTCGTCGCCATCTATCTGGTGGAATACGGCGGCGACAGCACGTTGAGCAAGGTCACCTCGTTCATGGTGGACATCCTGACCGGAGTGCCCTCGATCGTCGCGGCGTTGTTCGTCTACGCGCTGTGCATCGCCACGCTCGGTTTCCCGAGATCCGGCTTCGCGGTGTCGCTGGCGCTCGTTCTGCTGATGATTCCGGTGATCGTGCGCACCACCGAGGAGATGCTGCAGATCGTCCCGGTGGAACTGCGGGAGGCCAGCTACGCGCTGGGCGTGCCGACCTGGCGGACGATCACCAAGATCGTCCTGCCGGCCGGGATGTCCGGCATTATCACCGGCATCCTGCTCGCGTTGGCCCGGATCATGGGTGAGACCGCGCCGCTGCTGATCCTGGTGGGCTACTCGCAGGCGATGAACTTCGACATCTTCAATGGTTTCATGGGCTCGTTGCCCGGCATGATGTACGACCAGACCTCGGCCGGGGCCGGCACCAGTCCGATTCCTACGGATCGGCTATGGGGTGCGGCCCTCACGCTGATTCTGGTGATCGCCGTCATTAATCTGGTGGCCAGGGTCGTCTCGCAATTCTTTGCACCCGAAAGGTTAGGTAGGAGCTCCAGTGGCTAAGCGGTTGGACCTCAAGGACGTCAACATTTTCTACGGCGCGTTCCAGGCCGTTGCCGACGTCTCGCTGTCGGTTCTGCCGCGTAGCGTGACGGCGTTCATCGGGCCGTCGGGTTGCGGCAAGACCACGGTGCTGCGGACGCTCAACCGGATGCATGAGGTGACGCCCGGTGCTCGGATGCACGGCACTGTGCTCCTCGACGACGACGACATCTACGGCTCGGGTATCGATCCGGTGGGCGTCCGGCGTGCGATCGGCATGGTGTTCCAGCGTCCAAATCCGTTCCCTACCATGTCAATTCGTGACAACGTGGTGGCCGGCCTGAAGCTGCAGGGCGTGCGGAACCGTAAGCTCCTCGACGACACCGCCGAATATGCGCTGCGCGGCGCCAACCTGTGGGATGAGGTCAAGGATCGGCTGGACCGGCCGGGCGGCGGGCTGTCCGGCGGTCAGCAGCAGCGGTTGTGCATCGCGCGGGCGATCGCGGTGCAACCCGACGTGCTGCTGATGGACGAGCCGTGCTCGTCGCTGGACCCGATCTCGACGATGGCGATCGAGGATCTCATCGCCGAGTTGAAGCAGGAGTACACCATCGTCATCGTCACCCACAACATGCAGCAGGCGGCACGGGTCAGTGATCACACCGCGTTCTTCAACCTCGAAGCGGTTGGTAAGCCCGGCCGGTTGATCGAAATCGACGACACCGAGAAGATCTTCTCCAACCCGACGCAGAAGGCCACCGAGGACTACATCTCGGGCCGCTTCGGCTAACCCGGGCTAGCCGGACTGGGCGACGGTCTCGTCTTCGGGGAAGCGGCCGGTGGCCTGGAAGATGACCCGACGCGCCACCTCGACGGCGTGATCGGCGAACCGTTCATAGAAGCGGCCGAGCAACGTCACGTCGACCGCAGCGGCAACGCCGTGCTTCCACTCCCGATCCATTAACACCGTGAACAGATGGCGGTGCAGGTCGTCCATCGCGTCGTCTTCTTCGCGGATGCGGGCGGCCTTCTCTGGGTCTCGCGACCACAGCACTTCCTGTGCGCTGTTACCCAAGTCCACTGCTAGCCTGCCCATTTCGGCGAAGTAGCCGTTGACTTCCTCGGGCAGCGTGTGCTGAGGATGACGCCGGCGGGCGATCTTGGCGACGTGCAGGGCCAGCGCGCCCATCCGGTCGATGTCGGCGACCATCTGGATCGCGCTCACGATCGAGCGCAGGTCACCCGCGACGGGCGCCTGCAAGGCGAGCAGCACGAAGGCGCTCTCCTCCGCTTGCGCGCTCAGGTCGGCGATCTTCTCGTGGTCGGACATGACCTGCTCGGCGAGGACCAGGTCGGCTTGTAGCAGCGCCTGCGTGGCCCGCTCCATCGCGGCACCGGCCAGCCCACACATCGCGCCAAGCTGCTCAGAGAGCTCAGCGAGCTGCTCGTGGTAGGCGGTGCGCATGACTCAAGCGTACTTTCCGGATCTTCGGTACGGCGTGAACCAGCACGAAGTGCAGCGTGAACTTGCGGTGAATGCCGGGTTGAGCTGCAGACTTCCGGCCGTCGCGCTACTCGCAGTGAGTGTCGGCGGCGTTGGTGACCGTCAGGTCTTCCGGGCAGTTTGGTCGACGGGGTCGTCGTCGAGTTGCGTTCGACCTGCAAGCTGACCGGTGAACCCGCCGGCGGGGGAGCGCCGACCGTGGTGAAGTCCGATCCGAGAACCACCTGCACCACGTGCCCGGTTCCGGTGATCCGCTCGAGTTTGGAGTTCGCGAACGCGGCCGCAACCGTGGCGGCGGCTTCCTCGTTGCCGGGCGAGAACAGCACCTTGGTGGTTTTGAGCGGGTTCGGGTAGTCGTCGGGCGACTTGACTCTGAATCCGCGACGTTTCAGCTGGTTGCTGGCCGTGGTCGCCAGCCCGGACTTGGGGGTCGAGTTGGATACCTGCACGGTGACGTCCTGGGGTGCGGCGGCCACGGCCTGCAGGTGCTCGGGGTGCGGGTTCGCCGGCTGGCTGGTCTGCGACCCCTTGGAGGACTGGGAAGACTGGGCGTTGGCCGACGTGGTCGGCGGGCTCGATGTCGCGTTCATGTCGTTCTCGCCGGGCAGCGAATCGTCGTTGATGATGGCGTCGAACAGCGCCCGCATGTCCGAGGTGCGCGGCGGCTCGTCACCGTTTTCGTCGGTGATGCCGGTCGGCACGGTCACGAAGGAGACGTGGCCGGCATTCATACCCTGCACCGACTGGCCGAGCTGGACGAGGTCGCGGGTCTTGATGTTGTCGACGTAGCTGTTGCTGATGAACATGTTCACGACGCTGTTCAGCTTGCTCAGCGAGAAGAACGTCTCCTTGGAGATCAGCGAACGCAGCAGCGACGACAGGAACAGCTGCTGACGCTTGATGCGGCCATAGTCGCCGTTGTTCTCGGTCGTGACGTTGCGGGCCCGCACGTAGTTCAGCGCGGTTTTCGAGTCGATCAGTTGACGACCGGAATGCGCCAGCACGGTGCCCAGCTCGTAGTCCTTCAGCGGGGTGGTGCTGCACACCTCCACACCGCCGAGCGCGTCGACCATCTTCGCGAAGCCGGCGAAGTCGACGGCGATGAAGCGGTTGATGCTCAACCCGGACAGCTTCTGGATTTCCTTCACCAGACATTTGGGCCCGCCGAACGAGAACGTCGAGTTCAGCTTCGTCTCGGTGTAGACGTTTTTGGGGCCCCATTTCTTGGTGTCCGAGTCGTAGAGCGGGCCGTACTCGCCGGTGTCGGGGTTCCAGGCCTCACACTGGATCGGCGTGATGGCCAGGTCGCGCGGAAACGACACTGCGACAACGCGTTTGCGGTTGGCCGGGATGTTGACCAGCATGATGGTGTCCGACCGGGCGCCGCCGGCGTCCTCGGTGGTGCCGACGTCCATGTTGCCGTTGGCCCCGGCGCGGGAGTCCATGCCGACGATCAAGAAGTCTTCGTCGCCGTACTGCGCGGTCGGGTCGACGATGTCGCGCGACCCGAGGTCCAGCGCGCTGATGGTGTTGAGCCGGTGGTTCTTCGACGTGCTCCACTGATACGCCCCGCCGGTCATGGCCAGCGCCGCCGCCGCGACGGTGGCAACCACCAGGCGGCCGAACACGAGCAGGGCGCCGTGTCGGCGACGCTTGCGCCTTGGCGCGATGTCGTCGATCTCGTCCTCGTCCAGCGCGGGAGCGGGGGCGTCGACCAGCAGGGCCGGCCGGGGCCGAACCGGCGCCTTGGGCAGCACCGTGGTCTGCTCGACGTCGGCATCTCCGAGCAGCGACTTGCGGCGGATGGCATCCAGGTCGGGAAGCTCGTCGGCGTAGTCCGCCGGGCTCAACAACGCGTAGGCGTCGTAGTCGTTGCCTGGCTCATCGGCGGGCGGTAGGGGATCCGGCTCGACCGTTTCGGTGTCGGGGGCCGCGTGGTGGTGACGGGGCCGATCGGCGACCGGAGCGCCAACCTTGGCGATCAGATCCGCGACGCTCAGTCCGCCCTCGGTGTGGCTGCCGGCGGCGGCGTGATTCTCCGGGTGGGCGGGTTCGACCGGATCCGTTATCGCCGACGGGCCGACCCAGCGGTGCGCGATGGTGGCCGTCTGCGTGGTCGTACCGAAGCGCTCCCACGGCGCGGCGCCTCGCGATCCTGGCGGAGTTCCGGTAAGCCCTATGTCATCGGCGTCGGAACCGTGAGTGGCTGAATCACCGTCACTCATGTTCTACGGGCCTCCGAATCTCCGATGTTGCTCGTGTGCGCACCTCGGCGCAGCGCCGACGATGCAGCGCAATGTATCCGTGCGACCGTTGCGGTCGCGTCGTCCCTGTACAGCCGTACCGCGACAGATGGCACTGGGCTCGGCCACCGGCGCATGATGCAACAAGTTCCACATGCTATCGAGACAGCACCGTTTACGCGATCTCGGGAGGGTCTCGACGGTGTTACACGGTCCGGCTCCTCCTCAGGTCGTTCCGACCTGCATCGTCCCCGAACGCTAGCCGCCGGAGTGCATGACGTCGGCTCCGGACGGAACCGTGCAGTCGTCGCGGTCAGCCAGCCAGCCCTCGGGCAGCGCCACCCGCGCCGGCGATCCTTGACGGCCACGGGGCCCGCTCGCCGCGGTCGGGAACGGCGTATCGCCGTCGAGGTTGTCCAGCAGCCGGTTCAGCTCGTCGAGGGTTTTGACCAGGGCTAGTGCGCGCCGCAGGTCCGAGCCGGCCGGGAAGCCGTGCAGGTACCAGGCGATGTGTTTGCGCATGTCACGCATGCCCTTGTCTTCGCCGAAGTGCTCGCTGAGCAGCTCGCCATGCCGGCGGATGATGTTCGCGACTTCGCCCAGATTGGGTGGTCGTCGGCGCCGGGCTGCCGGTGAACGCCGCGGAGAGTTCGGCGAACAGCCATGGCCGGCCCAGGCAGCCCGCGACCGATCACGACGCCGTCGCAGCCGGTGATGGCCATCATGGTCAGCGCGTCGTTGGCTTCGAAGATGTCGCCGTTGCCCAGCACCGGGATCGTCTGGACGTGTTGCTTGAGAAGGGCGATCTGCTCCCAGTCGGCGGTTCCCGAATAGCGCTGGGCCGCGGTGCGAGCATGCAGTGCGACCGCCGCCGCGCCCTCGGATTCGGCGATCTTGCCCGCCTCGAGGTGGGTGTGGTGCTCGTCGTCGATGCCGATCCGGTATTTGACGGTCACCGGGATGTCGGTGCCTTCGGTGCCGCGCACCGCGGCGTTGACGATCTGGCCGAACAGTTGCCGCTTGTACGGCAGCGCCGCGCCGCCGCCTCGACGGGTGACCTTGGGCACCGGGCACCCGAAGTTCATGTCGACGTGATCAGCGAGGCCCTCGTCGGCGATCATCTTCACTGCCGCGTACGTGGTGGCCGGGTCAACGGTGTAGAGCTGCAGCGAGCGCGGCGACTCCTCGGCGGAGAACGTCGTCATATGCATGGTCACGGGGTGCCGCTCGACGAGGGCGCGTGCGGTTACCATCTCGCAGACGTAAAGCCCGCTGACGGTGCCGACACGTTCCTGCTCGAGTTCGCGGCACAAGGTGCGGAAGGCGACGTTCGTCACGCCGGCCATAGGTGCCAGCACCACCGGGCTGGCCAGCGCGATGGGACCGATACGCAAGGCCGGTTACCGCCGGCTCAGGGACAGCGTGCCTTCGGTGCGATGCAGCTCGGACGCAGTGACCCTCTTGCCCGTGCGGGCTTCCCGCTCGAGTTGGCGCCGCTTGGACACCTCGAACTTGTCGCAGGACAGCTCGAGCTCTTTGATCAGCAACGCCAGGTCTTCTTGCATCGCGGCAGCCTCGCCGGTGAAGTCATCACGCTCGAAGATGCGCCATTTCTTCAGCACCGGCATCACGACCTCGTCCAGGTGGATACGCGGGTCGTAGACCCCGCCGACGGCGATCATCACGGCCTTGCGGCGGAACTCGGGCACCTGATAGCCGGGCATCTGGAAGTTGCGCAGCACCTTGTGCAGCGACCTCATCGCCTGGTTGGGCGCGATCTCGAACCCGGCCTCGGTAACGTCGCGGTAGAAGATCATGTGCAGGTTCTCGTCGGCGGAAATCTTGGCCAGCAGCTTGTCGGCGATCGTCTCGTTGCAGGCTTTACCGGTGTTGCGATGCGAGATTCGAGTGGCCAACTCCTGGAAGGTCACGTAGACGATCGAATCGAAAAGGCTCTCGGCGAACAGGTCTTCTCGAATCTGCTGGTTCTGCCCCGGGCTGAAGCCGCGGTTCACCACTTCCAGGCGCAGGTTCTCCAGCTCGATGGGGTCGACGGCGCGGGTCACGACCAGGTAGTCGCGCAGCGCGATGCCGTGCCGGTTCTCCTCGGCGGTCCAGCGGTTGACCCACTGGCCCCAGGCGCCGTCCATGCCGAAGTTCATCGCGATCTCGCGGTGGTACGACGGCAGGTTGTCCTCGGTCATCAGGTTCTGCACCATGGCGACCTGAGCGACGTCGGACAGCTTGGATTGTCCGGGCTCCCAGTCCTGGCCGCCGAGGGCGTAGTAGTTCTTGCCGTCCGACCACGGGATGTAGTCATGCGGGTTCCAGGGCTTGTGCATGCTCAGGTGCCGGTTCATGTTTTTCTCGACAACCGGCTCGAGTTCACGCAACAGGTCCACGTCTGAAGGATCCGCCACAACGCCTCCCAGTTATCTGTGTCTGTCGGTTTCAGTAAATATATCTGTTCATGCCGGTGACATTCAAGTTCCCGCCCGGCGCGACTTTACGCGTCAGAGCGACTGCGATGGCTAGCGCGAGGCGACCCGGCTGAGCAGCATGTCTACGCAGTAATCGATGAATTGCTCGCGAGTGGCCGCCAGCCGTCCGTCCAGGTAAGCGGTGAACAACGCGGTCAAGCCGCCGATCAGGCTGGTGGCGATCATCTTCTGCCGAACCGGGTCGCCGATCTGGGTCAGCTTGCCCTGCAGCAGGTCGATGAAGTTGGGCATCCACTCCGCACCCGACCGGACCAGCACCGGTTCCACCGCCGGGGCCAGTAGCAGCACCCGGCCGCGCACCGGGTCGTCGACCATCAGCGCGACGAACCGCTCGACGGCCTCGCGCGGCGTCGTCGCCGACATCAGAGCCGACATCGCCCTGGCGCAGACGTCGTCGTAGACGGCGCGGACGAACTCGTCGCGATCGGCGAAGCTCTCATAGAAGTAGCGCTCGGTCAGTTCCGCCTGCCGGCACACCGCCCGCACGGTCAGTGCGGGCCCGCTGGCTTCGCCGAGCAGTGTCACGCCCGCGGCGACGAGTTCATCGCGCCGCAGGGCCTGGCGGTCCTCCAAGGGGACGCCGGACCAGCGGCGTGAACGTTGACCGGACGGCACGTCCCTCCTAGACTGTTTGACAACGCGTGTAGTCAGTTTGCCTGACATGGACAGGAAATCGCCAGTGACTCAAGATACGTCGCAGTCTTCCCCAGTTGCGTCGGGTTGCCCCGTTTCGCCGCTGGGATACGAGGCCCCGCCGCAGCCGCTCGGCCCTGACTCGTTGACCTGGCGGTATTTCGGTGACTGGCGCGGCATGCTGCAGGGTCCGTGGGCCGGCTCGATGCAGAACATGCATCCGCAACTGGGCGCCGCCGTCGAAGACCACTCGACGTTCTTCGTGGAGCGCTGGCCGCGGTTGCTGCGGTCGCTGTATCCGATCGGCGGGGTCGTTTTCGACGGCGACCGCGCCCCGACCACCGGGGCCGAAGTCCGCGACTACCACATCGAGATCAAAGGCACCGACAGCCAGGGGCGCCGCTATCACGCGATGAACCCCGACGTCTTCTACTGGGCGCACTCGACATTTTTCATGGGCACAATCCATGTGGCCGAACGGTTCTGCGGCGGACTCACCGAAGCGCAGAAGCGCCAGCTGTTCGATGAGCACGTCGAGTGGTACCGGATGTACGGCATGAGCATGCGTCCGGTGCCGAAGAGCTGGGAAGACTTCCAGGTCTACTGGGATCACATGTGCAGCGAGGTGCTGGAGACCAACTTTGCCGCCCGCGAGGTGCTCAACTTGACCGAGTTGCCGAAACCGCCTTTCGCGGAATGGATTCCGGGTCCGCTGTGGGCTCTGCAGCGAAAGCTGATTTCGCCGTTCTTCGTCTGGGTGACGGTTGGCCTCTATGACCCGCCGGTGCGCAAGCTGATGGGCTACAGCTGGTCACGCCGCGACGAGTGGCTGCACCGCCGCTTCGGCGACCTGGTGCGGCTGATCTTCGCCGCCGTGCCACCACGCTTCCGCAAACATCCACGGGCCCGGGCCGGTTTCGACCGCGCCAGCGGCCGGATCCCCGTCGACACTCCGCTGGTGCAGACGCCGGCCCGCAACCTGCCGCCGCTCGACGAGCGGGGCGATCCAAAGCACTACTGCCCCAACGTCTGAGGGCTTTTGCTTCCGTTGCGCTCCCGCCAGAGGCGATAGACCTCGACCGCGCCCTCGCGGGGGTCGTAGCGCATCGGCAATCTCCGGTCCTGCCAGTCCTTACTGAACTCGCCGTAAAACGTGGCCACCTCGAAGTATCTTCGGTCGTCGACGTAGTACGGCTCGTACTCATCGCGCTCTGTCAGAAAGACGACCTGGTCGGGCGAGCAGTAGTACAGCGATCCCAGGCACATCGGACACGGGTGGGCCAGCACGTAGATGGTGGTGCCGGTCAGGTGTTCGGTGCCCAGTTTCACGCATGCCGCACGGATGGCGAGGATCTCCGCGTGAGCGGTCGGATCATGGCTCTGCGCAACCTTATTGGCGCTCTCGGCCAGAATCTCACCGTCCTTGACGATCACCGTAGCGAACGGCCGGCCGCCCTCGATGACGTTCTGCCGCGCCAGATCGATGGTCCGTTGCGCGAAATCCATCACGGGTCCTCCATCTAAGAGCCGGGCAAATAAATAGCTGGTCTATATTAATTTGTACATCGAGCAGAGGAGTTCCGGTGTCTCTACGCAGCGAGAGTGACAGTTGGGATCTGGCGACGAGCGTCGGTGCCACGGCAACGATGGTCGCCGCCCAGCGGGCGCTGTCGTCAGATGCCGGCCTGATCGACGACCCGTTCGCCGCACCGCTGGTGCGCGCGGTGGGCATCGACGTCTACACCCGCCTGGTCAACGGCGAGATCCCGGTGACCGATGGCACCGACTTCGACCCGTCCCGGATGGCCCGGGGGATGGCAGTCCGGACCAGGTTCTACGACAGGTTCTTCGTCGATGCGACTCGTAGTGGTATCCGGCAGGCCGTCATCCTTGCGGCTGGTTTGGACGCCCGCGCGTATCGCTTGCCGTGGCCGCAGGGCACCGTGCTCTACGAGGTCGACCTGCCGGAAGTGATCGAGTTCAAAACCTCAACGCTGGCAAAGCTCGGTGCCGAGCCGACGGTCGAGCGCCGAACGGTCGCTGTCGATTTGCGAGACGACTGGCCCGCGGCCCTGCAGGAAGCCGGCTTCGATCCGCAGTCTCCGTCGGCATGGAGCGCCGAAGGTCTGGTGGTGTATCTGCCGCCCGAGGCGCAGGACGCGCTGTTCGGCAACATCACCGCGCTCAGCGCTCCGAGGAGTCAGGTGGCGTCGGAATTCGTCCCTGATACAACGATTTTCAATGACCCGCGCTGGCGCGAACACCACGACCGGATGACCAAGCTGGGTTTCGAACTCGACCTCAACGACCTCGTGTACCACTACGAGCGCAGCCACATCATCGAGGACCTCACCAAGCGGGGCTGGCAGGTGGCGCATCGCCAGGTTGCCGAAATGCACGCGGCCAACGGCTTCACCTATGCCGACACCGAGCTTGCCCAAGCCTTCGGCGACATCACCTATCTCAACGCCGTGCGGGCCTGATCAGCCGCCTCAGTCGCTGAAGTCGATCCGCACCGACACCGGCGTCGTCTCCAACGCCTTTGCGACCTTGGATCCCACCAGCCCGAACTTGCGTCCGCGCGCCACGACGTCGTCATCGGGTTTGAATGTCGCCACTCCGGCATGCCAGGTACTGCCTTGTCGCAGACGGACATTCGGATTGTCGACGATGTTGCGGCCCCATCCCGAGCGGGTGCCGTGCTGGGAGATGATCCATGCGCCGTGCTGGTCGAACTGAGCGGAGACAGGAACGCGGCGCACCTGGCCGGTCTTGCGGCCGACGGTCTCCAGTTCGGTGGCCATCGCGGTGCGCAACCCGATTTTGCTCAGGGCTTGGACTGCCGGATTGAGCAATCGCCCGACCGCTCGTTCTCTGCGAAACTTCCGCAACGTCTTGTCGTCGCTGTTCGTCACGTACTGGACGCTAGTACACCGATCGGTATAGCTCAACCGTGACCTTCTTTGGTGCCCCCACTAGGACTCGAACCTAGGACCTGCGGATTAAAAGTCCGTAGCTCTACCAACTGAGCTATAGGGGCGGCGAGGGACAAGGATACTGTGTGCCCGTTTGAGGATTCGGCCCCCGGTGACCTAAGCTGACGTGGCTCCAACGAACCACGTTGTGAGTACCCCGGAGTGATTCGGTTCTGGCCCCCATCGTCTAGTGGCCTAGGACGCCGCCCTTTCACGGCGGTAGCACGGGTTCGAATCCCGTTGGGGGTACGCGCAGCGGCGGCCACGCCGGGGCGAGCAGTACAGCAAGGCCCTGTGGCGCAGTTGGTTAGCGCGCCGCCCTGTCACGGCGGAGGTCGCGGGTTCGAGTCCCGTCAGGGTCGCCATTTTTTTGTGGTGAGGCACTTCGGTTGGACACAGTGCCTTCCGGCCAGGTAGCTCAGTTGGTACGAGCGTCCGCCTGAAAAGCGGAAGGTCGCCGGTTCGATCCCGGCCCTGGCCACCGAGTACGCCATGCCGTCCAGCTCTCACGGCGCGAGATCCAGCAACGCCATGCGGGTCTGCGGATCCACCGGCACCGAAACATGATCATGGACGATGAGCCAGTTGCCCTCGATCTTGTGGAAGCAGGTCGTCCACCGCAACCAGAATCCGGTTCTGTCGCCGCTTTTCAGCACCGCGCTTATTCGATTGACACTGTGCCCGAACGCGACGTCATCACCCACGGCGATAGAAAGGTCGCGAACCTCGTATCCGAGCGGGCGTTGGTACATCGCGAAAGCCTCCGCCCAGGCTCTCCGCTTCGCCTCAGCCCCTCGGGACCGAAGCGGCGATCCGATGTCGAACGACACCGTATCCGGAGCGTAAAGCGCCATCACACCCTCGAGGTCCATGGCTCGAACCGCCGTCACCCCCGCATCTATTCGCCGTCGGATGTCGACTTCGTCAATCGCCCGTTGTGTGCCCACCTGTTACCTCCTGATCTGTCGTAATACGGACTGCTGTCATCGTCGGAAGCCGTTGCGAGACAGGATTGATGTCACACACCCAAGACACCGCCCACTGCCCACATGTGACTCCATCGGCGCTGATGTGGCCGACATCACCGCCGATCCGCGTGTCACACATCGGAGTGCGGTCTCGTCTGCAATTCAGAACGAAACGAGAAACGAGTGGAGGACGGCACATGATTCCTATCGGAACCACGGCACGGGTGTACCTGGTCACGATCACGGCACTGATCGGACTGCTCACAGCTCAGATAGGGGTCTGGTGTCTGGTCGATCCCCGTTCGTTCGCCGAGTTCGCCGGGTTCGGAGCACATGAGCACTTCGTCCATGACGTCGGCGCATTCCAGGTGGGCCTTGGCGTCACACTTCTGCTCGCACTGATCTGGTCGGACGCGTTGGCCACCGCACTTGCCGGATACATCGTGGCCAACACCCTGCATACCGTGAACCACATCGTGGATCTCAACCTCGGCGGTTCGGCTCTCCAAGCGTGGGCGCTGGGCGCGGCGTCAGTGGCGTTGGTCATCGCGTTCGTGCTGCGGTTGGGTCAGGTCGGCTACGTATTGGGCAATGTCAGCGTGGCGACCGACCCGCTGTTGGTTCCGTTCGTTCGGCAGAAGACGATCAGGCTCACCACATTTCGCAAGGATGGAACCGCTGGAACCAGCCCCGTCAGCATCGCGGTGGATGGAGACCGTGCGTACTTTCGCACTTACGAGCGAGCGATCAAGGCACGCCGGATCGGGCGGAACCCGAATGTCGAATTCGGTTCGGCGACGATGTCAGGCAAGCCGATCGGTCCGATGCTGCCGGCGCGAGCACGCCTGCTGGAGGGCGCCGAGTACCGGCAAGCAGCCCGGCTGCTGCGGCGCAAGTATCCCATCCTCCACGGCGTCGTGGTCCCGTCGGTACACCGCCTGTTGCGGTCCAAGTACGGACGCACGTTGCACGCCGAGTTGATTCCTCCGCGACAGTCGGAACGCGACGCAGCGGCCAGAAGTGCTGTCACCGTCCTTGACGAAGTTCGTTAGTTTTAGTTATTCGGGCGCTCACGTCGATCACTGCTAGTCGAATTCGATGGGCAGACTCTTCGGCCCGCTCAGACTCACCATCGGTTTCCAGGGCACCGGCCCGGTGATCCGCGGGTTGCGCAGCCGACTCGTCAACACGTTCAGTGCCTCGGCAATCTCGCGCCTCGCCAGATTGGCACCCAAGCAGTAGTGCACCCCGCCGCCGAAGGTCAAGATCGCCGGCGCGCCCTCGCGGGTGATGTCGACCCGATCGGGGTCGTCGTAGACGCTCGGATCGCGATTGGCCGCAAAGGTATTCACCAGCACCATCGAGCCGGCGGGAAAGATGTAGCCGTCCAGCTCGACATCGTCCGCGACGACGCGCAGCGCGCCGCCCGCGATCGGAGAGTGGCGCATGGTCTCCTCCACCGCCGGCATGGCCAGGTCGGGATTGTTGCGGAGCAACTCCCACTGATCGGGGTGCTCGCAGAGGACCTGCACGGACGCGGCGACCTGATTACGGGTGGTATCGGTGCCCGCCAACAGCAGGCCGCCCGCGAGCATCTGCAGCTCCGTGGCGTCGATTCGATCCGCGTCGTCCTCGGCGCGAATCAGGTCGGAGATCAGATCGTCGGACAGGCTGTACCGCCGTTGGGCGACCATGTCGTCGACGTAGTCGTCGAGTTCGCCCCACGCCTGCATCACGCTCTCTTCCAGCGCGCGGATGTCGGCGGTGAAGCTGAACGCCTGGAAGATCACATCGGCCCACGAAGCGAACCGCTGCCAGTCCTCACGCGGCGCGCCCAGCAGCGCAGCGATGATCGGGACGGGGTAAGGGCGCGCGATGTCCTCCACGACATCGCAGTAGCCTCGGTCGGCGACCCCATCGACGAGATCGTCCAGCACGCCGACCATGGTGTCGTGCAAGCGCGCCACCGTTCGCGGCGTGAACGCCCTGGAGCACAAACCCCGCAGCCGCTGATGTGCTTCGCCCTCCAGGCACAAAATGCTGGTGATCACCTTGTCCCACAGCGGACCGGAGGTGACGCCCTGTGCCTGCAGCACGATGCCCTGCGGCACCTGGAACCGCTTGTCCCGCAGCACTGCTCGGACCATCGGGTAGGAGAGCACTTCGGGCCCGAAGGGGCCGATCGCGATGGGTGCCTGTTCTTGCGCCTCGCGGAGGCGTGGATAGACCTGCGCGGGGTTCTCGTCGGCGCTGTAATCCAGCGTCGGCAGATCAGCGTCAGCAAGCCTCAAGGCTGCGGTACCGACGGTCATGACGGTCTCCTTTGACGCGTCCGACAAAATCCTTGCCAGCATAAGTCCGGGTTTCCCGTCCACCGGGAAACGCCGGTAAACTACAGACATGTAATTCGGGGTGACGCGGGCGCAGGTCGCCCTCGCCGGCAAAAGGAACGGTCATGGGTCAGCTCAAAATTTGCAGTGTTGAATTCGACGATCGGGATCCGTTCTTGGCGACCTTCAACGTCCACCTGTCTCGCGACATGACGGCCATCGAGCGCCAGATGCTGCCGCCGCTGCTCACCAGCGGCTTTTCTCCGTCGGAGGCGCGGGGCTCGGCAGTGGTGGCCATCAGAAATGCGACCATCACGATGATCGAGGACCACCGCGACCTGCTCAAGCAGATTGTCGCCGAGGCCGAAACCCTTGCCAGCACAATGGAACACGAACAGCGAGCGATAGCCGCCCAGATCGCTGAAAGGGTCCAAGGCGTCCATGAGCGCGCCGCGGCCATCGACTGGAGCTGAGCCGGTCGCATACTGAACCCATGCTGCGGCTTCTGTGTGCCCTGTTCCTGCTCGCCGCATTGAGCTGTGGCGTGTGTGCGAATGCGGACGTGCCGCCGCTGAGCCCCGAGGCGCGCGCAGCGGGATTCGTCGACGTTCGCTCCGTCGTTCCCAATGCGCTGATCGACCTGCGCTATGCGACGCCGAACAACTTCACCCACACCCAGCTGTACCCGGCCGGCGCGCGCTGCCTGGTGCACGAATCCCTGGCCCCCGCCCTGGCGTCCGCGGCCAAGGCGTTGGCGTCGACGGGAGATTTTCTTGTCTTCTGGGACTGCTACCGCCCGCACGACGTTCAGGTCAAGATGTTCGACGTCGTGCCGAATCCGGCATGGGTGGCCAAGCCCGGTAACTATGCGAAGAGCCACGAGTCGGGGCGTTCGGTGGATGTGACGCTGGGCAACATGACCGAGCAGTGTCCGCATTGTCTGGTCGACATGGGTACCGACTTCGACGACTTCTCGCCGCGGGCAACGGCTTTCGCCACCGACGGGGTCAGCATCGGCCAGCGTGCCAACCGGGCCAGGTTGCGCGATGCCATGAGTACCGCCGGTCTGTCGGCGTACTCCGGTGAGTGGTGGCATTTCGACGGCGCCGGGGCCGGGGTACAGCGTCCGATCCTCAACGTGCCGGTCAACTAACCGTCTCATAATATGAGATGGCTGTTTCGTATTATGAAACAGTCGGCGGTAACCTTGGGTTCGAACAAGATTCGATCGCAAGGAGGTCGCGCCATGGCCAGCGAATATCAGGCCGTCTACACCCATGGTCATCACGAGTCAGTGCTGCGCGGGCACCGGGTGCGCACCGCGGAAAACTCGGCGGGCTATCTGCTGCCACACCTGCGGCCCGGGATCTCCGTACTTGACGTGGGCTGCGGACCGGGCACCATCACCGTCGATCTCGCCGCCCGGACCGCCCCCGGTCAGGTCACTGCCGTCGAATTAACCGATGATGCTTTAGATTTGGCACGCGCCGAGGCGCAGCAGCGTGGTCAGTCCAACATTGAGTTCGTGACGTCGGACGTTCACGCGCTGGTCTTTCCCGACGACACATTCGACGTCGTGCACGCGCATCAAGTGCTCCAGCACGTCGCCGACCCGGTGCAGGCGCTGCGTGAGATGCGGCGAGTGTGCAAGCCGGGCGGCGTCGTCGCCTGCCGTGACGCCGACTACGCGGGATTCACCTGGTTCCCACAGCTTCCCGCGCTGGACCGCTGGATGACGCTGTACTCGGCGGCCGCGCGGGTCAACGGGGGTGAACCCGACGCGGGCCGGCGACTGCTGTCCTGGGCCCAGCACGCCGGGTTCACCGACGTCACCCCGAGTGGCGGCCTGTGGTGTTTCGCCACGCCGGAGACCCGCGACTGGTGGGGCGGGATGTGGTCCGACCGGATCGTCGAGTCGGCGTTGGCGCGACAGCTGATCGACTCCGGGATGGCCACCCCCGCGGAGTTGGACGAGATCGCATCGGCGTGGCGGCAATGGGCTGCCGCTCCCGATGGCTGGCTGGGCATCCCGCACGGCGAAATCCTCGGCCGCGCCTGACGCATCCTCGCTGGTCAGGCACGCGGTATTGGCATTCTCTTTTTTGGCAAGTACGTTATCGGGGATAGCTAACGACACTTTGGAGGATCCGTGCGTCTCGGAGTAATGATCGGCGCCGAGCGCGGTGATTCCGCGCGCAAAGTCAGCAAGTTGCTCGCCGATATCGAGTGGGCCGAGGCGGCGGGCATGGACACCGCCTGGATCCCGCAGGTGCCCAACGATTTCGACGCGCTGCTGGCCGTCGCGCTGATGGGCACCCGCACCACCCGCATCGAGCTCGGCACCGCCGTCGTACCGCTGCAAGCGCAACATCCGATTGCGTTGGCGCGTCAGGCTTTATCCACGCACGCGGCAACCGGGGGCCGGTTGGCGCTGGGTGTCGGGCCGTCGCACCACTGGATCATCCAGGACATGCTGGGTCTGCCGTACGAGAAGCCGGCGGCCTACACCCGTGACTACCTCGAGGTGCTGCACGCCGCGTTCGCCGGACCGGGCCCGATCGACGTCGAGAACGAGCACTTCACCGTGCACAACCCGAACGATCTGGCCCCGGTCGCGCCGCTGCCGGTGCTCGTCGCCGCGCTCGGTCCGGTGATGCTGGCGCTGGCCGGCGAGCATGCCGACGGCACCGTGCTGTGGATGGCCGACGAGCGATCCGTCGCCGAGCATGTCGTGCCGCGAATCACCAAGGCTGCCGACAACGCCGGTCGGCCTGCGCCGCGCATCGTCGCCGGGATTCCGGTATGTCTCTGTGCCACAAGCGAAGTCGATGCGGCGAAGGAGCGGGCCAACCGCATCCTGGGCGAAGCCGAGGTGTCGCCGAACTATCAGCGGCTGCTGGACTACGGCGATGCCCGCGATGTCGGCGACATCTGCGCGGCCGGCGACGAGGACGCCATCCTGGCGCGGATGCGCCGCTTCGCCGACGCCGGCGTGACCGACCTGTCGGTGCGGCTGCTGCCGATCGGCGACAACCGCGACGAGCTGATCGCATCGAAACGGCGGACCCGCGAGGTCATCGCGGAACTCGGCGCCCAGCTTCGCTGATCGAACGGGCTAGCCCCGCCCCGGATTGGTGTAGACGCGATCCGGCGAGATCAGCACCGCGGTACGGCGTTCTTCGCGCATCACCCGGTCGTAGGTGTCCCAGTCGTCGTGGGTGCCGCCGGCCGCGGTGAAGATCTCGCGAAGTATCACCCGCAGCCGCTCGTCGTCCACGTCGGGATGCGGGTCGTCGGGTCCGATCAGCTGCGCCGACCCTTCGACGGTGGCCCACTGCCAACCGGCGCGGGCGGTGACCGTGGTGCGCGGATCGGCGCGCAGGTGGCCGAGTTTGCGGGCACTGCCGATGGCCACCAGCCCGACGACCGGTTCGTTGGTCAGCGGATGGGGGAGGACTCCGGCGTTGACGACGGACGCCTGAGCGCTGCCGTCGCGCCGCAGCGTGGTGAATACGACGAGCCCCTGGTCGGCGGAAGCGACGTCAGCGAAGGCAGGAAGGTCGGTCATGGTGCGGGGTCCTTTCCGGGTCGTGTCCTGCGTTTCAGCCCCGGAATGACCCATTCCATTCCCGACCTGCGGAAAGCGTTGTCGCGCAGACCTACTCGTAGAGGACCGTGATCGACGGGGTGTCGGGCACGGCCTGACAGGTGAGGATGTAGCCGTCGGCGATCTCGTCCTCCTCGAGCACGTCGTTGGTGCGCATGGTGGCCTCGCCTTCGATCAACTTGGCCATGCACGTCCCGCAGTTGCCGGCCTCGCAGCTGAACGGCGGTGACAGACCGGCCCGCCGCGCGCTCTCCAGCAGCGTCTCCCCGGGCACCCGCGGCACCGACACCTTCTTGCGGTCCAGCCGGATGTTCACGGTGCCGCCCGAGTCGACGTCGCCGGCGGCTTCGGACACCTCCGGTGCCGGCGCCTTGACCGGCGGCGATGCGTCGAAGTCCTCGACCAGAACGTTCGCCGTATCCGGCAGCGCGGACCGGACCACGGCCATGAAACCTTCGGGCCCGCAGACATAACAGTCGGCGCCGGTGTCCCCGCCGACGAACTTCTCGACGGCCGCCGAATCCAGCAACCCGTGTTCGTCGTCGAGGCGCCGGTCGACCGACAAGCGGCCCGGATAACGCTGGATCAGGTCGTCGAGCGCCGCGTCGAAGATGGCCGAACCCCGATCACGGTCGGCGCAGAGAATGCGCACCGTGCGATCGGTGTCCGCCAACGCGCTCTTGGCCAGCGACAGGATCGGCGTCACGCCGCTGCCGCCGGCGAAGGCCAGCAGCGGCGCCGATGTCGAACTCAGCACGAAGGTGCCCGCGGCTCTGGTCATGGTCAGCTCGTCGCCCTCGACCACGTTGTCCACCAGCCAATTCGATACTTTGCCCCCGGTCACCCGCTTGACCGTGGTCGTCAGCTCGGTGTCGACCCCAGGTGCGCTCGACATCGAATACGAGCGGTACAGGTCTTCGCCGTCGACGGTCACCCGGAACGTGCAGAACTGCCCGGCGCGGTAGGAAAACGGCTGCTCCTCCGGGGCGAGTACATAGGTACGGCTGTCGGCGGTCTCCTTGATGATCCGAGTCACCGTGGCCCGCTGGAACACGTGGCGTTCCGCCATCCGCACACCTTCCACACTTTGCGTTCTTCGCCTGAGAGAATACTATTCTCTCAAAACGATAGGATCTTCTCAATGTCTCCGACCGCGCTGGTCTTCGAGAAGCGGCACTACACGCTGCCGCAGCTCGAAGCGATGGCAGACGGGATGGCAACCAGCTTGCGCGAGCGGGGTGTGAGGGCCGGTGAGCGGGTCGCAGTGATGTCGTCCAATCGTCCCGAGTTCGTCGTCGCGCTGCACGCCATCTGGCGGCTGGCCGCCGTCGTCGTCCTGATCAGCCCGGCATGGAAGCGGCACGAGGTCGAGCATGCCCTGGCGCTGACGAGTCCATCGCACGCCGTCGGCGATCACGACGTGCTGTCGGATCTGATGCCGATGCTGCATCTCGACGAGCCCATCGTCGGGGGCGAATCCGGCACCTGGCTTGCTCCGGAACCGGATGCCGACGCGGTGCTGGCGTTCAGCTCGGGGACGACGGGACTTCCGAAAGCCGTTCGGCACACCCATCATTCGCTGCAGGTTGCGGTGGGGCATTGGCGCAAGGCCTTGGGTTTGACCGCCGAGGACCGCATTCAGATCGTGACACCGACGTCGCACATTCTCGGCTTGCTCAACATCATGACGGCGTTGCAGACCGGGGTATGGATGCGACTGCATCGCCGATTCGATATCGACCGCATGCTGCAGCACATTCAAGACGACCGGATCACCGTCGAGATGGCTGTCGCGCCAATTGCTTTGGCCATCGCCTCGCATCCGCGGCTCGAGTCCTACGATCTGTCCTCGCTGCGGTTCATCATGTGGGGCGCGACGCCGGTCAGCGCCAGCGTGGCCGAGACCGTCACCAGTCGCACCGGCGTCGGGTGGGTTCCGGCCTACGGCACCACCGAGTTGCCGGTGATCGCCTGCAACCCGCTCGACGGTGCGCGGCTCGATTCGGTCGGCCGGCCGGTGCCGGGCGTGCAGGTGCGGGTGATGTCGCTGCAAACCGCGGAGCCGGTCCACGCGGGAGAGGTCGGCGAGATCCAGGCCCGGTCCGAGTCGTTGATGGCCGGTTATCTGCCGTGCGAGGAGACGCGAGATGTCTTGTGCGACGGTTGGTACCGGACCGGTGACATCGGCTACCTGGACGCCGGCGGATGGTTGCGGATCACCGATCGGTCCAAGGAGATGATCAAGGTCCGCGGCTTTCAGGTCGCACCGGCCGAAATCGAGACCGTGCTGCACGGACATCCGGCCGTCGAAGATTGCGCGGTGTTCGGCATCCCCGACGGTGCGGACGGGGAGCTGGTCGTCGCTGCCGTCGCGACGCGCGAGCCGGTCGATGCCGCCGAGCTCACCGCGCGGGTTGGAGAGCGCCTGGCGTCCTATAAACGTGTGAGTCGTGTCGTGTTCGTGTCCGAAATACCTCGGTTGCCTTCGGGGAAGGTGCTACGCCGGGTTCTCAAGGAGCGCTATGGATGTACGTCTGACAGCTGAACAACAACAGCTGCGAGATGCAGCCGCGAAACTTGCCGACGATCTCGGACCTGGGTCGGTGCAGGATCTCGCCGACGGCGAGCGAATCGCGCGTCTCGACAAGCAGATTCAGTTGACCGGGTGGCGATCGCTGCGCTCCGACGAAGCGTCCGCGGTGGAAGTGGCCATCGTCGCCGAGGAGTTCGGTCGCGGATTGGTGGACGCCCCGTTCCTGGGCCCGGTCCTGGCCGACGACCTGGCCCGGCGGATTGGCGACGACGGTTCCGGGTCGACCATCGCGGTGGACGGTCGGGTGATCGACGCGCGAGGCTATCGACGTGCGCTGACGTTGGACGGTACGACGGTGTCGGCCGTCGATGTGGGCGCTGCCCGTGACGCCGTCGACCTGACACGAGCCGTGGCCGACCTCGGTGAAAAAGCCACCGCGGTCGGCGATCTGGACCCTGTTGCCGCCCAGCGATGGCAGGCGCTCGCGCTCGCGACCACGTCGGCCGACTTGGTCGGCGCGGCACGCGGTGCGCACACCCTTGCGTGCGAGTACGCGAAAATCCGTGAACAGTACGGCAAGTCGATCGGCTCCTACCAGGCCGTCGCGCACCTGCTGGCCGAAAGCCTGGCGCTGATCGAGGGTTCGGTCAGCATCCTGCGGCACGCGGCTTGGGCGGTCGACGAGTTGGACCCGGCCGAGGCGATCCGTGCCGGACGCTTCGCGAAGGTTTACTGCGCGCGCGCCGCCCGGACCGTCTGCGAGACCGCGATTCAGGTGCACGGCGGGATCGGCAACACCTGGGAGTGCCTGGCGCACGTCTTCCTGCGCCGTGCGCTCACCTCGACTCAACTGTGGCCCGTCAAGCTGGAGGAGATCAGCGTTGGACTTCCGTGACTCGCCCGATGAAGCGGCCTTCCGGGACCGGCTGCGCTCGTGGCTTTCGGTACACGCAGGAGAATTTCCCAGCTCGGGTGACGAGTACTGGGCCCGGCAGGGCGAATGGCACAGCGCACTGTACGAGGGCGGTTTCTTCGGGCTGTCCTGGCCGCGCGAATACGGTGGTCAGGAACTTCCGCCGGTCTATGACGTCATCCTCGACGAGGAGTTGGCACGTGCCGAGGCGCCGCCGCGGCCCAGCCTGGGCTATCTGGTCGCGGGGCTGAGCCGGCACGGCAGCAAAGAGCTGTGCACGCGATTCCTGCCCGGGATGATCAACGGCAGCGAGCGGTGGTGTCAAGGCTTCAGCGAGCCGGGCTCGGGTTCGGATCTCGCGTCGCTGACGACCACCGCCACCCGTGAGGGCGACAACTACGTCATCAACGGGCACAAGATCTGGACCAGCTACTCCGACGTCGCGGACTGGTGTCTGTTATTGGCCCGCACCGATCCCGAGGCCAAGCGGCACCGCGGCATATCGGCGTTCATCATTCCGATGAAACAGCCTGGGGTGCAACAGCGTCCGCTGCAGATGATCAACGGCGTCACCACCGAATTCGGTCAGGTGCTGTTCGACGGCGCGACGGTGCCGGCCGAGAATATCGTCGGCGCCCCCGGTGAGGGGTGGCCGCTGGCCATGACCGTCGTCGGTCACGAACGAGAGCCGTCCACGCTGGGCTACGCGGCGCGCTACGGCAAGCTGGTTCGTCAGCTGGCCGCGCGCACCGACGGTTCGCCGAATGAGGAACTCGCTTGGGCCGCAGTGCAAACCGAGATGCTGACCCACCACGTTCGCCGTCGGCTGTCCGAGCAGCTCGACGGGCTGACCCACACCTCGGACGGGTCGCTGGACAAGCTGCTGATGACCTGGGTCGAGCAGTCGGTCGGCCATGCGGCGTTGGCGGTGGGCGGCATCGACGACCCGAACTCGTTGAGCGCCTACCTCTACAGCCGCGCGCAGAGCGTGATGGGCGGCACGTCGCAGATCCAGAAGAACATCATCGCCTCACGAATCCTGGGGTTGTAGGAGTGATCGCGAGGGCGGGCGAAGCCCGGGTGAAGCGGGTCACGACCATTGACGTAGGAGTGATCGCGAGGGCGGGCGAAGCCCGGGTGAAGCGGGTCACGACCATTGACGTAAGAGTGATCGCGAACAAAGGAGCCTGACATGTACGACATGCCAACCGAAATCGACGTTCAAGCCGACGGACCGCTGCGAATCATCACGCTGAATCGGCCCGACTCGCTCAACTCGGTCAACGACGCCCTGCATCACGGTCTGGCGAAGCTCTGGCAGCGCCTGAGCGACGACCTCACTGCCCGCGCCGCGGTGATAACCGGTGCGGGACGGGCCTTTTCGGCCGGTGGTGACTTTGGGTATCTTGAGGAACTGGCTAATGACGCAGACTTGCGGGCCAAGACGATCACCGATGGGCGTGAGATCGTGCTCGGAATGGCGCGCTGCCGAATCCCGGTGGTGGCCGCGGTGAACGGGCCGGCCGTCGGGCTTGGCTGCAGCCTGGTGGCGCTGAGCGACATCGTCTACATTGCCGAGGACGCGTATCTGGCCGACCCGCACGTGCAGGTGGGACTGGTCGCCGCCGACGGTGGACCGCTGACCTGGCCGCTGCACATCAGCCTGCTGCTGGCCAAGGAATACGCGCTGACCGGCGCCCGGATCCCCGCCGCGCGGGCCGTCGAACTCGGCCTGGCCAACCACGCCGTGACCGACCCACTCGACGCTGCGATCAAGGCCGCGAAGAAGATTCTCGAACTGCCCCAACAGGCCGTCGAAAGCACCAAGCGTGTGCTCAACGTGCACCTCGAGCGCGCGGTGCTGGCCACGATCGACTACGCGCTTTCCGCGGAGAACCAGTCCATGCAGACCGAGGACTTCCGCGCGATCGTTGCGAAGTTCAACGCTGCCAAGAACTGACCGGCATCGACCGCCAGCGTCAGATGTGGTCCGGGTTGGCCGGATTCATCGGATTCATCGGGCTAGCCGGATTCAAGGGATTCATCGGATTGGACGGGTTGTCCGGGTTGGCCGGGTTCATCGGATTCATCGGGTCAGCGGGGCTATTCGGATTCGACGGGCTGTTCGGGCCGTAGGGACCGAGATTGCAGATCGCGTTCGCGTTTGCCATGCAATCGGCAGGGTTGTACGGATCGGGATCGGCGGGGTCCGCGCTCGCCGGCAGGGCAAACGCAGTAGCGGCGACGCCCATGAACACAACCGCTGCTGCCGCCTCGGCGACAACGCCGCGGACGTCAGAAAAAAGCGTGAACCTCATCGAGACCATCTCCTCCGACTGTGCGAATCAGCTATCTGGCTATTAGCGCACGTCGGCGGGGTGTTAACGCAGCTTTATCGTCATTTTGGCGGAAAGCGCAGCGCACCGTCCAGCCGGATGACCTCGCCGTTGAGGTAGTCGTTTTCGACGATGCTCTGCACAAAGGCGCCGTACTCGGGGGAGCGGCCCATCCGCTTGGGGAAGGGGACCTGAGGGCCCCAGTACGCCTCGAGCTGGTCGCCCGCTTTGCCGTACGCCGGTGTCAGGAACGTGCCCGGCGCGATGGTGACGACGCGGATACCGAGCGGGGACAGGTCGCGGGCGGCGACCAGCGTCATACTGACGACGCCGCCTTTGGCCGCCGCATACGGCAGCTGGCCGATCTGGCCTTCGTAGGCGGCGATCGAAGCGGTGTTGATGATGACGCCTCGGCCGCCCTCGTCGAGCGGTTCCTGGCGTGCGATGGCCGCAGCGGCCAGCCGCAGAACGTTGAAGACCCCGGTCAGGTAGACATCGATCGTCGTCTTGAAGCCATCCAGGTCCAGCGGTGATCCGTCCTTGCCGATCAGCCGCCCGCCGCTCGCGGGTCCGCCGTGAGCATCCACCGAGATGCGAAGCGGAGCAAGCGATTCCGCTTCGGCCAAGGCTGCGTTCACGTCTCCAGTGTTCGTCGCGTCAGTGCGGACGTAGCGGGCGTCGAGCTCTTTGGCCAGCGCCGCACCTTTTTCGTCGGCTAGGTCGGCGATCACTACCTTGGCCCCCGCGGCGTGCAGCCGGCGAACCGTGGCCTCGCCCAGGCCGCCCGCGCCGCCGACGACGACGGCCGAACTCCCGCTGATCTGCATCGCTGTTTCCCTTCTTGCAATTCATACTCTCGAATAGAGAGAATAATATTCTCATACCGTTGCGGGATGTCGACGGCGGCATGGGTTCGGCTACCGTCGTCGAAGTGCCGGCCTAGGGAGACCCATGACAAACAACGAAGTTCTGGTCATCATCGGCGTTGGCGGCATGGGGGTTTCGGTTGCCCGCCGCAGCGGAGCGGGCCGGACCATCGTGCTGGCCGACATCAACGCTGCAGGTCTGGAATCGGCGGCGGCTGCGCTGACCGAGGACGGACATCACGTGGTGACCCGCGAGGTCGACGTCACCTCCCGTAGCTCGGTAGCCGCGGTCGCCGACGCGGCCAAGGCGGCCGGACGGGTCACCGCGGTGGTGCACACCGCCGGGCTCTCGCCCGTGCAGGCGTCCGCGGGGGCAGTGTTGGCCGTCGACCTGCTGGGTGTCGCACTGAGCATCGACGAATTCGGCCGGGTGATCGAACCCGGCGGTGCCGGCGTCGTCATCGCCAGCATGGCCGGCCACCTGATGCCCGCGCTCGACCCGGATGTCGAGCGCCAGCTCGCGACCGCACCTGCCGAAGAATTGCTCAGCCTCGATGCCTGCTCGAACGTCACCAGCAGCCAGATGGCCTACCCATTTGCCAAGCGGGCCAATCAGATTCGGGTAGCGGCCGCGGCCGGAGCCTGGGGTGCAACGCGGCGCCCGGATCAATTCGATCAGCCCGGGCGTCATCTCGACGGCGATGGGGCGGCTGGAACTCGACAGCGAATCGGGCACGTTGATGCGGGCGATGGTGGACAACTCCGGACTTCGACGTCTCGGCACACCCGAAGACATCGCGGCCGCCACCGAGTTCCTACTGGGTCCCTCGGCGTCGTTTGTCACTGGTACTGATCTGCTGGTCGACGGCGGCGTGGTCGCCGCGATCCGCACCGGCACAATCGATCTGGCGAAAGCGCTCGCCGAACGCTGACGCCGGACTGCTAGTCGACCGACTGTCCAGTCGCCGCGGCGTGCCCGGCGCGATAGCCGAAAACCATTGCCGGGCCGATGGTTCCGCCAGCGCCGCCGTAAGCACGTCCGGTCACCCCGCCCATCGCGTTGCCGGCCGCGAACAGCCCCGGGATGGCCTCGCCGCTGACATGCAGCACGCACCCGTCGCGGTCGGTGCGGGGACCGCCCTTGGTCCCCATCGCGCCGACCGATACCGGGACCGCGTAGAACGGCGCAGTGTCTATCGCGCCGAGCGTCTTGCCGGCCAACGTCGTCGCGTGCTCGTCACCCCAGTAGCCGTCGTAAGCGCTTGAGCCACGGCCGAAGTCGGGGTCAGCACCCTCGCCGACTTGGTGATTCCAGTTTTCGATTGTGCGGTCGAGCCCGTCGAGGGCGATCCCGGTTTTGGCGGCCAGCTCGTTGAGGTCCGCCGATTCGCAGAACCAGTCCGGAACCGGGCCGTCGGGGTCGACGCCCAGGAATCCGTAGCGCTTCAGGTGTTGCGAATCGAACACCATCCAGGCCGGGTCGTTGACGTAGCCCTCGCGCGGGTCGAGGTAGTGGAACGCGCCGGCCATCGAGTTGTAATCGCAGGCCTCGTTGACGAACCGCTTGCCGAGCCGGTTGACGATGATGCTGCGCGGCCGGGTTCGCTCGAGCCGCAC
This sequence comes from uncultured Actinomycetota bacterium, assembly GCA_963755805.1. Taxonomy (GTDB): domain Bacteria; phylum Actinomycetota; class Actinomycetes; order Mycobacteriales; family Mycobacteriaceae; genus Mycobacterium. Next base: position 41,490 of record CAVWLG010000040.1, read on the forward strand.
GCTGCGGCTGCGTTGGTGCCCGTCGATCGTGTCGCCCGGGATCTGCACGATCGGCACCCACCATGCCTCACCCATATTGGCCAGGTCGGCGCCGTGGGCCATCACCATCCGCAGTCCGTCGCCGGTATTGTTGGGCGGCGAGACGGCGCCGTGCATCGGTCCGCGCAGAAAAGCGTTGACAAGAGCCGGATCCCACTCGAACCCGCCGGTACCCAGGATGACTGCCCGACGGGCGTGCACGGTCAACCGCCGGCCATCAGCGTCGATCCGGACCCCGACGATCCTGCCGTCTTCGGCGATCAGCTCCTCGGCCCGGGCATCGGTCTGCGGCGTGACGCCGGCGTCGAGCAACCCCTTCAGCAGTCCGGCGATCAGCGCGGTGCCGGCCACGCACAGGTCGGCGTTGGGGTCGCTTCCCGCGTAAAGGCGGGCCCTAGTCTCGGCGTCGAAGCCGACATTCGACCAGTCTTGAGGAAACGCGGTGATCCGATCGCGCCACGCACCGAGTTGATTCAGATCGAACGGCGTCGCACTCAATGAGCGACCACCGCCAGGCTTTCCGCCAGGTAACTCCGGCTTGTAATCCGGGAAGCCGGTGGCGATTTCGAAGCGCAGACTGCTGTGCGCCTCGATGAAGTCGAGCATCGCCGGGCCGGTTCGGACGAAGGTGTCGACGAGCGCGTCATCCATCGATCCGAGTGCCTGTGCCCGTAGATAGCTGAGCGCGTCCTCGACCGACAGTTCGCCGTCGGGGGAACGGTCGTGCGCGGGAATCCACACCACGCCACCCGAAACCGCGGTGGTGCCGCCGACAGTCGCGGCCTTCTCGTAGACCGCGACCGAGGCGCCGTTGGCGGCTGCGGTCAATGCGGCCGCAAGTGCGGCTCCGCCGCTGCCGAGGACGACGACGTCGACTTCATGGTCCCAAGACGGCATGCGCTTGTAGTTCCTTCCCGCCAGGGTCAGCTGAGGATCTCCGATAATTCCTTTGCTGCCTTGACAACTGCGTCCTTGCCGCGCATCACCACGTCCTCGCGGTGCGAGATCAAGTTGATGCACGCCGGCGGTGACGGCACGTCGCGATGCACCGGCACCGCCAAACCGTAAGTGTTCGGCTCGATTTCGCCGTGGGTGATCACCCATCCCTGCTCACGGGCACTTGCCACCAGATCACGTTCGTCTGGGCGCGGCGGCAGACTCGCCAGCAGCGCGATGCCTGCGGCACCGCGATCGAGCGGGTAGCGGCTGCCCTCGTGAAACGCCAACTGGTAGGGGACCTGGGTGGGAACAATCACCGCGATGGCTACTTGCTGATCGCCCTCGGCCACTAACAGCGACACCGTTGTGCCCAGATCTTCGGCCAGAGCGCGCAGGATCGGCACACTGAGCTGCCGCACGTTGCGGTCGAACGACGCACCGAGCTGCGCCAAGCCCGAAGCCGGGCGGTAGCGGCCGTCTTCACCCTTGGAGACGAAGCGGAATTGGGCCAGCGTGGCGAGCAGCCGGTAGGCGATCGTCCGGTGCACGCCGATGCCGTCGGCGACCTGCTGCACGGTCAGTCCCGCGGGAGCATCGGCCACCAGCTGCAAAGCAGTGAGTCCCCTAGCCAGCGTTTGTGAGCCGGGCGCAGTGGTTGTCGGGACCTCACGCATGGCGGGCTGCGATCTTGCTTGACAGACATCCCGCCGAGAGTGATGCTCTATACATAGTGCACATTAGTGTGCGATTTTAGCACACACCGTTGACGGGAAACGAGAATCAGATTTCCGCCACGGCGGCAAGAGAGGAACCGGTGGCCGAGCACGAAAGCGTGTGGAGTGACCTGCAGGGTGTCCCTTTCGTGCAGGGATACCTGGATGCCGGCGGTGTGCGGACCCGCTACCTGCACGCCGGCGACGAGAGCAAGCCGCCGCTGATCCTGCTGCACGGCTCCGGTGGCCACTCCGAGGCATACGTCCGCAACCTGGAGGCGCACGCCGAGCACTTCTCGACCTGGTCGATCGACATGCTGGGTCACGGCTACACCGATAAACCCGGACATCCCTTGGAGATTCACCACTACGTTGACCATCTGCTGGCATTTCTGGACGCCATCGGTGTGCAACGCGCCCACCTGTCCGGCGAGTCGCTCGGTGGGTGGGTCGTATCCCGGGTTGCGGCCGGGCATCCGGAGAAGGTCGACCGGTTGGTGCTCAACACCGCGGGCGGCTCGCAGGCTGACCCCGAGGTGATGAAGCGGATCATCACGCTGTCGATGGCAGCGGCCGAGAACCCGACCTGGGAAACCGTGCAGGCGCGGATCAAATGGCTGATGGCCGATAAGTCGAAGGGCTACGACGACCTCGTCGCGAGCCGGCAGCGGGTGTACCGCCAGCCGGGCTTCGTCTCCGCGATGCGCGACATCATGGCATTACAGGATCCCGAGATTCGCGCCCGTAACCTGCTGCACGCAGCAGACTATGGCTCGATCGCCGCGCCCACCCTGGTGTTGTGGACCAGCGATGACCCGACCGCCGACGTCACCGAAGGCCGTCGCATCGCGTCGATGATCCCCGGCGCGCGTTTCGAAGTGATGTCCGGATGCGGCCATTGGCCGCAGTACGAGGACACCAAGACATTCGACCGCCTACATATCGATTTCCTACTCGGGCGGTGACGGTGTCCGAAGGGGATGAGGTGCAGGACGTCGACGTCGACGTCGACGTCGACGTCGTTGTCGTCGGCGCCGGACCAGTCGGCCTGACCCTGGCCAATGTCCTTGGTCTGCAAGGCGTCAGCACGCTGGTGGTTGAAGAACGCGACACCCTGATCGACTACCCGCGCGGCGTCGGGCTCGACGACGAGTCGCTGCGGACCTTTCAGGCGATCGGCCTGGTCGAGCACGTCCTTCCGCACACCGTGCCCAACCAGATCTTGCGATTCGTCGACGCCAAGCGCCGGATACTCGCCGAAATGGCCCCTCCTGACGCACGTTTCGGTTGGCCCAAACGCAATGGCTTCGTCCAGCCGCTGGTTGACGCCGAGTTGCTTCGCGGACTGGAGAGGTTCGAGCACGTCGAGGTCCGGTGGGGCCGAGCGATGGCGTCCTACACCGAGGCGGCCGACGCGGTCACCGTCGACCTCGACGGTGGAAAGGGTAAGACGAGTGTCCGGACCCGCTACGTCGTCGGCTGCGACGGCGGCCGCAGCGTCACCCGGCGACTGATGGGGGTCTCCTTCGACGGCACCACGTCGCCGACCCGCTGGCTGGTGGTCGACGTCGCCAACGATCCGCTCGGACACCCCAACAGCGAAGTCGGCGCCGACCCCGCCCGCCCCTACGCCTCGATCTCGATTGCGCACGGAATTCGCCGCTTCGAGTTCATGATTCATGCCGACGAGACCGACGAACAGGCAGAAGACCCAGCTTTCCTCACCCGGATGCTGGCGTCGATGGTGCCGCATCCCGACCGGGTGGACGTCATTCGCCACCGGCTCTACACCCATCACTCCCGGATCGCCGGCGCCTTCCGCAAGGGACGCCTGCTGCTCGCCGGCGACGCCGCGCACCTGATGCCGGTATGGCAAGGGCAGGGCTACAACAGCGGCATCCGCGACGCGACGAACCTCGGCTGGAAGCTCGCCGCCGTGGTCAACGGCTACGCCGAGGACGCCCTGCTCGACACCTACGACATCGAGCGCCGCAAGCACGCCCGGGCGATGATCGACCTGTCGACCATGGTGGGACGGGTCATCTCGCCGACCAACCGCCACGTCGCCGCGGCCCGCGACCTGTTGGTGCGATCGGCGTCAATTGTGCCCTCGCTCAAACGATATGTGCTCGAGATGCGGTTCAAACCGATGCCGCGATACGAGCAGGGTGCGGTGGTGCATCCTGAGCCCCGGCGGGCAGATTCGCCCGTCGGAACGTTGTTCGTGCAACCCCGGGTCGATACCCGAGAGCAGCAGAACGTCCTGCTCGACGATGTCCTCGGTGGCGGGTTCGCCGTGATGTGCTGGAACAACAAGCCGCGGGAGATCCTCGGCGCCAAAGCATTTGCGGACTGGCAGGCGCTGGGGGCGAAACTCGTCGCGGCCCGGCCGCTGACTCAGCTGCACTGGGACGGCGACGACGATCCCGATGTGGTGGTCGTCGGTGACCGGACCGGTCAGCTCAAAGCCTGGTTCGACGCGCACCAGGAGTCCGTGTTGTTCCTGCGCCCCGATCGCTGCATCGCGGGTGCCTGTGTCGCCCAGCTCGCCCCCGAATTGAGTGCTTCGCTTTTCGACGTCCTCACCTTGACACCGGGAGGAACCCGTGCCGCTAGCCCTGTGCTGTATGTCCCACAGCCCCCTGCTCAATCTGCCCGGGCCGTCGCAGGACCTCCTTGACGACATTGATGGCGCGCTCACGCAGGCAAGGGATTTCGTCGCGGCCTTCAACCCCGAGGTCGTCGTCATCTTCGCCCCCGATCACTACAACGGCTTCTTCTACCGGACGATGCCGCCGTTCTGCATCGGCACCGACGCGCAAGGGGTCGGCGACTACGGCACGCACAAGGGCCCACTCGACGTTCCCGAGGCCACCGCGGTGGCTTGCGCCAAGGCAGTGTTGTCGGCCGGTGTCGACGTGGCCATCTCGGCCAACATGGACGTCGACCACGGCACCGTTCAACCGCTGGAGAAGCTTTTCGGCAACGCTACGGCGCGCCCGGTGATACCGATCTTCATCAACTCGGTTGCCACACCGCTGGGCCCGCTGCATCGCTGCCGCACGCTCGGCACCGCGGTCGGCAGTTATCTGGCCACCCTGAACAAGCGGGTGCTGGTGGTGGGATCCGGTGGGCTGTCCCATGATCCGCCGGTTCCGACCCTGTCGACGGCGACACCCCAGATGGTGGATCGGATCGTGAACGGCCGACCGATGACTCCGGAGCAGCGGTCGGCGCGGCAGACGGCGGTGATGGAAGCGGCCAAGAGCTTCGCAAATGGCCGGAGCGGCCTTCGAGCGCTCAACCCCGAGTTCGATCAGAAGTTCCTCGAGATCGTCGATGGCGGACATCTCGACGATCTGGACAACTGGTCGAATGCGTTCATCGCCAGCGAGGGCGGCAACTCGGCACACGAAATCCGCACCTGGGTAGCGGCTTTCGCGGCGCTGGCGGCGACCGGCCGGTATAGACGGGCGTGCGTTACTACCGCCCGGCGCCGGAGTTGATCGCCGGGTTCGCGGTCAGGACGGCGGTGCCGGTAGTGACAGAGAGCTTCGAGACGACCGTCGATGTACTGGTGATCGGCTCTGGCGGCGGCGGTATGACGGCGGCCCTGGCCGCCGAAGCCTCCGGGCTCACGACACTGGTCGTCGAAAAGTCCAGCCAGTTCGGCGGTTCCACCGCACTGTCCGGCGGCGGCATCTGGGTTCCGGGGGCACCGGCGCAACGTCGGGCCGGCTATTCGCCCGCGCCTGACGAGGTCGTCGATTACCTGCGGCGGATCACCGACGGCTTGGTCAGCGACGCGCGGATCCGGCAGTACGTCGACTCGGCGCCGGACATGATGGACTTCCTGGAAAAGCTCAGCCCCTGGCTGGAATTCGTCTGGAAGCCCGGGTACGCCGACTACTACCCGGAACTACCCGGTGGCTCCGAACTCGGCAGCACCATCAACGTTCCGCCGATCGATCTGCGCACACTGGCCGACGAGGAGCAGAACCTCCTGACGCCGCTGGCGTTGGCGCCGCGCGGAATCTGGCTGGGCCCCAAAGAGCTTCGCTCGTTCTATCGGGTACGCCAATCCTGGGCGGGCAAGGGCGTCCTGGTGAAGCTGGTATGGCGGATGTTCCGGGCCCGGGTCTTCGGCGACCGGATGGCGGCCATCGGTCAGTCGTTGGCGGCGCGACTGCGGCTGGCGATGAAAGACCGGGGCATCCCGTTGTGGCTGGACGCACCGATGACACAGCTACTCACCAACGACGACGGATCGGTGATCGGCGCCGTCGTCATGAAAGACGGCACGCCACAACGGATCGGCGCCAGCCGCGGTGTGATCGTCGCGACCGGCGGCTTCGATCACGACATGGCCTGGCGCAAAGAACACCAGCCGACCGTCGATCAGGACTGGAGCTTCGGCAATCCCGCGGCTACCGGCGACGGTATCCGGGCCGGCCAGCAGGTCGGCGCCGCCGCCGACATGCTCGACGAGGCCTGGTGGTTTCCCGCAATCCAATGGCCAGACGGCCGAATGCAATTCATGCTCAACGAACGGATGATGCCGTCCCAGTTCATCGTCAACGGTGCGGGCAAGCGATTCATCAACGAGGCGGCCCCGTACATGGATTTCGGCCACGCGATGATCGAGGGTCAGGAATCGGGCGTCACCCACATACCGTGCTGGCTCATCACCGACCACCGATCATTCCTGCGTTACGTGGTCGCAGGCCATCTGCCGATACCGAAAATCCCGTTCGCCCCGGTCCCCACCGGCCGGAAGATCCCCAAAGCCTGGCTGGAATCCGGCGTGGTCAAGGCGGCCGGGACTTGGGCCGAACTCGCCGCCAAGATCGGCGTCCCGGCTGATCAACTGCGCAGCACCGCAACACGTTTCAACGAACTGGCACACAACGGCCACGACGACGATTTCAACCGAGGTGACAGCGTTTACGACAATTACTACGGGGACCCCACCCTGCCCAACCCGAATCTGCATCCGCTGGGTAAACCGCCCTACTACGCATTCCGGATGGTTCTCGGCGACCTGGGCACCTCAGGCGGTCTGCGCACCGACGAATTCGCGCGGGTACTGCGCGCCGACGACACGGTGGTCCGCGGTCTCTATGCCGTGGGCAACGCCTCGGCCGCGGTCATGGGACGCAGCTATGCCGGCGCCGGCGCCACCATCGGGCCCGCCATGACCTTCGGCTACGTCGCGGCCAAACACCTTGTCGACCAAAACTCAACGCAATCAATTGTTCCGGGAGGTACCAGTTGAAGATCTCGCTGTTCTACGAATTCGCTCTGCCCCGTCCCTGGTCGGACGACGACGAGCACATCCTGCTCAAGGACTGCCTCGACGAGGTCGAGGCCGCCGACAAGGCCGGCTTCTCCACCTGCTGGCTGACCGAGCACCACTTCCTCGAGGAGTACTGTCACTCCACCGCGCCGGAGATGTTCCTGGCCGGAGCGAGCCAGCGGACCAAGGACATCCGGCTCGGATTCGGCATCATGCACCTCCCGCCGGCGGTCAATCACCCGGCCAGGGTGGCCGAACGGATCGCCACCCTGGACCTGATCTCCGATGGCCGTGTCGAATTCGGCACCGGCGAATCGTCCTCGATCGGCGAACTCGGCGGCTTCAACATCGACCCCGCGGACAAGCGCGCGCAGTGGGAAGAGGCGCTGGAGGTGTCGATCCGCTGCATGACCGAGGAACCCTTCACCGGATTCAAGGGCGACCACATCGAGATGCCGGCCCGCAACGTCGTCCCCAAGCCGCTGCAGAAGCCACACCCGCCGGTGTGGGTCGCCTGCACCCGGCCGGCGTCGGTGCAGATGGCCGCCCAGAAGTGTCTTGGGGCACTGAGTTTCGCTTACACCGGCCCGGGCCCGCTGACCGAGCGGGTGAACGGCTACTACAAGGAACTCGAAGAGAGCGGCGTGCCAGTCACTCCCGCTATCAACCCGAACATCCTCGCCATCGGCGGCGACCTGTCGATGATGGTGGCCAAGACTGACGAGCAGGCCGTGCAGCGCCTCGGCATGGGCGGCGGGTTCTTCTCGTTCGGGATCATGCATTACTACATGACCGGCGTCCACACGCCTGGCCGCACCGGAGTCTGGGAGCGTTATCTCGAAGAGTGCGAGAAGGATCCGACGCTGGCCTACGGGCCGGGCCGTGGAGCGATCGGCTCACCGGCCACCGTTCGTGAGTTCCTCCGCGGGTACGAAGAGAGCGGCGTCGACGAGATCATCCTGCTGCTCAACCCGCGCAGCCACGAGGGCACCATGGAGTCCATCGAGCTGATGGGCAAAGAGGTGCTGCCGGAATTCATCGAGCGTGACCGCAAGGCGGTGGCCGAGAAGGCCAAGCGTCTGGAACCGGTCATCGAAAAGGTCGAGGCGCGCCGTCCCGAGCCCAGCGCCCCGAAGTTCGACGAGAGCTACTCCTTCGGCGGCCTGCCCACCGGCCGCGGTGGAAAGTTCACCGCGAGTGAGATTCCCGAGGCGATGGCCGAAATCAACGAGGGTCGCGTCCAAGCCGCTCAGCGGCTCAAAGACGAGTCGAAGCCGTAGTCGTTGGGACACATCGACGAGCTGTGGCGCTACGACGGGCGCCGCGCGGTGGTCACCGGCTGCGCGTCGGGCATCGGGGCGCACGTCGTCCGGCAGCTCACCGAGCTGGGCGCCCACGTCGTCGGGTTCGACAAGCAACCGCCGAGCGGCTGAGATCGCCGAGTTCTACGCCGTCGACCTGAGCCGACCCGGAGTCGATCGATCGCGGTGTGGCGTCGGTCGGCGATCAGGTCGACGCGCTGTTCAACGTCGCCGGTGTCTCCTCCGGAATCGGCGACCCGCTACTGGTCGTCACGATCAACTTCCTCGGCTTACGGCATGCCACCGAGGCGCTGGTGGCGAAAATGCCCGCCGGATCTTCCATCGTGAGCGTTTCGTCGCTGGCAGCCAAGGGATATCGGGAGAATCAGCGGGTCACCGGCGGCCTGCTGAACACCCAGACGATGTCCGATGGCGTCGACTGGTGCCATCGCAATCCCGACGCGCTGGCCGACGGGGGCTACCGGTTGTCCAAGGAAGCGATCATTCTGTACACCATGAGCAAGACCACCGCGCTCGGCGGCCGAGGTATTCGGATCAACTGCACCGGGCCGGGCGTCACCGAGACCCCGATTCTGGATCAACTGCGCGGAGCGTACGGCCAGAACTTTCTCGACGACATCCCCAAACCGTTGGGCCGGGTGTCCGATCCCGAGGAACAGGCAGCGGCGCTGATCTTCCTGAATAGCCAAGCAGCCAGCTATATTTCGGGCCAAGTACTGTGGGTCGACGGCGGCAACATCGGCGCCGCGATGGCGCGCGAACTCGACGAAGGGCAAGCATAGTGGCCAGCCTGACCGACTTCCGCCGGGTCGCCGGCGAGGTATCGAACTGGGGTCGGTGGGGAGACGCCGACGAACTCGGAACGCTGAACTTCATCACCGCGGAGAAGGTGGCCGAGGCGGCCAGCCTGGTCAAGCACGGCAAAGTGTTCCCGCTCGGCGTCGACTTCGGATCCTCCGGCCCCCAGGGCTCATTCAAGTTCCGGCACAACCCGATCCACGTGATGACGGTCGACGGTGGTGACGCGCACTCGCTGCCTCAATTCGGGCCGGACTGGGCGGCCAATCCCGGCGCACAGGAGATGGGTAAGTACTTCCAGGACGACCTTTTCCGCTTCAACGACGACATGGTGATCATGCCGCTGCAGTCCGCTACCCAGTGGGACGCACTCGCGCACGTCTACTACGAGGAAAAGCTCTACAACGGCTTTCCGGCCGACTCGGTGACCAGCTTCGGCGCAAAGCATTGCGGCATCGACAAAGTCGACGGCAAGGGCATCACCTCGCGCGGCGTGCTGCTGGATGTCGTTCGCCACCGCGGGGTGGAGACGTTCCTCGAACTCGGCAACCCGATCACCCCGGCCGAACTGGACGACGTAGCACGGGCGCAGGGTGTGACGATCGGCCGCGGTGACATCGTTCTGGTGCGAACCGGTTGGTGGGCAAGGTTTTTACAGACCGGGAACGGCAGCGAGCCCGGCTCGGGACTGGACTGGCAGTGCGCGTCCTGGCTGCACGATCACGACATCGCCGCGGTGGCCGCCGACAACTTGATGGTCGAAGACCCGATATCCGGTGTGAAAGGGACACTCCTGCCGATGCACATGCTGTGTCTGCGGGACATGGGGTTGATGCTCGGCGAGTACTGGGATCTCAACGCATTGGCGGCTGACTGCGCGGCCGACGGGGTGTACGAGTTTCAGCTCATCGCGCCGCCGCTGAGATTCGTTGGCGCGGTGGGCTCTCCGGTGAATCCCATCGCGATCAAGTAGGGCGTGCGATGCAGATCCACAGCAGAACCATCGCGATCGACGGTCTGGCCACGCACTACCTGGAGGCCGGCGACGGCGACCCGGTGATCCTGCTGCACGGCGGGGAGTTCGGAGTCAGCGCCGAAATCGGCTGGGAGGCAACGATACCCGCGCTGGCAGCGCGGTACCGCGTGCTGGCGCCGGACATGCTGGGATTCGGGCAATCGGCGAAAGTCGTCGACTTCAACGACGGCCGCGGCATGCGGATCCGGCACATCGCCCGGTTCTGCGACGAACTCGGCGTCGGCTCGGCGCACTTCATCGGCAACTCGATGGGTGCGATCAACCTGCTCGTCGACGCCACCTCGGAGTCGCCGGTGCTGCCGATGCGCAGCCTGGTGGCCATCTGTGGCGGCGGCGAGATCCAGCGCAACCAGCACATGGAAGCGCTCTACGACTACGACGCCACACTGCCGGCCATGCGGCGGATCGTCGAGGCGCTCTTCCATGACCCGAAGTATCCGGCCGACGAGGCCTACGTCGCGCGCCGGTACGAATCCAGCATCGCTCCCGGCGCGTGGGAGACGCTCGCCGCGGCTCGCTTCCGTCGTCCGGGTGCCTCACCACCGCCCGCACCGTCGAGCACGACGAGCCTACGAACGCGTCGCGGTCCCGGCGCTGGTGGTCGAGGGCGCTTGCGACAAGCTGCTGCCACCCGGCTGGGCAAAGGAGATCGCCGATCAGCTCCCGGACGGGCGATCGACCGTCATCGAGGCGGCGGGCCATTGCCCTCAGCTCGAACGATCGGCCGACGTGAACGCGGTCTTGCTGGACTTTCTGGCCTCTGTCCAGGGCTGAACGGCCGCCACGCAAAGCCGGCACAAAGGTGGCATTCATCTTTTATTAAGCTCGACGCGGTTTGCTGTTAACGGTGAGCCCGTCGTCGAGAGGAGCCTGTGAAGGTCGGCCGATGTACCGCGGCGCTGAGCCTGCTGGTGGTCGGCGTCCTTGCGCTATCGGCATGCGGCAGCAGCAACAGCACCTCCGGGTCCGGCCAGCAGTCGGTACCGGTGGACTGCGGTGGCAAGAAGAAGCTCCTGGCCAGCGGCTCGACCGCCCAGACCAACGCGATCGAGCAGTTCGTCTACGCCTACATTCGCGCCTGCCCGGGCTTCACGCTGGACTACAAAGCGAACGGCTCAGGTGTCGGGTGTGCAGCAGTTCGTCAGCAACGAGACCGATCTGGGCGGCTCCGACAAGCCGCTGGACCCGGCGAAGGGCGAACCCGACAAGGCACAACAGCGTTGCGGCTCACCCGCCTGGGACCTGCCGGCGGTGTTCGGCCCGATCGCGGTCACCTACAACCTCGACGGCGTGAGCGCGTTGAATCTCGACGGTCCCACCACCGCAAAGATCTTCAACGGCGCCATCAGCACGTGGAACGATCCGGCGATCAAGGCGCTCAATGCCGGCGCCAATCTGCCCGCGACGCCGATCAACGTCGTGTTCCGCGAGCGACAAGTCCGGCACGACCTACAACTTCCAGAAGTATCTCGGCGGCCGCGTCCGACGGCGCCTGGGGCAAAGGCACCGACGAGACGTTCGACGGCGGCGTCGGCCAGGGCGCGACCGGCAACGAGGGCACCTCGTCGGCCTTGCGGTCGACCAACGGGTCGATCACCTACAACGAATGGTCGTTCGCGGTCGGCCACCAATTGAGCATGGCCCAGATCGTGACGTCGGCCGGCCCGGATCCGGTGACGATCACCACCGACTCGGTCGCCAAGACGATCGCCGGGGCGAAATTCGCCGGGCAGGGCAACGATCTGGTGGTCGACACGTCGTCGTTCTACAAGCCGTCTCAGGCGGGCGCCTATCCGATCGTGCTCGCCACCTACGAGATCGTCTGCTCGAAGTATCCCGATTCGTCGACCGGCGCCGCGGTAAAAGCGTTCATGCAGGCCACCATTGGGGCCGGGCAGAGACGGCCTGGATCAGTACGGCTACATCCCGATGCCGAGCTCGTTTCAGTCGAAACTGTCTGCGGCCGTGAACGGTATCTCGTGATGAGCGAGCAGTCAAGTCCGCGGATTCGCGGTCCGGGTCGTGGTTCGGGCCTTATCGGCTGACGCGACTGTTGGGACGCGGCGGCATGGGCGAGGTCTATGAGGCCGAAGACACCCGCAAGGGCCGGATCGTGGCCCTCAAGCTGATATCACCGGAGTTCTCCGACGACCCGATGTTCCGGGCCCGGATGCAACGTGAGGCCGGCGCGGCCGGGAGGCTGACCGAGCCCCATGTCGTGCCCATTCACGACTACGGCGAGATCAACGACCAGCTCTATTTGGACATGCGCCTGATCGATGGCGCGAACCTGGCCACCATCCTGAAACAGACCGGGGCGATCAGCCCGCCGCGCGCGGTAGCGATCGTCCGTCAGGTGGCGGCCGCGCTGGATGCCGCGCATGCCAACGGCGTCACGCACCGCGACGTGAAGCCGGAAAACATCCTGATCACCGGCGACGACTTCGCGTACCTGGTGGATTTCGGAATCGCCCGCGCCGGAACCGATCCCGGGCTGACCCAGGCCGGGATGGCGATGGGGACCTACAAGTACATGGCCCCGGAGCGGTTCAGCGACAACGAGGTCACCTATCGATCCGACATCTACTCGCTGGCCTGTGTGCTCGGCGAATGTCTCACCGGCACACCGCCGTTCCGGGCCGACAGCATCGAACGGTTGGTCGCCGCGCATTTGATGGAGCCGGCCCCGCGGCCCAGCCAGCTGAGGCCCGGCCGGGTGCCGGCGGCGCTGGACCAGGTGGTCGCCAAGGGCATGGCCAAGAATCCCGAGCAGCGCTATCGCAGCGCCGGCGACCTGGCCGACGCCGCGCTGCACGCGCTGACCGCACCCGATCAGCACCAGGCCGAGAGCATCCTGCAGCACACCGAGGATGCCGCCAACGCGAACACCATGATTCGTCCCGCGGTCGCCGGCGCCGGTGCCGGCAGCTGGGGGGCGCCGCCCGTCGCCCCGGGCGGCTGGAGTCATCACCCCGGCGCCTCCTCGAACGGAACATCCACCGGCACAAAGCATCCCGACTTCAGCGCCAACGCCCCGCAGCGACGCGATCGACGCAAGCTGTGGATGATCATCGGCGCGGTCGCGGTACTGCTCGTCGCTGTCTTCGGCTATGCGGTGCGGCCGCACGGGGGACCGGCAGGCGAGTCTTGCGGGCAAAACATCCTGCCGTTCAACGGGCTCAACTTCCGCCTCTCGCCCGGCGGGGTGGCGGTGGATGCATCGGGCAACGTGTACGTCACCAATCAGGGCATGTACGGCCGGGTGGTGAAGTTGACCCCCGGCTCGGACACCCCGACGGTGCTGCCGTTCACCGGCCTGTACCAGCCTCAGGCGGTGGCCGTCGACTCCGCGGGAGCGGTGTACGTCACCGACTTCAACCACCGCGTCGTGATGATGGCCCCCGGCTCGAACAACCAGACGCAGCTGCCGTTTACCGGCCTCAGCTACCCCGAGGGTGTTGTCGTCGACAGCGCCGGCAGCGTGTACGTCGCAGACCGGGGTAACGACCGGGTGGTGAAATTGCCGGCCGGCACCAACACCCCGACGGTGCTGCCGTTCACCGGTCTGAACAACCCCGATGGCGTGGCGGTCGACGGCGCCGGCAACGTCTATGTCACCGACTCCGACAACAACCGGGTGGTGAAACTGGCGGCCGGGTCAGCAGAGCAGACCGTGCTGCCGTTCACCGGGATCAGCGTGCCCTGGGGCGTGGTCGTGGACGCTGCGGGCAACGTCTATGTCAGCGAGCACGACAACAACCAGGTGCTGAAGCTGCCGCCCGACTCGAATGCTCCGACTCCGTTGCCGCTCAACGGTCTCAACACCCCGCTGCAGCTGGCGCTGGACAAAGACAACAACGTCTATGTGGCTGACCGCGGCAACGACAGAGTGGCCAAGCTCCGCGTTGCCGGGTGTTCGGGATAAGCTCAGCGGCGGCGCAGCGCGATCACCCGGTTGGCCACTGCGGCCACCAGATAGACCACCGCCACCACGATGATCAGTGTCAGCGCCGCACCCCAAACCCTCAGGAAGCCAGCGTGTTCGGGGTTGTTGAGTTCGGAGTAGATCAGCAACGGCAGCGACGCCATGTTGCCGTTGAAGATGTCGAAGTTGATCGACCGGCTGTAGCCGACCAGCACTAGCACCGGTGCGGTTTCGCCCATGACCCGGGCGATCGACAGCAGGACGCCGGTGACGATGCCCGGCATCGCGATCGGAACGACGATCCGCATGATGGTCTTCCATTGAGGAATACCCAAGGCATAGCTGGCTTCTCGCAGGTCTTGCGGTACCAGTCTGAGCATCTCCTCGGTGGAGCGCACCACGACCGGCAACATCAGCAAGACCAGCGCCAGCGACACCGCGAAAGCGCTCTGCTGGAATCCCATCGTGGCGATCCACAGGCTGAAGATGAACAGGGCCGCCACGATCGAGGGCAGACCGGCCAGCACGTCGACCATGAAGGTGGTGAACCGGGCCAGCCGGCCGGACCGGTATTCGGCCAGATAGACCGCGGTCATGAAACCCAGTGGGACGGCGATGATTGCCGCGACGGCGGCCTGCACCACCGTGCCGTACAACGCGTGATAAACGCCGCCCGCGAAATGTTCCGGCAGTACGCCGCGCAGCGAGTGGCTCCACCAGTCGGGCTGCACAATGGCATACGAGCCGCGCTGAATGACGATCCACAACAGCCAGACCAGCGGCACCAGCGCGATGGCGAACGAGAGAATGAAAAAGGTTGCCGCGATGGCGTTCTTGATCCGGCGTTGGATACTGATCGGCTGAATCGCCGACGGCTTTGACCGGCAGATCGAGGGTCGGGGCGGTCATGCCTTGACCGCCCGGCCGACGATCGCGCGAGCGGCGGCATTGACGATGAAGGTCAGGACGAACAGGACGAAGCCAGCCGATATATAGGCCCCGGTGGGCAGCGGCTCACTGAATTCGCTTGCTGCCGAGGCGATTTTGGACGCGAAGGTATAGCCGCCGTCGAACAGTGACCAGTGTCCGGCTGAGGCGGACGCGCGCAGAATGATCAGCACGGCCACCGTTTCGCCCAGCGCGCGGCCCAGACCGAGCATCGACGCGGCGACGGCACCGCTGCGGCCGTAGGGCAGCACGGTCATCCGCACCACCTCCCATTTCGTCGCGCCGAGCGCTTGCGCGGCTTCGGTGTGACTGGTCGGGGTCTGCCGGAACACTTCTCGCGACACCGAGGTGATGATGGGCAGGACCATCACGGCGAGTACGACACCGGCGGTGAAGATGTTGCCGCCGCCGGCCAGCGATACGTCGCCGGCTTTGAACGGAAACAACCAGCCCAACTTGTGGTTGAGCTGGGTCTCGATCGGCGCGAGTTGTGGTGCCAGAACGAAGATTCCCCAGAGCCCGAAGACGATCGACGGCACCGCGGCCAGCAGGTCGACGATCGCGCCGAAAGGACGCGATAACCTCGCCGGCGCGTACTGGGTCAGGAACACCGCGATCCCGATCGCGATCGGCACCGCGAGCGCCATCGCCCACAGCGAGCTGAGCAGCGTCACCATGAACAGGTCACGAATGCCGAACGCCAGGTTGTTGCCGTCGGTGGTATTGAACTGCGCGCTGGTGAAGAAGTTCGCATGGTTGGCGCGCAGGGCCGGGATGGCTTTGATCAGAAGGAATATGGCGATCAGGCCGATCACGATCGTGATCGTCGAGGCAGCGAGGGCGGCGACCGACTTGAACAGTCGGTCGCCGACCCGTGCCTCAGTTGCGTCGCTGGCCCGCAGCGCGGGCGCTGTCGCGGTCGACATGATGGGTTTTGATCAGGCGATGGCGTTGACCGCGGTCGACAACCTCGACTTGAAGGCGTCCGGAATGGGGACGTATCCGTTGTCCGCCAAGCCATTCTGGCCGGGTCCGATGGTGGCCTGCAGGAACGCCTTGACCGCCGTGCCGATCTGGCTGTCCGAATACTTGGAGCAGACAACCTCATACGTCGCCAGCACGATCGGGTAGGCGCCCGCCTGCGTCGGCTTGTAGAACGACAGCGTGTCGAGGATCAGGTCGTTGCCCTGCCCTTTGATCTTTGCCGCGGCGATGGTCTTGCCGACCGAGTCGGCGCTGATCGCCACCGGGTCGGGGCCCGCGGAGGTGACGATTTTCGCCACGTTCAGCTTCTGCGCCTGCGCGAACGACCATTCGTTGTAGGTGATCGAACCCGGGGTGTTCTTGATGGCCGCCGACGTTCCGTCGTTGCCCTTGGCGCCTTCGCCGACACCGCCGTTGAACGACTTTCCGCTGCCCTTGCCCCAGGCGCCGTCGGAGGCGCCGTCGAGGTACTTCTGGAAGTTGTCCGTCGTTCCCGACTGGTCACTGCGGAACACCACATGGATCGGCAGATCCGGCAGCGGCGTGCCGGCGTTGAGCGCCGTGACAGCCGGGTCGTTCCAATTCTTGATCGTCCCGTTGAAGATCTTCGCCGCGGTCGGCCCGTCCAGGTTCAGCGAGGTCACGCCGTTGACGTTGTAGGTCACCGCGATCGGGCCGAACACCACCGGCAGATCCCAGGCCGGTGAACCGCAGCGCTGCTGCGCCTTGCCGTGCTCGTCGTCGCTCAGCGCTACATCCGAACCGCCGAAATCGGTTTGGTTGCCGATGAATTCGTTGATCCCGGCGCCGGAGCCATTGGCGGTGTAGTTCAAGGTCTGACCCGAGCACGCCTGCTCGAACGCGTTGACGAAGCGGGCCATCGCGTTGGCCTGGGCGGTCGATCCGCTGGCCTTCAGCGTCTGCTTTCCGCCGCAGTGCACGTTCGCCGACGACGCGCCGGAGGTCGCACCGCCTTCATTGGCGGTGTTGTTGTTTCCACATGCGGACAGCACGAGCGCGCCGGTGGCCAACACGCCCACCGCGGCGCCAAATCGGTTGAATCTCAAATCAGTTCCTTTGAACGGTCGGGCTGATGGCAACTTTCACTGCGCCACCGGCCGAGACGGGCCACAACACGGTCCCGACATACGGAAGCGTGGCTGCTCTCGGCCAACGCCGTGAGGATTCGAAGTAAACAATCCGGCTCACCAAGCCGAACGTAGCATCGGCGGTTTAGGCGGCAGCTGTGGACGCGGTAAATCAATCGCTTGACTTAAGAGATGCCGCGCCGATTAACTCTTTGTCATGGTCAACGAACTGCTCGGCAAGGTCGCGATCGTCACCGGCGGCGCCTCGGGCATCGGTGCCGGGATCGTCGAGAAGTTCTTGGCGGAGGGCGCGCGGGTGGTGATCGCCGATGTCGTGCGCGACCGGGGGGAAGAGTTCGCCGCCGAACTGGGCGGCGAGGCGGTCTTTCGATTGGTCGACGTCTCCGACCCCGACCAGGTCGGCGCTCTGGTCGCGGGAACCGTCGAGAGTTCGGCGGCCTCGACGTGATGGTGAACAACGCCGGAATCTCCAGCCGGATGCACCGCAGCTTTCTCGACGACGACCTCGCCGATTTCCAGCGCGTCATGTCGGTCAACGTCCTGGGCGTGATGGCCGGTACCCGCGACGCGGCCCGGCAGATGTCCAAGAGCGGTGGCGGCTCGATCATCAACATGTCGTCGATCGGCGGCATCCAGGCCGGCGGCGGCGTGATGACCTATCGCGCATCCAAGGCCGCGGTCATCATGTTCACCAAATCGTCGGCAATCGAGTTGGCGCACTACGACGTTCGCGTCAATTGCCATCGCGCCGGGCAGCATTCCCACGCCGATTCTGGCCTCCTCGGCGTCGGCAAGATCGCGAGAAACTGGAGCGTTTCGAACAGAAGTTGCGCGCGCAGATGCGCGCCGACCGCCCGCTGCAAGCGCGAGGGCACGCCCGAAGATGTCGCCGAGGCCGCGCTGTACCTGGCCGGCGATCGGTCCCGGTACGTGACGGGAACGGTAATGCGCGTCGACGGCGGGACTGCGGCGGGCAAGGCGGTCCGGCGCCGTAGCGAACAGGCGAATTAAATCAATCGCTTGACTTAATCCATGGCAGGCGCGTTGACTGGCCGGGTGACCACCGCGAGGGCCGCGCGCAGCGATCGGGCCAGCACCACCCAGGAGGCGATCCTGACCGCCGCCGAGCGGTTGTTCGCCGAGCACGGCGTCTTCGCCGTCTCCAATCGGCAGGTCAGCGAGGCTGCCGGCCAGGGCAACAACGCCGCGGTCGGCTATCACTTCGGCACCAAGACCGACCTGGTGCGGGCCATCGAGCAGCGACACCGGGAGCCCATCGAACGGCTGCGGGAAGACATGGTCGCGCGGACCGTGGAATCCGACGACACCCGAAGCTGGGTCGCCTGCCTGGTCCGTCCACTGACCGATCATCTGGCGGCGTTGGGCAATCCCAGCTGGTATGCCCGGTTCGCCGCACAGGTGATGACCGATCCCGCCTACTACAACATCGTCGTCAAGGACGCGCTCACATCTGAATCGCTGGTCCAGGTGATCGACGGGATCAACCGTTGTCTGCCCGAACTCCCGATCGACGTCCGGGTGGAACGCAACCTGATGGCCCGCAACCTGCTGGTGCACACCTGCGCCGATCGTGAACGGGCTTTGGCCGCAGGCGCATCCGCGCCGTGGACGTCCTGGGAGACCGCTGGAACGCGCCTGATCGACGCCGTGGTGGGACTGTGGCTGGCGCCCGTCACGCCGCACGAGTGAAGAAGTGACGAGATGAAAGTTTCTGTGGACCAAGACAAATGCGCATCGTCAGGGAACTGCGTGATGCATGCGCCGGAAATCTTCGACCAGCGCGACGATGACGGCGTCGTCCTCGTGCTCGACGAGAACCCGCCCGCTGAACAGGCCGAAAACGCCCGCAAAGCCGAGGCCGGTTGCCCCGCACTAGCCATCCACATCGAGGAGTGAGACGTGTCAGACACACTCACCGGCAGCACAACTGAGGCGATTTCCGACGCCCCCGACTATCCGATGGCAGCGCGCCGGCGGTTGCCCGTTCGCGCCCCCGCCGGAAGTGATGGAGTTGGCCGAGGCGCGGCCGCTGTCCAGGGTGAAGATCTGGGACGGCAGCACGCCCTGGCTGATCACCGGTTACGAAGAGGCGCGCTCGCTGTTCTCCGACTCGCGGGTCAGTGTCGACGACCGGCGGCCCGGCTTCCCGCACTGGAACGAGGGCATGCTGTCCACGGTGCACAAGCGCCAGGTCGGTGTTCACCTCGGACGCCGAGGAGCACACCCGGTTTCGGCGGATGCTGTCAAAACCGTTCACCTTCAAGCGAGTTGAAGGTCTGCGACCGGCGATCCAGCAGATCACCGACGACGCCATCGACGCGATGCTGGCCGGCCCGAAGCCCGGCGAGATCGTCAGCGCGCTGGCGCTACCGGTGCCGTCGCTGGTGATCAGCCAGCTGCTGGGCGTGCCGTACGAAGACGCGGAGATGTTCCAGCATCACGCCAACGTCGGCCTCGCGCGGTACGCCGCCGCCGAGGACACGATGAAGGGCGCGATGAGCCTGCACAAGTATCTGGCGCAGCTCGTCGAGGCCAAGATGGAGAATCCGGCCGAGGACGCGGTGTCCGACCTGGCCGAGCGGGTCAAGGCCGGCGAGCTCAGCGTCAAGGAGGCCGCGCAGCTCGGCACCGGGCTGCTGATCGCCGGACACGAGACCACCGCCAACATGATCGGCCTGGGCGTGCTTGCCCTGCTGCAACACCCCGATCAGGCCGCGGTGCTGCGGGATACCGACGACGCGAAAGTCGTTGCCAACGCGGTCGAGGAACTGCTGCGCTACCTGTCGATCATCCAAAACGGTCAGCGCCGCGTCGCCGCCGAGGACATCGACATCGCCGGCGAAACCATCCGTGCCGGCGAAGGCATCATCATCGACAACGCGCCGGCCAACTGGGACCCGGAGGAATTCAGCGAACCCGACCGGCTGTACCTGCACCGCTCGGGCGCGGGTCAGCACGTCGCGTTCGGCTACGGCCGGCATCAGTGCGTCGGCCAGCAGCTCGCCCGCGCCGAACTGCAGATCGTGTTCCACACGCTGTTTCGCCGCGTTCCCACCCTGGAACTGGCCGT
This sequence comes from uncultured Actinomycetota bacterium, assembly GCA_963755805.1. Taxonomy (GTDB): domain Bacteria; phylum Actinomycetota; class Actinomycetes; order Mycobacteriales; family Mycobacteriaceae; genus Mycobacterium. Next base: position 61,690 of record CAVWLG010000040.1, read on the forward strand.
GCCGATCGAGGATGTCCCGCTCAAGCACGACCGGCTCGCGTATGGCGTCTACGAACTACCGGTGACCTGGTGAATACCCTCGCCAGCCGACCCGAGAGAACTACTGTCGAAGAAGTCTGGATCCGATTGGAGGGCCACTGATGTCGCCTCAAACGAGCACTGTTTCGCTTTACCCGCCCGGAGGCTTCGGCGCGCCCAAGGATCGGCACGGCCACGCCGACGGCACCGAGACCGGTCTGCCCGAGGGCACCGTCGTTTTCTCGGCGGACAACCACATCTCGATCGCCGACGACATCTTCTACAACCGCTTCCCGGACGAGCTCAAAGACAAGGCGCCGCGGATCTGGTACGAGGACGGCGCCTACCAAGTCGGACGTAAAGGGCAGTCGTTCCTGCCGGGCGATTTCAGCGCCGTGCTGATGCAGTACGACGACCTGCCCGGTGCGGCGAGCACCAACATCGAAGCCCGGATTCAGGAACTGCGTGAGGACGGCGTCGAGAAGGAACTCGCGTTCCCCAACGCCATCCTGGCGCTCTTCCACTACCCCGACAAGAAACTTCGGGAGCTGGCCTTCCGCATCTACAACGAGTACATGGCCGAACTGCAGGAGCAGTCGGGCGGCCACTTCTACGGCGCGGGGCTGATCAACTGGTGGGATCCCAAAGGCGCTAAAGAGACACTGGCCGAACTGAAATCGTTGGGGCTCAAGACCTTCCTGCTGCCAATCAACCCGGGCAAGGACGATGACGGCAAAGTCATCGATTACGGCAGCACCGCAATGAAGCCGGTGTGGGACGAGATCGAAGCCGCCGGGCTTCCGATCGCCCATCACATCGGCGAGACGCCACCGAAGACTCCGTGTCAGTTCAACAGCGTCGTCGTCGGCATGATGATCAACATCGACGGGTTCCGAGAGCAGTTCGCCAAGTACCTGTTCACCGGGATCCTCGACGACCACCCCAGCCTGCGGATCGGCTGGTTCGAAGGCGGAATCGCCTGGGTTCCATGGGCTTTGCAGGATGCCGAGCATCTGGTCGCGTCCTACCAGCACATGTTCAACCGGCCGCTGGAGCACGACGTGCGCTACTACTGGGACACCCACATGAGCGCATCGTTCATGGTCGACCCACTGGGTCTGCAGTTGATCGACCAGATCGGCGTGGACAAGGTGATGTGGTCCAGCGACTACCCGCACAACGAAAGCACTTTCGGCTATTCGGAGAAGTCGCTGGCCTCGGTCGTCGACGCGGTCGGCCCGGAGTCGGCCGCCCGCATCGTCAGCGGCAACATCACCGAATTCCTGGGGCTTTAGGCCGATCGATGACCGACATTTTCTACCCGCACTTGACGTCTGCGCTCGATATTCCGGAGACACCGGATATCGAGCGGATGCGTCGTGAAACCGGTGCGCGGCTGCGGTCGGCGATGGCCGATCGCGGTGTGGATGCCCTGATCCTGTTGGGCAACAACGCCGTTGTGTACGCGGCCGGGGTGAGCTGGCCACTGGGCGATGCCGGGCTGTCCTACGTCGAGCGACCGGTCGCGGTGGTGCTTGGCCGACGACCCGCACCCGCACTTGTTCCTGCCGTTCCGTGAAGGCGCGTCGTCGGAATCCGGTTTGCCCGCAGACCATCTGCACGGACCGGTGTATCTGGAATTCGACGAGGGCGTCGAGAATTTCGCGCGGGTGATCGAAGAACTCATCCCGGCCGCGGCCGTCATCGCCGTCGACGAACTCACCGGGGCCATGCGGCGTGCGCATTCGCGGCTGTTCCGGTCCGGACGCCCGGTCGACGCAGCTCAAGTCGTCGGCGCCGCAAAACTCATCAAGACTCCGGACGAGGTGTCCTGCATCCGAACGGCGGTGCGGATCACCGACGCCGCGATGGTCGACGTGCAGGCCGCACTCGCGCCGGGAATTCGGCAGATCGACCTGTCAGCGCAGTTCACCCGCCGGACGTTCGAGCTGGGCGCGATGGCCAGCATGCTGGAGCCGATCTGGCAGGTGATGCCCAAGTACAAAGCAGACGGGGTGTGGACTACCCACGGGGATTTGGCCTTGCCGCTGTTGACAACTGAGCGCGAACTGGCTGCCGGTGATGTGCTGTGGACCGACGTCAGCATCACCTACCAGGGTTACTGTTCGGACTTCGGGCGCACCTGGGTGGTCGGCGAAGAGCCGACACCTCGGCAGCACGCTCAGTACTACAAGTGGCAAGAGATCATGGACGCCGTGCTGGGCGTGGCGCGTGCCGGTGCCACTGTCGCGGACTTGGGCAGGACGGCGACCAAAGCCAACGGCGGCACCAAGCCCTGGCTGCCGCACTTCTACCTGGGGCACAGCATCGGTGTGAACGCCGCCGAAACACCCATGATCGGAACGGATCTCGGTGACGAGTTCGACGAGAATTTCGTCCTGGAGCCGGGAATGGTGATGGTGCTGGAACCGGTGGTGTGGGAGGAAGGCACCGGCGGTTATCGCAGCGAAGAGATCATCATCATCACCGAGGATGGGCATATCCGGTTGACCGACTATCCCTATGACCCATACGGGGAGCGCTGACCGTGGCTCGCACTGAAGTTCTGGCCGATGGCCGCGCGCTACGTACCGGTCGCCGTGAACGCGCGCTGGCGCAGATGGAAAAACACGACCTCGACGTGCTGGTGCTGGGACGCCAGGCCAACGTCCGCTACGTGTCCGGCACGCCACAGTTGTGGGTAGCCGGCACTAGGCCGTTCGCACCGACCTGTGTGATCGTTCGCAAGACCGGCGCAATCCACCTGCTCAGCACGTGGGATGAGGGTGTGCCGGATGACATCCCGCACGAGAATCTGTACGGCATCTCCTGGAACCCGATGAACACCATCGCCAATCTGCAACGTATCGAAGGCGCGTCGACCGCGAAACGTGTTGGCACCGACGCGCTTTCACCTGGATTCGCGCAGTTGCTGCCGACGGCATTCCCGAATGCCGAGCTGGTCGACGGTGAGTTGGCCATGCGCGCGGCCCGACGGATCAAGACAGCCGACGAGGTCGCTGTCGCTCCGGGAAGCCATCCGGGTGGCCGAGGCGGGACTGGCCGCGGCCGTCGCCGAACTACGACCCGGGATCAGCGAAAAGGCTTTGGCTGGAGTGTTGTTGGAGGCGATGGCGGCCGGCGGTGTGAGCACGCCGTCCACCCAGGATGCCGCGTGGGTGACCTCACGCGAGCACCCGTGGCGACGGGCCAGCGCGGACGGGCTGGTGCGCGACGGCGACTTGGTGGCGTTCTCGGCCGGCGTCCTGGACGGTGGCTACACCGGTGAGGTGGGCCGCACCTGGCCGGTCGGGGAAGCCAACGGTTCGGCAGATCTGTACCGGCGCTGGGATGCGCTGTGGGACAGGCTGTACGAAGCCTGCCAACCGGGTGCCCCGGCGATCGACCTGCTGGCCGCGTATCAGGCTGCCGGCGAGGAACTGCCGCCGATGCCGATCGCGCGGGGGCTGGGTCTGGGATTTGACCCGCCGGTCGTGTCGCAGCATCTGCCCGCAACGGCCGCCGAGGAACGACTGGAGCCGGGCATGGTACTGGCGGTCACCGGCTACGTCTGGCAGTCAGGTGTCGGCGCGGTGTTCGGGCGAGAGGCGGTGTTGATCACCCCCGACGGTCCCGAGGTCCTCACGTCGAGCCCCTCGGCCAACGTCGCCGTCGGCGCCTGATCACGATGCTCGGCGACGTCGGCCCGCTGAACGGCTACACCGTCATCGAGCTCTCCACCGGCATCGCCGGTGCCTACTGCACCAAGCTCATGGCCGATGGCGGTGCACGGGTGATCAAAGTGGAGTCGCCGCAGGGTGATCCGCTGCGACGATGGTCGGCGTCGGGGGCTCGCATCGAAGACGGCAGCGACGGAGCATTGTTCGGATTTCTGGCCGGCTCCAAGCACAGCGTGGTCGCCGATCCGGAAACCGACGCCGCACTCGTCGACGACCTGCTGGCCGCCGCGGACGCGGTGGTGTGGTCGCGCGGATCATCGGTGGCTGAGTCATTCACGCCGGCGGCGCTGCGGGAGTCGCATCCGCACCTGCTCGTCACGTCAATCACCCCGTTCGGGCTGGAAGGCCCGTGGAGCGACCGCCCAGCGACCGAGTTCACCCTGCAGGCGTGGTCCGGCGGCATCGTCGGGCTGGGCCGCGGATCTGCCGACCGCGCACCGGTATTCGTCGGCGGCCGAGTCGGCGACTATCTCACCGGCGCCTCTGCCAGTGCCGCGACGCTGGCGGCACGGCTGCGTCAGCTCGAGACGGGAGCCGGCGAGCTCATCGATCTGTCGATGCTCGAAGCGCAGATTCTGGGTCTCACCTATTACCCGGTCACGTTCTTCCAGATGCTCGGTCGGCCGTGGCGGGATGCCCGAAAGCTCACCGTCCCCGGAATCGCCCGCGCCAAAGACGGTTTGGTGGACGTCGGGTGCGGCACCGCGCAGCAGTGGTTCGACCTCTGCGCGATGATCGGGCAGCAAGACTGGATCGACGAGGACTCGCCGCTGTCGATCACGGAGATGGCCAACGAAAAGGCCGCCGAGATCTACACGTGGTTCGAAGGCCAGAACGCCGACGACATTCGCGACCTCGCTACCGCTTTCCGAATTCCCAACGCGCCGGTGGCCAACGGCGCCAACATCACCGAGCTGGAGCACTTCCAGCACCGTGGCTCATTTGTCGCCAACCCGCGCGACGGGTTTCCGCAGCCGGGCCCGCCTTACCGGATGCAACCCGCGACACTCGTTGCACCGCAACCGGCGCCACGACTCGGGGAGCACACCACGCACTACCGGCAGTCACCGCCGGCGATTCCTGCAGCGCCCGACGCCTGCTGTTGCGCCCAGCGCGGTTGCCGTTCGACGGCCTACGCGTGCTGGACATGACCACGTTCTGGGCCGGGCCGGCCTGTACCCATTTCCTGGCGATGCTCGGGGCCGAGGTGATCCACGTCGAGTCCACCCGCAAGCCGGACGGCACCCGGATGATCGCCGGCATCCCGATCAGCGAGGACCAGTGGTGGGAGAAGTCGCCGATCTTCTCCGCGCTGAACACCAACAAGAAGGGGCTGACCCTCGACCTGCAGACCGCGGCGGGCCGGGACCTGTTGCGCCGCTTGATCGCAACCTCCGATGTGATCGTCGAGAACTTCACCCCGCGGGTACTCGACCAGATCGGCCTGGACTTCGAAGCAGTACAGGCGATTCGGCCGGATACGATCCTGCTGCGAATGCCCGGGTTCGGCTTGGACGGCCCGTGGCGCGACAACCCCGCGTTCGCCTACGTCATCGAGGCCGCATCCGGGGTGAGCTGGCTGACCGGGTATCCGGACCGCAATCCCTACGAGCCGTACTCGATCGGCGACCCGAACGCCGGCATCCACGCTGTCAACGCGCTGCTGCTCGCGTTGGAGTTCCGGCGCACCACCGGCCGGGGCGTGATGATCGAGGCCGCGATGATCGACGCCGCGCTCAACATCGCCGCCGAACAGGTCATCGAATACTCTGCGTACGGGGCTCTGCTGCAGCGGGCGGGCAATCGGGGACCGTCGGCGGCACCCCAAAACGTCTACCGCTCAGTCGATGTCGACGAATTCGGCCGCCTCGACAGCTGGGTCGCCATCGCCGTCGCCGATGACGAGCAGTGGGCCGGGCTCTGCGGCGCGCTGAACCGGCCGGCGTGGGCGCTCGACGAAAAGCTGTCGACAGCGGATGGCCGACGAGAATGGCATGACCTCATCGACGAGCACCTGAGCGCGTGGTGCGAAAGTCGCGGCAGCGACGAAATCGTCCGGCTCCTATGGGATGCCGGTGTTCCGGTCGCCAAAGTGATGCAGCCGCATCGCCAGACCGAGATCCCGCAACTGCAGTTCCGCGGCTTCTTCGAAGACGTCGGTCACCCGGTCAACCCAACCGCGCCGCACAGCACCATGCCGGTGCGGTTTTCGGCGGGCCCCGACCGGTTTCATCTGCATCCGGCGCCGTTGCTGGGTCAGCACAACCACGAGCTGCTCACCGAAATCGGGCTCAGCGATGCCGAGATCGCCGAGCTGGAAGCCGACGGCGTGATCGGCCACGCACCCGGCGCCGCGAGAAGAGCTGCCACCCGGTGACCATCCGCCCCTGCCAGTCAGTGCCCCCAGCCGTCGGTGGCCTGATCGTCGAACGTCTGGTCTATGCGGTCGAATCGCCGGCGAATCGATCGGCGGGCCGCCGAATGCGGCAGTACATAGAGGCGATTAGCCGCAATCGCATCGACGGTCAGGCGGGCTACCTCGTCGACGTCTAGCGTGTCCGGTTGCGCCGGCGTGCTGGTCGCCGACAGTCCGTAGTCGACGCCAAGGATTCGCTCAGAGTTCGACATCAGCTTGGTGTCGACGACCATCGGGCAGAGCACCGACACACCGATGCCGTTGTCTTTGACCTCGCGGGCCAAGTTCTCTGCCAGCCCCACGACGCCGTACTTCGCGACGCTGTAGGCGCCGAGGCCGACGTTGGGCATCAGGCCGGCGAACGACGCGGTGAAGGCGACGTGGCCACCGGTGCCCTGCTCGAGCAGCCGGGGCAGGAACGCCTCGACGGCGTGGATGGAGCCCCACAGGTCGATGTCGATCACCCAGCGCCAGTCGTCGTGCGTCATCTGCGCGATCGGGCCTGCGACCACGATGCCGGCGTTGCTGAACACCACGTCGACCCGGCCGAGAAGGCGAAACGCCTCGTCGGCCAGGTGCGTCATTTCCTCCAGAGACCGGACATCGCACATCACCGGGTGCGCCTCGAATCCCTGCCCCTGCAAATGCGTGACGGCCTGTTCCAGCGCAGGCTTGTCGACGTCCGCGAGCACGAGACGCGCTCCACGCCTTGCTAACTCAGTTGCGGTCGCGAGACCGATACCGTTCGCGCCACCGGTGATGACGGCGCCCTTGCCCTCAAAATCCAGCTCATGGCGCGACGGTAGCCGATGTAGCTGCGCGAAAGACGGCAGCCCCGGCTACTTGGTGATCGCGTCGAGCGCGCCGCGGGTGTCGAGGTCCACAAACGCCTCCGCATAACGCTGCGCCAGGGCCAGGCAGATCTCGGCACCCTGCCACGCGTCGCCGCCGCTGAGCGTGGCGATCCAGATCGCCAGGCCGTGCGCCACCGATGCGCGGTAGCGCAGCCACACCTCATCTGCACTGGGCTTTTCGTCGGCCGGCAGCGTCAGCGCATTCCGGTATTCCTCGACGAGGTCGCGCTCACCTTTGCGGCGATCCTCGATCGTCAGCGCGCCCTGCAGGAAGTAGCCGAGATCGAGCGAGAAGTTGCCCCGTCGCGCCATCTGCCAGTCGAGGAATCCGACGGTGTCGTCCGGCAACACATAGGTGTTACCGATGTGCGGATCGCCGTGCAGCAGCGTTTGCGGAGCCTCGGTCAACGTGCCGATGTAGCGGGCCCAGATGTCGACGAACAGATCGGTGCCGGTCATCGCGGGGATCTCGGCGGGAACCGAATCACCCATCCGCTCATGGGCGATCTCCAGCGGCGCGTACTCCAGGCCCGCGAACGCGACAAACGGCTCGAGCCAGCTGAGCGCCGGATTGCTCGTGGTCCTTGCACCCCAGAACTCGCTGTGCAGACTCGCCAGGCCGCGAACGCCACTGGCCGCCTGGTCGATCGTCAGCGGCCGGGTGGAGTCCCGTGGATCGGCGCCGCGGGCGACCACATCCTCCATGATCATCAAGAAGTCGGATCGTGCTTCGTCGATGATCGCGGTGTACACCATCGGATGGTCAAGCGGCAGAACAACTCCCGAGCTGAACAGCCGGGGCTCGTGGTACAGCCCGCTGGTCAGCGCGACGAGTTCGGCGTGCGCCGGGTCGACTGCTTTGGCGAACACGGTCGCCGGCCCGGTTCCGGCCGAATACGTCAACCCCAACCGGGCGCGCCGGTTGGTGCCGTCGTCCCGCAGAACCACCTCGACACCGGCGACGATGGCGCCTGGATGATGACCGCGGATCGCGTCCGTCATCCAGGCCGGGGTGATCTGGTCCCAGCCAGCGGGGATGGACAACTCCGAAAGTGTCACGGCGGACGGCTACTTCAGGCAGCTGCCGCCGTCGACCGGCAGCGTGACGCCGGTGACGTAACGCGCCTCGTCGGACGCCAGGAACAGCACCGCGTTGGCGATGTCCTCGGGCTCGACCCAGCCGATCGGCAGGGTGTGCATCAGCTGGCCGACGACCTTCATGTCCTCGGGGCCTGGGTTCTCCAGATCGGGACGGAACAGCCTCATCGTGCCGTCGTTCATGAACAGCGGGGTGTTGACGTTGGTCGGGTGTACCGAGTTGACGCGGATGTTCTGCGCGCCGAGCTCGACGGCGAAGGTGCGCATCAACCCGACCACACCGTGCTTGGCGGCGACGTAGTGGCCGCAGTGCGGGTAGGCCTTGAGGCCGCCGACCGAGCTGGTGAGGACGATCGAGCCACCGTTGCCGCCCGCGAGGAGGTGCGGCACACCGGCTTTCACGGTCTTCCAGACGCCGCTCAAGTTGATGTCGATCATGGCGGTCCAGTCGGCTTCGCTGGTCTTGTCCAGCGTCTGACCGCCGTTGCCGATGCCGGCGTTGGCGACGATGATGTCGAGCTTGCCGAGCTGCTCGACGCCGGTGTCCACCGCGGCCTTGAGGGCGTCGTAGTCACGGACATCGACTTCGGCAGTGTAGATCCGGCGGTTGTGGCCCTTGACCAGGTCGGCGGTCTCGGCCAGATCCTCGGGTGTGGAGGCGGCGATCAGATCGACCGTGTCGATCTTCTTACAGATGTCCACCGCGATGATGTCGGCGCCCTCCTGGGCCAGCCGCACCGCATGCGCGCGGCCCTGGCCACGGGCCGCGCCGGTGATGAACGCGACCTTTCCTTCGACTCGACCCGTCATCGTTACCTCATTTCCTCATTTGTGTCTGAATCTAAATCTGCTGTGGCTCAACCGATGACCGCAGGCATGGTGTCCCAGCCACGCACGGTTGATGTTGGAGACAGTGCGGCATGACTGAGGTCGACCTGCCATTCCGGGAAGCGCTTCAAGATCTCCTCGAGTGCGATGCGGCCCTCGAGCCGGGCCAGTGCCGAGCCCAAGCAGTAGTGGGTGCCGACGCTGAAGGACAGGTGCTGGCGAGCTTCGCGGTGAATGTCGAAAACGTCGCCGTCCGGCGGGAATTGGCGGTGGTCGCGATTCGCCGCGCCGATCAGCATCATCATGGCACTTCCCTCGGGCACCGTCTGCCCGTAGAACGTGACGTCGCGAGTGACGTAGCGGGCTACGTGCGGAGCCGGCGGCTCGAAGCGCAGCAACTCTTCGATGGCCGCGGGGATCAGGGCCGGGTTCTCGGCCAGCTCCCGTCGCTGATCGGGATGCTCGGCCAAAACCTTGCCGGCCCAGCCGATCAGCCGGGTGGTGGTCTCGTTGCCTGCGCCGGACACCACGCTGATATAGGTCAGCAGCTCCTCGCGGGTCAGCCGCCGGGTGATGCCCTTCTCGTCGGTGAACTCGACGTTCAGCAGATCGGTCATGATGTCGTCGGAGGGATGCTCGGCGCGCCAGTCGATGAACTCGGCGAAGAACTCGCCGGTATTCATGCCGTCGTCCGCCAACTTCATCGGTTGGCCTGCCTCCGTGCGCATTTGATCATTCGTCATGTCGCGCGCGGCTTCCTGATACTCCTCGGGTACACCGAGCAGCATGCCGATTACCCGCATCGGCATCTGCGCGCCGAGGTCGCCGACAAAGTCGAAACTGTCGCCGCCGGCGATCGGATCCAAACTGTGCGCGCAGAATTCGCGGATCTTGGGTTCCAGCGCGGTGATCTTACGCGGGGTGAACATGCGCGCCAGCAGTTTGCGGTGCACATCGTGGATCGGCGGATCCTCGAAGATGATCACGCCTGGCGGGATATCGATGTTGGCCTTGATCAACTCGATGATGGCGCCGCGGGCCGAACTGAAGGTTTCGTGGTCGACGAGCGCACGGTCGACATCGGCGAATCGGCTGAGCGCATAGAAGTCGTGTCGCTCGTTGTAGTACAACGGCGCTTCTTCGCGAATCGCCCGGAACGCCTGATAGGGGTCAGCATTGATCTCCACGTCGTACGGGTCGTAATAGACGCCGTCCGGTGCGGTCACTGTCACGGGGTTTCGCCTCTCGCCGCGCGCGCATAGTCGATAGCGCTCAGAATCTGCGGCAACTCTGTCATCAGGCGGCTACGGGTGTCAACGTGGGATTCGTTTTCGCTACTTAGCATTCTTCCAGAACGAGAATGATCTTCTCGCAATGGCTTCTTTGGTGCGATATGCGAACGCTTTCGGGTCATGTGCCGACCAATTCACCGTCGCCGCGAAAGCGCAGTAGCGCCTCCTGCGCGTAGGACGCGACCAGCGCGCCGTCCGTGGTCAGGACGTCGCCGCGGCCGAAGCAGCGGCCGTGCGCGAGCACCGGACTGTGCTGTCGCAGTAGCAGCCACTGGTCGGTGTGGAACGGCTGGTGAAACCACACGGTGTGGGAAGTGACGGCGGAGCTGAATTGTGTCCCGTTGCCGTGGTGGCTGAAGCCCTCGAACGGGCGCAGCGCGGTCCCGATGAGGGTGAGGTCGGTGGCATAGGCGGTCAGTGCCGGCGCGAGCGCCACGTCGACGGGCGGTGTCCGCATCCAGACCTCGAGCCGCGGCGGGCCGGTGGCCGCCGCGCCGAGATCGTCGGCGCAGCGGGTCTCCCACGGGATCAGGTCGAGGTCGACTCGATGAGCCTCGGACAACGGCGTCGAAACCGGTTCGCAGTCTTGGTTTTCCGGTCCGTCCTCGTTTGCGTGCATGGAGACGGAGGCACTGGCCAGCGCGGCGTGCGGTTGATGGGCGGTGATGGTCAACGAGGCAAACGATCGGCCCTCATGTTGGCGGGTCGACCGGTACCGAACCGGCTCGGCGGCCCGGCCCTCGCGCGCGAACACCGCGTGCATTGACTTGACGGTTTTCCCGGGGCAGGCCAGCGACGCCGTCCGGATGAATTGCCCGAGCAACTGCCCACCGAACACGCGGTGATAGTCCAACTGTTGACTGACGCCATCGAACGCCGCAGCGCCGTCGCCGTCGGATGAATCGCTCGCGCGGTGCAGATCCAGGCAGCCGAGCAGGTCGGTCCAGAGATCGAGCACGCGGTCAGTGTAAGTTAAATTCTCTCTGACCGGTAAGCCGATTCTCGGATCGCTAGGAGCCGACGAATCCCTGCGAACAGAAGTCCCAGACCTCATCGGCGGTGATGGGATGAACGGTCGCGTCGTCGGACCCGCCGTTGGATTGCGCGATGAACATCACGGTCTGCATGGTCATCGCGGCCATCCGCTTCGCGTTGACGCCTGTGCGCAGTTCGCCGGCCTCGCTGGCGGCTTCCATCAGTTCGGTGAGCAAAGCGACCAACGGTGCGTGCGCGATCTTGACCTCGTCTGGATGCGAGACCAGCAGTCGCGGGGCAAAGTCGGTGAACAACGGCCGTTTGGCTGTCGGGTCTGGGCGCGAAGCCTCGAACAGCAGCTCGACGGCAACCTTCAGCCGCTTGATCGGGTCGGTGTGGTTGGCCGTCGCGGCGCGAATCTGGTCCGACGAACGGCTCAGGGCGTCCTCGAAGAGCGCCAGCAGCAGTTCGTGTTTGCCGTCGAACTGCAGGTAGAAGCTGCGAAGTGACTGCCGCGAGCGATCGACCACTTCTTGGACGGTGAAGTCCGTGCTGCCCTTTTCGATGATGATGGACTGCGCCGCATCCAGGAAGCGCTGAACGCGTTGCGCAGCCCGCAGCTTCGCCGTCTTGATCGACCGTTCGACGGCGCGTTGTTTCCAGGCCGGCTCTTCGCTGGGGCTGGTCACGGGCGGCTCAGATGATTGCCGCGAGGGGAGAACATGGTTGGACTGTACCGGAGAACGCCGTGTCATTGGTGTGCTCTCTCCCTCACGGGACGACGTGTCTGAGATTGTAACTTTCCCTTCGCGAGAATAGTATTCTCTCACTGCTCCGGGGGGAAGCGGAATGCGAATTACGGAGGGCTCATGCAACTGAGCTTCGATGCCGACGTCGAGGCATTCCGGGCCGAATTTGTGGCATTTCTCGATGAGCACCTGCCGGACGAGTCGGAAGCGGTACAGCGTTCGCAATCGTCGTCCGACATCCCGCCGTGGGCACGACCGTGGCAGCGACTGCTGTTCGACCACGGCTGGCTGTTGCCCGGCAATCCGCCCGAGTTCGGCGGCCGCGACGCCACCGTTTTGCAGCAGTACGTCCATGCCGAGGAGTTGTCGCGGCGACGGATCTACCCGAGCTTCAACCCGCAGGGCGTCGGCATCATCGCCGCGTCGCTGCTGTCTTTCGGAACGCCGGAGCAGAAGCACCAGTGGGCGGTGCCGATCCTGCGGGCCGAGATCACCGCGTCGCTGGGCATGAGTGAGCCGGGTGCCGGGTCCGATCTGGCCTCGCTGCGTACGGCTGCGGTTCTCGACGGCGACCACTTCGTGGTCAACGGGCAGAAGGTGTGGACCTCGGGCGCCCATGACGCCGACGTGTTGCTGACCTTCGTGCGGACCGATCCCGATGCACCCAAGCACAAGGGGATCAGCGTGCTGCTGATCCCCACCGATAGTCCCGGTCTGGCGCGCCGACCTTTCGCATCGGCCGCGGGTCGCGATGACCTCGATTTCAACGAGGTGTTCTTCACCGATGTACGGGTGCCGGTCGAGAATCTCGTCGGCCCGCTCAACGAGGGCTGGCGGGTCGCCAACGGCTCGCTCGGCCACGAGCGCAATATGCTCTGGATGGGCTATGCGGACCAATTGCAGGAGATGACAGCCGATTTCGAGCCATTCGGAGAGCTCGAGCGCGATCGCTACGCCACCTTGGTGATGGACTACGAGGCGCTACGGCTGCTTGGTTCGGTGACCCTGGCGCGGGCCGCCCGCGGCGAAGATGACGTGGCCGGCCAGTCGGTGCTCAAGTTGCTCGGATCCGAAGCCGTGCAGACCGCGACCGAGCGAGGTGCTCGGCGCCACCCGGGTCGACGGCCTCGTCCACCCTGCGCTCACCGGTCCGTACGCGCCGCTGAACCTGGATTCCCACTACGGCAGTTGGTTCGATCGCTATCTCCGTAGCTTCGCGGCGACCATTGCCGGTGGAACGTCGGAGATTCAGCGCAACATCATCGCGCAACGGATTCTCGGCCTGCCGCGAAACTGACTCGAGACTGCGGTAATCAGCTCAGAGCTGCGCCAGTCGCGGCGCAAACCCTTTGGCGCGCAGCGTCGCTCCGGCTTCACGCGTCAGCTCGCGCGAGCTGCCGAGCAGGCCATCCAAGACCAACGCACGCTTGACGTGCCGGTGCAGCGCATGCTCAGCGGTAAAGCCGATACCGCCAAGCACCTGCTGGCAGTGCCGCGCGGCGGTCAACGCCGCCTGGCCGGCGGCGGCCTTGGCGAGCAGAAAGCTCAGCTCCTCAGGTTCGGCTGCAGCGGCCACCAGGGTGGCCTCCGCGCCTTCGATGGCGACCAGCGTCTCGGCCAGCCGATGCCGGATCGCCTGGAAAGACGCGACGGGGCGACCGAATTGCGTGCGGTCCAGCGCGTGCTGACGCGCCAGCGCCAGCATCGCGCGGCCGGCGCCCACCAGCCACCAGCCGAGCGCATGCCGTCCTGGCCCGATGGGCACCGAATCACCCTCAGGCACAGGGTGTATCGGTAAATCATCGCCGAGCACCGAGCTCGGCTCGCCGGTCCGCGCCCAGACAACCCAGGAGCCGCCCGTGTACCGCATCGGTACCGTGCCGCCGCCCTCGCGGCCGGCCGCGCGCAGCACGACGTCGTTCAGCACCGGGGCATGAGCGCCGGTCTCGCCGAGCAGCCGGAACACCAAAGGGACTGCGGCGTCGGGCATTTCGTCGAGCATCTCCAGCCAGCCCAGCTCGGCCAGCGCGGCGTCGAGCTGCTGGCCCGACGCCGTCGTCATCGTCTTGCGCAGGCCGTCTTCCAGCAGCTGCAAGGATTCGCTGTCCACGCTCACTCCTTGCCCAGATCCAGTAGCCGGCGCGCGATGATGTTGCGCTGGATCTCGGCGGTGCCGCCGTAGATGGTCGCCGCTCGGGAGTAGAGGAACTCGGACCGCCACGGTGTGTCGTCGAGCTCCAGTGTGCCGGGCAGCAGATCGCGCACGGTGTCGTAGAGCTTTTGCTCGGCGCCGGCCAGCAGCACCTTGTCGATCGAGGTGTCAGGCCCGAGTCGAGCTCCGTCGCGCAACCGGTGCTGGGTGTCTCGAGATCGGCAGCGCAACGTGTGAAGTGCGAGATATGCTGCGCCGAGCTCGTATTCGTCAGGATCGGATGCTTCCGCGATCAGCTCGTCGAAGCGCGAGTAGAGATACGCGATTCGCTGCCAGAAACAACTGGACCGCTCATACGGCAGCAGGTCCATCGCGAGCCGCCAGCCGTCGCCGGGCTGGCCGAGCATTCGGCTCGCCGGGATGACGACGTCGTCGTAGTAGACCTCGCAGAATTCGTCGACCCCGTGCATCGTCTGCAGCGGCCGAATGGTGATGCCCGGTGTGTCCAGATCGACGAAGAACGCGGTGATCCCGTCGTAGCCGGGTGCTGTTCGGGTGAGCAGCACACACCGGGTGGAGAACTGGGCGAAGCTGGTCCAGACCTTCTGCCCGTTGACGACCCAGTTGTCACCGTCCTGGACCGCGCGGGTGGTCAGGGACGCCAGGTCGCTGCCCGATCCCGGCTCGGAAAAGCCTTGGCACCATTGCTCTTCGCCCCGCAGTAGTCGCGGCACCATTTCGGCGGCCAGTTCTGCGGGGGCGTAGTCGATCATGGTCGGCGTGAGCACTTCGAGCATCGAGTAGGGGCCCGGTTCGGCGAGACGGCGGCCCACCACCTCTTCGCCGACGACCGCGCGCAGTATTGCCGGACCGCCTAGTCCGCCGACTTCTTCCGGCCAGCCGTAACGCATCCAATCGGCGTCATAGAGTGCCCGGATCACCCGGGCTATCTGCCGCATATGGCCTTCCAGCGAGTGATCCGGCCCGGGCGTCAGGTCGTGTTCGTCGAGCCAGGCCCGAAGATCCGCCCGGAACTGCTCGACCTTCATGCAGGGTTGAGAGGCGTCCTACTGCATGCGGACGGCCGGAGTCGTGTACGCCGCTGCGCCGGATGAACGTCATGGCACGGGTTTTCAGCCGCCACCCGTCGTCAGTCCGCACATAGTTGTCTTTGTAGTAGCCGATCCGCATGTCGTGCGTGGCGTTGTCGATGAAGCACAGCGGCTGGGTTCCGGTCGCGGTGTCGCCGTCCAAGTCGATCACCGGGGTCGCGGTCATGAACAGGCCCTTGGGGGCGGCGTCCACCAGAACCGGAAACCGGTCCAGCGAATAGGTTTCGCCGAACGCGCTGTACGTGCCGTCCGGGGTGAAGACCGCGACCAGGCCGTCGATGTCTTCCTGCGTGATGGTCACCGCGTAGCGAGCCAGCAATTGCTGGATATCGACGAGGTCCTCAATTCGGTCCGACATAAACTTTGCCGCCTTTCATCACAAAGCCCACTTTCTGGGTGACGCTGATGTCGGACAAGGGATCTCCCGGCACAGCGATGATGTCGGCAAGCTGGCCCTCGGCCAGCCGGCCTCGGTCGGTGACATTGATCAACTCGGCCGCGACCGTCGTGGCGGCCCGCAAGCACCGCAAGCGGTGGCATGCCCCATTCCACCAGCGTGACGAGCTCATCGGCGTTCTTGCCGTGGGGGATGGCCGGGGCATCGGTGCCGACCGCGATCTTCACGCCAGCCTTGTAGGCGGCCTTGATCGACGTCTCCGCCTTGGGGAACATCTCGGCCGCCTTGTCCTGCAATACTTTCGGAGCGTGAGATACATCCATCGCCTGGGCGAGCCTGCGGGTCGTCACCAGGAACCGGTCATTGTCGACCAGCATCTGGATGGCCTCGTCATCCATCAGAAACCCGTGCTCGATGCAGTCGATACCCCACGCGACCGCGTGCTTCACCGCTTCGGCGCCGTGCGTGTGCGCCGCGACGCGAAGCCCACGCCGGTGCGCCTCGTCGACGATTGCCCGCAGTTCTTCATCTGAATAGTGTTGCGCCCCTGCCTCACCGGTCAACGACATCACGCCGCCCGAGACGCACACCTTGATCAATTGGGCGCCGTGCTTGATCTGATAACGCACCGCCTTGCGGACCTCGTCGACCCCGTTGGCGATGCCCTCTTCGACCGTGAGCTCGAGTGCGCCCGGCATGAACGCAGCGAACATCGTCGGGTCCAGGTGCCCGCCGGTTGGCGTGATCGCGTGGCCGGCAGGGACGATTCGGGGTCCCGTCGATCCAGCCCGCGTCGATGGCCTTGCCCAGCGCGACGTCGAGCAGGTAACCGCCGGTCTTGACGAACAGGCCCAGGTTGCGCACCGTGGTGAATCCCGCCCGCAACGTGCGGCGGGCATTGCCAACCGCGCGCAGCACGCGCGTCGGGGGATCGTCCTGCACCTGGGACAACCCGGGCGTCTCCCCGCGCCCACCCATCAGCAGGTTGACTTCCATGTCCATCAGTCCGGGCAGCAGGATCGAATCCCCGAGGTCGATAATTTCACCCTCGGGTTTGCCGCCGACACCGACGATCCGGTCGTTCTCGATGCGCAGGATGCCGGGCGAGACAATCTCGCCGGCGTCGACGTCGAGCAGCCCGGCAGCCTTGAGCGTGAGCACCGGCTAGATCACCGGCTCGCGGATCAGCTCCACCCAGGCCGCCCCGCTGTCGGGCACCCGCGGCTGCTTCCACGCCTCGATCGGGAACGAGATCATGACCAGCGACTGCATCAGATGCATCAGCGTACGTGCGTCCTCGGGCAGGTCGTCGATCGGGAACTTGTCGCAGTAGTCGATGACGTCGTTCAGCTTGGGAAACGCCACGTCGTAGAACGCCTGCATCTCGGCCATCGAGGAGGCCAGCCGCTTGGCGTAACGCTCGGGCTCGGTGGCCAGATCCCAGTCGAGATATGGCTCCAGAGCCACGAATTCGGCGGGCAGCGTCTTGTGTTCAGTGGTGGCCATTGCTGGCGTACTCCTTCACGTAGTCGTTGGTCACCTTGTGCAGGTGGCGCAGCATGATCTCCTGGTCGCACAGCGGGAAGTCGTTGACCACCTTGGTGCCGATCATGGTCTGCGTTGCTTCCAGGGTGTTGGCGTCCTGCAGCGCGTACTCCTTGAACGTGACGGCGGCCAACTCCTGGGCCAGCCGCTCCCGTGCGTTTTTCGGCGGAACGAAGTACAGCGTGGACTCGAAGATGTGCTTGTCGACGGCGGTCGGCCAGTAGTGGTAGGTCAGGAACCAGCCGGGCTCCCAGATCAGCAGCATCATGTTCGGGTAGAAGTGCCACTCATCGATGCCCCATTGCGAAACCTTCTTCGGGTTGACGCCCTCCGGCAGCTCAGTGAGGTTCGCCATCACCTCAGGCTTGTCCCAAGGGCCGAACAAACCACTGCGCAGCACCTGGTCCATCGGCTTGACCATGCTCATGTCCACGGGCGGCGACTGGCCGCCCCAGGTGGAGATCATCGCGTGCGGGCTGGCCATCTCGTAGTACAGCGCCTCGAAGCCGTACTTCTGGATCTTGGCGGCTTCTTCCTTGGTGTACTGGCCCTGGTGCAGGATCGGCGCGTGGTAGAACTCGGCGAACGCGTCCATGAATAGCTTCCAGTTGCTGCCGACCTCGGCCCGATAGGAATAGGTCTCGGTCATCTCGTGGAAGGGGTAGCCCTCGATGCCCTTGGCCAACGATCCCAGGTAGTCGGTCAGCGGCTTGGCGTGCTGGTCGAAGTTGACGAAGATGAAGCCTTCCCACACCTCGCAGCGGACGCCGACCAGACCGTAGTCGCTCTTGTCGACGTCGAAGAACTCTTCTTCCTGCTGGATGAAGGTCAGTTTGCCGTCGAGGTCGTAGCGCCAGGCGTGATACTTGCAGGTGAACTGCCGGCAGGTACCCGAGGTCTCCTCGTTCGGAAAGTCGTTCCACACCAACTTGTTTCCGCGGTGACGGCACACGTTGTGGTACGCCTTGACCGAGCCGTCCTTGGTCTTGACGATGATCACGGACATGCCCTTGCCGGCCGACGGCAGCTCCTTGGTGAAGTAGCTGCCGGTGCGCGGAAGGCGCTCCACCCGACCGACGTTCAGCCAGGTGCGCTTGAACACCGCGTCACGCTCGGCTTCGAAGAACGCCGGATCGATCGAGTCGGTGTAATCCACCGGCGCGGTACCCAGTTCCGGATAGTTCTCTGTCCAACTACCTGCGTCGGGCTTGGGGAAGTGTGCCAACGTCCTTACCTCTCTTGTGTTCCGCCGTCGTGGTCGTCTTCGACCTCGACGCCAAAAGTGTTCAGTGCCATTGCAAGTGCGATGTAGTTGCCGATGGTGAAGACCAAGTCCATCCGCTGTTGTTCGTCGAGCCGTTCGCCGAGGGCCGCCCAGGTCTGATCCGAGATGGTGGTCTTCTCGTCGAGTTCGTCGACGGCGCGCATCAAGGCATGAGAGAACGCATCGTTCGACTGGCCCGTCTGCGCGGTCTCGATGTCGGCGGCGGTCAGCCCGACTTCTTTGCCCATCTCCACGTGATGCGACCACTCGTAGGCGCAGTCGCGGCGGTGTGCGACGCGCAGGATGACCTGCTCGCGGATCCGCGGCGGCAGTGTCGACCCGTACAGCAGGTAGGTGCTGAATTTGAGATAGGCGCGCGTCAGCTTCGGATGACGGACCAGGGTGGACAGCAGGGTGCCGGCGTCGGCGGGGTTGCGCCGCTCCTCGGGGAGCATGACCGACACCGCGTGTCGGGCAGCGTCGTCCCACTGGTCCGCCGGTAGCGGGGGCAGACGCATGTGGGCTCCTCAGGTAAGAGAATCATATTCTCATATTTGATCAATAGGTTTCCATGAACTCTCGGATTGGTCAATCTCCGGTGCCTCACCTGCGGTGACATTGCTCTACCGGGCGGCCGGGCAGGACAGCCGCAATGCATGCCTGAACGTGGCAGGGGTAGCCTCAAGATGTTGATTCTCGCGATTAGAGAAGCTAGTTTCCATACACGGGAGAAGCCAGCGGCGATAGCGATTCGTCCACGGGCCGACCACGGTTTGGCGACAATCACGAGATAACCGCGAGCCAAAGACCAGGCGGGCCTTGAGCGCCCCCACGGAGAGGATCGGGCAGTGAACAAAGACGACATGATTCTGATCAGCGTCGACGACCACACCGTCGAGCCACCGGACATGTTCAAGGACCATCTGCCGAAGAAATACGTCGACGACGCCCCGCGCCTGGTGCACAACGAGGACGGATCGGACACCTGGCAGTTCCGCGACACCATCATTCCCAACGTGGCGCTGAACGCGGTCGCCGGTCGCCCCAAAGAGGAGTACGGGCTGGAGCCGCAGGGTCTCGACGAGATTCGCCCCGGCTGTTACAACGTCGACGAGCGAGTCAAGGACATGAACGCCGGCGGGATCCTGGCCTCGATCTGCTTCCCGTCGTTCCCGGGATTCGCCGGACGGCTGTTCGCCACCGAAGACCACGACTTCTCGATCGCGCTGGTGCAGGCATACAACGACTGGCACATCGAGGACTGGTGCGGCGCCTACCCGGCCCGCTTCATCCCGATGGCGATCCCGGTGATCTGGGACGCCGAAGAATGCGCCAAAGAGGTACGACGGGTCTCCAAGAAGGGTGTGCACGCCCTGACCTTCACCGAGAACCCGGCCGCGATGGGCTACCCCAGCTTCCACGACGACTACTGGACGCCATTGTGGGAAGCGTTGTGCGACACCGACACCGTGATGAACGTGCACATCGGATCCTCGGGCCGGCTGGCGATTACCGCGCCCGATGCGCCGATGGACGTGATGATCACTCTGCAGCCGATGAACATCGTGCAGGCTGCGGCGGACCTGTTGTGGTCCAAGCCGATCAAGCAATACCCGGACCTCAAGGTCGCCCTGTCCGAGGGCGGCACCGGGTGGATCCCGTACTTCCTCGAGCGTGCCGACCGCACCTACGAAATGCACTCCACGTGGACGCACCAGGACTTCAAGGGCAAGCTGCCCAGCGAGGTGTTCCGTGAGCACTTCCTGACCTGCTTCATCAGCGACAAGGTCGGTGTCAAGCTGCGCAACATGATCGGCATCGACAACATCTGCTGGGAAGCCGATTACCCGCACAGCGACTCGATGTGGCCAGGCGCCCCCGAGGAACTCTGGGAAGTGCTGTCGGAGAACAACGTGCCGGACGACGAGATCAAGAAGATGTCGTATCAAAACGCGATGCGCTGGTACTCCTTCGACCCGTTCAGCCACATCACCGAAGCGCAGGCTACGGTCGGTGCGTTGCGCAAAGCCGCTGAGGGCCACGATGTTTCGATCCAGGCTCTGTCGAAGCACGATCACGCCGGCGCCAGCTTCGCGGACTTCGCCGCCAGCGCCAAGGAACTGACCGGCAACAAGGACTGACGCGTTACCGGTCCTAAACCCGAGCCGGTGCATGAACTGATCAAAGGAGATTTCGTAGTGGCCGGCGGTGGGATGAGCTTCGAGCTGACCGATGACCAAGAGCTGATTCGCAAGTCGGTCGCCGAGTTGGCGTCGAAGTTCGACGACCACTACTGGATGGAAAAAGATCTAGCGCACGAGTTCCCGCAGGAGTTCTACGACGCGATCGCCAACGGCGGCTGGCTCGGCATGACGATCCCCGAGGAGTACGGCGGCCACGGACTCGGCATCACCGAGGCGACGTTGCTGCTCGAGGAGGTGGCGCGGTCGGGTGCGGCCATGAACGGCGCCAGCGCCATTCACCTGACGATCTTCGGCATGCAGCCCGTCGTCAAGCACGGCTCCGACGAATTGAAGGCCAGGACCCTCCCGCGAATCGTCAACGGCGATCTGCACGTGTGCTTCGGCGTCACCGAACCCGGTGCGGGCCTTGACACCTCGCGCATCACGACCTTCGCCAAGCGCGAAGGCGACACGTACCGGATCAACGGGCGCAAGGTCTGGATCTCCAAGGCGCTGGAGTCCGAGAAGATCCTGCTGCTGACGCGGACCGAGTCGCTGGCCGACTTGGAAAAGCGCGGCACCAAGAAGACCGACGGCATGACGCTGTTCCTCACCGATCTCGATCGCGACCACGTCGACATCCGGCCGATCAAGAAGATGGGCCGCAACGCCGTCAGCTCCAACGAGGTCTTCATCGACGATCTGATCGTCCCGGTCGAGGATCGCGTCGGCGAGGAGGGACAGGGCTTCAAGTACATCCTCGACGGTCTCAATCCGGAGCGGATGCTGATCGCCGCCGAGGCGCTCGGCATCGGGCGCGTCGCGCTGGAGAAGGCCGTCAAGTACGGCAACGAGCGCGTTGTCTTCAACCGCCCGATCGGCATGAACCAGGGGCTGCAGTTCCCGCTGGCGGACTCACTGGCGCGCCTGGACGCCGCGGAACTGGTGCTGCGCAAGGCCACCTGGCTTTACGACAACGGGAAACCTTCTGGCCGCGAGGCAAATACCGCGAAGTACCTCTGTGCGGACGCCGGATTTGCAGCGGCCGATCGGGCGCTGCAGTTGCACGGCGGGATGGGCTACTCGGAGGAGTACCACGTGTCGCGGTACTTCCGCGAGGCGCGGCTGATGAAGATTGCGCCGGTCAGTCAGGAGATGATTCTCAATTTCCTTGGCGAGCACGTCCTGGGAATGCCGAGGAGCTACTGATGGTGATGACCGCAGAACCGGGGGCCGCTGACGGGCATCACCGTGGTGGCCCTGGAGCAGGCGGTCTCGGCGCCGATGTGCACGCGCGTGCTCGCCGATTTCGGTGCGCGGGTCATCAAAATCGAAAACCCCAAGGGTGGGGACTTCGCCCGTTATTACGACGAAGTCGTCAACGGGCTTGCCGCGCACTTCGTTTGGGCCAACCGCGGCAAGGAGTCGGTGACGCTCGACCTGAAAACCGAGGCGGGGCGCGACATTCTGCACCGGTTGCTGGACCGTGCCGATGTGCTGGTGTCCAACCTCGCCCCAGGGTCGGTGTCCCGTCTCGGCATCGGGGCCGCTGATCTGGAGCAGCGGCATCCGAACGTCATCGCGGTCGAGATCGACGGGTACGGTCCCGGCGGACCGTTGTCGCACAAGCGCGCCTACGACCTGCTGGTCCAGGCGGAGTCCGGCGCCTGCGCCATCACCGGCAATCCGGGCGCACCGGCAAAACCCGGCCCGCCGGTGGCAGACATCAGCACCGGGCTGTATTCGGCGTTATCGATTCTGGCGCTGCTGTATTCACGCGACGCGCAATCGACGCCCGGTGGCCACGGCAACACGATAGGGCTCAGCCTGCTCGACACCATGACGGAATTGATGGGGTATCCGCTGACGTACACCCGGTATTCCGGTATCGACCAGGAGCCGTTGGGCATGAGTTCGCCCGCAGTGGCGCCCTATGGCTCGTACCGCACCGCCGACGGACAGACCGTCGTGCTGGGTACCACCAATGATGCTGAGTGGCAACGACTGTCACGGCAGATCATTGCGCGCGACGACCTCGCCGACGACCCGCGGTTCGCCCACAATTCCGGTCGCTGCGCGCACCGTGACATCTTGGACGAGGCGATCGGCGCCTGGTGCGCGGCGCACGACCTGGACCACGTGCAGAAAACGGCGGACGCCGCCGGGATCGGCAATTCGCGATACAACCTGCCCAGCGAAGTGCTGGTCCACCCGCAGCTGACGGCGCGTGACCGCTGGCGGGAGGTCGACACACCCGCCGGGCCGATCCAGGCGCTGCTGCCACCGCCCGTCATCGCCGGCTACCAGGCTCCGATGGGCGCGGTTCCCGGTCTGGGGCAGCACACCGATGCGGTGCTCACCGAATTCGGTTACGGCGCTGAGGAAATCGACGGTCTGCGAGTGCAAGGCGCCATCGGACCGGCCTACAGCTGATGACCGCCGACGACGAGCCCGTGCTGCTGTGCAGCGACCGCGACGGCGTGCGGACGCTGACCCTCAACCGGCCGCGCCGCAAGAACGCGATCAACCGTGAGCTCTGGATCGCGCTGGCGCAGGCACTCACCGCCGCGGGCAAAGACGACGGCGTACGGGCAGTGGTGCTCACCGGCGCGCAGGGGGCGTTCTGCTCCGGCGCCGACATCTCGACCCCGGACGACAGCCATCCCGTCCACAAGCTGCAACGGCTCACCGACGTCGCGCTGGCGCTGCACGAGTTGTCGGTGCCGACAATCGCGAAAGTCAACGGCGTCGCGGTCGGGGCGGGCTGGAACCTGGCGCTGGGCTGCGACCTGGTGGTGGCGACGCCGGAATCGACGTTCTCCCAGATCTTTTCCAAGCGAGGGCTGTCGGTCGACCTCGGCGGCTCGTGGCTGCTGCCGAAAATCGTTGGCCTGCAACAGGCCAAGCGGCTGGTGCTGTTGGCCGAGACCATCGGCGCCGCCGAAGCGCACGCGCTGGGCCTGGTGACGTGGGTGGTGGACGCCAGTGAGATCGATGCGTTCGTCACCGACGTCGCCGACCGTTTGGCCGCCGGACCGCCGATTGCGTTGGCGCACAGCAAGGCGCTGCTGAACGAGGGCGCCGACCGGACCATGCGTGACGCGCTGGCCAACGAAGCGCGCGCACAGGTCGGTAACTTTGCCACGGTGGATTCGGCGGAGGCGTATGCCGCTTTCGCCGCGAAGCGTGACCCGTCGTTCACGGGTCAATGGGCGGTCAAGAGATCGGAG
The DNA here is from genome assembly GCA_963755805.1 of uncultured Actinomycetota bacterium. Classification (GTDB taxonomy): domain Bacteria; phylum Actinomycetota; class Actinomycetes; order Mycobacteriales; family Mycobacteriaceae; genus Mycobacterium. Next base: position 85,543 of record CAVWLG010000040.1, read on the forward strand.
CAGAAGAATGCGTGAAACAGTCATCGTCGAGGCGGTACGGACTCCGGTCGGCAAGCGCAACGGTGGTCTGTCGGCCATCCACGCCGCCGACCTTTCGGCGGTCGTGCTCAACGAGCTCGTGGAGCGCGCCGGCATCGACCCGAACGTCATCGACGACGTGGTGTGGGGTTGCGTGTCGCAGGTCGGTGACCAGTCGAGCAACATCGGCCGTTACGCCGTGCTGGCCGCCGGCTGGCCCGAACACATCCCGGGCACGACGATCAACCGGGCCTGCGGCTCCAGCCAGCAGGCGCTCGACTTCGCCGCGCAGGCGGTGATGTCGGGCCAGCAGGACGTCGTGGTCGCCGGCGGCGTCGAGGTGATGAGCCGGGTGCCGCTGGGCTCGGCCCGGGCAAGCGGGCAGCCCTACGGTCCCAAAGTGCTTGCGCGCTATGACGGTTTCTCGTTCAACCAGGGCATCTCGGCGGAGATGATCGCCAAGAAGTGGGGCTTCTCCCGCACCAGGCTCGACGAGTATTCAACGCTGTCGCACGAACGCGCCGCGGCGGCCCAGGACAGCGGCGCCTTCACCGACCAGATCGTCCCGGTCTTCCCCCCGACGGAGAAGACGGCGCTGTTGTCGCCGCCGACGAAGGAATACGACGGGGCACGACGGTGGAGAAACTGGCCGGCCTCAAGCCGGCGTTCGACGAGGCCGGGGTGATCCACGCCGGCAACTCGTCCCAAATCTCCGATGGGGCAGCGGCATTGCTGGTGACGACGTCAGACATCGCGGTCGAACTCGGACTGACCCCGCTGGTGCGATACGTGGCCGGCGCGGTCACCGGTGCCGACCCGGTGCTGATGCTCACCGGTCCGATCCCGGCCACCGAGAAAGTGTTGGCCAAAGCCGGCGTCTCGATCTCGGATGTCGGCGTGTTCGAGGTGAACGAGGCCTTCGCCCCAGTTCCGTTGGCATGGCTTGCCGAAACCGGTGCCGACCCGGATCTGCTGAACCCGCTCGGCGGAGCCATCGCGCTGGGTCATCCGCTCGGCGCATCGGGTGCGGTGCTGATGACTCGCATGGCGCATCACATGCGCGACAACGGGATTCGTTACGGGTTGCAGACCATGTGCGAGGGCGGCGGCACCGCCAACGCCACTATCGTCGAACTTGTTGCCTGACAGGGAAATTCATGCGTAGAGACCTGTTCACCGAAGATCACGAGGCGTTTCGTGAGCTGGCCCGCGACTTCATCGACAAGGAGGTCGTGCCCGCCTACCCCGAGTGGGAAAAGGGCGGCCGGATGCCACGCGACGTCTTCAAGCAGATGGGTGCGCTCGGCATGCTCGGGATGGCGATCCCCGAGGAATACGGCGGCGCCGGCATGCCCGACTACCGCTACAACGTCGTGCTGCAGGAAGAGGCTGCCAAGGCGCTGGTGACGCTGTCCACGGTGCGCACCCAACTCGAGGTGATCCTGCCGTACTTCCTGCACTACGCGAACGAGGAGCAACGCAAGCGCTGGTTCCCCGGCCTGGCCGACGGAACGCTGCTCACCGCCGTCGCGATGACCGAACCGGGAACCGGATCAGACCTCGCGGGTATGCGCACCACGGCCGTGCGGGACGGCGACCATTGGATTGTCAACGGCGCCAAGACATTCATCACCGGCGGCATGCAGGCCGACCTGGTGATCGTGGTGGCCCGCACGGCCACCGACCCCGACAACCGGCGCAAGGGCCTGACGCTGCTCGTCGTCGAGGACGGGATGGCGGGTTTCACCCGGGGCCGCGAACTGGAGAAAATGGGCTGCAAGGTCCAGGACACCGCCGAACTCTCGTTCGTCGACGTCCGTGTCCCCGTCGAGAAGTCTTGGGCGAGGAAGGCGAGGCGTTCGGCTACCTGGGGCACAACCTGCCGCAGGAGCGTCTGACCGTGGCGGTCGGATCGGTGGCGCAGGCGCGCTCGGCGATCGCGGCGGCGATCGACTACACCAAGGACCGCAAGGCATTCGGCCAGCCGGTCGCGTCGTTCCAGAACACCAAGTTCGAATTGGCCGCGTGCTCGACGGAGGTGGAGGCCGGCCAGGCGATGCTGGACCGTGCGGTGGCGCTGCACGTCGAGGGGGAGTTGTCGGCCGCCGACGCGGCGAGGGTGAAGCTGTTCTGCACCGAGATGCAGGCCCGGGTCATCGACCGCTGCCTGCAACTGTTCGGCGGCTACGGCTACATGATGGAGTATCCGATCGCCCGGCTGTACACCGATGCGCGGGTGGCGCGCATCTACGCCGGCACCAGCGAAGTGATGAAGGTGATCATCGCCAAGTCGCTCGGTTTATAGCGAGCAGCGAAGAATTAGATCGGCTGAGACCCTTGTCACAGTCGGGCCAACCAACCTACTGTGTGTTCAGTTAGTTGGTTGGACGAAGGAGTCCGGTGCCCGAGACACGGCCGTACGAGTCGCTGCGGGCCAAGGGCGAGGATCGCAAACAGCGGATCCTGGCCGTGGCGCAGCGGTTGCTGACCCGCAACGGGTGGCGCACTACGACGCTGGCCCAGATCGCCGGGGAGGCCGGGGTCAGTCCGGCCGGCCTGCTGCATCACTTCGAATCCAAAGAACAGCTGCTCCACGCGGTGCTCGACATCCGGGACGCCGACGACGACTCGCACGCCAACCGCGCCGGCGACCTGATCTCAGAAGTCGCCGCCGTCGCGGAGCGGTTCTACCGGTCGCCCGAACTGGTCGGCACCTACAGCGTGCTGCTCGCGGAGAACGTCGACCCGGACGCTCCGCTGCACGACCGTCTCGCCGCCCGCTACCAGAGCGCGATCGACATCATCATCGAGCTGATCCGGCGAGGTCAGCGAGCTGGGCAGTTCCGCATGGACATGGATGTGACCGTCAAGGCAGTGCAAATTCTTGCCTTCATCACCGGAATGGAGACGACATGGCTGATCAATCCCTCGATACCACTGACCGAGGTCTTCAAGGAGTACTCGGAGTCGTTGGCCCGGGACATGGCGCCGCCGAACCCGGCGTGAGGTACCGGCTCGACGTCGTCGCCGCCGATGTCGCCGACGTGGTGCGCTTCGCCGGCGGCTGGCTGTTCGACCGGGCGATGGCCGGGTGGGACGTGACGGTGCTGGTCGCCGACCATCCCGACGAGCGCCCGCTGCAGATCCTCGGCGCCCAGATCCTCGACCTCGAGTACGCGCTGGCGACGGTCGGGCATCGACCGCCGCCGCAGACTCTGGCCGCCGCGGCCGACCTGTTCGACTGCGATTCACGCGTGCGGCAAGGCGTCCTGCAGGCGCTCGACCAGGGCGCCACCGAGGTCACGCTGTGGGGACAGACCTGGCCGGTCGAGCTGGACTCACACGTCAGCCTCGTCGAGCACCGGCTCAGCGCAGCGGCTCAGGCGTTCAAGGCGCAGGCGTTCGCGGCGGCCGGCATAGCCGCGCCGTCGATCGGGGCGATCGAGACGTTCCGCAGCCGGGTGATGTCCGGCCCCTCGGTGGAGGCCGATCTCGTTCCGGCGGGCTGACCCGCGACCGCGGTCCATCCGCGGCGCGTTGACGTTGCGGCATGCTCTATGGAAATCTAATACTCATCTCTGAGAGGCACATTCTCACTGGTCGAGATTGGAACGGTGCGAAATGGTGAACGACTTCAGCCGAGCTGGACTTTTTCCGCGGCAGCGAGCTCATCGCGGACCCCTATCCCTACTACGAGTCGCTTCGGCAGCAGTGCCCGGTGACCAAGGAAAAGCACCACGACGTCACGATGGTGACCGGCTGGGAAGAAGCCTGCGCCGTCCTCAACGACGCCGAGACGTGGTCGTCGTGCAACTCGGTGACCGGACCGTTCCCCGGCTTTCCGGTGAGCCTCGAAGGCCGGGGCGACGGTGACATCACCGAGCTGATCGAGCAGCACCGCGACGAGCTGCCGTTCAGCGACCAGCTGCCCACGCTCGACCCGCCGACCCACACCAACCACCGCTCGCTGTTGATGCGGCTGATCACCCCCAAGCGCCTCAAGGAGAACGAGGACGCCATGTGGGCGCTGGCCGACCAGGCGCTCGACGACTTCCTGGCGCCCGGGCACGGCGAGTTCATCAAGGGCTTCGCCAGCCCGTTCACGCTGCTGGTGATCGCCGACCTGCTGGGCGTGCCGCTCGAGGACCGCGACAAGTTCGTCCAGGGCATCCGCCAGCACTCGGGTGGTGGCGTCGGCGGCACCGGCAAGGAATCGCTGGCGCACAGCCCGCTGGAATTCCTCTACGGTCTGTTCTCCGACTACGTCACCGACCGGCGCGCTTCGCCCCGCGAGGACGTGTTGACCGGTTTGGCCACCGCTACCTACCCGGATGGTTCGACACCCGAGGTCGGAGACGTGGCTCGGGTTGCGGCCAACGTCTTTTCGGCGGGTCAGGAAACCACCGTTCGGCTGCTCGGCGCGTCGCTGCAGACGCTGGGGGAGCGGCCGGACATTCAGGCGCAGTTGCGCAAGGACCGCAGTTTGGTGCCGAACTTCATCGAGGAGTCGCTGCGCCACGAGAGCCCGGTCAAGGGGGACTTCCGGTTGAACCGGCGGCCGGTCAACATCGGCGGGGTCGACCTGCCTGCGGGCACCACCGTGATGGTGGTGCAGGCCGCCGCGAACCGCGATCCGCGCCGATTCGACGACCCCACCACGTTCGACCCGGCCAGAAAGAATGCGCGCCAACATATTTCGTTCGGCCGCGGCATCCACAGCTGCCCCGGTGCGCCGCTGGCGCGCGCCGAAACGCGGGTGGCCCTGGAACGACTGCTCGACCGAACCTCCGATATCCGGATCAGCGAGCAACATCACGGCCCGGCGAATGACCGCCGCTACCAATTTGTTCCGACCTACATCCTGCGCGGGCTCACCGAGTTGCACCTGGAGTTCACGCCGGCATGAAGGTCTGGGTAGACGACCAGCGCTGTCGCGGCCACGGGATGTGCCTCACGCTGTGCCCGGACGTGTTCAGCCTCACCGACGACGGTTACGCGGAGGCGATCGACTCCGAGGTGCCGACGGACTTGGAGGCGGCCACCCAGGAGGCCATCGAGTGCTGCCCGGAACAGGCCATCAGCGAGAAATAGCAAAGACGCAGTTTGAGTTCACGAACTATGCCCAAGGGATACGTCATTCTCACCGAGGCCATCAAAGATCCGGAAGGCATGAAGGCCTACGGTCGGGCGGCCGGCGCGGCGATGGGCGGAGTCAACATTCTCGCGGTCGACACCAAGCCCGCGGTCATCGAAGGCGATTGGCACGGCGACCAGACTGTCGTGCTGGAATTCGAATCGGTGGATGCTGCCCGCGCCTGGTACGAGTCCGACGCCTACCAGGAAGCGGCGAAGCTACGTCAAGCCGCGGCCGACTGCAATGCGGTCATCATCTCCGGATTTGCCTGAGCCGCATCCGGTTACGTCTAGTGCACGCCGATCTCGTCGCAGATCGGCGGGATGATGAACAAAGCCCGCGTACTAGAAGGGCGGTGGCTCGTCATTCGCGATAATCGGCGCTGACGCCGGTGCGCGCGCCGCTCGATTGCGCAGTCGTTCGGCGGCAATATAACGAGCCCGGTTGTGGGCGCGGGTATTTCGACGCATAGGCATCGCTGCCGTGCGGTAGGGGTGGCGCTGCCGAACTCGGCACCGCGTCGAGTGTCGCGGTGGGCGTGCACAGGGTGGGAAACAGCAGGGCGCTACCGGGGGTCGTGACGTAGGTTTGTCCCGCCGGTGATGTCCAGATGACTGTGCTGTCAGGCAATTGTCGGTCACGCCAGCCCCAGAACGTTTTGAGCAAATGATGTCTGACCCGGCCAACTGGGGCGAGTTCTTCCCCGGCTTCGACAGATCTGGCCGTTGGCAGACACCGGCGCCGCATGGCGTTGGCTCTCGCTACACAAAGCGGCTCATCGGCATCACGATTGAGGAATCGGTACTCGTCTGGGACGAAGGCGCGCGCCTTGCGTTCCGTGTCATCGGCACGACCGCACCGGCATTTCACGCGTGGGTTGAGGACTACCACTTTGAGTCGGACGGCAACGACGGCACTCTGTTGAGGGTCGCCGTTAGCGGCAAGGGGCGACTCGCCTTCAAACTGGCCACACCCGTACTGCCGCGCGCCTTTGCTCTCCTGATGACCCGCATGGGTCAGAACATTGAACGAGGTCGCTGGTTCTCACAGTCCGACGGGGAAGAACCGGTCGTCGGCTGAAGTGTATTTCTCAAACCGGTAATGGCGCCGGCACAGTGCTTTCAGGTTGGACGCGTGGGTGGGTCCACCGTCGGCGTAGGGGATGGTGTGGTCGAGATCGCAGCGCGTTGTGGGCTGGTCACAGCCGGGGAAGCGACAGGTCAGATCGCGACAACGCACGAAGTCGGCTAGCGTCCGCGACGGCGTATAGCCGGCCTCGGGTGGCGAATCACTGGGATGGATCAGCGGGCGCAGCTTGGCCGATTTCGCGAGCTCGGCGACCAACTCGGCGGGGATGAGCGCGTCGCTGCCAATCATGGAGCCTGGCGCGGCGCCTTCGATGCCGGCCTGATCCGCGATCACGTGAATCACCACCGGGCTCGGCAGCGGCGTCGCGGCCGGGCAATGCGCTTGTCCGCAGCCGCACTTCAGTCGGTCGGCTCCGATGCCAACGCGCCCATCGCATCGGCGCGGCACTGATTGCGGGTGCGCGGGTCGTCAGCGCACACCGTCGCGGCCAGAGCATCAGCCGAGCGTCGATCGCGTGGGCGTCGGTGGTGTGCAGCCGCCCGAAGATCTCGGTCAATCCGTCGGCGTCGCCCCAGATCGACACTTCCCGGTCGCCGCGGCGCTCGCGACGCCGCCGCACTGCATCGAGGTCGGCGCGGGCCACGATTCGGTCGACATAACCACCCAACCGACCTTGGGTGATTCCAGGCCACCGAGTCACCTTTACCGCCAACGCCGCATCGACGGCGGCCAACACGTCGGGGTCGGCGATCAAATCGGTGCGGTAGACAATCGTCTGAAACGTCCGGTAATCGATATCGCCGGCCACCAGCAGCGCACCCACACGCGGCAGCCGCAACCGCATTGCCCGCGCGTAGTCCAAATAACTGTCCGCCATCCCGCGGGTGATGCTCAGCGCGGCGGCAATCTCGTCAGTGATCGCGTCATGGGTGTCGGTGCCCCAGGTCTCGCGCTCACCAAAATGCCTCAGCCACAAAAGGTCTAGCTCGCCGATCACCGCCAACCGCTGCCCCGCGGCGCGGTTCTCGGCCCGCGCCGCCGCGCGAAGCAGCTGCATTTCGTGATCGAACATACATTCGATTATGCCAGTGGGGTCCGACAGAATCGGGCGGCGCAGCAGTCGGTCGGCTATTCGCTGATCGAGATGGCCTGCCGCGGGCATTGCCGAATCGCTTCGAGCACCTGCTCTTCGTTGTCCGGCGTGACTTCTTCCTGCAGCACGGTCAGCGTGTCGTCATCCTCGAGCCGGAAAACCTCCGGGATGACGCCCATGCAAACCCCGTTGCTTTCGCAGAGGCCCCAGTCGACCTCGATCTTCTTTGTCATGCGGTCCACCTCATCGCAAAACCTTCACCGGGACATTCAGCCAGCCCGCGACGTTCTGCATCGTGACCCGCTTGCAGCCATCCCAGTTCACCTCGTAACGGGGCATGAAGTCGAGCAGCTTCTCCAGCGCGACCCGGCTTTCCATTCGGGCCAGCGCCGCGCCGAGGCAACTGTGAATCCCGTACCCCAGACCGAGATGCTGTGCTTCGGTGTGGTCGCGGTCGATGTCGAACGTGTCGGCCTCGGTGAAGGCGTCCGGGTCCCGGTTGGCCGCGGCGTTCATCACGAACACCGGCTTGCCGGCCGGAATCGTGCCGCCGCTGGTGTGCGCCTCTTTGAGAGTCCAGCGGACGTTGTACTGCACCGGGCCCTCGTAGCGCAGCAGTTCTTCGACGGCGCCGGTCAACTTGCTGCGGTCTGCTTGCAGCTTCTCCCACTGGTCCGGGTTGCGGGCGAAGAGTATGGCTGCGCTGCCGATCAACTTGGTGACGGTCTCGGCGCCGGCACCGCCCAAAAGCGTGGAGAAACCGCATATTTCGATGTCGTCGAGCTGGCGGGTCTGACCGTCTTCGCCGGGGATCTCGGCGGCGATCAGCTTGCTGATCATGTCATCCTGCGGGTTTTGCCGCCGTTCCTGCACCAGGCTGAAGTAGTACATCGCGGTATCGATGTTGGCCTGCATGCCGGCTTCGCTGATGTCGATTTGTCCCGGTTCACGGGACAGGCTGGTGTCGATCCAGTGCCGCACCTGCTGGCGGTATTCCTCGGGCACGCCGGCCATCCGGGTGATGACCTCGACGGGGAACGGTCCGGAGAAGTCCTGCACCACGTCGAAGTTGTCGGGATCGACCGCGCTCAGGTATTTGTCGATCACCTCGTGAACTGTCTCGGTCTGGGACTGAACGGCGCGCGGGGTGAAGGCCTTGTTGAGCAGGCTGCGCATGTGCCGGTGGTCCGGCGGATCCATGAAGATGATGGATCTCATCTCGGCGGAGAGACCTTTGCGCACCATCGACAGGTCGCAGCCACGGCTCGACGAGTAGGTCTCGTGGTCCTTCAACGCCGCCGCCACGTCCTCGTGACGCGTGATTGCGTAGAAGTCTTCTTTTTCGTCGTAGTAGAGCGGGGCGTCTTCACGCATTCGCCGGTAGATGTCGAACGGGTTCTCGAAGTACTCCTCGGAGAACGGATGGAAGACGACTTGCGGCTTGGTCATGACACCCTCCTGCAGCGCCCTGAGCAGCTGGAACCTTTACGACGGAATGCGTGACTGTAACGCTAACGGTAGACGCCTTCGTCGCGGGCCGAAAAGGCCTCATATTCGCACCCGCCACGCCCGCATCGATGACGTCATCCAGGGCGCCCAGGTCGCTGCCCAGTTCAGCGGCGATTTGCCTGACCACCGCGATGTCCTTGCCCACGAATTCGCCTGCCGTTTCGATGAACGACGCCACCGAACCGCCCGCCGCGACGAGGTCCAGCACGCGGCTCGCCGCGCTGCCGTGCGGGAGGGCGGCGAGCAGCGCCGACTCGGTGACCCCGAGTCGCGCACCTAGTCCGACGGCGTTGGAGAGCAGGCCGATCTGCGCCGCGAACAGCGCGTTGTTGACCAGCTTCACTTTCTGGCCCGCGCCCAGCGGCCCGACATGCAGGATCGGATCCCCGTAGCAGCTCAAGACCGGCCGCACCGCGGCCACCGCGTCGTCGGCGCCGCCGACGAACAGCGTCAGCGCGCCGGCGGCGGCGTTGTGCGGGCCACCGCTGACCGGGGCGTCCACCACCTGCACGCCGCGCGGCGTAGCGCGCTCGGCGACGGCCTCTGCGGTGCGGGGGCTTCCGGTGGTGTGCAGCACCAGGGTGGAGCCGGCCGGCATCGCCGCGACCAGGCCGTCGGCCAGGCAGATCTGCCGCACCTGTTCGTCGGTGAACACGCAGAGCACCACCGCCTCCGCGTCGGCGCAGACCGCGACGATCTCGTCGACCGCGTCGGCACCCAATTCGGCTATTGCCGAGCGCTTCTCGTCAGATCGGCCGAGCACGCGGACCTGGTGACCGGCCATCGACGAGTCGACCGACCATCGGCCGGCCCATCCGTCCGGCGCCGATGAATCCGACTCTCACCGCGGATGTTCCATGAGGGACAGCGTCGCGTCGGCGGCGTCCAGCACAGCCCCACCGGTAACGGTCGCCGAATCCGCGACGTCGGCGAGCAGGCGGACGTCCTTTTGCAGCAAGGTGCCGGCCATTTCGGCGAGGCGAGCCAGACCGCCGGTGTCACCGCCAAGTACGTTGAGCGCGAAGCTGTTTCCGCTGCCACGCGAGATCACCTCGGTGAGGCGGTCGGGTAGGACGCCGAGCGCCTCACCGAGCGCCAACGTGGTGGCCGCCGTTCCGAGGTTGGCGGTGAACAGCAGGTTGTTCAGCAGCTTGGTGGTTTGCCCGGAGCCCAGTGCGCCGAGGTGCACGATCGGGTCGGCGTAGCTCGCGAACACCGGGCGGCACCGTTCGACGACGTCGTCGTCACCGCCGACCATCACCAGCAGCCGGCCCTCGGCGACGGCCGGTGCGCCACCGCTCACCGGCGCGTCGATCACCGAGACGCCTTGCTTGGCAGCCGTTTCCGCCAATCCATGGCAGGTCTTGGGATGCACCGTGCTGTGGATGGCGATCACGCCGCCCGGTTTGAGCCCGGCCAGTACTCCGTTCTCGCCGGTGACGACTTCCTCGACGTCGGCGTCGCCCACCACGCACAGGCAGACGAGGTCGCTGGCCGCGGCGAGCTCCGCCGGTGATCCGGCGACCTGGCGGCGGTGTCGGCGAACGGTTCGAGGGAGGCCGGCCTGCGGGCCCACAGCGTCGTCGGGAAGCCGGCTTCGATGATGCGGCCCGCCATCGGTCCGCCCTGGCTGCCCAGGCCGATGAATCCGACGTCCATCACTCCGCTCCCAAATCGGCTTGTGCTCCTGGTGTTTGAGCGCTGCAGCAGCTGTCGAAGAACGAAAAGACCGTCGAATGGTAGGCGGCGGCCGTGTGACCGAGGCTGATGTTGTGCCCGGCCCCGGGTTGTTCGTTGACCTGGAAGCTGGCGGCATTGGCGAACAGGGACGCGATCTCGGCCAGCGCCGGCGCGTCGGACAGCCAGACCTTCTCGTGCTCGGCGATGCTGAACTGCACCGGGACTCGCACGCCGGGCGCGAGCTGCCGGGAAGTCCTGGCGGGCCCAGTTCGACACCATCTGGGTCTTCGTAGGGCGGCGCACCTGGATAAACCGTTGCGCCGCTGAGCACTTCGGGTGGATACAGTTCGGTCGGATGCCACAGCAGCTCGCGCATGCCTGACGGGCGGTGCTCCACGGGTTGCCGTTTTGAGAATCTCGCGCGCCGCGGGATGGTAGTGGCGCCCGGTGCCGGCAAGTTCGATGCCGAGCAGGTCGGTGCGTTGCTCGGCTGACCCGTCGGCGGCCATCCGCAATGCGAGTTCGCACCCGCCGGAGTGGCCCATCAGGAAAAGGCCGGCGCCACGCGGTCGTTCGCCCAGCATCCGATCCACCGCGCCGTAGGCGAGCCGGACCCGTTGCTCGGGTTGGGCCACCGCGTCGGGGTAGGCCGCGGAGCTGCCGTAGCCGGGCCGGTCGAGCGCCACCACGGTGTATCCGTGCTGCGCGCCGGCGCGCAGCAGCGACAGCTCGGGGTGGCCGGGGCAGTCGAAATACAGTGCGGTGGTGCCGCCGCCGTGAATGGCGACGATGACCGCCCGCGGGCTCGGCGCCTCGGCGACCAACGCGGACATCGGCACGCCGTCGACGATGACCAGCCGCGGCTGCACCGTCGTCATCGCCGCTCTCGCTGCGCTCTGCATCGTCGCGGCTGGTCACCGTCGGCCCGCAGCAGCAGTACCCCGCTCGGCGTCAGGCCGCCGCTGCTGACCACGCCGACGCGGGCGTCGGCGACCTGGCGTTCGCCGGCTTCGCCGCGCAGCTGGGTGATGGCCTCGTGCAGCAGGCCCATGCCGTGGGTTCGGCCGTGCGACAGCTGACCGCCGTGGGTGTTCAGCGGTAGCTGCCCGTCGCGGGCGATGTTCTTGCCGCCGTCGAGGAAGTCTCGCGCCTCGCCGATGCCGCAGAATCCCAGCGCTTCGATCCAGGACAGGCAGTTCATCGTGAACCCGTCGTAGAGCTCGGCGACGTCGACATCCTGCGGCTTCAGCGAGGTGCGCGACCACAGGTGCGCGGCCTGGCCCAGCACCTGCGGCTCGTGGGTCAATGTGCTTTGGTCCCAATCGATCCGCTCGATGATCTGGGTGCCGACGGCATCCACGTAGACCGGTGGTTTGGCGGTGTCCTGGGCGGCGTCGACGGCGGACACGATCACCGCGATCGCGCCGTCGCAGGGCACGTCACAGTCGTAGAGCCCGAACGGTGAGGTGATCGGCCGCGCGTTGAGGTAGTCGTCCATCGTCATCGGCGTGCGGTAGACCGCCGTCGGGTTGAGTTCGGCGTTGGCGCGCTGGTTCAACGCGATCCAGCCCAGCGTCTCCTTGGTGGTGCCGTAGCGGTGGAAGTGGCGTTGTGCGTTCTGCGCCAACGTGTGTGCCGCCGAGGTGGCGCCGAACGGCAGCAGCCAGTCGGCGCGGCGCCCGCCCGAGACGGGACGATCTTGCCCTGCTTCATCTGCTCGTTGAAGGTGGCTTCCCACAGCGTCCGGAAGCACAGCACGTGGCGGGCCAGCCCGCCCGCGATGGCGAGCATCGCCGCGATCACCGAGCCGCCGGGGCCGAAGGTTTCGATGCCGCCGTTGTGCCACGTCGGCCGGAATGCCCATGGCGGCCTCCAGCGCGGTGACCCCGCCTTCGCCGAAGCCGCCGAGATTGCCGCCGCCGGGATAGGTTGACAGACCGTCGATGTCGTCGATGGTCAGGCCGGCGTCGGCGATCGCCGCCTCGCAGGCCGCGACGGTCAGCGACAGCGGCGGCACCATCAACCGCCGGCCGATCTCGGACATGCCGATGCCGGTGAGCGCCACCTTGTCTTCGAACTTCTCCGCCGTCAGCATCGGCCGGACGAACTCACCGAAGCGTTCCGGCTCGATCTCGTCGATCGGCAACGCGCCCGGGTTCGGCGCCGTCGACCAGACGGAACAGCGGCAGCCAGACGTCCTCGTGCTGCTCGAAGACCACCTCGACCTGCTGACCCAACTCCAGTTGCTCGGGGTCGCAGTCGATGATGTTGGTGGTCAGCCGAACCCGCGGATCTTCGGCGATGGCGACCTGCGCGACGACATACGGCGCGGGAAGCCCGGGCAGGCTGAATCGTTCGTTGATCGTGAATCCGGCCAGCGTCGCGCGGCCCGACACCGCCCGCACGCCGAGATTATGTGAGCGGCAGTACCGGCACACCGGGGCGGGCGGATGGATCAGCGCGGCGCAATCGGCGCATTCCTGCAGACGCAGCTTCCCGTCGGCGCCCGACGTCCAGAAGAACTCGTTGTCATCGGTGATCAGTGGCAGCGGGCGTCCGGTCAACGAGTGAACCCCCACTCCGCTTCGTTTGCTTCGGTTTTCAGATGCTCGGCCGGATCCTCGGCGCCGACCGACCTGTCATGCGGCTCGGCCTCGCGGTGCTCGCCCCATTCGGTGATCGCGTGCACCGGGCAATCCAGCAGCGCCCGCTTGACCGCGTCGCGATCGACTTCGGCGACCTCCCCGTTGCCTTCCAGCGACGCGTAGCCCCAGTCGTCGAGGGAGAAGTAGTCCGGCGCGTGCTTGGCGCACACACCGAAGCCGTCGCAGATCGTACGGTCCAGGCGAATCCTCACAACTGCCTCCACCTGGTAAGGGCGGTCAGCCGTGAATGCGCCCGATTGGCATGTCTGACAGGCGTTGTCGAGGTGGCTCTGGACCAGGTCGGGGAACTGCCCAGCAGACTCGCGGCGATATTGGTCGCGGCGTCCAGCGTCGCGCAGGCACCGCGCCCGCGAAGCACGACCGACCAGCGTCGCAACCGGGCCACGTCGTCCTCGGTGGCGACGCCGTCGCGCAGCGCCCCGGCGACGGCGGCCATCGCCGCGGTCCCGTTGAAGCAGGAACCGCATTGGCCGGCGTTCTCGCGGTCGAAGTAGGCCAGCACCGAGGCGGCGACCGCGAGCGGGCAGTCGTCGGTGATCACCGTGATCGCGCCATTTCCCAGGCCGCTGCCGAGGCTACGAAGTGTCTCGTGGTCCAGCGTTGCGTCGAGAACGGCGCGGTCGAGCAGGCCGGCGAAGTAGCCGCCCATCAGCACTCCACGCACCCTGTCCGGCGAAATGCCGTGCAGAGCAAGTAGTTCAGTGAATGGCAAGCCGTGCGGGACCTCGTAGAGGCCGGGCGCGTGGCCCGCGCCGGTGAGCGTGACCAGGAAGCTGCCGGGCGAGGCGGCCGTGCCCAGCGAACGGAATTCGGCTGAGCCATGGCGTTGCAGGTAGGGCAGGCTGGCCAGTGTTTCCACGTTGCTGACCAATGTGGGGAGTCCACCGACCCCCGCTTGGAAGGGCCGCGGCGGCTTGTCGGTCGGCTTGACCGGACCACCATTGAGCGCACGGACGGCGGCGGTCTCTTCTCCTGCGACGTATCCCGGTTCGACGCTGTGGATCTCGATCGCGATGCCGCCGAAGGCGTCGTGCCCGAGCTCGGTCAGTGCGGCGTCCACACTGCGGGCAGATTCCGGATCGGACACATAGACGTAGGTGCGTTCGGCGGACACCATCGCGGCGGCAAGCCGCAGTCCATCGAGGATCAGGTGCGGCCGATGCCGCAGCAGCCACCGGTCCTTGATCGAAGCCGGTTCTCCCTCTTCGCCGTTGGCGACAACGACAGCCCCACCGGCGATGCGGGCGTTGTCGCGGACCGCGCGAACTTTCACCGCGAGCGGAAAGCCGGCCCCGCCCCGACCGAGGAGTCCGCTGGAGTCGACCTCGTCGAGCAGTTCTTCGGCCCCGGCGAGGGGCTGGTAGCCACCGAGTGCCCGGTAGGCAGCAAGATCTTCACGGCCCCTGTCGTTGATCAGCAGCCTCGGTGTCAACCCGGGCGACGAGCCGATCGTGATGGCCGGCGCAGCGCTGGTCTCCATCAGCTGACTCCCGGCGCCACAGTTAGGCTTGCGCACATGCGAACCGCAGTCGTGCGCGTCAACGTCGACCCGGACAACGCCTTGGCGCCTGCACAACTAACGGAGGGCATGGCGGTGCTCCTCGAACGTGTGGGCCACGTGGGTGGCGATGTGATCATGAAGGATCTCGGGGTGATGCCTGCCGGTCGCCGCGAGGTGGAGCTGTTGATCGCCTGCGACGATGCCGACTCGGCCAAGCGGGCGGCGATAGAGTTGTGCACCATTGCTTTTGCGACCAGACCCGTCCCAGGGGTGATCACCTTTGTCAGCCGGGGAACCGATGACGATGCGCACGGGGTGCTGGCCGGATTCGGGCTTACCGCCGACATTGTCCGGACTCCCGGCGATGACGGCTTCGACATCGTCGACGTGACATTGCGGGAAGCTGACCTCGAGCGCATCCCGGAAAGCCGGGTTCACACCGCGCTGGAGGCGTCGCTGAACTGCGAAGTCCGCATTCGCACCGTGTAGTCGCATCAGGATCCCAGGAACTTCAGGATCGGCGGTGCGGCCTGTACCCAGGTGTCAAACATGTTGAAGTGCTTCACTTTGCCCTGAGCGCGAGCCTCGGAAGCGCGTTCCCAGGCGTCCTCCGGCCAGGGTGGGTCGATCAGTTTTGATCCCTTGATCAAACAGCTGACTTCCAGCGATGTACGTTTCGGATGATCCATGTCGTTCTCGCCGCCACGAATAATCAAGGTGGGAACCTTGATTCGATCGAACATCTCGTCGTCGACACCCGGAATCGTCTGGCCGGGCTTAGACACGAAGGCGTTGAGCCAGCGCAGCATCAACTTGAGGAATTCCTCGGAGTCGAAGTCGAGGAAGCGTTTTTCGTTGGCCGGGTTCTCCTCGATGCGCTCGCGCCATTCCGGCACCTTCACCACGCCGTCCATTCCGGTGCCGCGCACCGCCAGAATGCTGGGAATGATGTAGTACGAGCCGAGCACGAAGCTGCCGTATATTCCGCCGACGATGTTCCACACCACCAGCTTCTCCACGAGCTCGGGGTAAAGCATGGTGGTCAGCATGGAATCCCTTGCGCCACCGGATCCGCCGGCGAGGATGCACCGCTCGAATCCCAGTCCGGTCACGAGCTTGTGCAGGGTCTCGGCGCGCATGTGCGACTCGCTCTGCCCGTAGAACTGGACGTCGGACGCCCCGCAGTTGGGCCGGTCCCACATCAGCACCCGGTAGCCGCCCGCAGCCAGCGCCTCGGCCAGCGGGCGCAGGCCGGGGATCTCCTTGCTGAACCGGCCGCCGGGCGTCAGCGCGATCAGATCGCCTGACTCGCCGAGGATTTCGTAGACGACGTTGCCACCGTTCACCTCGATAGTGGACACAGATTCTCCCGTTGGTCAGGCCTGTACCAGGACGTCGTTACCGACGATTCGCACCGGGTAGGTGCGGATGCTCCACTCCGGCTTGACCACTGTCGTGCCGGTCGCCAGCTCGAAACCCCATTGGTGCCAGGGGCAGTAGATGTATTCCTTGTCGCGCACCATGACCGCATCACCGGGAGCGGTCTCGTCCACGATCGTGCGCCCCCGGGCACGCCCCGAGCACAGCGGACCGCCTTGGTGTGGGCAGTAATTCGCGATCGCGTAGAAGGTGCCGTTGACGTTGTAGACGCCCACGCCGTGCCGTCCGATCGGCACCAGCTTGTGCTTGCCCGAAGGGATTTCGTCAACGGTGGCGACAACGTGCTCGCGGCCCTGGGCAAGACGGGGCTGGGCGAGCGGGGGCTGGGGCCGAGTGGTTTCGGGCCCAGTTTTCTCGGCAGACAAGTCAGAGCACCCGGACTTGACCCTCGAGGACGGGAACCGTCTCCGGAAGGTGGTATGTCGCAATGCCGTTCTTGTACATCACGGCGTCCCGGGCGTGCTTGGGCAGATGCTTGACCAACCAGCGCGGGTCATCGAACGTCCAGTGCGGGTAGTCCGAGGAGAACAGCAGGATCTTCTCGCACTCCATCCACTCCAGGGCGCGGGTCAGCTCGGTCTTGTCCTCCGGGTAATCCAGCGGCTGCGTGGTGAACTTGATGTGCTCCTTGACGTACTCCGACGGTCTTGCGCTTGATGTCCAGCCACGATTTGCGCGCATCGTAGATCGCGTCCATCCGCCACATCAGCGGCAGGATCCAGCTGAATGCGTGCTCCACGAAGACGATTCGCAGCGTCGGGAAGCGGTCGAAGACGCCGTCGAAGATCAGGCTCATCACCTGGTTGGCGGCCAGCAGCGAGTACGTGACCATGAAGTCGTGGTTGTAGCTGGGGTATCCCACCGGCGGGGCCGGCAACTCGTCGAACTGGCTGCGCGACAGGTGGCAGCTCACGGGCATGTCGTGCTTGGTGGCTGCGGCCCAGATCGGGTCGTACTTCGGGTTGCCCCAGGGCGGTCGCGGCTCGGCCTTGATCAGAATCTGCGCCATGTAGGGGTGCCCGGCCCACTTCTCGATCTCGCGAGCCGACTCTTCGGGCTCCTCGATCGCGGCGCAGATCGAACCGCGCCACCGCTCGTGCCAGTTGTTGTGGCTGTCGAGCCAGTGATTGGCCTGCCAGTCATTCAGGGCGACCGACATCGCGTGCTGCGCCTCGGGGATCCGGGCCGGGATACGCCGCGGGTTCGAGAATGCCGATGTCGGAACCCGCTTCCATGATCAGCTGACGGAATGCCATGTCCGGGTCACTGCCGGGGAACTCGCCGTTTGGCGGGAACGAGTCCGTGCGCATCGCGTAGGCGTGCGCGTAGTCGGGGGCGTCGTAGTAGATCTGCTCGCCGACATCGCGACTCAGAAAGTACTTGCTGCGCCACGGCTCGGGGATGTACGGGATGACCTCGCCGCGTTTGGGCGTCGGATGGACGTCCGAGTCAACGCACCGGACTGCGATGCGCTCCGCGGCGGGAACACGCTCCTGAGAATGGGTCAGCGTCATCTCGATCTCCTCGCTCTCCCTGGGTTGCTTCTATTCTGCGACTAGCCGGTCGCGAGATCGACCGAAACGTCGATCCCGTACAAGTCGGCCGCGTTGCGCCAGCACAGCTTGTCCCGCTGTTCGGGGGACAGTGCCTTGGGCAGTTTGGTGATGTCACCGCACTGCCAGTGCGGGTAGCTCGAGCCGAACATCACCATGTCGTCCTTGCCGGTGAAGCCGAACCACTCGCCGGCGAAGTCGGTGTCGCCGGGTCCGTCGAGGCTGCCCTGGACGAAGTAGATGTGTCCCGGCAGGTATTCGCTGGGCATCCGGGGCGCCCACGGGGTCTGTTCGAGGTGCGGCCGGCCGAAGGTGTCCATCCGCCACATGAACGGTGTGACGAAGTCCGCGGCGCCGTCGCCCCAGACGAACTTCAGGTCGGGGAAGCGTTCGAAGACGCCTTCGGCGATCATGTTCATCTGGTGGTACAGGTAGTTCAGCGCCATGAAGCTGACGTAGTGCTCGTAGACGCGGGTGTTGCCGTTCGGGGTCGGCGGATTGGCGATGCCCGAGCCGACTTCGATGTGCGCGGCAACAGGAAGCCCAGCATCGACTGCCGCCTCCCACAGCGGCCAGAACTGTGGCTTGCCGTAGACCTCCCGCGATTGCAGTGGGACGCCGATCTGGACCACTCGAGGGTGCGAGCGCCACTTCTCGATCTCTTTCAGCGCGCCGGCAATGTCGTCGGGGTTGACCCGGATCGTGCCGCGGAACTTATCGCCGAATTGGCTGTGCTCGAGCCACTTCGACACCATCATCTCGTTGTGGGCGGCGTGCAGGGCGCTCCCCAGATGGCGGTCCGGCATGATGCCACGCGCCATCGGGTGCAGAACTGCGAAGTCGACACCGCGTTTCGAAAAGAGTTCATTGCCAACGAATTCCGGATCTGAGCCCGGGTACTGCCGCTCCGGCCCTCTGGTCTTGGGTGCGTACTCGCCGCCCGGGGCGCCGTACCAGTCCATCTCGTAGTCCGGGAAGCCGCGACTCTTGAACGGCTCGCGCAGAACCGAGCGCAGTTCTTTGTTGGACGAGAAGAAGATGTGCACGCTGGCGTCGATGAGCGGCGTCTGCGTCCCGTCCGGGTGCTCGATCACCTAAACCACCCTCCGCGAATCGACTGACTGCGTCCAGTCCGTCAGTAGTCTGCTAGCCAACCTAACATCTCCGTTCGCCGCTAATCAACAGGTTTCCGGTAAGCATTTCGATTATTCATCGGCGCTGATAGCGGCCACAATCGGGACCGATTGATGTAAGTGCTGTTCTTCCCCAGCGATAATATCATTCTCGCGTTTCAGAGCGGCGGCGCCGGCCTCGCAGGCATCCCCGGCGAGATTGTCACTGTGCTATTAAGAGAATAGTATTCTCACGGCACGTTAACTGAGCTAAGGAGCTGGCCGGATGCTGCTGGAATTCGACGCCGATCAGCGGCTCTGGCAAGAAACTGTGCGCGACGCCGTCGGCAAGCAATGCCCCCCGACGCTGGTCAGAGGTGTCGCCGAAGACGGCGTGGACCCGTCTCCGGTCTGGAAGGCTTACGTCGAGCACGGCTGGACCGAGATGAGCGACCCGGAGAACGCCGTCGAGTTGGCCATCGTTCTCGAAGAGTTGGGGCGCGCTACCGATCCGACCCCGTTCCTGGCGACCATGAGTCAGTTCGCGCCGCTGGTGGGGGACCGGTTCGACGCACGGGCATCCGGCACCGCCGTCTATAGCGGGATCAGCGTGCACCGCGACGGCGACGAGTGGGTACTCGACGGCACCGCCCGGCACGTGCTGGACGGCGATCGAGCGGAGTGGCTTGCGGTGGTCACCGATGCCGCGGTGTTCGTCGTCAAAGCCGACGACGCGGATGGGCAGCTGTCCAGGCGGCGCAGTGCCGTGCTCGACCCGGTGCTGCACGTAGCCGACCTGACCTTCAGCGGACTGCGGTTACCCGATGCCGCTCGCGTGCGCGTCGACACCGAGCGGGCGCACCACGTCGCCCTGATGGGGATGGCGATCACCACGGTCGGTGCGTGCCAACGCATCCTGGATCTGGTTCTCGACCACGTGCGTAGCCGCCACCAGTTCGGGGTGGCGATCGGATCGTTTCAGGCGGTCCAGCACAAGGCCGCCGACATGCACGTCGCGATCGAGCGGGCGCGCGCCCTTGCCTACTACTCCGCGTTGACGATCGCCGGGAACGACCCACGACGTCGGCTGGCCGCCGCGATGGCGAAAGCTGCTGCGGGCGAATGCCAGTCGCTGGTGTTCCGGCACGGTCTGCAACTGTTCGGTGCGATGGGCTTCACCTGGGAGAACGATCTGCAGTTCGCGTTGAAGCGAGCCAAGGCCGGCGAGCTCATGCTCGGCGGAACCGCCGAACATCGGGCGAGGGTTACCGAGGAGTACCGTGCAGCTCACCTTTGATCCAGACGTCGAAGCATTCCGCGCCGAGTTCGTCGCCTTCCTCGACGAGCACGTGCCTGCGGCCGCGGCCGAGGCATTAGAGCGGCCGAAGTCGGTGTCGCACATGCCGGATTGGGCTCGTCGCTGGCAACGATTGCTGTTCGACAACGGGTGGCTGTTACCTACCCAGCCGCCGGAATTCGGTGGCCGCAACGCCACCGTCCTGCAGCAGTACGTGTACCTGGAAGAGCTGTGCAAGCGGCGGATCTACCATAGCTTCAATCCGCAGGGCGTGAATATCATTGCCGCGTCGCTGATTTCATTCGGCAGCGACGAGCACAAGCAGCGCTGGGCGGTGCCCATCCTGCGGGCCGAGATCACCGCTTCGCTGGGCATGAGCGAGCCCAGCGCAGGGTCCGACCTGGCGTCACTGCGGACCCGGGCGGTGCGCGACGGCGACCACTTCGTGGTCAACGGGCAGAAAGTGTGGACGTCGGGCGCCCACGATGCCGATGTGTTACTGACTTTCGTGCGTACCGATCCAGATGCCCCCAAGCACAAGGGGATCAGCGCGCTGGTGATCCCCACCGACACGACCGGGCGTGACGCGGCGACCGTTCCCGGATATCTGCGGCCAAGAGAACCTCGACTTCAACGAGGTGTTCTTCGAGGACGTGAAAGTTCCGGCGGAGAACCTGGTCGGTCCGCTCAACCAGGGTTGGCGGGTGGCCAACGGCTCACTCGGACATGAACGGACGATGATGTGGCTCGGGTTCGCCGACCGGCTCGACAACGTCATCACCGATTTCCACCCCGCGAATGAGCTCGAGCGTGACCAGTACGCCACCACGATCATGGACTTATCTGCACTCCAGCTACTCGGTTCGGTGGCGCTGGCCCGGGCCGCCCGCGGGGAAGAGGACGTGCCCGCGCTGTCGGTGCTCAAACTTCTCGGTTCGGAAGCCGAGCGGCAGGCATGCGAAAACGCTTTGTCCGCAGCGGGATCCGATGGGCTGCTGCACCCGGCACTGACCGGGCCCTACGAGCCGATGAACCTCGACCACTACTTCGGCAGTTGGTTCGAGCGCTACGCCCGCAGCTTCTCCGGGACCATCGCCGGCGGCACCTCGGAAATCCAGCGCAACATCATTGCCCAGCGAGTACTGGGACTGCCCTCCCGCTGAAGGCTTTTGGCTGCAAGCGTCGTCGTCAGAACCGGACGAGGTTGAACGGCCAGCTGGCGGTCCCACCCGGCGCATTGCCACAGCCTGCGTCAAACGTGGAAGTCACCGAGCCCGATAGCGTCACCGCATCCCATGTATAGACGTCATGCGAGGGCAGGAAGTAGACCGTGCAGCGCACACCGTCAGGCACATCGACGTTCATGGTGTACGTGCCGTTGGCCAGGTGTCCAACGGCGTACCACGGGGTTGCTTGGCCGTTCGGCCTGGGCTGGGCCTGGTTCTGCACGCAGTCAGGGGGATGACCCGGCTCGCATGGCCGGATCTCCCAGAGCCACGAGTGGCCGGGGTCGCGCGGTGACTGCACTTCGTAGTTTGCGTACGGCATCCCGGCGTGGGCTGCCGGAGCCAGCAACACCGCGCCTGCCATCAACGAGAATGCCCAGCGTCAACGACTTCACATCCTGCCCTTTCCGCTCGTCTTCTTCCGGACCCGGACCGGCTGAATATATGCCGTGCGGCCGCGGCGCTGCTCGGTATTGGCGAGTTCGGTGCCACCGGCCGAAAGCTCATTCGATGACTGCGGTTTCCTTGCGTTCGGTGATCGGCAGGGCCAGTTGCTGCTCGTCGCAGATCTTCTGCAGCTTCTCCAGCGTCTCGTCCAGGCCCGTACCCAGTCGCTTGCCCGGGGTGAAGGTAGCCGGCAGGTTTCGCATGCCCTGGATGACGCCGATGGTCTCGTAGTGCACGGTGCCGTCGGGGTCGCAGACGTAGTCCGGCATCCGGTCGAGCACAGCGGTCAGCATCGACTTGAACACCGTCCGCGCCACGTTGGAGCCGATGCAGCGATGAACGCCCAGGCCAAAGCTGAAGTGCCGGTTACCTTTTCGGTCCATCACGATCTGATTCGGGCTCGTGGAACACCGACGGGTCACGGTTGGCCATCGCCCACGAGATCCAGAGCCGCTCACCCTCTTTGAACTGAGTTCCTTCGAGTTCGACGTCGTCGGAGAAGGTGCGCCCGTCGCCGGGCGCCGGGGTGTAGTAGCGCAGGAACTCTTCGGTGGCGGAGTCGAGCAGGGTGTCGCGGTCGCGGCTGAGCCGTTCGCGTTCGTCGGGATGCTGCGAGAGCCATTCCATCGAGTGCGCGGTCAGCGCGGTGGTGGTGTCGAACCCGCCTCCGATGACCAGCCCGAGGTTGCCCATGATCTCGAGGTCGGGGGCGGGCTCGCCGTCGATGCGTAACTGAAGGAGCCCGTTGACGATTCCGGGCCGCGGATTCTCTTTGATCTCGACCATGTTGGTCAGTAGATCCAGGCCCATCTGCCGATGCATGGCGACGATCTTGTCGATGTCGGGGGAGTGCTCCGGGGTGTACACCGAGGCGTGAACCGGCTCGCTGTAAATCGCCCAGTTCTTCAGCGGGATGCCCAGCATCGCCAGCGTCAGCACGGCGGGCACGATGTTGGCGAGGTCGTCGACGAAGTCGATGTGGCCGTCTTCGATCTTCTCGTCGAGGCAGGCGCGAGTCACCTCGTCGATGAACGGCACCCAACGCTTCACCGCCGCGGGCGACAGGTACGGGTTGAGCACGGTCCGGTAGATGCGGTGCTCAGGCTCGTCCATTTCCAGGATGCCGCCACGGACACCGCTGGCGCGCTTGGCTTTCGGGATCGAGATGCCTTGGTAGCCGCGGCGTTCGCCGTTGATGTCGTGATCGTTTGACACCACCGGGCAGCGGGCGAGCTCGAACACCGCATTGCTGCCGCCGGCGACCCAGTGGCCGTCGTAGGTGTCGGTCCACGCAACCGGGCACTTGTCGTGCATCTCTTCGGTGATCTTCTCGAACTGGCCGCGATACTCAGGGGAGTGCCGGTCGAAGTGGTACCTGTTCTTCTTACGGTCGCTGTCGCTGGAGATGTCGTCGTCGATGCTCACGATGTGCTCTCCGTTATCAGGATGGCTTGCTCGGGCAGGAATGCGCCGCTTCTCGTACGGCGTCTTCCTGTTCTGCTGGAACGTCTTCCGACACTGCCGACGCGTGACCTTCAATATCGTCGAGCACGAATGAATCCGGCGCGATCATCGAGCACAGCGTGTGCCCCTGGCAGCGATCTGAATCAACCCGAACTTTCACTGGCTTCCCTTACGTGCGGTAGTCGTACCACTTGAGGTATCCGCCGGCATCGACGCGCAGCTGCATACCTGTCACATATCTGGCCTCGTCGGAGGCCAGCCACAGCACTGCATTGCTGATGTCCTCCGGTTCGACGAAAGGAATCTTCATCGCCTGCTGCACACCGAAAACCGGTTCGGCGTCAGCGCGAGTCGGGTTCTCCAGATCTGGCCGGAACGAACGGTACATCGGCTCGCTCTGCAACATGGGGGTATTCGTGTTGGTCGGATGCACGACGTTGGCCCGGATGCCGAACACCGAAAGTTCGGTCGCGAGGTCGTGCACGTAGCTCGACAGTGCTCGCTTGGAGTGCACATAGGCCATCCCGCCCGGGTCCTTGCCGGGGCTGTCCTTCTTGGAGGTGTCCATCAGCGCAGCCGTCGATCCGGTCGCGATGATCGACGCGCCTTCGTTGAGGTGCGGCAGCGCAACCTGAATCGTGTTGATCGTTCCGATCAGGTTGGTGTTGATGACGTCGGACCACGCCTGCAGTGGCGGCTGTCCCTTCATGCCCGCCACGCCGGCCGCGGTCACCACGACGTCGAGCTTGCCGAACTCGGCGAGGCCGCCCTCCAAAGCCGCTTGCAGGGCGGCCGCGTCGCGAACGTCGGCCTGTGCGATCACCACTCGTTGAGTGGTCTTCTCGATCAGCCGCGCGGTCTCGTCGAGATCCTCCGGGGTTGCCATCGGGTAGCCGATGGTGTCGATGTCCCGGCACAGGTCGACCGCGATGATGTCGGCGCCCTCTTCGGCCAGTCGAACCGCGTGACTGCGCCCTTGGCCGCGAGCCGCGCCCGTCACGAACGCGACTTTGCCGGCTACCCGCCCCTGCGCTTGTCCCACAACTTCTCCTCTTGGTCTGCCACCGAACTGCGTTTGGCGGCTAGGTGTTTCGGCCGCCGTTGACGCCCAGGATCTGGCCGGTGATGTAGCCGGCCTCCTCGGACACCAGAAACGCGCAGGCCGCGGCGATGTCTTCGGGCTTGCCTATCCGGCGGACCGGCGTTGCGGCGATGGTCTTGTCGATGTCGCCGAGGTTGCCGCGCTGCTCGGCGCTGCGCAGCATCGGGGTGTCGATGAAACCCGGCGGCACCGCGTTGACCGTGATCCCGTTGGGCCCGTACTCGAGGGCCAGAGACTTGGTCAGGCCGTTGACAGCGGATTTCGCCGCGACGTAGTGCGACATGAACGGGGCGCCAGAATGTGTGCTGGATGACGAGATGTTCACGATGCGTCCCCATTCGGCGTCGAGCATGTCGGGCAGCACGGCCTGGATCATGTGGAAGACCCCGTTGAGGTTCACGTCGATCAGGCGCTGCCAGTCGGCGAACTCGATGTGTGCGAAGCGCTTGAACCCGTCGAGTCCGGCGGCGTTGACCAGAACGGTGATCGGCCCCAGTTCCTCGCGAATGCCGGAGAGCGCGGCGTCGATCTGGCCGCGGTCGGTGACATCGGCGGTATAGGCCGACTGGGTGTCGGAGGGTTTGAGGTCGACGGTCGCGACCAGGTAGCCGTCTTTGCGTAGTCGCTCGACGACGGCTAGGCCGATTCCGGAGCCACCGCCGGTGACAACAGCCGTTCTCATGGGGTCACCGCGGCAGGGGCCGTAACGCACACAAAGAATCTCCCTTCCGAATACGAGAACCTTACTCTCGCGTTATGGCCGCTCGCAAGAAGGCTGAGAAATCGTGCTTACGCTGCGATGATGCTGTAGATAACGAACACTCGACTCGGTCACGAGTATGCCAGTCTCGTTTCTCCCGTTTGGTTGAATTCTCACGACCGGAATGTAGGATTCGCCCGGGATGAGAATGGAATTATCCACGTATTGAGGAGAGTAAATGCCGCCGCAGGATGCTGCCACCGCCACTGTGGGCAACAGCCCATCAATCAACGGCGGGTCGCAACCGGCATCGGATCGGCGGCTGTTGATCGACGGTCGACTCGTCACCACCGCCCGGGTCTTCGCGTCGGTCAATCCCGCCTCCGGTGATGTCATCGGTCACGCTCCCGATGCCGGGATCGATGAAGCGCAGCAGGCCATCGCGGCCGCGCGCCGGGCCTTCGACACCACGACGTGGTCGACCGACACGGCGTTTCGGGTCCGCTGCCTCGAGCAGTTGCATCAGGCGCTGCTCGACCATGCCGAGGAACTGCGCGAGCTCACCATCGCGGAGGTGGGCGCGACGCGCGCCCTGACCCAGGGTGCCCAGCTCGACGAGCCGATCAAGATCGTGCGCTACTACGCCGAGGTGTTGCGCGATTACTCGATGACCGAGGAACTCGGCGAAATCGAATCGCGGGGCATGCGGCATCGGCGCTGGGTGGAAAAGGAAGGCGCTGGGGTGGTGGGCGCGATCATCGCCTACAACTACCCGAACCAGCTGGCGTTGGCGAAGCTGGCGCCGGCGTTGGCGGCCGGATGCACAGTCATTCTCAAGGGCGCGCCGGACACCCCTTTGATCACGCTGGCCTTGGGCGAGTTGATCGCCAACCACACCGACATCCCGCCCGGCGTGGTCAACGTGCTCAGCTCGTCGGATTCGGCTGTCGGAGAAGCGTTGACCACGAGCCCGGACGTCGACGTGATCACGTTCACCGGGTCGACTCCCGTCGGGCGCCGGATCATGGCCGCGGCCAGCGACACCGTCAAGCGGGTCTTCCTCGAACTCGGTGGAAAGTCGGCGGCGATCCTGCTCGACGACGCCGACTTCGCCGGCGCGAGCGTGTTCGCGGCGTTCTCGATGGTCACCCATGCCGGGCAGGGTTGCGCACTGACCTCGCGGCTGTTGGTGCCGAGGAAGCATCACGACGAGATCGTCGAGTTGATCGCGCAGAACTTCGCCAACGTGCGCCACGGCGACCCGTCCGACCCGAAGACCTACATGGGACCGCTGATCAACGAGCGTCAGCGGGAGAAGGTCGACGGCATGGTGCAACGAGCCGTCGCCGATGGCGCGACCCTCGTCACCGGCGGCAAGCGACTGGACCCGGGCTACTTCTATGCGCCCACGCTGCTGACCAACGTCGACCCCGACAGCGAGATCGCGCAGCAGGAGATCTTCGGCCCGGTGCTGGCGGTCATCGCGTTCGACGATGACGACGATGCGGTGCGCATCGCCAACAACTCCATCTACGGCCTGGCCGGCGCGGTGTTCAGCGCCGATCAGGATCGGGCACTGGCCGTCGCGCGCCGGATCCGCGCCGGATCGTTTTCGGTCAACGGCGGTAATTACTTCAGCGCCGATGCCCCGTTCGGTGGCTTCAAGCAATCAGGTGTCGGCCGCGAGATGGGCGTGGCAGGGCTGGAGGAATTCTTGGAGCGCAAGACCATTGCCGTCCCAGCGGGGTCGGCATGACCAGGCCGTTGGAGGGCATTCGCGTCCTCGAGGTTGCGATGTACGGGTTCGTCCCGTCCGCGGGTGCGGTGCTGGCCGAGTGGGGCGCAGACGTCGTCAAGGTAGAGCACGCGGTGACCGGGGACCCGCAGCGCGGTCTGCGGCAGACCGGCCTGCTGCGGGTCGAGGGCGACCCCAACCCGAACATCGAACACGCCAACCGGTGCAAGCGCAGCCTCGGTCTGGACATGTCGGTGCCCGAGGGCAAAGAGGTGCTCTACGAGTTGGCCCGTCGCTCGGACGTCTTCTTGACTAGTTTTCTGCCCGGGCACCGCACGAAATTCGGCATCGATGTCGACGACATCCGGGCGGTCAACCCGACGATCATCTACGCCCGCGGCAGTGCTCTGGGACCGCGGGGCGCGGAGTCGGGAAAAGGCGGCTACGACATGACCGCTTTCTGGTGCCGAGCCGGAACCGCGGCCACCATCACTCCACCTGGAACCGAAGGAATGGTCGGCCCGCCCGGGCCGGCCTACGGCGACACCATCTCCGGAACCAACCTTGCCGGTGGCATCGCGGCGGCGTTACTCAAGCGCGAGCGCACCGGTGAACCGTCGGTCGTCGACGTCTCTTTGCTCGGCAGCGGGCTGTGGTCGATGGGGCACACCGTGGCGTTGACCGTGCACCTCAATCAGCGCATGGAGGCCTTTCCGCCGGGTGTGCACGGGTCTCCAATCAATCCGCTGGTGGGCCTGTATGCGACATCGGACGGCCGCTACATCTCTTTTGTGATGATGCAGGCCAGCAAGTTCTGGGCCGACGTCTGCCGCCACATCGACCAGCCCGAGCTGGCCGACGATTCCCGGTTCGACAGCGACGAGAAGATCGCCGCCAACACCGCTGAGGCCGTCCAGATCCTCAGCAAGGCCATCGCCACCCGCAGCCTTGCCGAGTGGAGCGAACGTTTCGCTTCGCTCGCCGGGCCTTGGGCTCCGGTGCAGGACACGTTGCAGGCGGCCGGCGATGCTCAAGTACGGGCCAACGAATATGTAGTACAGGCAGGAGAACTCGAACTGGTGGCCAATCCCGTCCAGTTCGACGTGGCCGCACCGGTATCGGGACCCGCGCCCGGGTTCGCCGAGCAGACCGACGAAATCCTGCTGGAACTCGGAATGGACTGGGACCGGATCATCGAGCTCAAAACTATCGGTGCCGTCACTTAATTCGGAGGTCCCTCAGTTGTCAGTTTTCACTCCCGCCGCATGTGGCATGGGTCATAATCGCCGGACGCTTCCAGAAGTGGGGTCCGCCCGGCCCGCGTTATCAGGGTGCGCCAATTCAGGCGGACGAGACGGAGGAATTGGCGTGGCGATGGTAGGGACCGATGGCGACTAAGGGCGCGGAGCGCTGGTCCACAGGGATCAACATGCCGAACGGTATCTCCGGGGCTATGCAGGCCGTCGGGGGACTTTTCGCCATGGGCGCCGACGCGTTTAAGTTCCTCTTCCGCAGACCGTTTCAGACTCGGGAGTTTCTGGAGCAGGCCTGGTTCATCGCGCGGGTCGCGTTGACTCCGACGCTGTTGGTGGCAATCCCATTCACGGTTCTGGTCAGCTTCATTCTCAACATCCTGTTGCGCGAACTGGGTGCCGCGGACCTCAGTGGCGCGGGCGCCGCTTTCGGCGCGGTCACTCAACTCGGTCCACTGGTGACGGTGTTGATCGTCGCCGGCGCAGGTGCGACGGCGATGTGCGCCGACCTCGGCTCGCGAACCATCCGCGAAGAGATCGACGCGATGGAAGTGCTGGGCATCAATCCCGTTCAGCGCTTGGTGACACCGCGGATGCTCGCCGCCGGTCTGGTCGCACTGCTACTCAACAGCCTGGTGGTGATCATCGGAATCATCGGCGGCTACGTGTTCTCGGTGTTCGTCCAAGACGTCAACCCTGGCGCATTCGCCGCAGGAATCACCTTGTTGACCGGGGTGCCCGAGGTGATCATCTCCTGCATCAAGGCGGCGCTGTTCGGTTTGATCGCCGGCTTGGTGGCTTGTTACCGCGGACTGACGATTTCGGGCGGGGGTGCCAAGGCAGTCGGCAACGCCGTCAACGAGACCGTCGTATACGCGTTCATGGCGTTGTTCGTCGTGAATGTGGTCGTCACCGCCGTCGGCATCCGGTTCACGGTGAAGTGATGGGAACGATGCCGTGACGGTGAAGACGTTGAGAGCGACGTATCCGCGCGCGTTCCGCGCGTTGGGGGTTTGGCGCAGGCCGATCGGCACTCTCAATTCGATCGGCGACCACACCCTGTTCTACGGCAGGGCGCTCGCCGGCATACCCTTTGCGGTCACCCGCTACGGCCGGGAAATCATCCGCCTTGTCGCCGAAATCAGCATGGGTGCAGGGACTTTGGCGATGATCGGCGGAACCGTCGTCATCATCGGCTTTCTGACTCTGGCCGCCGGTGGCACGCTCGCGGTCCAGGGCTACAGCTCGCTGGGCAATATCGGCATCGAAGCACTCACCGGCTTCTTGGCGGCGTTCATCAACGTCCGCATTCTGGCGCCGGTCGTTGCGGGGATCGGCCTGGCGGCCACCTTCGGTGCGGGCGTCACCGCCCAATTGGGCGCCATGCGGATCAGCGAAGAGATCGACGCGCTGGAAGCGATGGCCATCCGGCCGATCTCGTACCTCGTCAGCACCCGGATCGTGGCCGGAATGTTGGCAATCGCCCCGCTGTACAGCATCGCCGTCATATTGTCGTTCCTGGCAAGCCAATTCACCACGGTGGTGCTGTTCGGCCAGTCAGCCGGACTCTATGACCATTATTTCGACACCTTCCTCAACCCGATCGACCTGCTGTGGTCGTTCCTGCAGGCCATCCTGATGGCGCTCTCAGTTCTGTTACTGCACACCTACTACGGATACTTCGCTTCTGGCGGACCGGAGGGCGTCGGGGTCGCAACCGGCAATGCCGTGCGTTCTTCGCTCATCGTCGTGATCTCGGTGACGCTTCTGGTTTCGCTGTCGATCTACGGTTCAAACGGCAACTTCAACCTCTCGGGATAGGGAACACATCCGATGCCCCACAACGGGATACGTGCGCTGACGGGTCTGGTGACTGTCGCGGTCATCGCCGCGGTCGTCGCCGTCGCCGTGGGCTTGTTCGCGGGCAGCTTCACCGACACCATGCCGGTGACCGTGCTGTCCCCGCGGGCGGGTCTGGTGATGAACCCGGATGCGAAAGTCAAGATGCACGGCGTGCAGGTGGGCAAGGTCGCCTCGATCGAGTCGCGGCCCGATGGTCGAGCCGTTCTGCACTTGGCGATGTATCCCAAGGAGATGCACCTGATCCCGGCCAACGTGCTGGTCGACCTCACGTCGCCAACTGTGTTCGGCGCCAAGTTCGTGGAGCTGGTCCCGCCGGCGGAACCGTCAGCGCAATCCCTGCACGCCGGTCAGGTGCTCGATAGTCAACATGTCACCATCGAGGTCAACACGGTGTTCAAGCAGTTGACATCGGTGTTGGGCACGCTCGACCCCGCGAAGCTCAACGAAACACTCGGGGCCGTCTCGCAGGCCCTCACCGGGCGGGGCGAAAAGATCGGTCAGGCTTTCAGCGACCTGGATTCATTCCTGGCGAAGTTCCAGCCGACCCTTCCCGCGCTGAGCCATGACATCGCGATGTCCGCGCCGGTATTCCGGGCCTACGGCGATGCGTCGGCGGATCTGGTGAAGACCCTTGATAACACGGTGAAGATCAGCAAGACGATCGTTGACGAGCAACGCAACCTCGACACACTGTTGATCAGCGCGATCGGTTTGGCT
Source organism: uncultured Actinomycetota bacterium (assembly GCA_963755805.1). Classification (GTDB taxonomy): domain Bacteria; phylum Actinomycetota; class Actinomycetes; order Mycobacteriales; family Mycobacteriaceae; genus Mycobacterium. The sequence goes on from CAVWLG010000040.1 coordinate 116,142, forward strand.
GACGTCGGCAATGACGTCCTGGGCGCCAACCGGAAGGGGTTGACGGACGTTTTCCACCTACTGGCGCCGACTACCGATCTGCTCAACGAATACGCCCCGGCGCTGACGTGCGTTTTGAAAGGAGACGCGGAGTTGTCGAGGACGCCGCCGTTGCCGGAACCGAGCATCGCGATCTCGGCCAGTCTCACGTTCGGTGCCGAACGTTATCGGTATCCGGCCAACTTGCCCAAGGTTGCGGCGACGGGCGGCCCCCACTGCATGCAACTTCCCAGGATTCCCTTCAACAGCAAGGCGAAGGTCCTCATCGCAGATACCGGCTCCAACCCGGTGGTGTACGGGAATCCGCAATTGCTGCTCAACTTCGATGGCCTCAAACAACTGTTGTATGGGCCGATTGACGGCCCACCGCGCAATCCTGCTCAGGTTGGACAACAGGGATGAGGGGCTCACTGGGCCCCACGGTGGTCAAGTTCGGTGTCTTTGCCGTCGTGATGTCGCTGCTGACGTTGTTTTTGTTCTTCACCTTCGGCCAGTACCGCACCGGTGCGGTCAGCGGTTATTCGGCGATCTTCAACGATGCGTCACGTCTGAAGGCCGGAGATTCGGTGCGGGTCGCCGGTGTCCGGGTGGGCACCGTCAACGGTGTTGCCCTGCAGCCGGACAAAAAGGTAGTGGTGAAGTTCGACGCGGACCAATCCGTCGCGCTGACCGACGGCACCAGGGCGGCGGTTCGTTACCTCAACTTGGTCGGTGATCGGTACCTCGACTTGGTCGATGGACCGGGGTCGGCCCGGCGGCTGGGAGCCGGCGGCCAGATCAACGTCAGTCATACCGCGCCCGCACTTGACCTCGATCTGCTGCTCGGCGGACTGAAACCGCTTATTCACGGCCTGAATCCGCAAGATGTCAATGCGCTCTCGTCAGCGCTGTTAGAAGTGTTCCAAGGCGAGGGCGGTACCTTGCAATCGCTGTTCAACAATTCGACCTCATTCACAAACACGCTGGCCGACAACGACCAGACGATCGAGCATCTGATCGACAACCTGAACGTCGTGGCGGCAACCCTGAACAAGGACGGCGGCCAATTCTCCGGCGCAATCGATCGCCTCCAGCGGCTGGTGACGGGACTGTCGGACGACCGCGACACCTTCGGTCCCGCTATCGACTCGTTGAGCAAAGGCACCCTCACGTTGGCAGACCTACTGGGCAAAGCAAGGCCACCGCTGTCCGGCACCGTCGAACAGCTCAGGCGGCTGGCCCCGAACCTCGATAACGACAAGGACCGCATCGATGCACAGCTTCAGAAGGCGCCCAGGAACTTTCGCAAGCTGGTCCGGCTCGGCGTCTTCGGCGCCACCATTCCGTACTTCCTCTGCCAAATCACGATCCGTGGTACCGATCTGTCCGGCAAGACCGTGATAGCTCCCTGGTTCACGTCCCATGAGCAGCGGTGCGAGGAACCGGAACCTGGACCGGAACCGGAGGGACACTGATGCTGAAGTACCGCGGAGCCGGGCTGATCAAAGCTGGATTCATCGGGGCCGTCCTGATCGGGATGCTCATTCTGGTGGGCCTGTCGCCCGATCGGATCGTGTCGCTGGCGACCAACGTCCGCTACCAGGCGACGTTCTCCGAAGCCGGCGGCCTTGCCACCGGCAACGCGGTAACTGTGTCGGGAATCAAAGTCGGCACGGTGTCGGATGTGTCGTTGCATAACGGCGATGCTCTTGTCACATTCACGATGAAAGGCAGCGTTCCGCTGGGCAGTGACACCAGTGCGCACATTCGCACCGGCACTCTGCTCGGTGAACGCGTGCTGACCCTGGAGTCGTTCGGCAGCGGGCTCATGCATCCGTTGGATGTCATCCCGATCTCCCGCACCTCCTCGCCATACTCGCTGACGCAGGCGGTCAGCGACTTCACGGGCTATGCCGAGCAGACAAACACTGCGACCCTGAACCAGTCACTGGACACACTGTCCGCGACTCTCAACCAGATCGCCCCGCAGTTGGGACCTACCTTTGACGCAGTCAGCCGGCTGTCGCAGAGCCTCAACAACCGCAACACGAGCCTGGCCGACCTGTTCAAGAGTGCCAGCGCTGTCACCGGCATCCTGTCCGAACGCAGCCAACAGGTCAACAAACTCATTCTGAACTCCGACGATCTCCTGCAGGTGTTGGCGGGACGGCGGAACGAGATCGTTCAACTGCTCGCGGCTACGTCAATGGTGTCCAAGCAGCTGTCCGGATTGGTGCACGACAACGAAAGTAAGTTGGCGCCGACGCTGCAGAAGCTGAATTCGGTGACTTCGGTGCTGGAAAAGAACCGCGACAACGTCGAGAAAGCATTACCCGGCCTCGCAAAATTCGAGATCACCGTGGGTGAGGCCATCTCCAGCATGTATGCCTACTCGGCGTTCGTCCCGAACTTCCTTGTCCCGCAAATCTTCCAACCCTTCCTCGACTATCTCTGGGGATTCCGCACCTTCGACACCAGGAAGCGGTCCGGGCTTCCCGTCGCCGGTACCGCGGTCGTTGGTCCCGCAGCTGTACAACGGCGCTCCGCTGTGCCCTGGCTGTACGTTGGGCGGACGGATCGGGGGAGGACAATGACCTCCGCGACCTCCAGGATCTCTGCGACCTCGCGGATCCGTCGGATCCCCCGAAACAGGCTTACGGCCCTCGCAGCAGTAGTCTTGGCGGGGCTTCTCGTCGCCGGTGCGGCGTTCGCGGTCCGACAGATCTTTTTCGGCCCGAAGACCATCACCGCCTACTTCACCTCGGCCACCGCGATCTATCCCGGTGACGAGGTTCGGGTCTCGGGTGTCAAAGTCGGCACCATCAAATCCATTGAGCCGCAGGGCACGAAGGCGAAGATGACCTTGCACGTCGACCACGACGTGCCTATTCCGGCGGACGCGAAAGCGGTTATCGTCACCCAGAACCTGGTGGCCGCCCGGTACGTTGAGCTCACTCCCTCCTACCGGACCAGCGGCCCGGTCATGGCTGACGGTGCGGTCGATACCGGTCGAGCGCACGGCCGTTCCGGTGGAGTGGGACGAGGTCAAATCCCAATTGATGCGGTTGGCAACGGATTTGGGCCCGAACGCCAAGGTCGTCGACACCGTCGATATCGCGGTTCATCGACAGCGCCGCCAACGCGCTAGCAGGGTGGTAACGGCGAGAAGTTGCGCCAGACGCTGACCCAACTGTCCGGGGTGGCGCGGACCATCGCGAACGGCAGCGGCAACATCGTCGACATCATCAAGAACTTGCAGATCTTCGTCACCGCGCTGCGCGACAGCAACATTCAGATGGTGCAGTTCAACAACCGGTTGGCCACGCTCACCAGCGTGGTCAACGACAGCAAATCCGATCTGGACGCGGCGCTGACCGACTTGTCGATCGGCGGTCGGCGAGGTGCAGCGTTTCATCGCCGGGACCCGCGATGAGGCCAGTGAGCAGATCGACCGATTGGGTAAGGCCATCCAGCCTCTCGTCGATCAGCACATGGCTCTGGAGAACATTCTGCACGGCGCGCCGACCGCGCTCAGCAACTTCTTCAACGACTACAACGCCGACACCGGAACCATCGTGGGCGGGTTCGGGATCGCGGACTTCGCCAATCCCGTGCAGTCCGGTTTGATGCTTCCGCTACCGATTCCTGGGTGCGGACAAGTCCAAGCGATCGGGAACGTCACGTCAACCGAATCGGGCAAGCTGTGCTCGCTGTTCCTCGGCCCCGGTTTGCGGGTGCTGAACTTCAACAGCCTGCCGATCCCCATCAATCCGTTCATTCAGAAGTCAGTCGACCCGGCCAACGTCGAATACAGCGAAGCGCGCCTCGCACCCGGCGGCGCGGGCCCGAAGCCCGGACCGCCGGAAATCCCGCCGGCGATATCGGCATACACGGGGCTGAACGGTGACTCGCTGGTACCCGGCCCGGCACCGTCGGTACCGCTGCCCCGGATACCGGGCGCGGCGATGCCGCTGCCGCCACCGCCGTCGACACCGGAGCCCCCGCCACCGGCGCCGAGCCTGCCGGGCATGCTGCTCCCAGCCGAAGGCCCGCAACCGTGACCGCCCGGATTGCCCTGCGGCGACTGCTCGCCATCGGGTGCTGCGTGATGCTGACCGGCACCGGTTGTGCCTTCCACGGCCTCAACTCGCTGCCGTTGCCCGGCGCGGTGGGGCGCGGACCGGATGCCGACACCTATCACGTCGAACTGGCGAATGTCATTACGATGGAGTCGAATTCACCGGTGATGATCGACGACGTCGTGGTTGGCAGCGTGGGCCCGATGACGGTGAAAGACTGGCACGCAGACGTCCAGATCTCGGTCAAGCACGATCTCGTCATCCCCGCCAACGTGGAAGCCAGCATCGGTCAGACCAGCCTGTTGGGGTCCATGCACTTGGAGCTCAACCCGCCGCTCGGGCAGCCCGGTGTCGGACGGCTGCGGCCGGGCGCCACCATCCCGCTGAGTCGATCGTCGACCTATCCCTCGACCGAGCAAACCCTGTCGTCGCTGTCGCTGATCATCAACGGTGGTGGACTGAGCCAGATCGGGGAGATCATCCACAATTTCAGCGCCGCACTGGCCGGACGTGGGGGCGCCGTTCGCGATTTGATCAATCGCTTCGACACGTTCGTGGGGACACTCGACCAACAACGTGACAACATCGTCGCGTCCATCCAGGCACTGGATCAGCTTGGCGGCACCTTCGCGGCCCAGCACGACGTCCTCACCCAGGCGCTGCGTAAGTTACCGCCCGCACTCGATGTGCTGATCAAGGAGCGGCCACGCCTGACGGCCGCCTTGGACGGCCTGCGCAAATTCAGCAACACCGCTACCGGGTTGATCAACGACACTCAGGCCGACTTGGTCAGAAATCTGAAGAATCTGGAGCCGACCGTCAAGGGGCTCGCCGAAGTCGGACCGGAAATTGATACGGCGCTCGCGGCGTTGTCGGTCTTCCCGTTCACCCAGAACTTCGTCGACCGCGCCGTTCGAGGCGACTACTTCAACCTGCACGTCATACTGGACCTGACTATTCCCAAGCTCAAGTCGGGCCTGTTCCTCGGGACGCACTGGGGACAACTCGGCGAACAGTTGATTCCCGCGCCGGGGGATCCGCCGTACCTGCAGTACACACGTGATCCATTGCGCGGGGGCTTCGGGCCGCCGCCTGGTCCGCCGCCACCCGGCGCCGCCGGCGCCACTGGCCGGGGTACCGCCGGCCGGCCCACAGGCGCCGCCGCCACCCGGCCCGCCAGCGCCGGGGCCTGCTCAGCCGAATCTTCAGTTCAGCGCTCCCCTGCCGGGACCCGCCGCTGTACCGCCTGCTACCGGGCCCGCTACCGCGGCCACCCGCGCCGAATGTGCACCGCCGCAGGGGATTCCGCCGACGGAGGGGGGCAGGTAGATGCTGACGCGCTTCGTCCGGATTCAGCTACTGATCTTCACGATCATCGGGATCGTCGGCGTAATCGCGATGGCCCTGTTCTACGTACAGGCGCCGACCCTGCTCGGTATCGGTCGGATGACTGTCACCCTCGAGCTGCCGGCGACCGGTGGTCTGTATCGATTCTCCAACGTGACCTACCGCGGAGTGCAGGTCGGCAAGGTCACTGCGGTGTCGCTTACCGCGAAGGGCGCCAAAGCGACGCTGTCGCTTGGCACTTCGCCCAAGATCCCGGCGAACCTGCAAGCCGATGTGCTGAGCGTCTCCGCGGTGGGCGAGCAATATGTGGACTTGCGGCCACGCACCGATTCGGCGCCGTATCTGCACAACGGCTCAGTTATTGCCATGCACGACACCACGATTCCGCAAGCGGTCGGACCGATGCTCGATCAGGTGAACGCCCTGGTCAAGAGCCTTCCCAAGAACAAGATCGGTCAACTGCTCGACGAGTCGTTCCAGGCCTTCAATGGGGCCGGATACGATTTGGGCTCGCTGACCGATTCGGCGTCGCGAATCTCCGCCGACTCCAACAGCATTGTCGACCGCACGCGCGCCCTCACCGAAGACTCACAGCCGCTGCTGAACGCGCAGGCGCAGACGACCGACTCGATCCGGCAGTGGGCGCATAGCCTGGCCGGGATTTCGGATGTGCTGGCGAACGATGATTCCCGGGTTCGCACGGTGTTGGAGAATGGTCCCGGGGCGTTGGACGAGGCGTCGCGGCTCTTCCAGCAGATCAAGCCGACGTTGCCGGTGTTGCTTGCCAACCTGACCACGATCGGGCAGATCGGCGTTACCTACCACCCCTCGATTGAGCAGCTGCTGGTGCTGCTGCCGGCGGCGGTTGCCTACGAGCAGACGGCGGGCAGTACGAACTGGCCCGACGGTCAGTCCAGAGGCGACTTCGCGCTCACGATTGACGATCCGCCGATTTGCACGGTCGGCTTCTTGCCGCAAAACCAATGGCGATCCCCGGCTGACACCTCCGAGATCGACACGCCAGACGGGATGTACTGCAAACTGCCGCAGGACTCACCGCTTGCGGTTCGCGGCGCCCGCAACTATCCGTGCATGGGGCATCCCGGAAAGCGCGCGCCCACCGTCGAAATCTGCAACAGCGACAAGCCGTTCATGCCGTTGGCGATGCGCCAGCATGTGCTCGGCCCGTCCCCCGTGGATCCCAACTTGCTTGCCCAGGGCATACCACCCGACGACCGGGTCACCGCCGACAAACGAATCTTCGGCCCGGTCGAGGGAACACCGCTGCCGCTGGGGGCCATCCCACGCGGAACACCTGCGGGGCCGCGGGGAGCAACTCCACCACCGGGCACGATGGGTGCGGCCGCACCGCCGGCGCCGTCGTCGGCGGCCAACATGTCGACTCAGGCGGGGGATTTTCCGTCGATAGCGCCACTCGACGTTGCGCCGCCGCCTGCCCTGCACCGGCCGCCTGCGCCCCCGAGGCCACCGGCCGTGATCGACGGAGGCCGGCCGCAGGCGGCCCCAAGTTCTTTCGGCGGCAAGACAACTAAGCCCGTCCCCTCGGTCGCGGTCGCCTCGTACGATCCGCGTACCGGTCGTTATCTCACTTCGGACGGGAAGTTCTACGAGCAGTCGGATCTGGCAACCTCGACGGCGCCCAAGAAGTGGCAAGACCTGCTTCCGACATAAACGACGGCTGATCGATCGACTGCCAGTCAGCCGATCTTGTCTAGCCGCATCGGCATATCGATGGTGAGCCACTGGTTCTGCCCGCAGGCGCCGCTCGGGCCGACCGTCTTGTTCCTGCCGGCCATTACCGGCGAGCCGAGTTTTAGTTCACCGCTGCCGTCGGGATCAACGGGATAGAAAGAGAAAGTCTGCTTTCCGGTGAACGCGGTGCCGTCTTGGCACCGCTCCCAGTTCGGCACTTCATGTCTGGCGTACCACGAGGTCCCGTCAAGCATGTATAACCGGGCGCTCCAGCCCTCGTCGCTTTTCACCGTGCCGTCGCATTCCAGGTAGGTCGTGCACGTGGAGCTCAGCGTCCAGGTTTGCACGGTCGTCGGCTCGCCGTTGTACTGCTCGTTGAGCTTGGCCCAGTTGCCGATCGACGTGACGCGGTATGTCCCGTTGAGCGCGACCTCTTCCTTCGTATACGCCCGGGCCGTGGACGCCGGACCTACAAAGCCAATTGCACTGGCAGCCAACAGCATTGCTGTGGCGACCGTCCCAAGTGGTCGCATCGTCTACTCCTCGACGCGCTCAATCCGACCATGTCGGAGCCGGTGACGGCACCGGTAGCGGCGTTCTCGCCTGACGAGAATAACACCGCCACGTTCGACCTGGTACGGGTTCGACCGAGAAGACGGCAGCGCTTATGTCACCGGATCCAATTTCGAGATCAACCACGAACCGCCGACCTTCGTGAGCGTTATTCGCACGGCGCTCGGGGTTATCAACGGTTGCGGCTTGTCCTTGCCTGTCGTGGTTTCGTTGAGGAACACCAGCACGACGGCTGAGTTCGGCTCCAGTTCTGACACGGCCGCTCTCAACACTGAGGCGGTCTGCCCGAGGTGCTTTTGCTGCACCGTCGGAATGACGATCTCTTTGGTGAATTTGTCGTAGTAGGCGAGAAAGTCCCCAGTGAGATGTGATCTCGCCCTGGCGAAGTCACGATCCATGTTCTCGCTCGAGTAGGACAGCGCCGCAACGGCGCCGTCGGAGGCCGCGCGGATCGCCCGCTGGGCCGCGGCGTCATCGAGCTGTCGATCCGGACGGTACTGAAGAACGAATAGGCACGCAGCCAGTCCCACTGCGGCGATGACCGATGCCGTCAAAAGAATTGAACCCCAGTGCTCGAGAAGGCGGGAGGCCACCCGGTCGATCGGCGCCCATCCTGTCGGGACGCGACTCGCCGACGGAAGGAGTCTCCTTGGCGCTGGCGTTCTGCGACTCTGAGTCCTCAACCGCGCTCTCTGCATCGTCGAGCGGCGACTCTGACTCGGAATTCATTGGACGAAGTCAAGTTTCGACATCTTGAGCCGATCCCCATCCCGATCGATATTGACACTGAGTCGCCAGAAGACCGGTGGCCGCACCGACTTGTCAGCGTTGATGGTGTCGGATTTCGCGACTACCAGTACGACTGCCGAATTATCGGTCATCGACTCGACCGCGACATCTTGCACGGTGGCCTTCGTGGTGACCTGCGCATCCTGGGCATTCTTGGCCATGTAGCCTGACGTCGCTTCCAGCTGGCTCTTGAGCGCTCCGGTCGTGTCGTCGATGGTGTGCTGGAGATTCTCCGCAGCGTGCGCGGGGTCAATCGACATCAGCGTTGCGACTTCCTCCCGGGCAGCTGCGGCAAACTCCGCCGCGTGCTGCCGCTGCTGCACGAGGGTGCGGTGCTGCCACACGATGTAACCGCTGGCCGCCAATGAGGCGCAGATGAGCATGATTGCGGTGCCGACACCGACCGCTTTCCGGGTGGGACGACGGAGCCGCCATGGCCACCGACGCCTCAATCGCGAGGCGGCCGGCTTGGCCTCGGCATCGTCAGCGTCTTCGGTCGGTTCGGACTGTTCGCTCGAACCGGCCTCGGCCTCCCGTCGCAATTCGGCCGCACGTGCTCGTGCGGCCTCGGCGCGCTCCTCGGCACGAACGAGCTCTTCTTCTGCTGCCGCGAGCGAATCTGGAGCTTCGGTGGTCGATGGGTCGGCGTCGGAGTCCGTCACTGGTCCTGCGCAATCGCCGGCGCAAGTGCACCGCGACTCACGGCTCGTTCCGGGCTACACACGGAGAATCACGTTATCACCCCAAAGTCGCTGGCCGGATGCGCTGTGAGTGACGCGCAATATCCATCTGCTGCATCCCTGTGCCTGATCTTCTCCGAAGAAGAGAATTTTCTTATCGCCCATGCAAAACTGATTCCGGTGCGTTTCATCGTGGCGGTGGTGGCTGCGCTGATCGGAGTCGGCGCGTTGATGCCGCCGACGGCTGCCGCGGGGCCGACTGTCTGCGACTACCCAGCCTGTACTCCAGGCATCGCTCCGAACATGGTTTTGGGCGCGCCGTGTGACAACACGACCTACTACGCATTCGGTGTATCGGGCGGTTATGTTCCCGCCACCCAACCCGGACGGCTGATGTTCTGCGGCTCGCCCAGGCGATACCAGCCGAGATGGTTCCGCTCACCGCCGATGGCGGGCATCAAGGAAGAAAACGCCGACTGCCACGAGTTTTTGAACTACGTCGCGCAGGCGCCCGACGGACTGTTCCTGATCTGCATCGCGCAGGAGGGTCACCCGTTCTGGACCCGCGCCGACACCTAAGTCATTGCGTGACAAACGCATTGGACGACTAGTCCTGTCGATGCAGGAATCCATGCAGGATCGCTTGGACGAGTTCGTCGACGATGGCTTCTCTCGGCGGCTGCTCGGATCCGAAATAGGTCGATCGCAATGCGGCCATGCCGGCGATCATGGCGACTGTCGAGTGAGCCGGCAGGTCGGGGTGGCTGGTGCGCATGCCGCGGATGCGCATGCCCTCTGCGCCGATCTGGCTGAGCAGGGTGAGCGCCCGCCTGATGTCGGCGATGCCGGTCTCGGCTAGCTCTTCGTCGCTGAGAGTCTGCGGCGGCCATGAGCGTCAACAGCAGCCCCTGGTGTTCGACGAAGAGGTCGTAGAGCTGCCCGACGAAGCGCCGAGCCAGCTCCTCTTCGTCGGCCTCCTCGTGGACGACAGCGTCCCACGTGCGGCCGAAGTCGTCGACGAATTCGGTGAACGGCAGGACCAGGGCTTCGCGGAACAGCCCTGCCTTCGAGCCGAAGTTGCGGAACAGCAGATGCTCGGTAACGCCTGCGGCTTCGGCGATTTCACGCGTCGTCGTGCTGCGGTAGTCCTGGCGGGCGAACAGGTCACGGGCGGCGGCGAGCAGAAGCTTCCGCGGGGCGCCCCGCGGCCGGCGCGAACCCTGGGCTGGGGGCTCGGCCTCGGCCGGCAATTTTGCGGAAGAGCGCTGGGGCACGGTTGCACCCTACTCAAACCGCGTTTGGTGGTTGACTGTTTATAAGATAGTCGTCACTATCTAAAGGGTTGATTCCTCTAGGGAGAGGTCTTGGGCGTGGGTGCTGTCATCATGCTTGGCACGTTGTTCGGATTGATCGCTCTGGCCTTCGGGCTGGTTCTCCGCTTCGACCCGGAAGCGCGGCACACTTCGAGCAACGACGGCCGCCCGTGAACGCGAAAATCACGCCCCTGTTGGAAGGGCAGATGTACTTTGCCTACGTCTCCGGGATCGCGTTCATTCTCATCGGGATCTATCTGAGCTACCGCCGCCGGCGGGTGCATCCACTGCTTCTGCTGAGCATTTCGGCGCTGTCGTTCTCCTGGATCGAGTCGCCCTACGACTGGGCGATGTACGCCCAATTTCCGCCCGGTCTGCCCCGGATGCCGTCGTGGTGGCCGCTGAACGTGACGTGGGGTGGGCTGCCGTCGTCGGTGCCCATCGGCTACGTCTCCTACTTCGTGTTGCCGGCCCTGATCGGGGCCGCTCTTGGGCGTTGGCTGAGCGCAAAGTTCCACTGGCGCAGGCCGATTACCCTTCTGACGGTCGGTCTTGTCGTGGGCTTCAGCTGGGCGTTCGTGTTCAATGCCATCACCGGTGCCCATTTCGGCAACTTCTACTACGGCTACGTGATTCCGGGGCTCGCGATCTTCGAGGGAACCAAACACCAGTACCCGCTGTATGACTCACTCGCCATGGGCATCGAGATGATGGTCTTCACCTACCTGCTCGGCCGCACCGACGCCGAAGGACGCAACGTCATCGAGATGTGGGCCGACAGCAAGGCGAAAACCCGTGTGCAGTCGTCGGTCCTCTCCGTCGTCGCCGTCGTCGTCGTCGGACACCTCGTCTACGGCGCGGTCTTTGCGCCACATCTGATTACGAAACTCGGCGGTTGGGTGACCGCGGGGCCCACCGAACAGCTCTTCCCGGGAACGCCCAACCAGCCCCGCTAGCAGAAGGCAGATCTTGAGCAATTCAACAGTCGAGCTGTATTACGACCCGTTCGACCACGCCATCGACGACGACCCCTATCCGGTGTGGAAGCGGATGCGCGCCGAGGCCCCGCTGTACTACAACGACAAGCACAACTTCTACGCGCTCAGTCGCTATGACGATGTCTCGCCCGCACTGCACGATTGGCAGACCTACCGCTCAGGGCACGGCACCACCGCCGACGTCTTGTTCAGCGGCATCGACATACCGCCCGGAATCTTGCTGTGGGAAGACCCGCCGCTGCACGACCTGCACCGTCGACTGCTTGTCACGGGTCTTCACCCCCCGCCGCATGTTGGCGGTCGAAGGGTTGGTGCGTGACTTGTGTTCGCGCGCATTGGATCCGCTTCGTGACTCGGACGGCTTCGACTTCGTCGACGATCTCGGCGCGATCATGCCCATGCGGACAATCGGCTACCTGCTCGGCATCCCCGAAGAAGGGCAACAGCAGATCCGCGAACGCAACGACAAAAGCATCACCGTCGAATCCGGAGGCAGCCTGCTCACCGCGACGACCCTCGAGGAGTCGATAGCGCAGTTCGCCGATTACATCGAATGGAGATCGACGCATCCGTCCGATGACCTGATGACAGAACTGCTCAACGCGCAGGTCGAGGAACCCGACGGAACGATGCGCCCCCTCGAGCGCGGTGAAGTGATCGCCTACACCGCGATGATCGCCGGCGCGGGCGGTGAGACCACCGCTCGACTGATCGGATTCATGGGTGAGCTACTCGGTGAAAACCCCGACCAGAGAAGAGAACTGGCCGCCGACCCGGCACTGATCCCGTCGGCGGTCGAGGAGACGCTGCGTTACGAGCCGCCGTCACCGGTGCAGGGGCGTTACGTCGCTCAGGACACCGAGCTCTACGGGCAGACGCGTGAGCGAAGGGTCCTACATGCTCTTGCTGAATGCGTCTGCCAATCGCGACGAGACGCACTTTGCTGAACCCGACCGCTTCGACATCCACCGCAAGGCAGGCCATTTGAGCTTCGGCCAAGGTTTGCACTTCTGCCTCGGCTCCTCGCTGGCACGGCTGGAAGCGCGGGTCGCATTCGAGGAAGTCTTCAAGCGGTGGACCGACTGGGACGTCGACTACGAGAACGCCAGCAGGGCAAGAACTTCCAGCGTGCGTGGCTGGGCCCGGCTGCCAGTGAAAACAGCATCGAGGAGGAAGCGATGGCCGCAGGCAAGTACCGCGTAGTGGTGTGGGCGACCGGAGGGATCGGGTCGATCGCCATCCGCACCATCACCAACCGCCCCGATCTCGAGCTGGTCGGGGTCTGGGTGCATTCCGACGACAAGGTGGGAAAGGATGCCGGGGAGCTCGCCAACGGCGATCCGATCGGCGTCAAGGCGACCAACGACGCCGACGCCCTGATCGCCCTGAAACCCGACTGCGTGGTCTATGCGGCCAGCGGACCCGAACGCGATGCCTGGCGATTCCCGATTACGTGAAATTGCTCGAGGCGGGGATCAACGTCGTCACCACCAGCACCACCCGCCTGGTGAACCCGCACGCCTACGAGCCCGCCGAGTGGCGCGAACAGCTCGTCGCCGCAGCCAAACAAGGGCAGGTGTCGCTCTACGCCTCCGGCATCGAACCCGGCTTCGCCGCCGACTACCTGCCGCTCGTCCTGTCCACCCAATCGTCGTCGATCGAGTCGATCCACTCCTATGAGATCGGGTTGTACGACGACTACGGCGTGCCCGACATCATGATCAATGGACTGGGCTTCGGCCAGCCGCTGGACTACCAGCCCTGGATCTCATTTCCCGGAGCCATCGCCGGCGAATGGGCCGGCCAGCTCCGCTTGATCGGCAACGCCTTCGGCGTCGAAGTCGAAGAGGTCCGCGAAGAATTCGACCGCGCCGTGACCAACGAAACCCTCGAAGTCGCAATGGGAACCGTCGAGGCGGGAACGTGCGGCGCGATCCGGATGAAGGCCATCGGCGTCGTCGACGGGCGCGAGGCCATCATCGTCGAACACGTCACGCGACTGGCGCACAGCGTTGCCCCGGACTGGCCGCGCGGAATCGGCGACCTGTCCTACCGCGTGGTGATCACCGGCGCCCCCGACATCGACTGCACTTTGGCGGCAACCCTGCGCGACCCCGGGCGAGCCGGCATCGGCTCGATGACCTCGGGTGCCGGCGCGATGGTGGCCACCGCGATGCGCGTCGTCAACGCCGTCCCCTATGTCGTCGACGCGGCACCGGGGCTCCTGAGCGCCGTCGACCTGCCATTGACCATTCCCAAGAACGTCTTTGCCACACAACAAGTCTGAGCAGACGCTCTGCGGCAACGGAATTCGTCCGTGCCGGGAAGCCGCTGCCGTTGCACCAGCTGTGCGGCGGCCTCGACCCCGCGTTGGCTTGGCGGTACCTGAAGACAGCGGTGGCGGCCCACCAGCAAGCGCAGATGGTCCAACAGTGAGCAAGGAGAATTCGGTGACGCGCGTGGTTGTGTGGTCGACGGGCGGGGTTGGATCGGTTGCGATTGACGCCATCCGGCATCGGCCGGACCTGGAACTTGTTGGGGTGTGGGTTCATTCGCCCGATAAAGTCGGCAAGGATGCGGGCGAGCTCGCCGGTGGTGACCGCATGGGGCTGGCTGCCACCAATGATGCGGACGCGCTGATTGCGCTCGAGCCGGACTGCGTTGTGTATGCCGCCAGCGGTCCGCAACGTGACGCGGGCGCAGTCCCGGACTACCTCGCCTTGCTCGGGGCGGGCATCAACGTCGTATCGACGTCGACCACAAGCCTGATCTATCCGCCGTCCTACTTCGCCACCGAGTGGCGTGACCAACTCGCGGCCGCCGCCCATGCCGGAGGCGCGTCGTTCTATGCGTCGGGCATCTTCCCGGGCTTCGCCTCCGATCAGCTCGCGCTGCTGATGAGCACCCAATCCAAGAAGATCCGCACGTTCACGGTCAGTGAAATCGCGCTCAACGATCACTACCCGGTGGCCGACGTCATGATCAACGGCATGGGTTTTGCCCGCCCGCTGGACTTCGAGCCCATGCTGAAGACACCGGGCTTCATCGAAATGGCTTGGAAAGCACCGATCTATCTCATTGCTGACGGACTCGGCGTCGAAGTCGAGGAGATCCGCGGGACCCTGGACCGCGAGCTGACCGACCGTGACATCGAGGTGGCGTTCGGCACGATCCCGGCCGGCACCTGCGGCGCGGTGCGAACCAGGGCGGCCGGGGTGGTCGGGGGTCGCGAGGCGATCGTGGTCGAGCACATCATCCGGATGGCGCGCGACGTCGCCCCGAACTGGCCGAACTCCGAGGCCGACGCCACCTACCGGATCGACATCGAAGGCGAACCAGACATCCACTGCGCCATGACAATGGGCGCTACCCGCGGGCATGGCGCCGGTCACGCGGCGATGGCCGCGACCGCGATGCGGGTGGTGAACGCCGTTCCCTTCGTGGTCGATGCGCCACCCGGCTTGCTCAGTTCTCTGGATGTCCCGATGACCCTGCCGCGGCACGTATTCGACTGAGTCCCTTACTGCACCGACGCCAGCGCGGGCCGCGGTGTGAACGTCAGGTGCAGATCGCTGAGCCCGCGCAGGATATAGGTCGGCTCGAAGGTGTAGCGCCGCGCGTCGACCGGCCCGTGCTGAGTCTCGCTGATGGAGATGTCGGACATCCGGTCCAGGATGCGCTCGATCGAGACGCGGCCCTCGACTCGGGCCAGCGGCGCGCCGGGGCAGGAGTGCACGCCGCGCGCGAAAGCCATGTGTTCGCGGACGTTCTTGCGGTCAATCTGGAATTCGTGCGGGTTCTCGAACCGCCGCGGGTCGCGGTTGGCGGCACCGGGCAACACCATCACGACGGTGCCGGCCGGGATATCGACACCCGCCGACGGTGGTCGACCGGACAGCGAGCCGGGAGTCGCTCTTGACCGGGCTCTCCATCCGTAACGATTCCTCGATGAACCCGGGAATCAGGCTGCGGTCCTCGCGCAGCTTCTGCTGGACGCCCGGCCGGTCGCCAAGTGCCTGCAGGGCCGCCGAGAGCAGCTTGGCGGTGGTTTCCTGTCCGGCGGCGAAAAGGAATGTCGCAGAACGACTTACCTCGATCACCTCGGGTGTGGACCCGTCGGGGTATTTCGCCGTCGCCAGCGATGTCAGCACGTCGTCGCGAGGGGAGCTGCGCCGGTCTTCGATGTAGGAGCAGAACTTGTCGTCGAGCCACTCCAGCGGGTTGACGCCGACGGTCTCCAGATCGAGCGCGCCCACCCGTGCGCCGGGGCGGTTGGCGCCCAGCACGGAGCGGAACTGAATGTGGTCTTCTTCTGGAACGCCGAGCAGGTCGGCGATCACCAAAGTGGCGAAGGGCTTGGAGTATTCGCCGATGAATTCACACTCGCCGTTACCGAGAAACTCCTCGAGTTGGCGGTCGGCGAGGCGCCACATGAATTCTTCGTTTTCCTTCAACCGGCTCGGAGTGAGCAACCGGCTCAGGATCGAGCGCGCCCGGGTGTGGTCGGGCGGGTCCATCGTGACCATGTGCTCGAACATCGGGAACTGGCTGCGATGCGCGTCGATCAGGGGACGGAGGTCGTCGGAGTCGACCTCGAACGGCAACGGCGGAAACGGGCCGCCGAGCGCCACGATGTTGGAAAACGTTTCCGGGTCCTTGTAGACCGCGTTGGCCTCTTCCCAGCCGGTGACCGCGACGACGTTGTAGTGCGGGAGCCGCAGCACCGGGTTCTGGCTACGCAGGTAATCGAAGTACGGGTGCGGATCGGGAACAAGCGACTGGTCGGTGAAGAAGTCGATCGAATCGAAGTTGCTCATGTACGCGCGCCTCCCGAGGCTGGGTTTCAACCGTGGTATTTCGGGCGACGAGATGGTGAGACTGTGTGCCGCCCGGGACTGACTTCGGCAAATGTGCGGAACTTGCTGAGCACCTGCTTAGCATGGCGCTAATGTCGTGGTCAAGGCGAGAGCGTGGCCCGACGCTACGATCGGCCTGTTCAGCGGATATTCGGCGAGAGTGTGGAATCACGGCATGACTTCGGCCCGCAGGATCGGGGCACCGGACGCGAAGAACCGCGCGGTGCTGCTCGACGCCGCCGAGCAGTTGATGCTCGAAGAGGGTTATGCCGCAGTGACTTCGCGTCGGGTCGCGGAACGGGCGGCGCTCAAGCCGCAGCTGGTGCACTACTACTTCCGCACGATGGACGAGTTGTTCCTGGCGGCGTTTCGCCGCCGCGCCGAACAAGGGCTCGAGGTGCAGGCGATGGTGTTGCAGGCGCCGCAGCCATTGTGGGCGCTGTGGCGGTTCAGCACCGATCCGGCGGCCACCGCGATCACGATGGAATTCATCGCGCTGGCCAACCATCGCAAAGCGCTGAAAGCGGAGATCGCCTTCTACGCCGAGCGTTTTCGCGAAGAGCAGCGCAAAGCGCTGACGACGATCCTCGCCCGTTACGGCAGGAGCGCTGAGACCCCGGTTCAAATTCCCCCCGCTGGTGTGGTCGGTGCTGATGACCAGCGTGTCCCGCGTCCTGGTGATCGAGCAGGCGCTCGACATGTCCGCCGGCCACAGCGAAACGGTCGAGATCGTCGAGAGCTACCTCCGGCATATCGAGGGCGATCCCGAGGTCTAACCCGCCGACCAGCGCCATCGGCTCACCAGTTGCGCAGCGAGCAGAGCACGCCCTTCGGGCCATCGTTGGATTTCACGACCACTCCGTCGACCACGAGTGCGCAATGAAACATCGGCGTACCCGGTTCGGTGCCGGTACTGACGGTCACCATGGCGTAGTGGTCGGGGTCCGACAGCATCACGACCGGCGAGGTCCACGGATGGCCCGGCCCGATGTCGGCTTGGACGTTCGGGGTGTATTGGTACGTGTTGTGGCTGTAGTCGGAGAATTTCGCCGGCTGCTGGTCCAGGTAATAGATGTCGGCCCAGATCGGGCTGGCGGCGGTGATGACGTATCGGACTTGGTGCATCGGCGGGTCGTCGGCTCGCGACGGGCCGGCGGTTCCGGTCGCCGCCATGGCTGCCAACGCCGCGGCCAGCGCGGCTTTACCGATGGTTGTCATGCGCACCTCCGGTCACCCGCTTCCCGGGCGATACTGGCGTTCTCCCCAGCGGAGAATAGCATCACCGTTGCCTCTCCAAGACCCTAACGTTTGCAGGTCGGAGGGTTGAGCCGATTCGCCAAACGGCCGTGGCCTTTCCGCAGCCTGACCCCGCGTCGTTGACGAGGGGCATTGCGGTAGCCTCGGATGAGAATATCATTCTCAAAAATTGTGAAGGAGGATTCCATGGGGCAGTTGTCGCATCGGGAAGACGTCCCGTTTCCCATCTTCGACGCGGACAACCATCTCTACGAGCCGCCGGAGGCGCTGACCAAATTCCTGCCCAAGGCGTACAAGGACTACGTCCAGTACCCGCAGATCAACGGGCGGACCAAGATCGCGATCCGGGGTCAGATCAGCAACTACATTCCCAACCCGACCTTCGAGGTCGTCGCCAAGCCGGGCGCCTGGGAGGAATACTTCAAGTACGGCAACCCGGAAGGCAAGACCAAGCGCGAGCTGTTCGGTGAGCCCATGCGCGCGATCCCGGCGTTCTTCGAGCCCGGCCCACGGCTGGAGAAGATGAACGAGCTGGGACTGGACCGCACCCTGATGTTCCCGACGCTGGCCAGCCTGCTCGAGGAGCGGCTGTCGGACGATCCGGTCGCCATCCACGTTCTGGTTCACGCGCTGAACGAGTGGCTCGACGAGGTCTGGGGCTTCAACTACCAGAACCGGATCTTCACCACCCCGGTCATCACCCTGCCGATCGTGGAGAAGGCGATCGAGGAGTTGGAGTGGGCGGTCAAGCGTGGTGCCCGGTGCATCCTGGTCCGCCCGGCGCCGGTCCCCGGCTTCCGCGGTCCGCGGTCGTTCGCGCTGCCCGAATTCGACCCGTTCTGGGAGCGGGTCGTCGAGCACGACGTGCTGGTCGGGATGCACTCCAGCGACAGTGGCTACTCCCGCTACACCT
Source organism: uncultured Actinomycetota bacterium (assembly GCA_963755805.1). Classification (GTDB taxonomy): domain Bacteria; phylum Actinomycetota; class Actinomycetes; order Mycobacteriales; family Mycobacteriaceae; genus Mycobacterium. The sequence goes on from CAVWLG010000040.1 coordinate 134,678, forward strand.
CCGAGTGGGACGGTGCCAGCGCGGAGATGCTGCCGTTCCAGACCAACGCGATGGGCATCCTCAATGAGTGGCGGCCAATCCAGGACTCAGTGGGATCGTGGGTGATCCACGGCGCGCTCTACCGTCACCCCAAGCTGAAGGTCGCCATCGTCGAGGCCGGTTCGAAGTGGATGACCCCGCTGCTCGACGGCCTGGCCGAGGTATTCCGGAAGGCCCCGGAGGCTTTCCCGAGCGATCCCGTCGAGATGGTCAAGAACCGGATCCACGTCAGCCCGTTCTTCGAGGACGGCATCGACGACCTGGTCAACGTCGTCGGTGTTGATCGGGTGCTGTACGGCTCGGACTGGCCGCACCCGGAAGGGCTGGCGGAGCCGACCTTCTACATCAACGCACTGTCGCACCTTTCCACCGACGACCAGGCAAAGATCATGGGCGGGAACCTGTCTCGTCTCGTCACGGTCTGACCGATTAGCCCGGTCAGTCTTATCTGGGAGACCATCCCCGAGATGGTCTTGAGCGCGGCGGACCGCTTCGGCGACGCGGAAGCGGTTGTCGACGGTCCGCTGCGCTTGACTTTCGGTGAGCTCGTCGATCGGATTCGTTGTGCTGCGGGCGCTTTCGCGGATCTTGGCATAGACAAAGGCGAGCGGGTCGCGGTCTGGGCACCCAACTCCGCGGAGTGGATCGTCGCCGCGTTCGGTGTGTTGACCGCCGGCGGCGTGCTGGTACCGGTGAACACGCGCTTCAAGCCCGACGAAGCCGGCGACATCATCACCCGCAGTCGCGCGAAAGCCGTACTGGTGCAGAAGGGATTTCTCGACCAGGACTACACCGCCCCGGCGGGTATTCCGGTCATCGACCTGAAATCCGACTTCCTTTCCAGCGGTTCACCATTCGAGCGGCCGGTGAGTGGCGCCGACGTCTCCGACATCATCTTCACCTCTGGCACGACCGGTCGCCCGAAGGGCGCGATGATGAACCATCGCCAAACGCTGCGCATGTACGAGGAGTGGGCGACGCTCGCGGATCTGCGCCACGGCGACCGCTATCTGATGATCAACCCGTACTTCCACACATTCGGTCTCAAAGCAGGCCTGATCGCGTCGTTCCTGCGGGGCGCCACCATGCTGCCATTGGCGGTGTTCGACGTTGATACTGTCGTGGATCTCATTGAACGTGAACGCATCTCGATGCTGCCGGGGCCGCCGACGCTGTACCATTCGTTGCTGACGGTTCAGGACAAGGCCAAGCTGTCGTCGCTGCGAGCGGGTGTCACCGGGGCCGCCGACATCCCGGTCGAACTGGTTCGCCGCATCCACAGTGAACTGCCGTTCCAGACGTTGATGACCGGTTACGGGCTCACCGAGGCCGGCAACGTGACCCTCTCGCGACCCGGCGACTCCTTCGAGGACGTGGCCACCACCGCGGGCCTGCCCTGCGAGGACGTCGAAGTGCGCATCGCCGAGGACGGCGAGGTGCTGGTTCGCGGTTACGGCGTCATGCAGGGGTATCTCGATGATCCAGACGCCACCGCGCAGGCGATCGACGGTGACGGTTGGCTGCACACCGGAGATTTGGGCAATTTCGAGAAGTCCGGCCGGTTGAAGATCGACGGGCGTAAAAAGGACATGTTCATCGTGGGCGGGTTCAACGCGTATCCGGCCGAGATCGAGGGCTTCATGCTGGAGCACCCAGCGGTCGCTCAGGCCGCGGTGATCGGCGTGCCCGACGAGCGGCTCGGTCAGGTAGGAAAGGCCTTTGTGGTACTGAAAGCACCAGTGTCCGAAGCCGATCTGATGTCGTGGTGCCGCGACCGGATGGCCGGATTCAAGGCGCCACGATCCGTCGAATTCCTAGGGGAGTTACCGCTGAACGCCACAGGCAAGGTGATGAAGGACCAGCTTCGGTGAGCGCAATAGATCCGCACTCGCATTCGTTGGTGATCGCGTCCGACTATCGTGTGCCGGACCCAGAGCAGGTGTGGCCGTTGCTCACCCGCCGTAGATCGGCACTCGCGGATATCGGTGCACACCACGTCCTGTTGTACACGTCGACACATGACCCCGGCCGCGTGCTGGTGACGATCGGGGTGCGCAGCCGGGAGCCGATCGTGGAACTGCTGCGCTCGCGGGTGTTCTTCGAATGGTTTGACGCTGTCGGTGTCGACGACATCCCCGCCGTCTTTGCCGGCGAGATCGTCGAACGGTTCGGAGCGGTGGCGCCGTCGGCTCGGGCGGTGCCCGGCGTCGTCGTCGCCGCGATCGCATCGGTTGACGACGTAGATACACTGACCGCTGAGATCCGAAGTGCATCATCGCGATTCGATGCCGCCGGCATCCGGGAAACCCGGCTGTTCCGGGCTTTCGACGACGGCCACGAAGTGATGATCATGCAGGAACTCGACGACGAGGACCGCGCGCGCAATTGGATCGAGCATCCCGACACCGCGGCCCCGTGGATAGCCGGCGCCGGGAGAGGCGCCTATCCGCCGGTGTTCGTCGGCAAATTCTTCGACATGATGCGCATCGAGGATTGAGCGGCCTCGCGATGTTCGTCTGCCTGTGTAACGGAATCACCAGCCAGGTTGTGGCTGAGGTTATCGCCGATGGGGCGTCGACGACCAACGAGATATCGAAAGCCTGCGGCGCGGGCGCCGAGTGCGGCCGCTGCCGGCGCACGCTTGCGCTTGCTACTCGGGGCGTCGGGCGCAAACCGCGGGGTGCGCGCGTAAGCGTTATCGACGCGGGCTGCATTCAGCCGAGGTCGGCGACCAGATTGGTCAACAGGTCGGGGATGTCGAGGCGCGGCACCACTGCTTCGATCAACACCATCCGGTCCTGATGTTCTGCCGCGGCGACAAACGCGTCGTCGAGCTCGCCGTAGTTCTCGGCGCGAAAGAACAGATGCTCGGTCACACCGAGCGCGGTGGGGATGTCAGCCCAGCTCCACCGCACAATGTCGTTGTAGGGCGCGGTCTTTCCGTGAATCATTCGCTCGATGGTGTAACCGTCGTTGTTGACCACCACGACGACCGGCGCCAGGCCTTCGCGCGAAAAGGCGCCCAGTTCCTGAACCGTCAGCTGGGCGGCGCCGTCGCCGATCAGCAGGACAGGCCGGCGATCGCGTTGTGCCAGACCCGCGCCGAGGGTAGCCGGCAGCGTGTATCCGATTGAGCCCCAGAGTGGTTGGCCGATAAACGTGACACCTTGCGGGAGCCGGTGAGTGGCCATGCCGTAGAACGAGGTGCCCTGGTCGGCCAAGACAACGTTGCCGGGAGTGAGCGCCTCGCAGAATCGGTCCCACAACATGTTCTGGTTCAACGGCTCATCGCGGCCGGGCCTGTCGGGGGACATGGTGTCGGAGTCCGACACAACAGCGGGCGAGCGGATGCCGCGCTCGGTGAGGATCGCGGTGAGCGCGTCGAGCGCCGGCCCCATCTCCAACGGCGCGAACACCGCGGTGCCGACCGTGCTCTGCTGCACCCCGACGTCGATGGTCCTGGCCGGGTCGATGCGCTGGCTGAAAAAGCCGCTGACCATGTCGGTGAATACCACGCCTGCCGTCACGAGCACCGGCGCCTCTTCGATCGCCCGGAGCACCGGCTTCGCGCTGGCCGAGCCGGCATAGATACCCAGGAATTCCGGGGCGCTCTCGTCGACCAGGCTCTTGCCCCACATCAGTGTGGCGTGCGGCACGACGTCGGCCGCCAGCAGCGCCTCGAGCTTGTCGACGGCATTGAGCCGATGGACCAGCAGGTCGGCCAGCACGGTCAGCTGCTGATCGCCGATGAGTTCGGCTGCGGCGGCGGTGAATAACGCGAGCGCCCGCGGGCTGGTCCCGCCGGTGTAGTGCGGCAGCGGCGCGGTCGGCGGCTCGGTCTCGAAGCGCGCCACATCGGTGGACAACAGCAGATATCCGGGCCGGCGCTGCTCGCGTACCTCGGAGAGCACCCGATCGATCTCCCTGGTGGCGGTGGCAGGCATGAGATTGGCTTGCGCACAGGTGATTTCCCGACTCACTCGCAGAAAGTGCTCGAAGTCACCGTCGCCCAGCGAGTGGTGCAGGGCCCGCCGGGTGCCCTGGGCATCCTTCGACGGGCCGCCGACGATGTGCACCACCGGTACGTGCTCGGCGTAGCTGCCCGCGATCGCATTGCTGGCTGACAGCTCGCCGACGCCGAATGTGGTTACCACAGCCGACATTCCACGAAGACGGCCGTACCCGTCGGCGGCGTATCCGGCGTTGAGCTCGTTGGCGTTGCCGACCCAGCGCAGCTGCGAATGGGCGACGATGTGATCGAGGAACTCCAGGTTGTAGTCGCCGGGTACCCCGAATACTTCGGTGACGCCGAGTTCGGCCAGGCGGTCCAGCAGGTAGTCGCCGACGGTGTAAGACGAATCAGCCAGATCAGTCACGAGGTCGACGGTACCGCGTCTGCGGTCGAAAACGCCGTCGGCGCGGGCGTCGCCTCGCTATCGTCCGGACATGGCAATCAACGAAACCCGCGAAATCGTGATCGAAGCCAGCCCGGAGGAGATCCTCGACGTGATCGGCGATCTGGACATCGTCACCGAGTGGTCGCCGCCGCATCAGAGCGCCGAGATTCTCGAGAAGGACAAGAACGGGCGGCCGCTCAAAGTGAAGATGAAGGTGAAGGCCGCGGGCATCACCGACGAACAAGTGGTGGCCTACACGTGGACCAAGAACAAGGTCAGCTGGACGTTGGTCAGCTCCGGTCAGCAGCGCTCGCAGGATGCGTCCTACACGCTGACGCCCGACGGCGACAAGACCAAGGTCGTCTTCGAAATCAGCGTCGACCCGGTGGTGCCGTTGCCCGGCTTCGTCCTCAAGCGCGCCGTCAAAGGGACGATCGACACCGGCACCAAAGGCCTGCGCGACCGGGTGCTGGAACTGAAGAAGGGTGCGCGATAACGGGTTCCGCACTCCGGGAGCGCAGCGATTAACGGGATAGATGCTCGACAAAGACCACTTGCAGCTCGCCGACCAGGAAGCCGAGGATTGCGCCGACGGTGACCATCAGCATCTCGTCGTCTTTGAAGACGGGTCGCAGGATGGCTTCGTACTGGTCGGGGGTCAGCTCGTTCATCTTCTCGACGATGAGGTTCTCGATGTCGAGGGTCTTGGCGGTGTAGTCCTTCGCCTCCTGCATCGTGTCCGGGAGCCGCTCGAGAACCATCCGCACGACGGAGTCTTTCGCCTCGCGGTAGCGCTTGGTGCCGATCGCAAGGGTGATCATCGGCCGGGCAACCCCGGCTTGCGCGTCGATCGCCGCCGAAACCTCTTTCTCGACGGCCGCGAAAAGCCGCTCGGAGGTGGGGCCGTGCAGAATCGCGTCGAGGAGGACATCGGCGGAGAAGAGGTCGTTGGCCAGGATGCGGGCGTAGTCGCGCGTGACGTTTTCCCGTTGCGCATGAAGCACGCCTTGCACGGGGATGAAGCCCAGCAGCTTTTTCGGCTCGCGAGGGATGAAGATCAGATTGAGGGCCAGCCAGTCGCTGGCAAATCCGGTGAAAAAGCCGAACGTCGGCATGATCCACGGGTTGTGGAACACGCCCCACGCGACCATCTGCACCAGGCCGATCGCGAAGCCGAAATAGATACCGCTGCGGCGGATGAACTTCATCGCCGCCCCGCCCATGCCCTTCATCAGCTCGTTGAGTTGAGCCTTGTTCCTGACCAGGGTCGTGACGGCGAGGTACTGCAGATCGACGAACCTCGGCAGGTCCTCCTTCATCGCGACGAAGATGTTGTCGACGACTCCGGGTGCGGCGGCGTGCACGCGGGACAGCACTGCATTGCGTCCCGCGGCCGGGAGTGAGTCCCACAGACCGGGGCGTAGCTGCTCGGCCAGATCACGGGCCATCGTGTCGATCGTTCGGGTGAGCGGCTCGCGGAGATCCTCCACCGCCTGTTTGGCGTCGATCTTGTCCAGGATCTCCTCGGGCTTGAGCAGCTTGTCGGTGAGCATCTGGATCGTCACGGCTGCGGTCTTGCCGGCCCGGCGCGGCACCACGCCCTGCCAGCCGATCGGTCCGATACCCACGAATTCGATTGGGCGGTAGAGCATCTGCAGCGCGACCAGCTTCGTGGTGTAGCCGACGAAGGCCGCGATGAACGGCATGGACAGGTAGATGAACCAGTTGAGCTTGGCGTCGGCAATGATCTCGCCCCAGGACTGACCCCAGGCGACCACCGACAAGGTCACTCCCGGTCCTGAGAGCTGTTCGTCGCGGCCCACAGCTCAAGGCCAAGCCCGGACAGGCGCAGCGTGTATCGCTCGATCGGGGCCGTGATCGGACCGCGGCTGGCGGTCTTGATGGCTTGGAGCACGGCCGTGTCCGCGCCGAGGATTTCGTACTCATCCTTCATCGAGGTGTCCTCTGGGCCGGACTCGACCAGCCCCAGCGAGAGTAAGTGGCTGACGTACATCGGCGTCAGATGGGGAAGCGCGAGATTGGCGGTCTTCCCGATCAGCGACATGTTCTCCAGCACAACTTCGCCCACCAGCCCGGTCCGGGTCCGGGCGTACACGTTGAGCAGCGGGGAGGCGGACCCGTCGGAGAGGGCGCTGACGATGCGAGCCTCGTCGGGCACGAGTTGGTCGAGGATCTTGTGGAAGAGCTCTTGGCGGCTCGACGTAGAACTCTGCTCGATCGCGCGGCCGAGCAGGCCGCGCATCTTGGCGTCCAGCCCCTCGGGGGCCTCTTCCTGCGGTGCAGGCGGAGCCAGTGCCTCTGTTGGTTCCGGCGGATCGGTGATCTTCATCCCGGACCGGATCAGCCCGAAGATTTGGCGTTCGCTCCAACTCGCAGCCTTGATATAGGTGCGCACCGTCTGCTCCGCGATGTCGACAAGACCGCGGGGATCGAAGCGGGACGTCATGGGCTGAACATAACGAATCAGGCCGATGGCCCGGCCGGATTCACTAGTAACGTTTCGCTGGTGACCGCCACCGGACCGCTTGCGGGCGTAAAAGTCATCGAACTCGGTGGCATCGGACCGGGCCCACACGCGGCGATGATGCTCGCGGATCTGGGCGCCGACGTGGTGCGGGTTCGCCGCCCCGGCGGACTGGTCTTGCCTGCTGAGAACCTCGACCTGTTGCACCGCGGAAAGCGGATCGTGGATTTGGACGTCAAAGCCGATCCGCAACAGCTTCTGCAATTGGCCAGCAAGGCCGATGTGCTGTTGGACTGCTTTCGACCTGGCACCTGCGAGCGCCTCGGGATCGGCCCGGCCGACTGCGCGGCCGTCAACCCGCGGCTGATCTTCGCGCGCATCACCGGCTGGGGACAAGACGGGCCGCGGGCCAGCACGGCCGGCCACGACATCAACTACCTGTCGCAGACCGGCGCGCTGTCGGCGCTGGGTTACCGCGACCGGCCGCCGATGCCGCCGCTGAATCTGGTCGCCGATTTCGGCGGTGGCTCGATGTTCGTGATCTTGGGCATCGTCGCCGCGCTCTACGAGCGTGAGCGATCGGGACGCGGTCAGGTGGTGGATGCCGCGATGGTCGACGGGGTCAGCGTGCTGGCGCAAATGATGTGGACGATGAAATCGACCGGTTCGCTGCGCGACGAGCGCGAATCCTTTCTGCTCGACGGCGGTGCGCCGTTCTATCGCTGCTACGAGACCGCCGACGGCAAGTACATGGCGGTGGGCGCCATCGAGCCGCAGTTCTTCGCGGCGTTGCTGGCCGGACTGGGATTGTCGGCCGACGAGGTCCCGGGTCAGTTCGAAATCGGTGCGTTTCCAACGATGTTCGATGTGTTCACCCGGCGGTTCGCCAGCAAGACGCGCGACGAGTGGGCGTCGATCTTCGACGGCACCGATGCGTGCGTCACGCCGGTGTTGACGTGGAGCGAAGCCGCCGCCGATCCGCACCTGAACGCGCGCGCCACGGTGGTCAACGCCGGTGGCGTCGACCAGGCCGCGCCGGCCCCGCGGTTCTCCCGCACACCGCCCGCGCCGGTCGGGCCGATACCGCAGGCGACCACCCCGCTCGACGAAATCGGCTGGTAATCAAGCGCAATTAATGAGCTGCCTTGCTAGCTTGGTTATCAGTGGCCGTACAAGCATCGAGAGAGATTGTCATCGACGCGCCGCCGGGGGTGATCCTGGAGGCGTTGGCCGATGTCGGGTCACTGTCGTCGTGGTCACCGGTGCACAAGCGGATTCAGGTGCTCGACTGGTACTCCGACGGTCGGCCGCACCATGTGAAGGCCACGATCAAGATTTTCGGGCTCATCGACAACGAGATCTTGGAATACCACTGGGGTCCCAACTGGGTGGTCTGGGATGCCGGCGATACAGCCCAGCAACGCGGACAACACGTCGAGTACAACCTGCAGCCGGTCGGCACCGACCGGACCCGGGTGCGCTTTGACATCACCGTCGAGCCGGCGGGACTGGTGCCGGCTTTCGTCGTCCGGCGGGCGAGCGAGATCGTGCTCGACGCTGCGACCAAGGGCCTCCGCGAGCAGGTGATGGCCGCCTTCGGCTCCGAACAGCCGCAGTAATGATCGCGTCGATCGAAACGATGGCCCGCCGGCGGCCGATGCTGGATGGTGGTTCCTCGTGCGGGTGTGGCTGAGCGGCTAGGCAGCGGCCTGCAAAGCCGTATACACGGGTTCGAGTCCCGTCACTCGCTCTACAGAGGTTCCGCTCAGCTCGCTACGGAGAGCAACTCCTCGAAGGCGTGCTCCATGCACTCGGCGTAGTTCGCCGGGTCGGGCAGCGCATCGCGGTCCGCGGTGGCGCTGATCGACAACGTGCCGTTGTAGCTGGCCACGACGTGGATGAGGTTCATCCCGCCGATCAGCGGCCCGAGGCCGGCGGCGCGTAGCAGTTGAGCCCCGCGGAAGTAGATCGGAATGGGCGGTCCCGGCACGTTGGTCACGGTGGTGTTGGCGACGTTGGGCCCGGAGAACGGAAGCGCGCTCGCGGCCTTTGCCGCTACCCCGAGCAGCGAGGTCGGCACCGTCCCGATCAGCTCGATCAACTGAGTCCTCGTCGAGTGGTTCGACTCCGACCGGCTGCCCGCTGTCGACTCGGCGATCGTGGCGAGCCGGACCAGCGGGTCGGAGATGTCGGTGCCCAGCGACTGCAACCGGCCGAACAATGCGTTGCCCTGGGCGGTCGTGTCGTCGGCTCCCCGCAATGACATCGGGCAGGCCGCCACCAGCGACTCGTCGGGCAGTTCCCCGTGGCCGTCCAGATAGTGGCGTAGCGCGCCGCCGACATAGGCGAGCGCCACATCGTTGATCGTCGAGCCGGGGACCCGCGCCTTGATCCGCTTGAAGTCGGCCAGGTCGTGGAACCTGGCCTCGAAAACCCGGTGCGGTGAGACCGTTTGGTTGAAACGTGTCTTGGGCGGAAACGACGGCGTGCCGAGTTCGGGGATCCTGGACACTCTGCTGATCAGCTTGCCGGGCAGCCCGAGCGAGTCCGCGCACCGCCTTGGGGGCGCTCGACGCGAGGACAGTGCCGGCTCGCCACGGATACAGCGCGGCCTTGATTGCCGTGCGCGACAACAAGTCTGCGGTCGAGGGCAACGGGGCGGGGCGCCACGGTGGGTCGGGCGCCGGGGGGCGTGGGCTGTCCGGGGCGAGGTCGTGCATCGCCGCGATCATCTGCACGCTGGCCATGCCGTCGACCGCGCAGTGGTGCAGTTTCAGCGCCATCGCGAAGGAGCCCTTCGGCACTCCCGGAACGGAATTCAGCCCCTCGATGACGGTGATCTCCCACGGTGGGCGCCGCAGGTCGATCTGCCGGCCGTGCAGCCGCGCGACCTGGATGCACAGCTGCCGCCAGTCGCCCGGCTGCGGCAGCCCGATGTGGCGGACGTGGTACTCGAGATCGAAGCTCGGATCGTCCACCCAGTACGGTCGATCGAGTCCGAACTGCGTCTCGGTCAGGCGTCGGCGAAAGACATCCGCGAGATGCAACCGCGCGTCGAGCTCCTCGAGAATCCCTTTGAATGTGACCTTCCCGCCCGGTGCGGTCGAAGGGTCGTAGATCAGCAGCAGCTGGATTTGTTGGGGTGTCGCCGGCGTCTCCGCGCGCAGCAGCATGTCGTCGGTCCAACTCAGTTGCTGCATTTCCCAACAGTAAGCTCCGCGAATGCGGCTGCGTTGCTAGTTTGCTCGTAGTGGCCGTACAAGCATCGCGTGAGGTTGTCATCGATGCGCCGCCGGAGGTGATTCTGGAGGCGCTGGCCGACGTCGTCTCGGTGCCGACCTGGTCCTCGGTGCACAAGCGCGCCGAAGTCATCGATTGCTATCCCGACGGCCGCCCCCATCATGTGAAGGTCACCATCCGGGTCTCCGGCATCGTCGACACCGAGGTGCTCGAGTACCACTGGGGGCCGGACTGGGTGGTGTGGGATGCGCACAAAACTCTGCAGCAGCACGCGCAGCATGTCGAGTACACGATGCACCGCGAATCCGAAGACCGGACGCGGGTGCGATTCGAGATCACCCTCGAGCCGTCGGCGCCGATACCGGAGTTCCTGGTCAACCGGGCGCGCAGGAAGATCCTCTACGCCGCGACCGAGGGGTTGCGGCGCAAGGTCATGGCCGTTATCGCCCCGAACCAGTCGGTGTAGCCGGCCCGTCGCGTAGTTGCCCGAGCCGGCGGATCGCCTCGTCGAGCGTGTCGTCGCGCTTGCAGAACGTGAACCGCACCAAGTGATTCCACGCGGCCCAGTCGTCGGCGGCGGGATCGCAGAATGCCGTCATCGGGATCGCGGCAACCCCGACCTGTTCGGGTAGTGCCGCGCAGAATGCGGTGCTGTCGTCATAGCCCAGCGGACGCGGATCGGCGCACAGGAAGTAGGTGCCCGCGCTGTTGAGGACGTCGAAGCCGATCTCGGTCAGCCCGCGACTGAGCCGATCGCGCCTGCCCTGCAAGGAGTTTCGCAGCGCATCCACCCAGGCGTCTTCGGTGTTGAGGGCATCGGCCACCGCCGGCTGAAACGGGGCACCCCCGACGTAGCTCAGATACTGTTTGGCCGCCCGCACGCCCTGAATGAGTTGCGCAGGCCCGCAGGCCCATCCGATCTTCCAGCCGGTGCAGTTGAACATCTTCGCCGCGCTCGAGATCGTGATGGTGCGCTCGGCCATCCCGTCGAATCCGGCCAGCGGGCAAGTGCCGGTGCTGCGTCGAAGACCAGATGCTCGTAGACCTCGTCGGTGATGACCAGCAGGTCGGCCGCGACCGCGATCTCGGCGATCGCCGCCAGTTCGGTCGCACTCAACACGGTGCCGGTGGGATTGTGCGGCGAGTTGAGCATCAACGCCCGGGTGCGCGGCGTCACCGCACGCCGCAGCGCGTCGATGTCGAGCGCGAAGTCGCGGCCGTCCGGCACCAGCGGCACCACGACCCGCCGGGCACCCGCCATCGCCACCACCGGCGAATACGAGTCGTAGAACGGCTGGATCAAAATCACCTCGGAGCCGGGCTCGACGAGACCGAACACCGCCGCGGCGATGGCCTCGGTGGCTCCGACGGTCACCAGTACTTCGGTCGCCGGGTCGTACTCGACGCCGTACTTCCTCTTACGTTGAGCGGCGACGGCCTCCCGGAGCGCGGGGATGCCGATCCCCGGTGGGTACTGGTTGACGCCGCCGGCGATGGCGTCCTGGGCGGCCTTGAGCATGGCCGGCGGCCCGTCCTCGTCGGGGAAGCCCTGGCCGAGGTTCACCGCGCCGACGCGTGCCGCCAGCGCTGACATCTCGGCAAACACCGTGGTTGCATACGGTTGCAGTCGCGACACCGTCATGGCCGTCGAGCTTATGCGGCGCCGCCGGCCGTGAGCGTGCGGCCAGCTTCACGCTGGGCGCCGAGTGTGCGACTCAGCTTCACGTTCGGCGCGCTGCAAGCCCTCCCAACCAACAGGTTGGCCGGGCATTTTGTTAGGGTGGCCGGTAGAGGACTAGCGTCGCCAACGACGGACCCCATACCCCACATTGTGAAGAGGAATCAGTCATGTCCGAAGAAGCCTTCATCTACGAGGCCATCCGCACGCCGCGCGGCAAGCAGCGCAAAGGCTCGCTCAACGAGGTCAAGCCGCTGAACCTGGTCGTCGGGCTGGTCGACGAACTGCGCCGGCGCTTCCCCGACCTGGACGAGACCCTGATCAGCGACCTGATCCTCGGCGTGGTGTCGCCGGTCGGCGACCAGGGCGGCGACATCGCCCGTACCGCAGTGCTGGCCGCGGGGCTGCCCGAGACCACCGGTGGCGTGCAGCTCAACCGGTTCTGCGCCTCGGGCCTGGAGGCCGTCAACACCGCCGCGCAAAAGGTGCGCTCCGGCTGGGACGACCTGGTGCTGGCCGGCGGCGTCGAGTCGATGAGCCGTGTCCCGATGGGCTCCGACGGCGGCGCCTGGGCGACCGACCCGGAGACCAACTACCGGATCGGCTTCGTGCCGCAGGGCATCGGCGCCGACCTGATCGCCACCATCGAGGGCTTCTCTCGCGAGGACGTCGACCGCTACGCGCTGCGCGCTCAAGAGAAGGCGGCCGCGGCATGGTCCGGCGGCTACTTCGCGAAATCGGTTGTGCCGGTTCGTGACCAGAACGGTCTGCTCATCCTCGACCACGACGAGCACATGCGACCCGACAGCGACCTGGAGGGCCTGGGCAAGCTGAAGACCGCGTTCGACGGCATCGGCGAGATGGGCGGCTTCGACGACGTGGCGCTGACGAAGTACCACGCCGTCGAGAAGATCAACCACGTCCACACCGGCGGTAACAGCTCCGGCATCGTCGACGGCGCCGCGCTGGTGCTGGTCGGTTCCGAGGCCGCGGGCAAGTCGCAGGGACTGAGCCCCGCGGGCGCGCGTCGTGGCCACCGCCACCAGCGGCGCCGACCCGGTCATCATGCTCACCGGCCCGACCCCCGCCACCCAGAAGGTGCTGGACCGCGCCGGCCTGACGGTCGACGACATCGACCTGTTCGAGCTGAACGAGGCCTTCGCCTCTGTCGTGCTGAAGTTCCAGAAGGACCTGAACATCCCGGACGAGAAGCTCAACGTCAACGGTGGCGCCATCGCGATGGGCCACCCGCTGGGCGCCACCGGCGCGATGATCACCGGAACCATGGTCGACGAGCTCGAGCGCCGCAACGCCCGTCGCGCGCTCATCACGCTGTGCATCGGCGGCGGCATGGGTGTCGCCACCATCATCGAGAGGGTTTAAGACCATGGCAGAGAACACCATTCAGTGGGACAAGGATGCCGACGGCATCGTCACCTTGACCCTTGACGACCCCACCGGGTCGGCCAACGTGATGAACGAGCACTACGCGGAGTCGATGCACAACGCGGTGGAAAAGCTTGTCGCCGAGAAGGATTCGGTCACCGGCGTGGTCATCACCAGCGCGAAGAAGACCTTCTTCGCCGGCGGCGACCTCAAGGGCATGATCAAGCTCGGCCCGGAGGACGCCGGCGAGGCCTTCGACACCGTCGAAGGCGTCAAGCGCGACCTGCGCGCGCTGGAGACCCTGGGCAAGCCGGTGGTGGCCGCCATCAACGGCGCCGCGCTCGGCGGTGGTCTGGAGATCGCGCTGGCCTGTCACCACCGCATCGCCGCCGACGTCAAGGGTCTGGTTGTCGGTCTGCCCGAGGTGACGCTGGGCCTGCTGCCCGGTGGCGGCGGGGTGACCCGCACCGTGCGGATGTTCGGCATCCAGAACGCGTTCATGAACATCCTGTCTCAGGGCACCCGGTTCAAGGCCGACAAGGCCAAGGAGACCGGCCTGGTCGACGAGATCGTCGGCTCGGTGGACGAGTTGGTCCCGAGCGCCAAGGCGTGGATAAAAGAGGTCAAGGACAACCCCGACTCGCACGACCCAGCCGTGGGACAAGAAGGGCTACAAGATGCCCGGCGGCACCCCGTCCAGCCCCGCGCTGGCCGGCGTCCTGCCGTCGTTCCCGGCGCTGCTGAAGAAGCAGCTCAAGGGTGCGCCGATGCCGGCGCCGCGGGCCATCCTGGACGCGGCCGTCGAGGGTGCGCAGGTGGATTTCGACACCGCCAGCCGCATCGAGAGCCGCTACTTCACCCAGCTCGTCACCGGCCAGACCGCCAAGAACATGATTCAGGCGTTCTTCCTGGACCTGCAGCACATCAACGGCGGTGGATCGCGTCCCGACGGCATCGAGTCGGTCAAGATCCACAAGATCGGCGTGCTGGGCGCGGGCATGATGGGCGCCGGTATCGCCTACGTCTCGGCCAAGGCCGGGTACGAGGTAGTGCTCAAGGACGTCAGCATCGAGGCCGCGCAGAAGGGCAAGGGCTACGCGGAAAAGCTTGAGGCCAAAGCGCTTCAGCGTGGCAAGACCACCGAAGAGAAGTCCAAGGCGCTGCTGGACCGGATCACTCCGGCCGCGGACCCGGCCGACCTCAAGGGCGTCGACTTCGTGGTCGAGGCCGTCTTCGAGAACCAGGATCTGAAGCACAAGGTGTTCCAGGAGATCGAGGACGTCGTCGAGCCCAACGCGCTGCTCGGGTCGAACACCTCGACGCTGCCGATCACCGGTCTGGCGACCGGGGTGAAGCGCCAGGAGGACTTCATCGGGATCCACTTCTTCTCCCCGGTCGACAAGATGCCGCTGGTCGAAATCATCAAGGGCGAGAAGACATCTGACGAGGCGTTGGCCCGGGTGTTCGACTACACGCTGGCTATCGGCAAGACCCCGATCGTGGTCAACGACAGCCGCGGCTTCTTCACCAGCCGCGTCATCGGCACCTTCGTGAACGAGGCGCTGGCGATGCTGGGCGAGGGCGTGGAGCCCGCCAGCGTCGAGCACGCCGGTTCGCAGGCCGGCTACCCGGCGCCGCCGCTGCAGCTATCCGACGAGCTCAACCTGGAGCTGATGCACAAGATCGCTGCGGCGAGCCGTAAGGGCGTCGAGGATGCGGGCGGCAAGTACGAGCCGCACCCGGCCGAGGCGGTCGTCGAGAAGATGATCGAGCTCGAGCGTCCGTCGCGGTTGAAGGGTGCCGGTTTCTACGAGTACGTCGACGGCAAGCGCACCCGGTTGTGGCCGGGTCTGCGCGAGACGTTCAAGTCCGGTTCGACCGAGCTGCCGCTGCAGGACATGGTCGACCGGATGCTGTTCGCCGAGGCGCTGGAAACCCAGAAGTGCCTCGACGAAGGCGTTCTCACGTCGACCGCCGACGCCAACATCGGCTCGATCATGGGCATCGGCTTCCCGCCGTACACCGGTGGCTCGGCGCAGTTCATCGTCGGCTACCAGGGTGCGCTCGGCACCGGCCAGGAAGCCTTCGTCGCGCGGGCCAAGGAGCTGGCCGCCAGGTACGGCGACCGGTTCCTGCCGCCGGCCTCGCTGACCTAAACAGTCGACACGAAAGCCCCTGAAGCTCAACGATTTCAGGGGCTTTCGCGTTGATAGAGGTAATACCGCGCCGGCGTCTGTGCTTCGTCGAGTTGCCGCTCGGCTCCGGCGGAAACCAGCGTCCACCCGGGGGCGAATCGTCGCTCCATTTCGGCGGACTGGACGCCCCGCACACCGAACCGTCCGCCGGGCAGGAACGCGACGATCAGCAGTCGAGCGTGCGGTGCGGCCACCGCGCTGACTTCGCGGACGTACGCATCACGATCGCCGTCGCTCATGTTGTGCAGACAGCCGTTGTCGACGATCAGGTTGAAATGTTGGCCCAGGCCCTCCTGGCTCAGCCGCGTGACGTCCGCCCGGATGAAGTCGACCGACGCCTTGGCCGCCGCGGCCTTGGACCGCGCGGCTTCGAGGGGCTGCTCGACGTAGTCGACACCGGTGACCGTCCACCCGTTCTGAGCCAGGTAGATCGAGGCGTCTCCAGTGCCGCAGCCGAGATCGAGCGCCTTGCCCGCGGGCAAGGTATGCACCAGGTCCTGCAGATTCTGGGCGATCGGATGGCCGTCCCAGGGCGTGAATCCGAACCGGTAGAACAGCCGAAACAGCGTCTGCTTGAAAGCCATGGCTCTACGGTATTCCCGATCCCTGGGCAGTTATCCGTTGCGCTGAAAGAGATAGTGCCGCCCCGGGTTTCGCTCGGCGCGGTCCAGGGCGGGCTCGTGACCGGTGGTCAGCAAAGTCCAGCCCGCCGCGAACCGCCGTTTGATTTCGGCTTGGTCGACACCTCGTACACCACGGCGCCCGCCCGGTTCCAGAGCGATGATGAGCAGCCGCGCGCCCGGCGCCGCCACGGCACTGACTTCGCGGACGTAGGAGTCGCGGTCGGCGTCGCTCATGGCGTGTAGGCAGCCGTTATCGGTGATCAGGCTGAAGTCGTGGCCGAGCCCTTCTGAACTCAATCGGGTCACATCGGCCTGCTCGAATCTCACGGTGGTGTTCTGCGCAGCCGCTTTGGTTCGAGCCAACTCGATTGCCTTGGCGACGTAGTCAACTGCGGTGACCTGCCAGCCGTGGTGAGTCAGATAGATCGCGTTGTCCCCGGTGCCGCAGCCGAGTTCGAGTGCCTTGCCGGCAGGAAGGGGCGGTGATCCGTCGCCTTCGATCAGGTTCTGCAGGCTCTGCGCCAGCGGGTGTCCATCCCACGGGGTGTATCCGAATCGGTAGAACAGCCGAAACAGCGTGTGCTTGGAAGACATGGCACTACCGTAATGCCCGGTCGAGCCTCGTCACATCAGCCACTCGGCTACGTGAGGGCCGCGGCGATACGGCGCCATTGCTCGCGTGGATAGCCCTGCGGGTCGCTCAGCAGCACCTGGATGCAGACGTGGTTGGCACCGGCCGAACGATGCTCGGAGACCCTGCGCAGGATGGCGTCCTCGTCGCCCCACGCGATGATCGCGTTGAAGAGACGGTCGCTCACCTGGCTCAGGTCGTCTTCGGAAAACCCGGAGCGCAGGAGATTGTTCGCGTAATTCGGCATCGCCAAATACGAACGCAACCAATCGGTTCCGACGGCGCGCGCGTCGTCGGCGCTGTCGGTGAGAATCACCGTCTGTTCGGGCAGCAGCAACGGCCCGTCACCCAAAATCGCGCGGGCCGTTGCGGTGTGGTCGGGGGTGACCAGGTACGGGTGTGCGCCCGCGCTGCGGTGCGCGGACAGCGACAGCATCTTCGGGCCGAGCGCGGCCAGCACCCGCCGCTGCACGGGGACCGGTTGCGGCGTCGCGTCCAACTCGTCCAGGAACGCCGCCGTCGCCGCCAACGGTTTGCGGTACCGTCCGGGCTCGCGCGCATCGATCAGCGGCGCGTGGCTGACGCCGATTCCCAGCAGGAAGCGGTCGCCGTGTTCAGCGGTCAGCGCGGCGAAGTTCTCCGCGACGTCACCCGGTGTGTGCATCCACAGGTTCAGGATCCCGGTGGCGATCGTGGTCTGCTTGGTCGCGGCCAGCAGGTTGCCCACCGCGTCGAAGACCTGCCCACCAACGTCGGGTATCCAAAGTGCCCGGAAGCCCAACTCGTCCAATTCCGCTGCTGCATCGGCGGATTCGGCAGCATTGCCGTAGCGGAGCTGGCTGCTCCAGATTCCGATACCGGTGAGGTCCATCCGGTCAGCTTACGGGTCGCGCTGCACCTGATTACCCGGTTCCTCAGCGGCCCGTTCCGGCCCGCATCGTCGCCGGGCTAGAGTCCGAAGTTATGCGCTTCGGATTCTTCATCCCTCAAGGCTGGCGACTGGATCTGGTCGGCATCGACGTCGATAAGCACTGGGGGGTGATGCGCGATCTGGCCGCCTACGCCGACGACAGTGCCTGGGATTCGGTGTGGGTGTACGACCACTTCCACACCGTGCCGATGCCCACCGGCGAAGCCACCCACGAGGCGTGGTCGCTGATGTCGGCGTATGCGGCGACCACATCGCGGATCAAGCTCGGCCAGATGTGCACCGCGATGAGCTATCGAAATCCCGCCTACCTCGCCAAAGTCGCTGCGACGGCAGACATCATCTCCGGCGGTCGCGTGCAGATGGGAATCGGTGGCGGCTGGTACGAGCACGAGTGGCGGGCCTACGGATACGGCTTCCCGTCCGCGGGCGTGCGGCTGGGACGCCTCGACGAAGGCGTCCAGATCATGCGTGACGCCTGGCGGGACGGAAAAGTCAGCTTCGACGGAAAGCACTACCAGGTCGACGGCGCGATCGTCGCGCCCAAGCCGTTGCAGGACAACGGAATTCCGCTGTGGATCGCTGGCGGCGGCGAGCAGAAGACCCTGCGTATCGCCGCGAAGTACGCGCAGTACACCAACTTCACCGGCGAGCCGGACGGCTTCGCGCACAAGTCCGAAGTGCTCGCCGGCCATTGCCGCGACGTGGGCACCGACTTCGACGCGATCGTCCGGTCGGTCAACGTCAACGCCATCGTCGACGCAGACGAGAAAGGCTTCAACGACCGCCTGCAGCGGGTCCGCGACCGCCTGGTCGGCTACGTCGGCGAATCAGCGGCCGACGCGATGATCGGCGGCACCAGCGGACCCGATTCGGCTACCGGCACCCCGGAGCAGGTCATCGAACGGCTGCAGAAGCTGCGCGACCTCGGCTGCGAGTACGTGATCTGCTACTTCCCCGAGGCCGCATACGACCGCTCCGGGATCGAACTGTTTGAGCGCCAAGTGATCCCGGCGCTGAGCTAGATGTCGCTGGTGAGGTAGCGGATCTTCACCGGGGGAGCGGCCAGCAGGGGCGGCAGCTGCGTCACCTTTCCCTCGCCGGCGCGAAACGCGCGGTAGGCCTCGTCGGCGTCGACCGTCTCCCAGAGTTCGTAGATCAGCCAGTGCGCTTCGTCGTCCTCGTCGACGAGCACGTCGGTGCGCACGTTGCCGTCGAAGGCCCGGGTGACTTCCAGCACCCGGCCCATCAGCTCGCGTCCCGCGGCGACCTCGTCGGGCTTGAACCGGAGCTCAAGTGTCACCGTGACCGTCATCGTCATCTCCTCGTGGTCGTCACTTCGTGCTGCTCGCCTCCGAGCGCACTGTTGAACCTACGGTCGACCCATTTGACGAAGTCGGGCGCCTCCGGAATTTGGTCCGCGGACGCGAACAAGTCGGCGAGGCGTTGTTCGGACGCCACCACCTTGTCATCGAGCGGGACCGTTAGCCGCCGGAGTCTGCTCTGGGCGAGCGCGGAGATCTTGAGGCTCAAACCCACGGCGGCGGAGTACTTCTCGGCCCACTGATCGGGATTCTCGCGCGCCCACTGCGCCGCCCGCTGGTAGCGGACCAGCAAGTCGGACAGCGCGGCGTTGCGTTGGGGATCGGTCAGCGCCTTCACCGAGGCGCTGCCGAATTGGTAGCCGTTGTCGGCCGATCCGATGCTGCGGACCTTCAGCGTCAGATTGGCTTGCGCCGTGTAGGGATCCCAGATCACCCATGCGTCGCCTTGCCCGTTGGCGAATGCCGACAACGCGTCGGCGGGCTGCAGGAACACCAGCTTGACGTCTTTGGTCTTGAGCCCGGCGTCGGCGAGATGCTCGAGCACGTTGGCATGTGCGGCGCTGCCCTTGGCCACCAGGATCGTCTTGCCGCGCAGATCGCGGACGCCGCCAATCGACGAGTTGGTTCGCACCAGGATCTGCTCACCGGCCTGCGCGCCGTCCCAGACCGAGACGACCCGGGTCTTCGAATTGGCCGCTGCGCCGAACACCGGTGGCGTGTTTCCGGTGATCGCGAAGTCGATCCGGCCGGCGTTCAACGCTTCGATCTGCGGCGGTCCCGAGGTGAACGTCGAGAAGTCGATGCGATACGGCAGGTTGTCCAAGGCGCCGGCCGCCTGCAGCAGCGCTCGAGTGCCGCCCTTCTGATCGCCGACGCGCAGCGTCACCCCGGACAACTCCGATGCCGGCACCGGCGCAGGCACCGCGAGAGGCTGCGGACCCAGCTCGCGCGAGACGCAGCCCGTGACGGCGCCGATCAGCACCAGCACAACGCCGACATGAAAAGCGAAGCGCTGCTTGGTGATCAATGCCGAACGCCGAGCTTGTCGAGAAGCTCGGACCGGTATTCGTCGTGTCGGGCGGTGCGCTCCGACGCAGTGGGACGCGGCGACTCGATGGTGATGGAGTGCGCGACCCGGCCCTCCTCGAGCACCAGCACCCGGTCGGCCAACTCGACCGCCTCGTCCACGTCGTGGGTGACCAGCAGGACGCCGAATCCGTGGTCGCGCCACAGGTCGAGCAGCAACGCGCGCATGGACAGCCGGGTGAGCGCGTCGAGCGCGCCGAACGGCTCGTCGAGCAGCAACAGCTGCGGCTCTGCCACCAACGCCCGCGCTAGCGAAACCCGTTGCGCCTGACCGCCGGACAATGTCAGCGGCCATGCCCGGGCGTGTTCGCTGAGCCCGATCTCGGCCAGTGCCCGCTCGCTGCGTGCCCGGGCCGCGTCGCGCGACAGGCCGGTGCGGTTGAGCCCGTACAACACATTTGTCAGCACGTCGCGCCACGGAAACAGCCGCGGTTCCTGAAACGCGACCGCGGGTGCGCCACTGACCTCGCGCTGGCCGGCGTGATCGTCGGAAAGCCCTGCCAGCACCCGCAATACGGTCGACTTGCCGCATCCGCTGCGCCCGACCAGCGCGACGATCTCGCCGGACCGGATCTCCAACGAGATGTCGTCGAGGATGCGCTTGCCGCCGTAAGACTTGTTGACGTTGCTGAGTCTGCCGACGACGGTGGTCTGCCGTTCCGACGTCACGGTCATGTGCGATACCTCAGGGCTCGATGTTCCAGGGTCCGGACGCCTGCGTCGGTGATGATGCCCAGCAGCGCGTAGATCGCCAAGCAGAAGATGATGATGTCGATGCGCAGGAAGTCGCGCGCGTTGTTGATCAAGTAGCCAATGCCCTTGTCGGCGTTGATCTGTTCGGCCACGATCAGCGTCAGCCACGCGATCGCCAACGACTGCCGAAGCCCGACCAGCACCTGCGGGGCCGCGCTGGGCAGCAGGATGATACGCAGTCGCTGCAGCAGTGAAAAGCCAAGAATGTCAGCGGTTTCCAGCAGTTTAGGGTCGACCTGCCGGATCGCCGAGAAGGTATTGAGGTACAGCGGGAAGGCAACTCCGAGCGCAACGAGATTGACCTTGGCCAGCTCGCCGATGCCGAACCAGAGGATGAACAACGGAATCAACCCCAGATGCGGCAGCGCGCGCAGCATCTGAAGCGGCGGGTCGACGGTGGCCTCGATCCACGGCGAGAGCCCGACCGCGATGCCCAGAGCGACCCCGGTGACACCACCGAGCAGCAGGCCCTCGACGACGCGCAGCCCGGACACCTCCAGGGCGTCGATCAGCTTCCCGTTCTGGATCAGTTGCCATCCGGCATCGAAGATCAGCTGCGGCGCCGGCAGCACATCGCCGGGGATGAGCCCGGTGGCACTGAGTAGTTGCCACAGCACCAGCAGCGCAACCGGCGACGACCATCGCAGGATGCTCCATCGATGGGTGCCCCAGACATTGGTGATTGTCGGCGCCGCCGCGTCGGTGACGGTCATTGCTCCGACGCTGGCAGATGGGGTCGGCGGGCTGAAGGGTTTGGCTCCGTGTGAAGGGAAAACGATGGGTAGCCGGCCGTCGCGAGCAAGAATGAGAATGCGGTTTCCGTTTTTGCGGAATGCTGTTGTACGGTTTGGTGAGCGCATTATCCCGGCGGCGGCTGACGGAGGATCCCTCGATGCAGAAGGCAATCGATCCCAGCATCTCTACCTGGCCCGATGACAATCCTCAGCTGATCGGTAGCCAGTGCGGCGACTGCAGCGCCACGACCTTTCCGGCGCAGGATCTGTGCCCGCGGTGCAGCGGGCCGAACGATGTCGGAGACCAAGCTTCCGCGCAGCGGAACGCTGATCGCGTGGACCACCCAGGGCTTTCCGCCGGGAGCTCCTTACGCCGGCCCCACCGGCGACGACTTCGTGCCGTTCGGGGTGGGCCTGGTGCAGCTCGGTGACGTCATTCGCGTCGAAGGCCGGCTGACCGAGAACGATCCGGCCAAGCTGAAGTTCGGCCAACCGGTTGAGCTGACCATGATCCCGTTCACCACCGACGCTGACGGCGCTGAGATCGTCACGTTCGCGTTCCAGCCGACTTCGTGACGATCGCAAGCTCGGCGAAGCCGGGCGAAGCGGGTCGTCACAATTGAGAGGAGCCTGACATGACCAGCGATGTCGCCATCATCGGTGTCGGCCTGCACCCGTTCGGCAGGTTCGACAAGACCGCGATGCAGATGGGCGCCGAGGCCATCCAGTCCGCATTGGCCGATGCCCGGGTGGACTGGAAGGACATCCAGTTCGGCTTCGGCGGCAGCCACGAGGTCTCCAACCCCGACGCGGTGACTCGTCTGGTCGGGCTGACCGGCATCACCTTCACCAACGTGTTCAACGCGTGCGCCACCGCGGCCAGCGCGATTCAGCAGACCGCCGACACCATCCGGCTGGGTAAGTACGACATCGGCATCGCGATCGGGTTGGACAAACACCCGCGCGGTGCGTTCACCGACGACCCGGCAAAGTTGGCGCTGCCGCAGTGGTATGCGGAAAACGGACAGTTCGTCACCACCAAGTTCTTCGGGATGAAGGCCAATCACTACATCCACAAGCACGGCATCTCCGAGGAGACGCTGGCGCGGGTGGCCAACAAGAACTTCCGCAACGGCGTGCTGAATCCGAATGCATTCCGGCGCAAGGAGATAACGGTCGAGCAGATCATGGCCTCGCCGGTGCTGAACTACCCGCTGCGGCAGTACATGTTCTGCGCGCCCGACGAAGGCGCCGCGGCCGTGATCATGTGTCGCGCCGACATCGCGCACAAGTACACCGACAAGCCGGTCTACGTGCGCGCCACCGAGATCCGCACCCGGACCTATGGCGCCTACGAAGTGCATGCCACGTTCGCCCCGCTGGACGAGGACGTCTCGCCCACCGTCTACGCCGCCAAGGCCGCCTATGAGGCCGCGGGCATCGGGCCCGAGGACGTCGACGTCGCTCAACTTCAGGACACCGACGCCGGCAACGAGGTGATCCACATGGCCGAGACGGGTCTGTGCGCCGACGGCGAGCAGGAGAAGCTGGTGGCCGACGGCGCCACCGAGATCCACGGGTCGATTCCGGTCAACACCGACGGCGGGCTGATCGCCAACGGCGAACCGATCGGGGCGTCCGGCCTGCGTCAGGTGCACGAGCTGGTCCGCCAGTTGCGCGGTGAGGCGGGCGAGCGTCAGGTTCCCGGGAACCCGCGCGTCGGTTTGGCGCAGGTGTACGGGGCGCCCGGTACCGCGTCGGCGACCATCCTGTCGCTCTGAGTTGATAAAGGCGACCGCTGCGCGCGGGAAACGCCGCGCTTGCGATCGCCTAAGCGGTAGATCGCCGGCCCCAGCAGGTCGTCGGCGTCGCGGATGATGTAGCCGTAGCCCTGCTCGGCGAGAAAGCGCTGCCGGTGCGCGGCGTAATCGGCGTCCAGGCTGTCGCGTGCCACCACCGAGTAGAAGATCGCGCCGCCGCCGTCGGCCTTGGGCCTCAGTAGCCGGCCGAGTCGCTGTGCCTCTTCTTGCCGTGAGCCGAATGTACCCGAAACCTGCACCGCGACAGAGGCTTCCGGTAGATCGATGGAGAAGTTCGCGACCTTGGACACCACCAGGGTGCTCACCTCACCGCGGCGGAACGAGTCGTACAGCGCCTCGCGCTCGGCGTTCTTGGTCGATCCCTGGATCACCGGGGCGTCCAGCACCTCTCCGAGTTCCTCGAGCTGATCCAGGTAGGCGCCGATCACCAACGTCGGCTCGCCTGCGTGCCGAGCCAGAATCGATTTGACCACCGCGATTTTCGAATGGGCCGTCGAGCACAGCTTGTAGCGCTCTTCCGGCTCGGCGGTGGCGTAGATCATCCGCTCGTTGTCGGTCATCGTGACGCGCACCTCGATGCACTCCGCCGGGGCGATCCAGCCCTGCGCCTCGATGTCTTTCCACGGCGCGTCGTAACGCTTCGGGCCGATCAGCGAGAACACGTCGCCCTCCCGGCCGTCCTCGCGGATCAACGTCGCCGTGAGTCCGAGCCGTCGCCGGGACTGCAGATCGGCGGTCATCCGGAATACCGGCGCCGGCAGCAGGTGCACCTCGTCGTAGACGATCAATCCCCAGTCCCGGCTGTCGAACAACTCCAGGTGGCGGTATTCGCCCTTGGTGCGACGGGTGACCACCTGATAGGTCGCGATGGTGACCGGGACGAATCTCCTTGCGCTCCCCGGAGTATTCGCCGATCTCCTCTTCGGTCAACGACGTTCGCGCGATCAGCTCGCGCTTCCACTGCCGGCCGGCGACGGTGTTGGTGACCAGGATCAACGTCGTCGCGCTGGCCTTCGCCATCGCCGCGGCGCCGACGAGCGTCTTGCCCGCACCGCACGGCAGGACCACCACGCCCGAGCCGCCCAACCAGAACGAGTCGGCCGCCATCTCCTGGTAGTCGCGCAGTTCCCAGCCGTCCTGCACCAGGGTGATCGGATGAGCCTCGCCGTCGACGTAGCCGGCGAGATCCTCGGCGGGCCAGCCGATCTTGAGCAGCATCTGCTTGATCCGCCCGCGCTCGCTGGCGTGCACGATCACGGTGTCATCGTCGATGCGGGCGCCCAGCATCGGCGCGATCTTCTTGTGGCGCAACACTTCTTCGAGCACGGCGCGGTCGAAGCTGACCAGCACCAGGCCATGCACCGGGCTCTTCACCAGTTGCAGCCGGCCGTAGCGGGCCATCGTGTCGACGATGTCGACCAGCAACGGTTGCGGAACCGCGTAGCGGGAAAAGCTGACCAGCGCGTCGACGACCTGCTCGGCGTCGTGGCCCGCGGCGCGGGCATTCCACAGCGCCAGCGGGGTGACGCGGTAGGTGTGAATGTGCTCGGGCGCGCGCTCCAGCTCCGCGAACGGCGCGATCGCCGCGCGCGCCGCACCGGCCAGCTCATGGTCGACTTCCAGCAGCACCGTCTTGTCAGACTGCACAATCAACGGTCCGTCAGTCAACGCCTCCACTATCCCGATACTCCATACGCTTCATTATCCGTACTGGGCCGACAGCTACTCGCCGTCGGCGGGCATCACCGAGGTGATGCGGTGAATCGTGAAATCACGGGCGCGGCTCGAAGCCGAGTCGAACGCGACCAACTGCCCGCCGCTCACCGCGATCGGCGACACCACCCGCTGGGTGGCCACTCCGGCGGCATCGACGTAACTGATCAGCACCGTCGTCTTGTTCCCGGGCGGCCTGCTGCAGCAGTGACATCGCCACCGCCGGATCGATCCGCACGTGAGCGAACGGCGCGGTAGTCACTTTCCGCAGTACCGCGACCACCGCGCTCAGTGTGTCGCTGCTGGGGCGGGATACCGGCCGATGCGGACGATGGCGCTGCGGGGTGGGAACTCGCGCACGACGGGCTCCGGATGTCGACGATGGTGCCGCTGGCGTCCTCGGCGGCCGGGGCGAAGCCGGCGTCCTGGAGGGCCGCGAGCACTTCGCTGATCGGTGCTTGCGAGATCGCCACGGTCGGTGCCAGCACGCGCAGGCCGAGGTGGTCGGCGCCGGCCGCGGCCTGGGCGAGCAGCGTCGGGTCTTCGCATCGCACGAACGACGCGGCCATGCCGATCCGCAGCTGGCCGTGCCGACGTGCGACGTCGTCGATCAGATACGTCAAGCCTTGCGGCACAGGTGTTTTGGAGTGCTTGCGAAACAGGGAATGCAATTCTTCCGCGGTCTTGCCGATGTCGAGGGCATGTCGGATCGACGGTTCGCTGACGCGGTACACCATCGCGGTGCCCGCGGACTCGACGGTGGCCACCGTCGACAGTTCTTCGGCGAGGTGACGCTCCAGCGGGCCGGGCACCACCACCGTCAGGTCGGCCTGCACCAGAAAATGATCGATCGGCTTGGGCAGGACGCGCGCCATCGCGGCGATGGCCTCGGCCTCGTCCGCGCCGCCGATGAACACGCGACCGGGCGTGCTGATCGCCCCGCGGCCCACCAGGCCGAGGTGTTGCGCTTCGTCCAGAAGGTCGGCGATCGGCGCGGGTTGCAGCCGATTGGACCAGCGGGGCCGCCGCCAGATCAGCGCCGCCGACGCGGTGTTCTTGTCGACGCCCGCGCCGGGCGGCAGTCCGGCCAGCATGCCCAGCAGCAGACGGCGATCCAACGGCGCGGCCGTCGAGTACAGCGAATCCGACAGCGCGGCATACGGTTTGGCGTCCGGTCCGCGGCTCCCGATCAGGGCCGGCCTGGCCGCCAGGTCGAGCCAGGTGGTGGCCAGCAGATGCCAGCGTTCGGCGGTCGACGCCTCGCTGTAACGGTCGGCGGCCACCGTCGGCGCCCAGTACGGCGGGTCGCCGACCGCCGGTTGCGGGTCCGGGATGCCGCTGGCGATCAGTCCCGCGGCGGCGGCGAGTTCGAGGATCAGTCCCAGCCGGGCCTCGTCGACGCCGGTGATTTTGGCCAGCCGCCGAATCTCGCGCACGCCGAGTCCGCCGCTGCGCAGCTCGGAAATCGGTGCGGTGCTTAGTGTTTCGAGGAGGACATCCAGTTCGCGAAGCAGGTCGATGATCGCGCCGGCGGCCGCGGCGTCGGCGTCGGCGGGCGTGGTGGTGGATACCACCGGATCCGGCGCCGTGAGCCGCACCGGTCCGGGTTCCTCGCCGCGCATCACCTGCCCGACGTTGCGCGGCAGGATCACCGTGTCGGCGTCGATTCGCCGCAGCAGCCCGATCGCAATCAGTTGTGGGACAGGGCGATCCGCAGGAGCACCGGGTGCCGCGTCGCGGGTGCGCCCCACCGGCGAACCCTCCAGCAGTCTGTCCAGCAGCTCGCGCTGCGGGTCGTTGAGGCCGTCGATCAGGGTGGCAATCTGCTCCGGGCTCTGCGAGGCGTCTTCAAGCGTGACCTGCCCGACGTACCAGGGCAGGCCGCCGGCGGCGTCGGCGGTCACCCGCACGTCGAGGTCGCCCCAGGCCAGCGCGCGTCCTTTCAGATCGTCGAGCGCGTCGAGCACCTCGGCTTCGGCGTGCCCGGTCACCGATCAGCGTGAGCAGCTTGGCGACCGGCACCGGCGCGGTATCCGCCTGCAGCACCAGCAGCGCGTCGATCACGGCCAGTCGCAGGAAATCCAGCTCGTCGGTGGCAGCCTTCAGCGACTGGCGAGCCTGGGCGCGGGCGGCCAGCGCGGCGATACTGCCTGGTGGCGGCTGGGCGAGGTCGGGCCGTAGTTCCAGCAGACGGATCAGCCGGTCGTCGGGCAACTCGGCCAGCCAGGACCCCAGCGGGATGCCGGGGGTGTGTTCGGTCATTGCTGACCAGCGTAAAGCAGTCGAGCGAGTGGGCGTTGCCGAGCCGACGGAGGGTAAGGCGGGCGCCAGCGCACCCGACCTGTCAGAATGGACCGCGTGGCTGACAAGAAGGCGCAGAAGACCCGTTACGTCGACAACGGCTGGCCGACGACCAACCCCGACGACCATGCGGTGAGTGAACTGGCAACCGACCGGGTCGGCGCACTGTCGCCGTTCGGCGACCTGATCTTCCCGCTGCCCGCTGACGAACTGCCCTACGTCCATCCGGTCACCGACGTCAACCGCTAGGCCAGGGCGGGGCACTCCGCCGTGCCCCGACGCCCGGCCGTCTAGGCGAGGGACTGCAGCGCCGGGTTACCGCTCACGCTCTGCGACTGAATCGCGTTGAGCAGATCCGTGACGTAACTCGGGTCCGTGTTCTGCGCCGAAGCGGTCCACGAAGACACAGCGTTCGCCTGGTGAATTTCCTGCGGCCCGTCGGCGGGGGCCTCGATGGCCACCGACTCGGCGTGTACCGGCTCAGCCGGCGGAGCGGGCTCGGGCGCGGGGTCAGCCGGCGGCGGGGGTGCGTCTGGCGCGGGTCGCCGGCGGCGGGGGTGCGTCGGGCGCGGGTGCCTCGGCGGCTGCTTCCTGGACCGGCTCTGCCGGCGGCTCAGGTGCCGGCGGGGGCGGTACGTCGACCGCGGCGGGCTCGGCCGGTGGTGGCGGGGGTTCCGGTGCGGGCGGCGGAGGTGGGGGGTCGGCCGGCGGCGGGCACGAACGCGGCTGGCTCGGCGGGCGGCGGGGCATCCGGCGCGGGCGCGTCGGCGACCACGTTGCGCGGAGTGGCGCCCGACAGGCCCCGTCCGCACACCGGCCAGGCGCCCCGGCCCTGGCTGGCCAGCACCCGCTCGGCGACGGCGATCTGCTGATCGCGGGTGGCCTGGTTGGCCGACGAGGCGTACTCGCCGCCACCGTGGGAGGACCAGGTGCCCTGCGAGAACTGCAGCCCGCCGTGGTACCCGTTGCCGGTGTTGATGCCCCAGTTACCGCCCGATTCGCAGGACGCGACTCGGTCCCATTCGCTATCGGGGGCTGCGGCTGCGTGACCGGCGAGGGCGATGCCGCCGCCGCCGATTACTGCACCAGTGAACGCTAATTTGGCGACGCCGACGGTGGACGTCGTGGGTTTACGGTGACGACCGCTCATACCCCGGTGATTCCTCTCGTAAAGCGCCTACGAGGTCAGCTGTCGGGTTCGGGCGGAAGAGGTCGCCCGGCCTTCGTCGAGTCTGTTGAGACCGCGTCGGCTTCACCCCAAGGAGCCGCGGGCGGCTCCTGGTCGCAATGTCGGCGGACCGTTGGGTCCCCCGCCTCCATCCATGGGTTGGCGTTGCTCGCCTATTGGATGGAGCTCGGCGCTATAGGCGAGAAGGCCCGCCTCGCAGGGAGTCTCGGCAGGCCCGCGCACGACGCTAGCTGGTGTTAGCAGCGGAGTCATTTCATGGAGAAAGGCGCGTTTCGCGTGTCGCGAGCTGGAGAAACGCCAGGAGTGCCGGTCGTTTATGCAGGTTGAGACGCTTCGCAATCAGGCCGTTGCCGTGCTGTGATCAAACCGTTATGTGACTCATTTCACAGCGGAGCCGAGGGCTAATGCCTGGTCACGCAATGACGTCCGGAACGCGAATTTCAGGTTCGCGCCGCGCGGGGACGGGCCCACGGCGCCTGGGGTTCGGAGTCGATCGCCACTATTTCTTTGCCCAGCGGCACCAGGGACACCGGAATCAGCTTGAGATTGGCCAGCGCCAGCGGAATGCCGACGATCGTCGCCGCCATCGCCACCGCGGTCAGCAGGTGCCCGATCGCGAGCCAGATTCCGCACAACAGGATCCAGATGATGTTGCCGATCAACGCTCCGGTGCGCAGGCCGGGCTTGTCGACGATCGTGCGACCGAACGGCCACAGCGCGTAGGACGCGATCCGCAGCGACGCGAACCCGAACGGGATGGTCACGATCAGCAGGAAGCAGATCAGCGCGGCCACCACGTATCCGAGGGCCAACCACAGGCCACCGAAAACCAACCAGATGACATTCAGGATCAGGCGCATGGTCTCCTCCAGCTGTGTGGCCAGCGTACCGAGAAACTCCCGTGCTCAGCCGCCGGCGATCCGAGTAGGATCGGTCGGCATCGCGTCCTGCGCAGGCGGGGCGCTTCGTTGTGTTCCCCCATTGAGTTGTTCGCGAGACAAGCAGGTGAGACCGGTGCCGACTGGCAAGGTGAAGTGGTACGACACTGAGAAGGGCTTCGGCTTCCTGTCTCAGGAGGACGGCGAGGACGTCTACGTCCGTTCCTCGGCGCTGCCGGCCGGCGTCGAAGGACTCAAAGCGGGCCAGAAGGTGGAATTCGGTCTCGCGTCCGGACGGCGCGGACCCCAGGCGTTGAGCCTGAAACTCATCGACCCGCCGCCGACGCTCAGCAGCCGCCCTCGCCGCGAGGGTCCGGCAGAGCACAAGCACAGCCCGGACGAGTTGCACGGCATGGTCGAGGACATGATCACGCTGCTGGAAGGCACCGTCCAGCCCGAGCTGCGCAAAGGCCGCTACCCGGACCGCAAGATCGCCCGCAAGGTCTCCGAGGTCGTCAAGGCCGTGGCCAGCGAATTGGACGCCTGAGCCCGACGCGCGTGTACCGCGCCGTGTGACGGGGAACACTCCGCTCGAAGCTCCGCAGGGAGTCGGTTTCGAGTGAGGGAAGTCCGATGGCACAGCAGGCGCAGGTCAGCGAAGAACAAGCGAGAGCCGTAGCGGAGGAATCCCGCGAAAGCGGCTGGGACAAGCCGTCCCTGGCCAAGGAGCTGTTTCTCGGCCGCTTTCCCCTGGATCTCATCCACCCGTTTCCCCGACCGGATGACGATGAGGCGGCTCGGACCGAGGAGTTTCTAGGTCGGCTGCGGGAATTCCTGGGCACCGTCGACGGCAGCGTGATCGAGCGCGACGCGAGGATCCCCGACGAGTACGTGAAGGGCCTTGCCGAGCTGGGATGTTTCGGCATGAAGATCCCGTCGGAATACGGCGGGCTGGGCCTGTCGCAGGTCGCCTACAACCGGGCGCTGATGCTGGTGTCGAGCGTGCACGCCAGCCTCGGGGCGCTGCTGTCGGCGCACCAGTCGATCGGGGTTCCCGAGCCGCTCAAGCTCGCCGGGACCGAGGAGCAGAAGCGGAATTTCCTGCCGCGCTGCGCGGCCGGGGCGATCTCGGCCTTCCTGCTCACCGAGCCCGATGTCGGCTCCGACCCGGCCCGGCTGGCGTCGACGGCGACTCCGGTCGACGGCGGAGCGGCCTACGAACTGGACGGCGTGAAGCTCTGGACGACCAACGGTGTCGTCGCAGAACTTCTGGTGGTGATGGCCGCCGTGCCCAAAGGCGACGGGCACCGGGGCGGTATCAGCGCGTTCGTCGTCGAAGCCGACTCGCCCGGCATCACCGTCGAGCGGCGCAACTCGTTCATGGGACTGCGCGGGATCGAGAACGGACTGACCCGGCTGCACAAGGTCCGAGTGCCCGCCGAGAATCTGATCGGCAAGGAGGGCGACGGCCTGAAGATCGCGTTGACGACGCTGAACGCCGGCCGACTCTCGATTCCCGCGATCTGCGCGGGGTCGGCTAAGTGGTCGCTGAAGATCGCCCGCGAATGGGCCGGTGAGCGCGTGCAGTGGGGCAAGCCCGTCGGCGAGCACGGGGCTGTCGTCGAGAAGATTTCGTTCATGGCCGCGACGAGTTACGCGCTCGAATCGGTCTTGGAGTTGTCCGGGCAGATGGCCGACGAAGGCCGCAACGACATCCGGATCGAGGCGGCGCTGGCCAAGCTGTGGTCGAGCGAGATGTCCTGCAAGATCGGCGACGAGCTGCTGCAGATCCGCGGTGGACGCGGCTATGAGACCGCCGAGTCGCTGGCCGCGCGCGGTGAGCGGGCGGTGCCGGTGGAGCAGGTGGTCCGCGACCTGAGGATCAATCGCATCTTCGAGGGCTCCAGTGAGATCATGCGACTGCTGATCGCGCGCGAGGCGGTCGACGCGCATCTGAGTGCAGCGGGTGACCTCGCGAACGCCAAGGCCGACCTCCGCCAGAAGGCCAAGGCCGCCGTCGGTGCGAGCGGATTCTATGCAAAGTGGTTGCCGCAGTTAGTGTTCGGCGAAGGACAGCGGCCCACCGCGTATCGCGAGTTCGGCAACCTGGCCACGCATCTGCGCTTCGTCGAGCGTTCGGCGCGCAAGCTGGCCCGCAACACCTTCTACGGGATGGCGCGCTGGCAGGCCGCGATGGAACAGAAGCAGGGTTTTCTCGGGCGGGTTGTCGACATCGCCGCCGAACTGTTCGCCATGGCAGCGACGTGTGTGCGAGCGGAGTCCCAGCGGGTCACCGATCGGGCCCGCGGCGAGCAGTCCTACGAGCTGGCCGAGGCGTTCTGTCAGCAAGCCACCCTGAGGGTGGAGGCGCTGTTCGAAGCCTTGTGGACGAACACCGATGACGTCGACGCGCGACTGGCCGCCAATGTGCTCAAGGGCCGCTATACCTGGGCCGAGGAAGGGATAATCGACCAGTCCGAAGGCACTGGGCCGTGGATCGCGCACTGGGAAGCCGGTGAGTCGACCGAGTCCGACCTGTCCCGCCGATTCTTGACCGTGGCGCGAACCTGACGGAGATCGAGATAGCTTTCTACATCGCAGAGCGTTAAGTACTAGTCTTCGTTGAATTACCAACGGGCCCGAGCCGCGCCTTTGTGGCCACCGTGTGTCCCTAACTAATCGGGGATCGCATGAGTGACAAGTCGAATTGGCCCGCTCGTCCACTGATCGGGTTCATCACCCGTGACGACGCGCCACAAATTTTTCCGGCACCGGTCAGCCGAACGTGGATGTCAGAGACACGTGAGGGCTCGCCTAATCGGTGCTTGCCAATGCTCATCGCTAACCAAAGCGGCTGGGAGCTGCGGAATCCATGCGCGTTCACCGCTACCTGGATTGGTCAGGCAAATGACGTGGACGTGAAGATCACCCCCGATAGACGTGATACCGGTCAATTTCTGCCCCTCAGCCATTTCGGTAACGGCATTCTGACCTGGAAGTTGCCGCTGCTGTTTTGCACTCCGCCGGGCTACAACCTGTTGGTCCGCGGACCCGCAAACTATCCGAAGGATGCCGTGTGCCCGTTAGAAGGCATCGTCGAAACCGACTGGGCAAGTGCGAGTTTCAGCATGAGCTGGAAACTCACCCGCAAACTGATGCCTGTGCGGTTCGAGGTCGACGAGCCGATCTGCATGATCGTCCCGCAGCGCCGAGGCGACTTAGAAGAGTTCGCACCTGAGCTCAGGCTTATCGAGTCCGACGAAGATCTGCAGCGCCAGCATGAGTTCTTTCTCCGCTCGCGTGACGCGGAAAAGCAAATCGAGCAGTTGGCGAGGGTCGCAGCGGGAGAGCGAGTGGAGTGGCAAGGCGATTACACGCGGGGTAAACACGCCGACGGTCAAGGCCGGGACAGCGGATCACCAGACCCGCCGTCATCTTCGTCCATTCGTTCAGCCAGAACATGAGGAACGGCACTAGTCCGGTTAGGACGGCCCGTGGCCCAGCGGCACCCGCTCACTCTCGCTGGGTGGGCCCGGCGGAACGCCATCGCCGAGGCCGGCGAATTCACCCGTCGACACCAAGTACATCGAAACCCGGATCACCGCCGACGGCCGTGACGGCTATCCGGTGGAGCGGGCCGCTACCGGCTGATCGTCGCTCGGGCGTGTCCGTGGGCCAACCGCGCGATCATCGTCCGGCGGCTGCTTGGCCTGGAAGATGTTCTGTCGATTGGGTTTTGCGGCCCGACCCATGACCAGCGCAGCTGGACGTTCGATCTCGATCCCAGCGGCGTCGACCCGGTGTTGAAGATTCCGCGGCTGCAGGACGCGTATTTCGCGCCGCTTCCCCGACTATCCGAAGGGCATCACGGTGCCAGCGATCGTCGATGTCCCGAGCGGGGCCGTCGTCACCAACGACTTTCCGCAGATGACACTGGACTTGTCGACCGAATGGACGGCATATCACCGCGACGGCGCACCGCAGCTCTATCCTGATTCGCTGCGCGACGAGATCGACGAGGTCGACCAGCGGATCTACACCGAGATCAACAACGGGGTGTATCGCTGCGGCTTCGCCGGCTCGCAGAAAGCGTACGAGGCCGCCTACGACCGATTGTTCGCTGCGCTGGACTGGGTCAGTGACCGACTTTCAAGCCGCGCTTCCTGGTCGGGGAGACGATCACGGAGGCCGACGTCCGGCTGTTCACCACTCTGGCCCGGTTCGACGCCGTCTATCACGGCCACTTCAAGTGCAACCGAAGCAAGCTCTCCGAGATGCCGGTGTTGTGGGCCTACGCGCGAGACCTGTTCCAGACGCCGGGTTTTGGCGACACCACCGACTTCGTCCAGATCAAGCAGCACTACTACATCGTGCACAAGGACATCAACCCGAGCGGCATCGTGCCGAAGGGGCCGGAGCTGGCCAACTGGCTGACCCGCACGGCAGGGAATGCGTTGGGCGGCAAGCCTTTCGGCGACGGTACGCCGCCGGGGCCGACGCGGCGCGGCGAAGAGGTGCCTGCAGGTCACGGGGCGGTCTGACTCGGCGGGTTTCGAAGTGCGCGAACGGGGACATTCAACACGGGCCTGCCCAGCAGCCGACAGGAAGATCGCGCGTGAACCAGCAAGCCGGCAGTAACCCTGATCCAGAGCCCAAGGACGCCAGGAAGGTGACCGAGGAGCAGCGCGAGGTCCAAGACGAACTGGACCACCAGGGCGGTGACCCGAACGGGCCCGGGCAACAGCAATCTCGGCACAACACCGCCGGCGAGAGCACGCGCTAGATCAGTGCCTTAGCTCCACACCGTCCGCACCGACCATTCGGCGTGGGGGACACCCTGCACCTCGCCGGACGGATCGACGAACACCGTCATCAACTGCACCGCGATGCCGGTCAGCCGCCCGTGATGGGGATCGACGGTGGGAATGGTGACCGCCAGCCGAGCTGCCCGGCCGGTAGAACGTCGTCGTGGGAATGGCGGAGTCCTCGTACACCGTCAGCAGCCACCAGGGCGCCTCGCCGATCGACGTCGGCACCGAAAGCTGAACGGGGAGCACGCGAATTCACCCGCAGCTCGCCCTCCGACTGCCGCGATTCTGGCAGTCGGTGAGGTCGAGCACGTTGCAGTACCGGTAGGGGCCGACCCGGGTCAAATGGCCGTCTGAATACGCGCTGATCTCGGGACGCAGCGGGCCGCGCTCGCGCGCCAGCGCCCACGCGCCGATCCCGGCGCCCGCCGCCAGCACCGCCACAATCGCGAGCAGCGCAAGTTTTCGGCCGACGTCACGGTCGCGGAACCGCCGCGTTGCGGCGTTCACTCTGCTCGCCCTCCTGCTCGACCATCACCGGCCGGTTACCGCCCAGGCCGGGGATCAGCGAGTCGCCGTGGAAGCTGACCACCGTCTGGGCCAGGCCGAGAATCAGCACCGAGCGTGACGACGCTGAAGCCGATCCACAGATCGGTGTAGAGCAGCACGCCCATCGCACCGCCGAGCACCCACGCGAGTTGCAGCGTCGACTCCGAACGCCCGAACGCCGACGCGCGCGATTCTTCGGGCAGGTCATCTTGCAGCGACGCGTCCAACGCCGCCTTCGCGATCGCGCTCGAACCCGACGTCACCAACGTGGCGATCACGGCCATCATCAGGGTGCCGGCCACCGCGGCGGCCAGCGCGATGCCGGTGACCGCCAGGGTGCAGCGCAACACCAGCACCGCGGGCCGGCCCAGCCGCAACCGGGCGCTGGCGAAGTTGCCGGCGAAGTTGCCGATCGCGGCGGCCGCGCCGATGATGCCGAGCATCGCCAGCTGTCTCCAGCCGTTGGCGTGATGCGCCTTGGCGACGAAAGCCGGATACAGGAACAGGAAGCCGACCATCACCTTGATCGTGCAGTTGCCCCACAGCGCGGTGATGATGTTGCGGCCCAACGGTTGTCGAAGTGCTCCGCTGGCCCGGCGGACCTCATCGGGCCAACTCCGTCGCCGCGTTGCCCTGGCGGTAGCTCAGCGTGGCGGGAACCTCGCCGGCGGTCACCTCGACCCAGCGCGGGATGCGCATGGACAGCACCGCGCCCGCCACGGTGACCGCGATGACGACGAACAGGGCGCCGGGCAATTGGAGCAGACGGTCGCAGCCGTACTCGATTCCAGCGGCGATGCCGCCGCCGACGATGGTGCCGCCCAGCAGGCCGAACATGGTCAGCCGAGAGTTCACCCGGACCAGGTCGATGGTCGGTGGCATCACCCGCGGCGTGACCGCACTTCGCAGCACGCTGAACGACTTCGACAGCACCATCATCATCAGCGCACACGGATACAGCACCCAGGACTGATAGCCGCCGGTAGCGGCGTCGTAGTTGGCGATCAGCACCACCGCCAGCGCGGTGCGCAGCGCGAACGAGGCCGCCAGCGCGACTCGGCGGCCGTGCTGCAGCCGGTCGAGCGCCGGACCGATCAGCGGCGCGATCACCGCGAACGGCGCGATGGTGATCAGCAGGTAGAGCGCAACGCGGTCCTTGCTCTCCCCGGTGGCCGCGGCGAAGAACAGCGTGTTGGCCAGCGCGACGGCCATCGCGGCGTCGGTGGCGAAGTTGGCCACCACCGGCCAGGTCAGCGCCGTCAGCCCGGATTTGTCCGCGCCGTCGGCGGTGGCGGCCCGCTGTACCAGGTCGTACATCCGCGAACCCATTTCGCGGCTGCGCTGGGCGGCGGCCCGGGTGACCGTCACTCGCTCTCCGGCAGCGCCGGCGCGCGGCGGCTCAGTGCGGCGCCGGGCTTCGGTGTCGCGGTTCAGCGGGGGCAGGTAGCGGTTGGAGCTGGGCATCGGCGGCCGCTGCGAGCGGCGGTGATCCGGCTCGTCGGCGGGATAGTTGGCCATGCCGGGATGCTCGGCCGCCGGCCCGCTACGACCACGCCGGCCGGGTGCCGAGCCTCGGCTCGCATCCGGGTGATCACCGCGCCGTCCAGCCATACATCGATTCTCACCCATGCGGCCTGTGCTGGTGCGCAGGCGACCGGTGTGGCCATGCGTCGCATCTGTGCGGCAGAATCAGAGGCCCATGGAAACCACGGACGAAGTGACCGGTTCGACCACCACGGAGTGGTCGCCTGAGTTGGCGACGGTTCTCACCGGCGCGGCCGGGCTGGCGCGTGCCGCCATCGTCGAGGGCAGCGGTGACGACACCGTCGGCGACTACCTCGGTGTCGGCTACGAAGACCCGAGCAGCGCCACCCACCGTTTCCTGGCCCACCTGCCCGGCTACCAGGGCTGGCAGTGGGCGGTCGTGGTGGCCAGCTACCCCGGCGCCGACCATGCAACGGTCAGCGAGGTGGTGCTGGTACCCGGGCCGGAGTCACTACTGGCACCGGAGTGGTTGCCCTGGGATCAACGCGTCCGGCCCGGCGACCTGGGCCCCGGCGACCTGCTCGCGCCGTCGCTCGGACGACCCGCGGTTGGTGCCGGGCTTCCTGGCTTCCGGCGACCCGCAGGTCGACGAGACCGCCGCCGAGATCGGGCTGGGCCGTCGCCAGGTGATGAGCGCCTGGGGTCGCGCCGAGGCGGCGCAGCGTTGGCACGACGGCGACCACGGCCCGCGCGCGCAGATGGCGCAGTCGACCAAAAGGGTCTGCCGCGATTGCGGTTTCTTCCTGCCGTTGGCCGGTTCGCTGGGCGTGATGTTCGGGGTATGCGGCAACGAGTTGTCGGCCGACGGTCACATCGTCGACCTCGAATACGGCTGCGGCGCGCATTCCGACACGCCTGCTCCCGCGGGCAGCGGTTCGCCGATGTACGAGCCTTTCGACGACGGTGTGCTCGACGTCAGCGAGAAACCCGCCGAGGACAGCCGGTCGGAGGAACCGACAGAGGAACCCGCCGCCGAGGCAGCCACGGAGGAGCCGTGCGGAGGAACCTGTGGAGGCGCCCGCCGGGGAGCCGGAGGCGGTCAGGAGCCTGCGGAAGCACCCGCCGAGGTACCCACAGACCAGCCGGCGGAGCCCAGCTAGCCGTTTTCGGCCGCGGCCTTGATCTTGGCCAGCGAGGCGTTCATTCCCTCGACGAGTTCGCGTTCGAAGTTGTCGGTTCCGCCCATCAGCGCGTTGACGGCCATACCGGAGATCGGCTTGACGCCGTTCTCGGCATGCCGGCTCTCGATCACCCTGGTGCCGCCGGGGATCGGCTGCAGCTCATAGCTCCAGACGGTGTTGTTCATGTTGACCCGGAACGCCAGCTTCTGGTCCGGCACCAACTCGAGGACGGTGGACGTCGTCGGCCAGACCAACAGGTTGCGGCGGTTGAGGTTGAGGGTCCGGGTGCCGGGACGGACCGTGCCCAGCGGCCGCATCAATCGGCACTGCGGACTCCACTGCGGCATCCGGCGGAAATCGCTGATCAGCGCCCAGACCGTCGAGGCGGGTGCGTTGATGTCGACCTGGGCTTGCAATAGCGGCGCTGCCATAACCAGACCTCCTAGCTTGTGGGCGTCGTGGTGAGCCCGGTTTGGGCGCCGCGTGCGCCCCGGCGGGCAGCCGCGCGCTGCCACAGGAAAATGGACGTGCCCAGGACGCCCACCGCCAGCCCGGCCAGAGTCAGCGGGCGCCAGGTCGTCAGGGCGGGTACGACGAATGCGGCCACCGCCGCGACCAGCCAGGCCAGCGCACCGATCGCGATGATCGGCCACGGATCCAGCAACACAGCAGGTAGCGGTGGCGGCTCAACGGTCGTGCTTGGCTCGTCGGACATCGAGATCAACTTAGCTGGTGTCGGGCCCGTCTCGGTGATTCGATGTTGACGATTACGCGTTCTGTCGTAACCTTCGCGCTGTGATCGATCGCGATAGCCGACTCGCCAGCGACCTGTCGTTGGCGGTGATGCGGCTCTCCCGGCAGCTGCGATTCCGCCGTCCGCAGTCCCCGGTGTCGTTGTCGCAACTGTCGGCGCTGGCGACGTTGGCCAACTTCGGCCCGATGACGCCGGGCGCGTTGGCGATCAGGGAGCGGGTCCGCCCGCCATCGATGACGCGGGTGATCGCCTCATTGGCCGAGCTGGGTTTCGTGGACCGCGTCGCACACCCCGACGACGGCCGGCAGGTGCTGGTGTCGGTGTCGGAGGCCGGCGCCGAGCTGATGGAGGCCGAACGCCGGGCCAGTCAGGAGTGGCTCGCGCAGCGACTGGAGACGCTGGGAGTTTCCGAGCGCGACACGCTGCGGGTGGCCGCCGATTTGATTCTTGCCCTGGTCGACGAAAGCCCTTGACCGCGAACAATTCTGACAGCGCCGAGGGCATCGACGGTGTGGTCGTCTGCGACATCGACGATCCCGAAGATGCGCGGCTGGACAACTTCCGCGACCTGAACAGCATCGACCGACGCCCGGATCTGCCCAGCGGCAAAGGCCTCGTGATCGCCGAGGGCGTGCTGGTCGTGCAGCGGATGCTGGCCTCGCCGTTCACACCGTTGGCGTTCCTCGGCACCGACCGCAGGCTCACCGAGCTCGACGGCGGACCTGTACGGCAATTCGGCGCCCTACTACCGGGTTTCGGCCGAGGTGATGGCTGAGGCGGTCGGCTTTCATCTCAACCGCGGCGTGCTCGCCGCGGCGCGTCGGGAACCCGAGCGCAGCGTCGCTGATGTGGTCGAGGGCGCCAGGACCGTCGTGGTGCTCGAGGGCGTCAACGATCACGAGAACCTGGGCGCCATCTTCCGCAACGCGGCCGGGTTGGACGTCGACGCCGTCGTATTCGGCAGCGGCTGCGCCGACCCGCTGTACCGGCGCGCGGTGCGCGTCTCGATGGGGCATGCCCTGCTGGTGCCGTTTGCCCGGGCCAACGACTGGCCGATAGAGCTGAAGACATTGCAGCAGAGCGGATTTCGGCTGCTGGCGATGACGCCTGGCGCTGATGCGAAATCGTTGCCGGAGGCGATGGCGCAGGTGCACGGCGAGCGGGTCGCCATTCTGGTCGGCGCCGAGGGGCCGGGCCTGAGCTATGCCGCGATGAAAGCGAGCGACCTGCGCGTGCGGATCCCGATGTCACGCGGGACCGATTCGCTCAACGTCGCCACCGCCGCGGCGCTGGCGTTCTACGAGCGGGCTAGAGTCGGCTGATGGCCGACGAATCCACGCCCTGGGCAACGGGTTTGACCGTCGCCGGGTTCGTTGCCGCGGTCGCCGCGGTCGCAGTGGTCGTGCTGAGTCTGGGCCTGATCCGGGTGCATCCGCTGCTCGCCGTCGGGCTGAATGTCGTTGCGGCCGGTGGGCTGGCGCCCACGCTGTGGGGATGGCGGCGCACGCCGGTGCTGCGCTGGTTGGTGCTCGGCGGCGGAGTGGGTGTGGCGGGCGCGTGGTTGGCCCTGGTTGCGATGGCTCTTTAGCGCTGCCCGCTGGAGCGAACGCCCAGCAGCACGTCTTCCCATGCCGGCACCGCGGGCTTGCCGCGACGGGCGCGGGGCTGCTCGGCCTTGGGCTCGGCCTCCGGGCCATCTGAGACGGCAGGGGCCGCGACGACCGGGGCGGCGCTGCGCGCTGGGGCAGGTGTCTCAGGCTCGTCGAAATCGAGCTGGGCCAGCGGCGCGACCGGCCGCAGCAGTGGACGGTCGAAGTTCGGGTCGATCAGCTCACTGGCCGCGTCGTCCACCGCGGTGACGGTGCCGCCGTGCGCGCCGGGGCAGAAGCGGAAGTGCGCGAGGTTGTCGGAGCGACCGGCCTTCCAGCCCAGCTGAACGGTCCAACGGCCGTCCTCGTTGCGCCAGGCGTCCCAGGTGGTGCCGTCCGGGTTCAGGCCACGTGCCACCAGCGACGAGGTGACCGTCTCCAGCAGCGTCAGCACCGCGGGGCCGTCACCGAGAACGGGATGCGCGGCGGTTGCCAGCTCGGCCGCCCGCGAGCGCTCCAACAGCACGGGATGGGCGAATCGCTCGACCCGCTCGATGTCCACGCCGTCGGCCGACGCGAGCTGCTCGACGGATGCACCCGCGCGAATGCGAGCCTGAATATCCCTGGGACTCAACATGTTGGTGACCTCGATGTCGATGTGGGTCTGATTCACCCGGGCTCCGTCGCCGCGCACCGCCGCGCGCAATCGGTCGTCGACGCGGATCCTGAACTTGTCTGCGGGGTTGTCACCCTCGCAGATGATGTGTTTGCCGTCGAGATCGAGTCCGACGATCTTGAGTTCCCGCATGGCGTCTCCTCGCAGGCTCCTCGCAGACCAGCGCGCCAGGCCTGTCAGGGCGCACTGTAACTCAGGCGACGCCCGCGGCCAGGGTGGACACGCGGTAACACCTGGGCTTTTTCTCGAAGAACGCTAGATTCGCTCGACCACCCAGTCGATGCATTCGGTGAGCGCGCTGACGTCGTCCGGCTCGACGGCCGGGAACATCGCGACCCGCAACTGGTTGCGTCCGAGTTTGCGGTAGGGCTCGACGTCGACGATGCCGTTGGCTCGTAGCACCTTGGCGACCGCCGCGGCGTCGACGTCGTCGTTGAAGTCGATGGTGCCGACCACCTGGGAGCGCAGCTTGGGGTCGGCGACGAACGGCGTGGTGAACGCCCGGTCCTGCCGCCCAGCTGTACAGCCGGCCCGAGGAGTCGGCGGTCCGCTTGACCGCCCAGTCCAGGCCGCCGTTGCCGTTGAGCCAGTCGAGCTGCTCGGCCAGCAGCACCAGCGTCGCGATGGCCGGGGTGTTGTAGGTCTGGTTCTTGAGGCTGTTCTCCACCGCGATCGGCAGCGACAAGAAGTCGGGCACCCATCGGTTCGACGCCGCGATCGCCTCGATCCGGCCCAGCGCGGCGGGGCTCAGGATCGCCAGCCACAGGCCACCGTCGGAGGCGAAGTTCTTCTGTGGCGCGAAGTAGTAGGCGTCGGTGTCGGCGATCTCGACCGGCAGCCCGCCGGCGCCGGAGGTGGCGTCGATGACGACCAGCGCATCACCGGCGTCGCGCGGCCGGGCGACGGGCACCGCGACGCCCGTCGACGTCTCGTTGTGGGCCCATGCGATGACGTCGACCGACGGGTCGCCCTGCGGGTCAGGAGCGCTGCCGGGATCGGCCTTGATGATGATCGGGTCGCCGACGAAGGGGTTCTTGGCCACCGAGGACGCGAATTTGGCGCTGAACTCGCCGTAGCTCAGGTGCAGCGACCGCTTGTCGATCAGGCCGAACGCTGCGGCGTCCCAGAACGCGGTCGCGCCACCGTTGCCCAGCACCACCTCGTAGCCGTCGGGCACCGAGAAGAATTCCCGCAGCCCGGTGCGGACCCGGCCGACCAGATCTTTGACCGGCGCCTGGCGGTGCGAGGTGCCGAAAAGCGCGGCGGCGCTGGTGGAAAGGGCCTGCAGCTGTTCGGGTCGGACCTTCGAGGGGCCGGATCCGAAGCGTCCATCGCCGGGTTTGATGTTGTCGGGGAGCGTGAGCTGGTCAGCCATGTTCACCAGGTTAGTGACCCGGCCGAGGTCAGCTTTCAGCCGGTCGGAACATGTGATCGGCGTCACAGTGCACATGTGTTCACGGATACAGCACAGTGGGCATTTGGGGTCTAGTAAGTTCCCGATACCTTGGGTACTGTGTTGGACATAGACCATCCAAATGTAAACCTCATTGGGGAGGCCAGGGCATGGCTCAGACAGGAACCGCCGAGAAGCAGGCGCGGACCAAGATCATCCGCCGCTGGCGTCGCAACATGGACGTCCAGGACGACCTCAAATACGTGGAGATGCTGAACACACTGTCCGAGGGGTCGGTGCGTCGCAATTTCAACCCGTACACCGACATCGACTGGGACTCGCCGGAGTTCGAGGTCATCGACAACGACCCGCGCTGGATCCTGCCGAAGACCGACCCGCTGGGTAAGCACTCCTGGTACCAGTCGCAGCCCCACGACCGTCAGATCGAGATCGGCATGTGGCGTCAGGCCAACGTGGCCAAGGTCGGTCTGCACTTCGAGTCGATCCTGATCCGTGGCCTGATGGAGTACGCGTTCTGGGTGCCCAACGGCTCGCCGGAATACCGGTACTGCCTGCACGAAGCGGTCGAAGAGTGCAACCACACGATGATGTTCCAGGAGATGGTCAACCACATTGGTCGCGACGTCCCCGGTATGCCGCGACTGCTCAAGTGGATCCAGCCGTACATCCCACTGGTCGCCGGTCCGCTGCCGATCCCGTTCTGGTTCGGCATCCTCGCCGGCGAAGAGCCCATCGACCACACCCAGAAGAACGTGCTGCGTGAGGGCAAGGAACTGCACCCGATCATGGAGCGGGTGATGGCGATCCACGTGGCCGAGGAGGCTCGCCACATCTCGTTCGCCCACGAGTACCTGCGCAAGCGCGTGCCGGACCTGCCGCGCCGCAAGCGGTTCTGGCTCTCGCTGTACGTACCGATCACCATGCGCGTCTTGTGTTCGGCGATCGTGGTGCCGCCCAAGGCTTTCTGGAAAGAATTCGACATCCCGCGTCAGGTGCGCAAAGAGGTGTTCTTCTCTTCACCGGAGTCGCGACAGATGCTGCGCGACATGTTCGGTGACGTCCGGATGCTGTGCCGCGACACGGGTTTGATGAACCCGCTGGCCAAGCTGATCTGGAAGATCTGCAAGATCGACGGCAAGCCGTCGCGCTACCGCAGTGAGCCCCAGCGCCAGCACCTGACGGTCGCTGCCTAGCACCGATGCCACACGTTATAACCCAGTCGTGCTGTAGCGACGGGTCCTGCGTCTACGCCTGCCCGGTGAACTGTATCCACCCGTCACCGGACGAGCCGGAATTCGCTTCCGCGGAAATGCTTTACATCGATCCGGTGGCGTGTGTGGACTGCGGTGCCTGCGTGAGCGCGTGCCCCGTAGGAGCCATTGCCCCCGACTCCCGTTTGACGACTGAGCAGCTACCGTTCATCGAGCTCAACGCGTCGTTTCTATCCGGATCGACCGGCCGACAAGAAACTGCCACCGACGTCCAAGCTGGCACCGGTGATCCCCGCACCGGAAGTGCACGGCAAGCACGCCGGTCCGTTGACGGTGGCCATCGTGGGGTCCGGGCCGGCCGCCATGTATGCCGCCGACGAGCTGCTGACCCAGCAGGGCGTTCGGGTC
This sequence comes from uncultured Actinomycetota bacterium, assembly GCA_963755805.1. GTDB lineage: Bacteria > Actinomycetota > Actinomycetes > Mycobacteriales > Mycobacteriaceae > Mycobacterium. The sequence goes on from CAVWLG010000040.1 coordinate 178,154, forward strand.
AATGTCTTCGAAAAGCTGCCCACCCCTTATGGATTGGTGCGTGCCGGGGTGGCGCCGGATCACCAGACCACCAAGCGGGTGACCAAGCTGTTCGACCGGATCGCCCGTCGTCGCGAGTTCCGGTTCTTCCTCAACGTCGAGGTCGGCAACCAGCTCAGCCACGACGACGTGCTGGCGCATCACCACGCCGTCATCTACGCATCGGGCGCGCCCAACGACCGCCGCCTCGACATCGACGGGATGGATCTGCCGGGCACCGGTACCGCCACCGAGTTGGTGGCGTGGATCAACGGGCATCCCGATTTCGTTGATCTGCCAGTCGATCTCAGCCACGAACGGGTCATCGTCATCGGAAACGGCAATGTCGCGTTGGACGTGGCCCGCGTGCTGACCTCCGACCCTGACGAGCTGGCTCACACCGACATCTCCGACCAGGCGCTTGACCGCTCTGCGCGGGTCGCGGGTGCGCGAGGTTGTCATCGCCGCCCGGCGCGGACCCGAGCATTCGGCGTTCACACTGCCCGAGCTGATCGGGCTGACCACGACAGCGGAAGTCGTTCTCGCCGAGGCCGATCGCGAAGCGGTGCTTCGCGACCTCGCCACCGTCACCGACACGGTGACCAGGCAGAAACTGGAAATCCTGAGCCACCTCGGTGACGCCGCGACACCCGTGGGCCCGACATCCCGGCCGCGGATCCGGCTGGCCTACAACCTGACGCCGCAGCGCGTGCTGGGAGAGCGCCGAGCCAGCGGGATGGAGTTCGGGGTCACCGGCACCGACGACGTGCAGACCATCGACGCCGGACTGGTGTTGACGTCAATTGGCTACCACGGCAAGGCAATCAAGGACCTGCCGTTCGACGACGAGGCGGGCGTGGTGCCCAACGACGGCGGCCGCGTCATCCACCCCGGCGTCGACGCACCGGTCGACGGCGCCTACGTCGCGGGGTGGATCAAGCGTGGGCCGACCGGGTTCATCGGCACCAACAAATCCTGCGCGGCGCAAACCGTGCAGCGCCTGGTCGACGATTACAACGCCGGCCTGTTGCGCGACCCGATCGGCAAGCCGGCGGCGCTGGACAAGCTGGTGCGACAACGCCAGCCCGACGTCGTCGACGCCGACGGCTGGCGTGCCATCGACGCCGCCGAGAAGGCGCGAGGCGAACTCGCCGACCGGCCGCGCAACAAGTTCACCTCGGTCGCCGACATGCTCGATGCCGCGTCGTCGGCGCCGACGCCGTCACTGCGGCACCGGGTCGTCGATCGGCTGCGGGAACTGGCCGACCTGGCTTAGTCGACTTGGCCTAGCCGCCCTGGCCGCCACCCATCGCCGCGGCCAACTCCTCGTGGTTGACCTCTTTGACCGGCTGGCCGAGCGACCAGTGGTGGCCGAACGGATCGGCGACCATGCCGTAGCGGTCGCCCCAGAACTGATCCTCGAGCGGGACGATCTCGGTGGCCCCGGCATCCAGCGCCCGCTGGAACGCGGCGTCGACGTCGGTCACCGTCAGGTGGATGGTGACCGGTGTGCCGCCCAGCGACGGCGGGGTCATCGACTTGCCGCCGGACATCTCCGGGAAGTCGTCGTTGAGCATCACCAGGAACCCGTTGATGCGTACCGAGGCGTGGACCAGCTTCCCGTCGGGTCTGGGCAGGCGCATGACCTCGACCGCGTCGAAAGCCTTGACGTAGAAGTCGATCGCCGCGGCGGCGTTGTCGACGGTCAGGTGGGGGGAAAGAGCGGGTTCGACAGCGATCGCCATCGGGGCCTCCTAGGTGTCGGTGCGTAGCCCGGGTGGGCTTACGGGTATAGACCCGAGCCGCGATGCAATCTCATCACCGGCCACCGACACCGCAGCCGTCAATCCGTGTGGACTTCGCTCCAGCCCTCGACCGACTCCGGGCTGCGCGGCCCGGGGCCGACGTAAATGGCGGCCGGGCGAACCAGCTTGCCCAGCCGCTTCTGCTCGAGGATGTGCGCACACCACCCGGCGGTCCGGCCGCAGGTGAACATCGCCGGCATCATCCGGGCCGGCACCTGGGCGAAGTCCAGGATCACCGCCGCCCAGAACTCGACGTTGGTCTCGATCGCCCGGTCCGGACGCCGCTCGCGCAACTCCGCCAGCGCAGCCTGCTCGACGGCCGCCGCCACCTCGTAGCGCGGTGCGCCCAGTCGCTTGGCGGTCGCCCGCAGGACGCGGGCCCGCGGATCTTCGGCGCGGTACACCCGGTGTCCGAAGCCCATCAGCTTCTCTTTGCGGTCCAGGATCCCCTTGACCAGGCCGCGTGCGTCATCGGTCCGCTCGACCTCTTCGAGCATCGGCAGCACCCGCGCGGGCGCGCCGCCGTGCAGCGGGCCGCTCATCGCGCCGACCGCCCCCGACAGCGACGCAGCTACGTCGGCACCGGTCGAGGCGATCACCCGCGCGGTGAACGTCGACGCGTTCATGCCGTGCTCGGCGGCCGACACCCAGTAAGCGTCGACGGCTTCGACATGCTTGGGATCTGGCTCGCCCTGCCATCGGGTCATGAAACGCTCTGTGACGGTTGAGCATTCGTCGATCACGCGCTGCGGAACAGCGGGCTGGTAGATGCCTCGGGCCGACTGTGCGACATAGGACAGCGCCATCACCGACGCGCGGGCCAACTGGTCGCGGGCGGTGGCTTCGTCGATGTCGAGCAGCGGCTCGAAGCCCCAGATCGGGGCCAGCATCGCCAGACCGGCCTGCACGTCGACGCGTACATCGCCGCTGTGGATCGGCAGCGGGAACGGCTCGGCGGGCGGCAGCCCGTCGCCGAATTTTCCGTCCACCAGCAAAGCCCACACGTCGCCGAATGTGACGTGCTGGCTGACCAGGTCTTCGATGTCGACACCGCGGTAACGCAGGGCGCCACCGTCCTTGTCGGGCTCGGCGATCTCGGTGGTGAATGCCACCACGCCCTCGAGTCCGGCAACGAAATTCTCCGGGATCTTGTCAGAGGTGACAGTCATGACCGAATTCTCCCACGCGATCGCGGGCCGGTTGCTACCGGTCGGTAACCAAGGCTCTCGACTGCCGATGCCTGCTGGTAGCGTGCGGCGTCTCCGTAAAGCCGCGTTGGCGCGGGCGGCGGGCTGACCTACGCCGAAAAGCGTTGTGCGGCCCGGGTATGAACGGGGTTGAAGTTGACCGCGGGCGCGGCGAGTGCGCGTCGGCGCCGCCGTGGGTTGCGGCGCTCCGTTGTCGGCCCGATGTCCAACCGCGGTAGGTAATCCTTGAAGCCACAATGTGATTGAGCTTCTGCACATTGCCGGTCGTGGCCGGCCCCGGCATACACAGGCTAGTTGTTCGTCGGTGGCGGTTGGGGCTGGAAGGGCTCGTACCACCACCAGTCGGCGCGCTCGCCGGTAGGTCCTGGGCAGGGCGCTACCGCGGGCGGGGGTTGAGTTGGTGGGTGCGCCAGCGGTCCCGGGCTCAGTGATCGGCCGGCGTTGTCGGTGACGACGAGCGCGGATGCGGGTCCGGTGATGGTGATCACGCCACGATGGTGCAATCGGTGATGATAGGGGCATAGCAGCACCAGGTTGGCCAGCTCAGTGGGGCCGCCGTCTTCCCAGTGCCGGATGTGGTGGGCGTGCAGGCCACGGGTGGCACCGCAGCCAGGAACGACGCACATGCGGTCGCGATACTCCAGCGCGCGACGAAGCCGCCGGCTGATCAGGCGGGTCGCCCGGCCGGCACCAATGGGCTCGCCGTGACGTTCGAACCAAACTTCACACGTGGCATCACACGTCAGGAATCGCCGTTCGGCGTCGGTGAGCAGTGGACCCAGATGCAGTGCGGCAGCGCGCTGCTCAACGTCGACATGCACCACCACGGTCGTGTGCTGCCCGTGTGGGCGGCGGGCCGCCTCGGCGTCCCATCCAGCCTCGACCAGACGCAGAAATGCCTCGGCGGTGCCGGGCAACGGGGGCCGCTGATCGGAACCGCCCGCGCCATCGCCGTGATCGTGCTTCCACTCGGCGATCAGCGCATCACGATGAGAAGCCAAGGCGGCGTCGAACTTCGCAGCGTCATGGCGACCGAGGGTGATCCGGTAGCAGCTGCCCTGCTCGGTATTAGTCGTGGTGATCGAGCGCTCGGGCTCTTGCCGAGGTTCGGGTTCGGGTCGCGGTTCCAGCTTGACCGCGGTGCGTAGCTGATTGACCGTACGCGCAGGCCGCCAGCTGCGCGTAGTGCTCATCGGATCCCTCGCCTGCCCGCGCCGCGATGACGCCCGACCTGATCCAGCGACAGTCGACCCTCCCGCATGCCTTCGGCGCAGCGTGGGAACTCCGTCAGCCGACCCGCGATGGTGGTGATCGTGTGGGCATTTGCCGGCGAGCAGCCCGTCTTCCAGGCCACCAATGCAGGCACCGACCGCGCACCGGTGGCGCCCCACAATTCGTCGCGATCGATCTCGGCGACGATCTCAACGATGCGCCCATCGATTGCGTTGCGCTGACCGGTCAATTCCGCCAGCTCCTCGAACAACACCTCAAGACGCTCGCGAGGACTGACCAGCACGGCGCCAGCGGATGCGGTCGAAGACATGACGTCATCATCGCAGCCACCTCCGACAAATTCCGGGCGCCCGATCGCCGATGCTGAGCGCGAGTAGCGTTGACGCGATGGCGGGACCAGACAACGAGCACCTGGCGGCGATGCGCAAGGAGTACGGCTCCAAGGAGCGCGACGGCAGCCCCGACCTCGACGTCGACTGGCTCGATGACGGTTGGCTTGCGTTGTTGCGCAAATGGATTGGCGAAGCTGAGCGCGGGGGCGTCGCCGAACCCAACGCGATGGTGTTGGCCACCGTGGAGTCGGGACGGCCGGTCAGCCGGTCGGTGCTGTGCAAGGGCGTCGACGAAGACGGCATCGTCTTCTTCTCGAACTACGACTCGGCCAAGGGCGAACAGCTGGCCGCAGACGCCGTACGCCTCGGCGACCTTCCCGTGGTACCTGCTGAACAGGCAGTTCCATATCCGCGGGCCGGTCACCAAAGTCGATCCGCAGGCCACCGAGAGCTACTGGAACAACCGGCCACGCGGCTCGCAGTTGGGCGCGTGGGCGTCACACCAGTCCGCGCCGATCGACGTCGCGCGCCGCGCTGGTCGATCAACTGGCCGAGGTGACGGAGCGCTTCGCCGACCACGAGCAGGTGCCGGTACCGCCGAACTGGGGCGGCTACCGCATCGCGCCTGCCGAGGTCGAGTTCTGGCAGGGTCGAGAAGACCGGCTGCACAACCGAATTCGTGTCGTCGGCGGACGCGTCGAACGTCTGCAGCCCTGATTATGGGGCCGCATCGCGTCGCGGTGTCGGTGACTGAAGCTCCTGAAAGCGGGCGAGCGCGGCGTCGAGATCTGCCTCGTCGAATAGCTCAGAGCGGCTTGACCTGGTCGCCTTCGACGGTCAGAGAGCTGATCATCCGCCACTCGGCATCGAAGCCTTCCTGCGAGGTCCCGTCGTCAGTCTCGGGTGACGACCGCTCCGAGCTCGCTGAGGCGATGCACGGCTTCGATGTGGATGTTGAGGTCTGGCGTGATGTTCCAAACTTCGCGCGAATGTAATGCGGACAGATCACCGTGTCGGCCGTTATGACTCGCCGATGGTCGATGGTGACCCAATCCGTCGTCGGCGGTATTTCCCGCCGGTTGAACGCGGCGTTAAACCGCGTGATAACCGACCACGTGTGCGCGTAGGGGGCGGCTTCGCCGGCGAGGTACCGGGCGTCGAGTTCCTCGATGGCGGCGTCGATGTCGTCTGGATCGAACACGATGCGCGCCACGATCCGGTCGTCGGCATCGATCTCGACGATGCCGAGCATCTCGGTGTGGAACGCCTCAGGTCCGTGATCTCGGCCCGACAAGCGGAGTCGCGGTCGAGGACAAGGCGCTCGCCGCGGGTCGCAATGACGGTCGACGTGAGTTCGTCGACCCCGAGGTCGGCGATCGCCCGCATGTTCGCGAGTCGATGCGTCTCGACCGCGTCAGACACCCGCGCTCACCACCGGACGGCGATCATCAGCTGAATACGTCGTCGGCCAGCATGCTCGGCCATTGCGTCCCAGTTGCGCGCCGCGAAGTGCGCCGAAAGCGCTCGACTACTTGGCTTGCCGCGTTTTCCAGTCGCGGCGCCTGCGGCTGTAGTTCGTCAAAGCGGGCGAGCGCGGCGTCGAGGTCGGCCTCGTCGAACATCTCGAAGCGGCTGATCAGGTCGCCTTCAAATGCGAAAAGGCCGATCTCGCGCCACTCGGCATCGAAACCCTCCTGTGAGGTCCCGTCACCACCTCGGGTGACGACTGCTCCGAGGTTGGTCAGCCGATGCACAGCCTCGATGTGACCCTTGACGTTTGGGGCGATGTCATAGGTAGCACGTATGTAGCCGATCAGGTCGCCGGGCGCGAACGCGTCTACCGCGCCGATGATCGATGTTGACCCAGTCCTCCGTCGTCGGGAGGAATTCGTGTCGGTTGATACGCGGCTTGGACCTGCGTGATGACCGTCCACGTGTGCGCGTAGGCGGCCGCTTCGCCGGCGAGGTAGCGGGCATCGAGCTCCTCGATAGCAGCGTCGATGTCGTTGGCGTCGAACGCGATGAACGCTGTGATCCGGTCTTCGGCGTCGATCTCGACGAGCTGTAGGAAGTCGACGTGGAACGGGTCGGGTTCCCCATGGCCGCGCGAGTATCGGGCACGGGCGAGGGCGAGACGCCCTCCGCGGGTCGGCTATGGCATCTGAAGTCGCATTCGTGATCCCGACGTCGGTGACGGCCCGCAAGTCTTCGATCAATGCATCCCGACCGGGTCTGCTGCCGCCGCCCACGACAGGGCGGCGATCGTCGCTGTAAAGGTCGGCGGCCAGCATGTCCGCGATCGCGTCCCAGTCACGGGTGGCGAAATGCGCTTGGAACCGTTCGTACACTTGGCTTGCCGCGTTTTCCAGCCGCGGCGCCTGCGGCTGCAATTCGTCGAAGCGGGCGAGCGCGGCGTCGAGGTCCGCCTCGTCGAAAATCTCGCAGCGGCTGATCAGGTCGCCTTCGACCGTAAAGATGTCCGTCATGCGCCACTCGCCATCGAAACCCTCTTGTGAGGTCCCGCTCGCCACAAGGGTGACGACTGCTCCGAGGTCGCTCAGCCGATGTACGGCCTCGACGTGAGCATGTGGTACACGCCATCGTTCAACGCCGCACGGATGTATGGCGTCAGGTCGCCAGACGCGAACGCGGCAAGGGACCGATGGTCGATGTCGACAAAGTCTTCAGTCGTCGCGAAGATTTCGTGTCTGTTGAGCGCGGCACACGCCTGCATAATGACCGACCACGTGTGTGCGTGGGCGGCCGCTTCGCCGGCGAGGTAGCGGGCATCGAGTTCCTCGAAGGCGGCGTCGATGTCGTCAGGATCGAACACGACGCTGTGCCGCGATCACGGTTGTCGGCGTCGATCTCGAGGATGCTGAGCACCTCGGTGTAGAACGCATCGGGCCGCTGGTCTCGGCCCGAGCAAGCGGGCACGAGTGAGGGCGAGGCGCTCACCGCGGGTCGCAATGACGGTCGACGCAATATGTGCGACCCCGAGGTCGGCGAGGGCCCGCATGTTTGCAACGTCGACGTCTCGACCATGTTGGATACCGGCGTTCACGACCCGACGGCGATCGTCGGTGGAGATGTCGTCGGCCAGTAGTTCTGCCATTGCGTCCCAGTCGCGGGCTGCGAAGTGCGCCAGATGTCGCTCGCCTAGTTGGCTTGCCGCGTTTTCCAGTCGCGGCGCCTGCGGGTGTAATTCGTCAAAGCGGGCGAGCGCGGCGTCGAGGTCGGCCTCGTCGAAGATCTCGAACCGGCAGACCAGGTCGCCTTCAAATGCGAAAAGGGCGATCTCGCGCCATTCGGCATCGAAGCCCTCCTGTGAGGTCCCAGTACTGTCGTCTGTGACGACCACCCCAAGGTTGTTCAGCCGGTGCACAGCTTCGATGTGACCCTTGACGTTCGGCGCGACGTCGTAGGTGGCACGTAAGTACTGCGGTCATGTCACCAGGCGCGAACGCTCTACCTCGTCGGTGGTCGATGTTCACCCAGTCCGCCGTCGTCGGGGGGACTTCGTGTCGGTTGTACGCCGCTTGGACCTGCGTCATGACCGACCACGTGTGCGCGTGGGCCGCCGCTTCGCCGGCGAGATACGGGCATCGAGTTCCGCGAAGGCTGCGTCGATGTCGTCGGGGTCGAACATGAGGAGTGCCACGATTTGTTCGTCGGCGTCGACCTCGGTGACGCACAGCGCTCGTCGAAATGCTTCGCGCCTCGGATCGCCGGCCAGACCAGCGAACGACCGAGAAGGCGAGACGCTCCCCGCGGGTCGCGATGACGGTCGACGTTCACGTCCGACCCCGAAGTCGGCGATCGCCCGCATATCCGCGATCTCGGCATCACGACCGTGCCGGACCCCGGCATTCACCACGCGACGGCGATCGTCGCTGAAAATGTCGTCGGCCAATATGTCCGGCCATAGGCGTCCCAGTCGCGGGCCGCGAAGTCCGCTTCAAGAAGCGCTCGCTCCACTTGGCTTGCCGCGTTTTCCAGCCGCGGCGCCTGCGGGTGCAGCTCGTCAAAGCTGGCGAGCGCGGCGTCGAGGTCTGTCTCGTCGAAGAGCTCGCACCGGCAGACCAGGTCGCCTTCGAATGTCGAAAAGTGCGACCTCGCGCCACTCGGCGTCGAAGCCCTCCTGTGAGGTCCCCGCACGCTACTACTGTGACGACCACCCCAGTGTTGCCCAGCCGGTGCACAGCCTCGAGGTGGAGCTTGACGTCGGGGCGACGTCCCAGGGCGCGTAGGAATGCGGCTCACGTCACCAGGCGCGAACGCTATTCCCGCCGGTGGTCGATGTTCACCCAGTCCGCTGTCGTTGCGGGGAATTCGTGTCGGTTGTACGCGGCTGGACCTCGTAATGGCCGTCCACGTGTGCGCGTGGGCGGCCGCTTCGCCGGCGAGGTACCGGGCGTCGAGTTCCGCGAAGGCGGCGTCGAGGTCTCTGGGTCGAACGCGACGCCTGCCACGATCTGGTTTTCGGCGTTGATCTCAGCGACGGAGAGCACTCGTGGAACCCCCGCCAGCCGGTCCACAAGACGAAGCGTAAGAGCAGAGGGCGAGGCGCTCCCCACGGATCGCAATAACGGTTGACGTGAAGCGCGTGACTCCGACGTCGGCGATCGCGCGCATGCTTGCGATCTCGGCGTCTCGACCGCGCCTGATCCCGGCATTCACGGCCTGACGACGATCCTCGATCCAAACGTCATCAGACAGTATTTCCGCATAGGCGTCCCAGTCGCGGGTCGCGAAGTAAGTCATGAAGCGTTGCCCCACTTGGCTTGCCGCGTTCTCCAGACGCGGCGCCTGCGGATGCAATTGTTCGAAGCGGGCGAGCGCGGCGTCGAGATCTGCCTCGTCGAAGATTTCGCAGCGGCTGATCCGATCGCCTTCGACAGTCAGAACCTGGATCATCTCGCCACTCGGCATCGAAGCCTTCGTCGAGGTCCCATGTTGCACATGGGTGACGACCGCTCCGAACCCGCTGAGCCGATGCACCGCCTCGATCCGAATAATGAGGTCTGGTGTGAGGTCCCAGATGTCGCTGAGGGTATGCGGACATGGTGCTGGATTCGAAAGGGGTAGCCCGCCGGCGATCGACAGTCACCCAGTCGTCGGCCGGAAGTTCGTGCCGGTTGAATGCGGCGTAGACCCTCGCAATAACCGACCACGTGTGTGCGTGAGTCGGCCGCTTCGCCGGCGAGGTATCGGGCGTCGAGTTCCGCGAAGGCGGCGTCGATGTCGTCGGGGTCGAACAGGACGCGTGCCACGATCTGGTTCGTCGGCGTCGATCTCAAGGACGCGAGCATCGGCAGACGCTTCTGACTCGGATCGCCGCCCGAGACGCGGTGACGACTGAGGACGAGGCGCCCCCCTCGGGCCGCGATCACGGTTGACGTCACGCTCCTGATCCCGACGTCGGCGATCGCCCGCATGTCTTGCGATCTCGGCATCTCGACCGTGCCGGACCCCGGCGTTCACGACCCGACGACGATCATCAATGCAAACGTCGTCAGCCAGTAGTCTCCGCCATGGCGTCCCAGTCGCGGGCCGCGAAGTACGGTCAAAAAGCGTTGCTCCACTTGGCTTGCCGCGTTTTCCAGTCGCGGCGCCTGCGGCTGCAGTTCGTCGAACCGCGCGAGCGCGGCGTCGAGGTCTGCCTCGTCGAAGATTTCGCAGCCGGTGATCCGGTCGCCTTCGACGGTCAAGACGTCGATCGCCCGCCACTCGGCGTCGAAGCCTTCCGGCGAGGTCCCCGCGCCGCATGGGTGACGACCGCTCCGAAGTTCTCGAGCCGATGCACCGCCTCGATGTGGATCTGAGGTCTGGCGTGAGATCCCACGATGGCGCGGAGGATCGCGGTCATGGTCGCTGGACTCGAACGTGGGTAGCGCGCCGGCGATCGACGGTGACCCAGTCGGCGTCCGCGGGAAGTTCGTGCCGGTTGAACGCGGCGTAGGCCTCTGCGATGACGCGACCACGTGTGCGCGTGGGCGGCCGCTTCGCCGGCGAGGTATCGGGCGTCGAGTTCGGCAAAGGCGGCGTCGATGTCGTCGGGGTCGAACATGACGGCGCCGACGATCCGCTCCTCGGCGTCGATCTCGATGACGTCGAGCACCTCGGCGTAGAAGACTCGCCGTGCTCCGGCCGCCGAACGAGAGCGGACACGAATGAGACGAGGCGCTCCCCGCGGGTCGCAATGACGGCCGACGTTATGTTCATCGAACCCGATGTCGCCGACCACTCGCATGTCTCGCGATCTGCGGCATCTCGACCATGTCGGACCCCGGCGTTCACGACCCGACGGCGATCGTCGCAGTAAAATCGTCGGCCAAATCTCGCGCCATGGCGTCCCAGTCGCGCGCCGCGAAGTGCGCCAGGAACGCTCTACCACTTGGCTTGCCGCGTTTTCCAGCCGCGGCGTCTGCGGACTGCAGCTCCTCGAAGCGCGCGAGCGCGGCGTCGAGGTCTGCCTCGTTGAAGATTTCGCAGCGGCTGAGTAGGTCGCCGTCGACCATCAGAATGATGATCTCGCCCGATTCGACTTCGACGCCTTCCTGCGAAGTCGCATGCGTTGCGTGGGCGACGACCGCTCCGAGGTTGGTCAATCGGTGCACGGTCGCGACGTCGATTCTGGCTTCCGACGTGATGTCCCAAAAGGCACGGATGTTCGGGGTCAACGCATTTGGCTCGATTGTGCCGAAGTGGCGATGGTCGACATTCGCCCAGTCCGGCGTCGTCGCAGGGAGCGCGCGCCGGTTCAGCGCGGCGTAGGCCTGCGAGATGACCGACCACGTGTGTGAGTGGGCGGCCGCTTCGCCGGCGAGGTAGCGGGCGTCGAGCTCGGCGAAGGCGGCGTCGATATCGTCGGGGTCGAACGTGACGAGCGCCGCGATCCGCTCGTCGGCGTCGATCTCGGCGATACTGAGCACCTCGGTGCGAAACGCGTCGGCTCGCTGGGTCGCGGCCCGAGGCGGGCACGACTGAGGACGAGGCGCTCCCCCGGATCGCGATGGTGTCGAAAGTCATTCCCTTGACGCCGATCTCGGCGAGTGCCGCAGAATTCGGCGATCATGGCGTCGCGGCCTTTTCGGATTCCCGCGCCCACCACCCGCCGGCGATCGTCGCGGAAAACGTCGTCAGCCAATCCTTCGGCCATGGCGTCCCAGTCGCGGGCCGCGAAGTGCGCCGGATGCGCTCGTAGGCTTGGACCGCCGCGTTTTCCAGCTGCGGTGCCGGCCGGCTGAGTTCCTCGAATCCTGCGAGCGCGGCGTCGAGATCTGCCTCGTCGAAGATCTCGTAGCGGTTGATCGATCGCCGTCGACTATCAAGAAGCTAGATTATCCGCCATTCGGCGTCGAAGCCTTCTCGTGACGTCGCCTTCGCCACATGAGTGATGACCGCTCCGAGGTCGGTCAGCCGATGAACGGCCTCAATATAAATGCTGACTCCTTGGAGCATCTTCCGACGCGGCGGCCTGCAGGTATGCCTTCAGGTCACCGGACCCGATCGCTGCGAGTGAACGATGGTCGATGTCTACCAAATCTGGCGCGGTCGCGGGCATCTCACCGCGGTTGAGCGCGGCGTAACCTCTGCAATAACCGACCAAGTGTGCTGCGTGGGCGGCGGCTTCGCCGGCGAGGTAGCGCGCGTCGAGCTCGGCGATGGCGGCGTCGATGTCGTCGGGGTCGAACGCGACGCCGCGTCATCCGCTCGTCGGCGTCGATCTCGACGACATCGAGGACCTCGATGTGGAACGCCTCGGCATGCTGGTTCGCGTCCGAGAGGTCGCGCACGACTGAGGACAAGGCGCTTGCCGCGGGTCGCAACGATGTCTGACGTGTGGTTCCTCACCCCGACGTCGGCGATTGCCGACATGTCGGCGGCCACGGCGTCCCGACCGTGTTGGACTCCCGCATTCACTACCCGACGGCGATCGTCAGTTGAAATGTCGTCGGCCAGCATCTCGGCCATCGCGTCCCAGTCGCGCGCCGCGAAGCATCGCTAGAAGCGCCCGTACACCCGGCTCGCCGCGTTTTCCAGCTGCGGTGCCGGCCGGCTGAGTTCATCGAATCGCGCGAGCGCGGCGTCGAGGTCGGCCTCGTCGAAGACCTCGCAGCGGCTGATCAGGTCGCCTTCGACCGTCAGAACGTGATCCCCCGCCACTCGGCGTCGAAGCCCTCCTGCGAGGTCCCAGCGCCGCATAGTGACGACCGCTCCGAGGTCGCTCAGCCGATGCACAGCCTCGACGTAATGCTGAGTCCGCAGCCGTCGTCCCACCGCGCACGGACGTATGCGTTCAGCTCACCGGGCGCGAACGCTCGTCCCCGACGGTGATCGATATTGACCCAGTCCGGCGTCGTCGCGAGGGAGCTCGCGCCGGTTGATCGCGGCGTAAGCCGCCGTGATCGACCGACCACGTGTGCGCGTGGGCGGCCGCTTCGCCGGCGAGGTAGCGGGCGTCGAGTTCTTCGATGGCGGCGTCGATGTCGTCGAGGTCGAACGCGACGACCGCCGCGATCCGCTCGTCGGCGTCGATCTCGACGAGGCTGAGCACCTCGATGCGGAAAGCCTCGGCTCGCTGGTCGCGGCCCGAACGTGGGAACGAGTGAGGGCGAGGCGTCTCCGCGGGTCGCGATGACCTGTCGCAATATGTCTCGCTCTGCAACGCCGCATGTCTGCACGCGATTTCGGCATCCCGACCATGTCGGATTCCCGTGCCCACGACCCGCCGCCGATCTTCGCTCGAAAAGTCGTCGGCCAGCATCTCGGCCATCGCCTCCCAGTCGCTGGGCGGCGAAGCACGCCTGGAAGCGCTCGTCCGCCCGGCTTGCCGCGTTTTCCAACTGCGGTGCCGGCCGGCTGAGCTGATTCGAACCTCGCGAGCGCGGCGTCCAGGTCGGCCTCGTCGAATACCTCGCAGCGGTTGAACGATCGCCTTCGACGTCAACAGCGTGACTCCCGCCACTCGGCGTCGAAGCCCTCGTGCGAGGCGCCATGCCCCGCATGAGTGACAGACCGCTCCGAGGTCGCTCAGCCGATGCAGCAGCCTCGATGTAGATAGTGGATGTCCTGGCCGAGATCCCAACCCGCACGGACGTATTCGATCACGTCACCGGGCGCGAAAGCTGCCCCCCGCCGGTGGTCGATCACTCTTCGCAGTCCGTTGTCGTGGCGGCGGTAGCTCGCGCCGGTTGATGCGCGGCGTAAGCCCCGACGATCAGCGACCACGTATGCGCGTGCGGCGGCGGCTTCGCCGGCGAGGTAGCGGGCGTCGAGTCTGCGAGGGCGGCGTCGATGTCGTCGAGATCGAATGTGACGATCGCGACGATCCGCTCGTCGGCGTCAATCTCGACGAGGCCGAACACCTCCGTGAGGAACGCCCCGGGACCTTGGTCACTGCCCGAGAAGTGGGTACCCACGAGGACAAGGTGTTCCCCGCGGGTCGCAATGATGGTCGACGAAACGTTCGTGATCCAAAGGTCGACGATTGTACGCATGTCCGCCATATGGGCGTCCCGACCGTGCTGGATTCCCGCGCCGACCACTCCACGGCGATCGTCACTGCAGAAATCGTCGGCCAGCAGCTCCGCCATGGCGTCCCAGTCGCGTGCCCTCAGGTTCACCGCAAAGCGTTCTGTCACTTGGCTTGCCGCGTTTTCCAGCCGCCCTCTGGCGGATTAGTTGTTCGAACCTCGCGATTGCGGCGTCGAGTCCTGCCTCGTCGAACAGCTCGCAGCGGTTGATCAGGTCGCCGTCGACCGTCATGATGTCGATCGTCCGCCACTCAGCTTCGAAGCCCTCTTGCGAGGTCAACTGCGCTGAATGGGTGACGACAGCTCCAAGGCTGTTCAGCCGATGCACGGCCTCGACGTAGGGTCTGACTTCTCGGTTGATTTCCCAGCCGGCACGCAGGTATTACATCAGCTCACCGGGCGCAAAAGCTGTTCCTTTGCGGTGATCGATGTCGACGAAATCGGTTGTCGTTGGGGGCAGCTCGCGCCGTCTGAGCGCAGCGAAGACACCGCTGATCACCGACCAAGTGTGCGCGTGGGCGGCCGCTTCGCCGGCGATGTATCGCGCGTCGAGCTCCGCGATGGCGGCGTCGAAGTCATCGAGGTCGAACGCGACGAGCGCCAGGATCGGCTTCTCGGCGGCGATCTCGACGATCATGAGCAGCTCGGTCAGGAACCCTTCGAACCCCTTCTTCCGTTGTGACGCGAGAAGGTAATACGCTC
>CAVWLG010000041.1:0-598690 GCA_963755805.1 uncultured Actinomycetota bacterium
CGGCGCGCGGATGGCCATCGGCCGCAAGGATGGCCGCCAGGATGCGGCTCCATGACCGCGGCGCTGGAGCAGGCGCTGGCCGACCTGCGCACCCCGAGGAGCGCGCGATGACCGCCCGCGCCGGGCTGTCCGGGCAGCGCAGCGACGAAATCATTGCCGGCCTCGCCTCCGGCCTGCTGGTGGTCGGCGTACGATGGGCGCGTACCGCTCGGCTCAACCCGGCCGGCCGCCATGTGCTCGGTATGGAAGGGGCCTGGTCCTGGACGGCCTGGAGGACGTGATCGGCGCCGCGCCGGCGCTGGACCGGCTAATCCTGGTGTCGCTCGACACCGGCGAGCCCGATCCGCCGCAGCATCCGTGCCGGAATCAAGCGTCCCAACGGCGGTCGCACGCATCTCGGGGTGACGGTGTCGCCGATCGAGCGCCGTGGACGACGGCTGCCCGCGGCGTCATACTTGCCTGTTCAGCGGCCGCCCGACATCGTCGCGCTGGAAGAGCACTCCGGCTGAAGAGCACGCTCGCGAAGGAGTCTGGGACTGGCCCACCGGCATCGCCCACGAGTTTCACGACGGCCTGGCGACGATCCACGGCTATGCACGGCTTCTCGATCTGACCGCCTGCCCGAGGACATGCGTCGGCCTTCATGACCGGCATCCGGGACGAAACCGATTCCCTGGCGCCATCATGCGCAACTTCCTGAACTTCGCGCGCCCGACCGAGCTGGTGCTCGGCGACCGTCCTGATCTCCCGCGCCATCTGGCGATCGCGGCGCGAGGACATGCGCGCCGAGGCCGCCCGCGCGGCGGCGAGGTCATCGTCAGCGGCGTCTTCCCCAATGTGCTCGGGGACGAGGTTCTGCTGCGCCAGGCGTTCGACGATCTGTGCCGCGATGCGCTCGAAGCCTGCGTGCGAGACCGGGATCGTACCGCCGCGCATCGCGATTGAGGACCTCGCCGGAACACGGCCGGCATGTGCTTCACGTCGTCCATCGACAACGGCCCGGGCGTAGAGCGGCTATGACGACGACGCTCTTCGCCCGTTCGTCGCCAGCGCGCCCGCGGCACCGGACTGGGCTCGCAATCGTGTCCAGAAGATCTCGTCGTCATCCATAACGAGCCACGTCACCGTCCAGGCGGAGGCGCCGTCCGGAACCCGTTCACCGTGACCTTGCCGATGTCGGCCGAGACCCGATAGGCGGCGCGGCGGTCCGCTCTCCCTTGCGCAGGTGCGATCGTCCGGCGCGGGCCAGGCGCCTGGCAATCGCCGCGCCGCTGTTGTCCTGCTGCGGAATCTGCGACGCAGACCCCGCCGCGCCGACTTCATCGCGGCAAACGCCGTATGTTCACACACGACAGTCATCGACCGGCGGTTGCACTGGCGATCCGCGATGTCCCGCATCGCGGTATCACGCTGATCGAGGTCGCCGATCGCGCTGGGATATGAATCGCGACGAGTGTCGGCAGGATCCAGTCGACGCGTCGTCTGGACCCTGCAGCGCACGGCGCTGTCGCAGCGCGCTTCGAGATGAGTCTCGCGGCCGCCAATGAAGATTGCCCGAGTGTCGGTGGCCGCCGCGGCGAGGACGCTCTCCACCTCGCCGGCCGATTCGCTCGATCGAGCGTGTCGACGGCTACACCGCCTTGTCGCGACGAGCGGGTCGGAACAGGCGCTGGCCGATGCGCGTCGGTTCGATCGGTATCGCGGCCGCGCGCACGCAGATTGCTCTCCCGAGTCGTTCCACCGCCCGGAACGCCGGCCGGCGACGTCCAGATCGTAACCATCTCCCGGAGGGACCATGAGCCGCGCCCACCGTCGGCTTCTCCCTCGTCGAGCTGCTCCTCGTTCGCTCGCGCCTGACCGTCGCCGCCGGATCGTTGACGATATCGATCGTCTCGATCGGGCCGCGGCCCGTCTGTAGAGCGGAGGCCGGCGACCGTTGCCGCCAACGGGCACCTCATCGCGCTGGCCGCCTCAGCGGTCAACCTCGGCGGGCCGGCGCCGGGGTCGACGGGAGCGCGCTGGACCGATGCGTTCGCGTTCTTCCAGGCGTGGTGCCGCGCGCGAATGGTGTGACCGTCACTTTTGTCTCGAGCAGTACGCCCCAGGCGAGTCTCGCCGCGCCCGCGCCGGCCGGCGCCGTATCCGTCGATTGTCCTGCTCCCGGGGATCTGTCCGGTCGCCGCGGCGGCAGCGCGTTCACGCCGGGGACGGTACTGATCTCAGCGGCTCGGGCGCCTATGCGTCGCCGAGGCCGAGACGGTCGGCGCCGGGACCGTCCAGCTTCGGAGCGGGTCTGCGGGCGCCTATCGGACCGACGCCTCGATGTTCCAGCCCCAGGCTAACTGCGGACCTGCTCGTCGACCCACTCGCCGCGACGGCTCCGAGCGGCGCCCCAGCCCGCCGGGGCAATCGAGCCGCTCGTCGATGGCGTCGCCGACATGCAGGTCGCCTACTTCGACGCGGCGGGATGCTGCTGCCGCTTGCGTCCCTGACGACGGACCGTCGCGCGGCAGCCCAGTACCGTTCGACGCGGATCTGCGCGGGTACGGCGGATTCGCGCGTGACGTTGCGGTTTGGAAACCGCAGATGCGACGCTGCGCCGCAGGAGCGTCCGCGCTCTTTGCTCCATCCCGGCTCAGCGCTCGACCCGACGTCTCACGATCCCGGATATCATCGTCTCTCTCGACATCGCCCCGCCGAATCTCGGAGGTGGCGGCCACGTGGCTGTCCTCTCGGCGCTGACGACGACGACATTTTATGGCGGCGGTGGCAAATTGAGCGGTCCGCGTTCGTTTGCTCAGGACGAAGAAGCGGCTCGGCGCCCGCGACCATGAGGCGCGCGCGTTGAACACCGCCCTCGACGGCGCGATCGCTGTCGGCATCACCGAGCTGCCAGGGCCACGCTTCGTCGGCCAGCGTGGTACTCGGCGACACCTCGCCGCAGCTGTCGGGACAGCCAGCCGGGTTTTCGATGCGTGCGAGTTGACGCCGGGCCGCCTGGGCCGGACTAGCCGCTCGATCTTCGTGGCACAGACGCGCGTCCCGGATGGAGTCGGACACGGCAGTTCCCCCCGGAGTTCACGCGCCGGTGTCGCAGCTGTTCGCGTCAGGTCGCCTGAGCGAGCTCGGCCCCAGCAGCAGCAGGCCGCGACCCGTATTACGTCGCGAGTCTGGACGGAGAACGATCCGACCGAGACGGGGACGGCGACCCGGGCGTGGATGCCAACGGCGTCGTCCTGCTCCACGGCGAGGTGTCGGGCCGGGGCAGGCGCGCCGCGGCGGGACGACGCCATCCTCCGTCGGGTGCCCTTTCGGGATTCTTTCGATCTGCGGTGTTCCCTTGAGCCGCCGGCTCTTGCTAAACTGTAGCCACACAGAGGAGAAAGCGGGTCATTGAAGCTATCGAGCGTGTCTCGCGATGAGCCGGCACGCTGCTACTGGCGTCCACCGTCGCCGGAGTCCAGGCCCAATCGCTGCGGCGACCTGGCGGCGAAGGAAGCGGCACGCCGCAAAGAGGCGACGCCAAGAAGACCTACACCAACGACATCTCAGAGAAGGTCGAGGGCGACGAGGCGAAGAGAGCGCCTGGGACGGCCGCTTCGGACCGGGCCACGACGCGAGGAAGACCGAAGGCGGCGAAGATGCGGCGATGGCAAACCGGCGGAGCCGCGCCCGAGGCGTGGAAGCTGATGCGGATTCGGCAGAAGACCGAGATCGTATGACGCAGCCGCATCGCCACGGCGCGCGAAGACGTTCGCCGCAATCGAGTTCGCCGAGGCGCTGCAGAGCCGGATCAACGCGCTGACCACCGACTTCGTCGCTCGCGACGATCCGGAGCAGCGAGCCTGCATCGCCGACGATCGCCAGAAGGCGCTCGCCGAGCTGGATCGGGTCCTGAAGCCGAAATCCAGCAGCACACCAAGGCGATCGCCGACATCGAGGAAGAGGCGCGCCGCGCCGGCGGTCCCCCCGGCTGGCTGCGCTGACGCACCCGTGCCGCCCCCTTCCCGATCCTCCTCGTCGAAGACAAGGACTCGCTGCGGGCCGATGCTGCGGCATGCGCTGGAGCGCGCAGGGGCACGCCGTCATCGAGGCGCGCGACCAGCCCGAGGCCGATCCGCATGCTGCAGCAGGCCAGCCCGCCGCTCGTCCTCACCGATCTGCGGCTGCCCGAAGGCGACGGCTTCGGCGTGCTGCGCGCCGCCAAGGAGCTCGATCCCGACTGCCGGTCATCGTGATGACCGCCTACGGCAGCATCCAGGACGCGGTCGCGGCGATGAAGGAAGGGGCGCTCGACTTCCTCGCCAAGCCGGTCGATCCCGATCACCTGCTGCTGCTGGTCGAGCCGCGCGCTCGCGCAGCGGCGGCTGGTGACCGAGAACCTGCTGCTGAAGGAGGAGCTGGCGGATCGCCGCGGCGCGCCGCGCATCATCGGCGAGGACCCGTCGCTGCGCAAGGTGTTCGCAGCGCTGCAGCGCGCCGCGGCGACCGACGCGACCGTGCTGCTCGAAGGCGAGAGCGGCACCGGCAAGGAGCTGTTCGCGCGCGCGCTGCACGCGCTCAGCCCGCGCGCCGACGGGCCGTTCGTCGCGATCAACTGCGCGGCGATTCCGGAGAACCTGCTCGAGACCGAGCTGTTCGGCCACGAGAAGGGCGCCTTCACCGGCGCGACGCGCGCAAGCCGGGCAAGTTCGAGCTGGCGCACGGCGGCACGCTGTTCCTCGACGAGATCGGCGAGCTGCCGCTGCGCGCTGCAGGCGAAGATCCTGCGCGCGCTCGAGGAGCAGCGGTTCGAGCGCGTCGGCGGCACGTCGTCGCTGCAGGTCGACGTGCGGCGTCGTCGCCGCGACCAACCGCGACCTCAAGGCGCGCGGTCGCGGCGCGGCAGTTCCGCGAGGATCTGTACTTCCGCCTGTCGGTGTTTCCGATCACCGATTCCGCCGCTGCGCGAGCGGCCGCGGCGACATCCCGCTGCTGGCGCGCTACTTCGTCGAGCGGTTCTGCCGCGACATGAACAAGCGGCCGCTGCGTGCTCGCGCCGGCGGCGATCGACGAGCTGCAGGCGTATCGCTGGCCGGGCAACGTCCGCGAGCTGCAGAACTGCATCGAGCGCGCGGTCATCCTGGCCGAGGCCGACACGATCCAGCCGCGCCACTGAACCTGTCGTTCGCGCCGCCGGAGCCGCGAGCCGCCGCCGGAGCCCGTGGGCGCAGATCGATCTGACGGCACGCTCGCCGACGCGACGCGCCGGGTGATCGCCGAGGTCGAGCGCGCAAGATCGAGAGGCGCTGCGCGAAGCGGACGGCAACAAGGGGCGCGCCGCCGAGCTGCTGCAGATCAGCTACAAGATGCTGCTCTGCGAAGCTCGACGAGCACCGGCCTCGAATAGACGGACGCTCGTGGCGCTGCATCAGCGCCTGAATCGCCGATCCGCCTCAGCGCGCCCGCGTCAGCTCGCTCGTCCGGTCACGTCGGTCGACCGTCGTCGGTCGCGCCGATCGCGGTCGGCAGGACGAAGTGCAGCGTGCCGCCGACCACCTTCTTGTCGCGGCCGGCCGCCTCGACGGCCTCGCGGCGCGAGAGGTCGGCGACCGCCGGCAGCGGTCCCATCCTGGTGATCAGCTGCGCGCAGCGCCTGCGCGGTCGCCGGTCGGCCAGCGCGCCGCGCGCGACGGCGAGCTCGGCCGCCGCCAGCATGCCGTAGGCGACCGCCTCGCCGTGGCGGAAGCGCCGGTACTTGGTGACCGCCTCGAGCGCGTGGCCCATGGTGTGGCCGAAGTTCAGGATCGCGGCGCGGCCCGGTCTCGCGCTCGTCGGCCGATGACCACCGTCCGCCTTGATGCGGCATGACTCGCCGATCATCGGCAGCGAGCAGCCTCGGGGTCGCGCGCGAAGATCGCCGTGCAGTCGGACGTCAGGCGGTCGAACAGCGGCGCGGCTGGCGATCATCCCGTACTTGACCACCTCGTAGAGCCCGGCGCGGAACTCGCGGCGCGGGAGCGTCGCCAGCAGCGTCGGGGTCGATCGACCACGGCCAGCGGCTGGTGGAAGGCGCCGATCAGGTTCTTGCCGAGCGGCGTGATTGACGCCGACCTTGCCGCCGATCGCGCTGTCGACCTGGGCCAGCAGCGTGGTCGGCACCTGGACGAGCGGGATGCCGCGCAGGAAGGTGGCGGCGGCGAAGCCGGCGAGGTCGCCGAGGACTCCGCCGCCGACGGCGACGATGGTCGCTGGCGCGATCGGCGCCGGCGCGGACCAGCGCGTCGTAGAGCGTGGCGACCGTCGCGAGGTGCTTGTGGCGCTCGCCGTCCGGCACAGGATCGGCTCGGCTCCGGCGGCACGGCTCGGACTGCGTCGCCGTGCAGGCGCCAGATCGGCGGGCTGGACGACGATGAACCGGCGCGCCGGCGCGCCAGCCGGTCGAGCAGCGCGCCCAGGCGTGGCGCTGCCGGCGCCGATGCGACTCGTAGTCGCCTGACGGCGTGTGACCGGGATCGCTGGACGGCGGTGCGGCTGACGGAGCAGTCATGGTGTAGGCGTCGGCATCGGCGACGCGCGAGGCCGAGGCTGCCACGTCGCGAGGCGGATGATAGGATAGCAGGATCGCTAGACCGTGGAGCTGCGCGCGGACTTCCTCATCATCGGCAGCGGCATCGCCGGCCTGCGCGCCGCCGCGGAGCTCGGCGACGCGGGCCACGTGCTCGTCCTCACCAAGGCCGGCCCGCGCGAGGCAACACCGGCTACGCGCAGGGCGGCATCGCCGCCGCGGTCGGTCGCGGACGATTCGCCGGCGCTGCACGCCGCGGACACGATGGCGCCGGCGACGGCCTGTGCGACGACGCGGCGGTCGCAGGTGCTGGTCGAGGACGGCCCGCGCTACGTCGCGAGCTGATCGAGTGGGGCGCGACCTTCGACCGCGATGCCGACGGCGAGCTGGCGCTGGCGCAGCGAGGGGGCGCACAGCGTCCGGCGCGTGCTGCACGCCGCGCGACGCGACCGGCCGCGAGATCGGCCGGACCCTGTGGGAGCGCGTCGCGCGCGCTGCCCGCGCGTCGCCGCGCATCGAGCACGCGCGCGTCGTCACGCTGATCGTCGAGGACGGCCGCTGCGTCGGCGCGCGCTTCCTGCAGGACGCGGCGCGGTGGCGGCGGCGCGTGCGCCGGTGGTGCTGCTGGCGACCGGCGGCGCCGGGCAGGTCTACAGCGAGACGACCAATCCGCGAGGTCGCGACCGGCGACGGCATCGCGATGGCGTATCGCGCCGGCGCGCGGGTCGCCGATCTCGAGTTCGTGCAGTTCCATCCGACCGCGCTCGACGTCGCCGGGGCAGCCGCGGTTCCTGCTGTCGGAGGCGCTGCGCGGCGAAGGCGCGCGGCTGGTGAACGCCGCCGGCGAGCCGTTCATGACGCGCTACGATCCCGCGGGCGACCTGGCGCCGCGCGATCGCGTCGCCCGCGCGCATCGTCCGCGAGGCGCGCGCGGACCGGCGCGCCGGTGTATCCTGTCGCTGCAGCACCTCGATCCGGACTACGTGCACGCGCGCTTTCCGCTGATTGCCGAAGCCTGCCGCGCGGGCCGGCCTCGACCTGGCGCGCGATCGGATTCCGGTCGGCCCGGCGGCGCACTACGTGATGGGCGGCGTGCAGACGGACCTCGACGGCCGCACGCGCGTGCCCGGGCTGTACGCCGCCGGCGAGGTCGCCTGCACGGGCGTCCACGGGGCCAATCGTCTGGCGAGCAACTCGCTGCTCGAGGGGCTGGTGTTCGGGGCGCGCGCGGGGCGGCGATGGCGGCCGGCCCCTGAGGCCGCGATCGAGCGGGAGCGACGGTCGCGGGCTTCGCGCCGGGAGCTGGCGCGGCGACGGCGGCTCGGCGAGGCCCGGCTGCCGAGACCGCCTTCTGCGCCAGCGATTCGCGGCGATCTGGCACGACGTCGGCTTCTTCCGGGACGCGGCGCCGGCTTCGTGCCGCGATCGACGCGCTCGGCCCGGCGGCGGACAACGAGCTGGGCGCGCCACCATCGGCCGCCTGGTGGCCGCCGCCGCGCTGCGGCGGGAAGAGAGCCGCGGCGCACATTTTCGTCCGACTTCCCGGCGCCGAGGACGCAGCCTGGCGGCAGCGCCACTACATCGACTTCCGCGGATAAGTTTATGGCGAGACAAGGCGAGCAGATCCCAAGGGCGGCAACAAAGGTTCGCGGGTGCCGCCGAATCACCCCCAGTCGGTGAACTTCTCTCAGTGGTACTTCGACGTGGTGCGCCGGGCCGGGTGGCCCACCGGTGCCATCGCACCCTGCAGCCCTTATTCGCCAAGCTGCACAAGGTCAGCACCGGGGCGCTGCCGATCGCGGCCATGTGGCACACCGTCGGGGCGATGGTGGTGGCGTCCGCGACCCAAGTGCCGCAGCTGGCCGGCACTAACGAACTGGCCGCGATGCGCCGCGGTCAGGCAGTGCTCGACGCGCTGGTCGGCTTCGGCCTGCCGGTTCGCGGCGTGTCGGCGGCGCGGCCGCGGACACGGGCAACCCCTTGCGAAATTAGGGCAGCCTTGCCTATGCTCCTCGCATCGAGCGATAAATGACCGAGACGGTGTCCTGAGGGCTGCAGTGACCCCCGGTCTCTCGATACGGCGAGCCCCGTGCATCACGCACGGGGCTCGCTGGTATCCGGGGGACGCGCGGTCCGCGCGTCAGTCTTTGATGAAGTGGTACATCCGGTAGGACGCCTTCCCGGCCTGCATCTGACGGTATGCCAGCGTGCCGGGCGCGCCAGAGAACATCTTGCCGAAGAACTGCAGGCCTTTCGGAATGTGGCGAGTGTTCAGATCCAGGAGGACCTCAGCATTCTTATCCCGCGCGCGCAGCACCTCGGCGGTGATGTCCCGCTTGGAGGCCATCTGCATCGGTATTGCGGCCAGCGCCGCGTCCCAATCGTCGAATTCGAGGTAGCCGCGGAAATCGGCGTAGAGGAAGTTGCCCGCCCGGGCGCAGCACCCGCACCACTTCGGGAAGGAAGCGGTCGAAGTGCGGGTAGGTGTGTGAAGCCTCGATGTTGACGACCGCGTCGAACGATTCATCGGCAAAGGGCAAGCTCTCCGCGTTGCCTTCGACGAAATCCAGGCCCGGCAGGTTGTGGCGTTTCTGGGCGAATGCGACGCCATCCGGGTTGAAGTCGAGTCCGGTGTAGGAGCCCGGGTGAAAGGTCCGCGTCAAATAAGCGGCGCCCCCTCCGTGGCCACTGCTGATCTCCAGCACTTTCTTTCCATTGAGGTCCGCTTGAGCAGCCGTGCGGTGATAGAGCTGAATGGAGTATCGATTGGGCTCATCCTCGGGAGCCAGCGCCAAGCCCAGCGGCGGATCTTCCTCGTAGCCCCAGTTGAGAAAGACGACGTCGTCGTTTTCCCACCGGCGGGTGATCAAGGGGTACCAGTACTTGTTCATGGCCACTTTCAGCCACGGCACCGGGTCGATGGGCTTGAGGTACCGCTGAAGGGTGCTTGTCACAGCGGCGAGTATGCCACGGCGTATCACCTAGTGCTGCGATCGGCCGCCAGAGTCACGTGGTGCTGTGGTCGGCCACCAGAGCAGAGTCGGCGTCATACGACGCTTTCGCGGTTCGTCGGTGAACCACTGCTCGCGCGCCACGCGCCGGCCGGTAGGCAATACCGCGCCACTGTCGTCGTTCGTCCGGCGCATCGGTTGGCGTGAAACGGAATTCGCGCAGCAGTATGCGCAGAGTGATCTCCATCTCCATGGTGGCGAGCGCCGCGCCGACGCAACGGTTGACGCCGCCGCCGAAGGGAATCCAGGCCTTCGGCTTCGCGGCACTGCTGAGGAATCTGTCCGGATTGAACGACATCGCATCTGAGAAGCTGCCATCTGAATCATGGACCAGCGCAATAGACAGGATGATCCTGCTGTTCTCCGGGATGACCCAGTCACCCAAGCGGACACGCGCCTTGGTACAGCGCACGGTGGAGTCGAGAACCGTCCGAGTGCGCTGCACTTCCGCGATCGTGGCCTGCAGAAGTTCGGATCCGCCAGCGTCGACTTCCTCGGTCAGCCTCGACAGCAACTCTGGGTGGCGGACCAATCGCTCCACTGTCCAGGCCAGTGATCCGGCGGTCGTCTCGTGGCCGGACACCAGCAAGGTCAGCATCTCGTCGGCGATGTGCTGATCCGTTATCGGCTCGCCGTTTTCGTAGCGCGCCCGCACCAGCAGGGCAAGCACATCGCTACGTTCCTCCAATGCGGGATCGACCCGCGCAGCGGCGATAAGCAAGTCGATCACCGCGTCGAAACGGCGCCGGTACCGCAAATACCGCCCTCCCGGGCTCCATGGGCCCAGGTCGCGCCGCAAGCTCGGCGGCAGGGCTAAGTACACTCCGACGCGCGCGGCCATGGGCGGGACTAAGTCGTACAGTTCGTCCAGCGCGTCTCCCTCTGCGCCGAACACGGCCCGCAGTATGGCGCCGAGAGTCATCGTCGTCATCGATGGCAACGTCTCGAACTCCCGCCCTTCCGGCCAGGTCGCGATCTCGCGCATCACCTCTTCTTCGATGATGGGCTCGTAGCTTCGCATCCGTTTGCCGTGAAATTGCGGGAGCACGAGCTTGCGTCGCTCGAGGAGTTCATGCCCGGCAAGGCTGAACGTCGACCCCGAGCCGAACCCGTCACCCAGGCTGGCGGTTCCCGTCGTCGCGCGTTCGAGCAAATCGGTGCTGGTGTTCAGCACCTCCTTGACCAGGACGGGGTCGCAGACCACCAGCGCATGGCCCAGGCGCGGCATATTCACGCGAAAAACCGAGCCGTAGCGTCGACTGAGAGCGCCATACATTTCGTGGTAGGCACGCAAGAACCAGGCGCCCTGAAGTGCCTTTGGCATCCGTGGTCCCGGCGGTAGCCGCACGGGGTCGGTTGTCGCGGTAAGCATGTCCACTCCCCGTTCAGGTACTACCAAGGTTTTCCGCGCCCAAGGTCTCCGAGCCGGCACTTCACAGTACCGTTTGCCGCGTCACGTTGCCGCACCTCTGAAATCCGATTTACTGGACGCGGTGGGATGGGTCTGGGGAGCGGGAAGGCGCGCACGACCAACTGGGAGCCGTCAACCCATTGCGGCGCGTCAGTCCTTGACGAAGTGATGCAGCCGGTAGGACATCCGACCACGCTGCAACTCCTTGTACAGCAATGTGTCCGGCGCGCCGGCGAACAACTTTCCGAATGGGCGCAAAAACAGGGGCAACCGTCTGTCGACCAGCTCGAGGTAGCGCTCCGCGTTGTTGTCGAGCCCGCGTAGGACGTCCGGGGTGATCTCACGCCTGGATTCCATCCGCAGCGGCAGCGCGGCCAGGGCCGCGTCCCACTCGTCGTACTCGAGGAAACCGCGGAAGTCGACATAAAGGAAGTGCCCTCCGGGCCGCAGCACCCGCACCACCTCGTCGAGGAAGCGGTCGAAGTGCGGATAGGCGTGCGACGCTTCGACATTGAGCACCACATCGAACGACTGGTCGGGGAACGGCAGATCTTCGGCGTCGCCGTGCACGAAGTCCAGGCCCGGCAGGGGATGGCGGCGTTTGGCGAAATCCACTCCGCGGGGGTTGAAGTCGAGGCCCGTGTATGACGCGGGGCGCAGCGTCTTCATCAGGTAGGCGGCGCCGCCGCCGTGGCCGCAGCTGGGTTCGAGCACCTTCTTGCCGCCGAGGTCGATCTGCGTTGCCGTGCGGTGGTAGAGCTGGATGCCGTAACGGTTCTTCTCGTCGTCGGGAGACAGCGGCAGGCCCATCGGCGGGTCTTCCTCGTAGCCCCAGTTGAGGAAGACGACGTCGTCCTGATCCCACCGGCGCGTGACGAACGGGTACCAGTATTTGTTGATCGCCAGCTTGAACCACGCGTAACTGCCCAGGGGCCGCACGTATCGGCGGAGGCCGCCTGTCGCAGGGCGTACGCCAGTGCTTGTACTCGTCATCGGTGGCCCGCCGTGGATAGCGAACCAACGCCTGTCGGCAGCGTGGTATTTCGCCGGTACACCATCGCTCTCGCTCCCCGGGACGGCACCGTCGCCACACCGCGCCACCTGGCTTTCTCGCCCGGCGCATCGGTTGTGACGAAGCGGAATTCACGCAGGAGCATCCTCAGCACGACGTCTAACTCCATATTGGCGAACGCCGCGCCGACACAGCGATTGACACCGCCGCCAAAGGGGATCCAGGCGGCCGGCTTTTTTGCCCCGCCCAGGTACCGGTATGGGTTGAACGATGCCGCGTCGGTGAAGTCGTTTTCAGATTCGTGAGCAAGCTTGATGCTGATGATGATGTTTGTACCTTTCGGAAGAACCCACTCTCCCAACCGGATTCGAGCCTTGGTTCGCCTCGTGGTGCCGTCGAGCACAGGCCGGGTGCGCTGCACTTCCCAAATCGTGGCTTGCCGTAACTCGGTTCCACCCGCGTCGGCTTCTTTAATCAACTCGGAGAGAAGTTCCGGGTGGCGGCTCAACCGCTCCAAAGCCCAGGCCAGTGACGCGGCGGTGGTTTCGTGACCGGACCCCAGCAGCGTGAGCAGCTCGTCGGCGATGTGTTGGTCCGAAATCCGCTCTCCGTTTTCGTAGCGGGTCTGCAGCAGTAGCGCGAGGACGTCGGCTCGTTCGTCAATGGCGGGATCGGCTCGGGCTTCGGCGATCAGCGACGCGATAATCGCGTCGAACCGACGGCGCTTCCGCAGGAACCGGCCCCATGGACTCCATGCGCCAAGGTCTCGTCGCACCATGGGCGGGCAGACTGCGAGCATGGAGCCCAGCGTGATTATCGGCGGCACCATCTCGCGCAGTTCTTCCAGCGCGGGACCATCGGCGCCGAACACGGCGCGCAGGATCGCGCCGAGCGTGATCCGCAGCATCGGCTCTACCGTTGCGAACTCGCAGCCCTGCTTCCAGTTTGCGATTTCGCGCATCACTTCTTCTTCGATGATGCCCTCATAGCCGCGCATACGTTTGCCACGAAACGGCGGGGTCAACAGTTTGCGGCGCTCGCGATGTTCGTCGCCAGCCAGACTGAACGTCGAGCCAGGGCCGAACACCGCACTGAGAGCCCCGGCGCCCGACGGCGCTCGTTCGACGAGGTCACTACTTGTGGTGAACAGGTCTTTTGCCAGTAGTGGGTCGCAGATGACAACCGCGTCGTTGTTGTGCGGCAGGTTCACTCGGACAACATCGCTGCCGTACCGTCTAGCCAGAGTGGCAAACATTGCATGGTTCGAGATCAAGAAGGCCATGGTCTGGATCAGCTTCGGAATTCGCGGTCCCGGCGGCAGCCGCACCGGGTCAGTCGTCACCGTTGCCATGTTGCCCCGTCCGCAAGTTTGTTTTAGAGCGTTTTACATTCAGAAAGTATCATATCGTAGGCAAAACAAACCATGCAATAGCCGTTCTGTAATATCAAGCTGCCCCACAGGCCCGTACGAGGTGGAAAGCAACATATGGAGCCGATGCCAGAAGCGCCCTTCGACAAGGAGTTGGGGCTGGCGTTCACCGAGATCAATCCCGACCGGACGCGCGCGCAACTAGACGTCGTGCCCAAGCTGCTGCAACCCATGGGCATCGTGCATGGCGGCGTCTACTGCGCGATGGTGGAGAGCCTTGCCAGCGTGGCCGCCTACACCTGGATGGCCGCCAAGGGCGGGCAGGGCTCGGTCGTCGGCGTCAACAACAACACCGACTTCTTGCGTGCGATCGGCAGCGGAATGATCTACGGGACCGCGACTCCGATACATCGCGGACGGCGTCAGCAACTGTGGCAGGTCACCATTGTCGACTCCGACGAGCGACTGGTCGCCCGCGGTCAGGTGCGGCTACAAAATCTCGAAGCCGAGAGCTAGCTGGCGGCTTTGGCCGTCTCGTCCTCGTGCGCCTCGGCAGCCAGCACCGCTAATTGTTCAAGTCGGGTGCGGGCGAAGGCTTGCTGCTCGGTGATCGTCAACTGGCCGCGCCGGGTGCTCAGGAACGTCACCATCCACGACAACAGCGTGCTCACCTTGGTTTTGAAACCGACCAGGTAGACCAGGTGCAGCACCAGCCACGCCAACCAGGCAATGAAACCGCTGAACTCCAGCGGACCGATCTGGGCGACCGCGGAGAACCGCGACACCGTCGCCATCGAGCCCTTGTCGAAATATTGGAACGGCTCGCGGTCCGCCGGATTGGCACCGGCTAGTTCAGATTTGATCGCGGTGGCGACGTACTTGGCTCCCTGGATGGCGCCCTGCGCCACCCCCGGAACGCCGTCAACGGCGGCCATATCTCCGACGACGAACACGTTGGGGTGGCCGGGCAACGACAGGTCGGGCAACACCTTCACCCGGCCCGCGCGGTCGAGTTCGACGGCCGACTGCCGGGCCAGGTCCCGACCCAAGGAGCTGGCGGATACGCCGGCCGACCACACCTTGCACGCCGATTCGATGCGCCGGATGGTGCCGTCGGAGTCCTTGACTGTGATGCCGTCGCGGTCGACGTCGGTCACCATCGCCCCGAGCTGGATTTCGACGCCCATCTTTTCCAGCCTCGCGGCGGCTCGCTTACCGAGCTTGTCGCCGAACGGCGGCAGCACCGCGGGGGCGGCGTCGAGCAGGATGACCCGTGCCCTGGTGGAGTCGATGTGGCGGAAGGCCCCTTTCAGGGTGTAATCAGCCAATTCCGCGATCTGGCCGGCCATCTCGACGCCGGTTGGTCCGGCGCCGACGACGGTGAACGTGAGCAGCTTTTTCCGCCGCTCCGGGTCATTGGACCGTTCCGCCGCCTCGAATGCGCTCAGGATGCGTCCCCGCAGTTCCAGCGCGTCGTCGATCGACTTCATGCCGGGCGCGAATTCGGCGAACTGGTCGTTACCGAAATAGGACTGCCCGGCTCCGGCAGCGACGATCAGGCTGTCGTAGGGGGTTTCGTAGCTATGACCCAGCAGGTCCGACACAACGACTTTGCGGCTCAGGTCGATATGCGTGACGTCACCGAGCAACACCTGGACGTTGCGCTGTCCGCGCAAGATGACGCGGGTGGTCGGAGCGATTTCGCCTTCGGAGATGATGCCGGTCGCAACTTGATACAGAAGCGGCTGAAACAGGTGATGGGTCGTACGGGCGATCAACTTGATGTCGACGTTGGCCCGCTTGAGCTTCTTGACCGCGTTCAAACCACCGAATCCGGATCCGATGACTACTACCCGGTGTCGACGGTTCAGTGCGGTGTCTTCGGGCGGGGCGTTCATGGCGTGGTTGCTCCTCAGCGGCTACTGCATTCGCCTCTACGTTAGTCGCCCGGACCTGCAATTATCGACGAAAATGGCGTGTGATCGCCCACACCCGTGGTGTCCCGGGTGACGTACCTCGCTGCGGCGTCAAACTCCGACGACGGGACGCAGCGCCTCCGCAACCGCGGTAATGACACCTGGTGTGTAGAACGGCATGTTGATGATCACCCCGTCAATGCCCACATCGAGCACCTTCTTTTGGACCTGCGCGGCGATGTACTCGGCACTGCCCGCGAGCATGCGTCCGCCTTCGTCCGGCTTGGCGTTGTCGTCTACGAGGACCGTCAGCAGGGTGCTGGTCTCCAGTGTCTTCGGGTCACGCCCAATCTCGTCACACCTCTTGGCCAGCGCGTCGAGTTTGCCGGGCAGCACGTCTAAGCCGGCGATGATGTTGAGATGCTCGGCATAACGTGCCGCGATGGCGAAGGTCTTCTTCTCACCGCTACCACCGATCATGATCGGGATTCGGTCGCGGTAGCGCGGTTCGGCCAGCGCCGATTCGGTGTGGTACCACTCGCCGGAAAACGTCGATCGTTCGCCTTTTAGCATCGGGTCGAGGATCTGCAGCGCTTCCTCCAGCCGGTTGAACCGCTCGGTGAAGGTGCCGAACTCAAAGCCGAGTTGCTGGTGTTCGAGCTCGAACCAGCCGGCCCCGACGCCGAGGACCGCGCGACCGGCACTCACCACGTCGAGTGTGGTGATCGCCTTGGCCAGCAGCGTGGGATTCCGATAGGTGTTGCCAGTCACCAAGGTGCCCAACTGGACTCGCTCGGTCGCCGTCGCCAGTGCCCCAAGGGCGGTGTAGGCCTCGAGCATCGGCTGGTCGGGCGAGCCGAGCATCGGCAGTTGGTAGAAGTGGTCCATCACGAAAACCGAGTCAAAGCCCGCTGATTCGGCCTCGCGCGCTTGCGCGATTACGGTGGGAAAGAGTTGCTCGACGCCGGTGCCGTAGGAAAAGTTGGGGATTTGGAAGCCAAGTCGGATGGTCACAAAATCCAGCGTACTGACGGACGCGCGGCAGCGAAGATCGCCGACGCGGATTACGCGCTTGGCGAAGTGGCTAGGCGAATTGCGTCAGGGCGCCGTGGCTGACGTGCAGCGTCTGCCCGGTGATGTGGCGGGCAGCCGGGCTGGTCAGGAACAACGACATCCGGGCGACCTCGGCAGCAACCGACGGCGGCGCACTCGTCAGGCCCTCGTAACCGGGCTGAGCGCTGCGTCCGGCCGCAACGGCGTTCACCGTGATGCCGCGGGTGCCGAACACTGTCGCCTGGCCGGCAACCCAGCTGCCGAGAGCGGCCTTGACCGCAGCCTCGGCAGCTACCCGGGCGGGGGTTTTCCGGCACGACACTGATGATCGAGCCGCCGGATCGCAGGTGATCGCCGACCGTTTCGAGGGTCAGTACCGCCGACAGCACGGTGTCGTCCAGCGATGTGCGCCAGGCGGTCGCCAGGTCGGACATCGAGTACGCGCGCGGGTCGCCGGAGTCCCAGCGAGGCGCCGGAACGTTGACGATGGCGTCGAGGTGGCGGGGAAACAGGTGGCGAACCTCAGCCAGAGCAGCGGGGTCGGTGTTGTTGCAGACGATCGCGTCCGCTTCGATCTCCTTGGCGGCTACCTCGAGGTCGTCTCGGCGTACGCCGAGCAGCGTGACCGTGTGGCCGTCGTTATGGAATCCTTCAGCAACGGCGCGACCCAGTTCGGTGTCGCCTCCGGTGATCAGTACCTCCACCGCCATGACCTCCTTGTATTCAGCATTGAATCCAGGTGCCGGCTCATCGAGAGCAGCCGCGGCTTCCGCCTAGAGCAACGGTCTTCCGATGCTTCGATGGTGGCATACCGCAACGCCGGTCCCTGGGATTTCAGGGCGTGTATGGCATTAACGTTTCCTTATGTTACTGGACGGTAGCTAGATATGAAACTCCAAATCCGGCACGAGGCGGTCACCGTTTGGACAACGCTGAGCACTGTGACACCTCGGCAGGGCACCGCCCGTTCCTTCGGGGTGTCAGGCCTGCTGGCTCTGGCGCTGGTGGTGAATCTGAGCGGGTGCGGGCAGAAGCCGCAACCGGCGACGACTGCGGACTCGTCGGCGGGTCACGCGCCGATCACCTCGATCATGGTGTTCGCCGCAGTTGCGCTCAAACCGGCTTTCACGTTGCTTGCGGGCAAGTTCCAAACCGACAATCCTGGCGCCACAGTCGAATTCGACTTCGCGACCTCTGCGGAGCTCGCCAACAAGCTGGCCCAGGGGGCGAAGGCCGACGTCTTCGCCTCGGCCGACAGCGCCCAGATGGACACGGTGGTCAAGGCGGACCTGACGAGCAGCGATCCGGTCAACTTCGCGTCCAACACCTTGGTGATCGTCACCGCCCCGGGCGACCCGAAGCAGATTCGGACCTTCGCCGACCTCGCCAAGCCTGGCGTGCGGGTCGCGGTGTGCCAGGCGTCGGCGCCCTGCGGGACGGGGGTGCAACGCATCGAGGACGACACCGGCGTGCATTTCGATCCGGCCAGCGAAGAGTCGACAGGGGCCGCGGTGCTCGCCAGAGTCACTGACGGTGCGGCCGACGCCGGGCTGGTCTACATGAATGATGCGCACAAGGCGGGCGACAGCGTCGACAACCATCAGATTTCCAGAGTCGGCCGACGCGGTGAACATCTATCCGATCGTCGCCCTCAAAAAGGCAGCGCAATCAGCGCTGGCGCAGAAGTTCGTCGACCTGGTGACCGGTGCGACGGGCCAACGGGTGCTGAGCCAGGCCGGCTTCGCCAGCCCCTGAGCGGTGACGCGCCCGGCGGCGCGGGCGTTAGCGAATCGTCACCAAAACCGCCCGCGATGCAGGACCGGAGCGGTGATCTGCAAGTTTGCGCCGGCTCGTGTGCTCGCAACCGACGAAAAAACGGTCACAACGTCTGCTATTCACACTTGCGTCACGGGTGTAACACGGTAGATTTTTCGCTCATGGACCAGGCGGACCGCTACTTGACACGGCCCAAAAACCGCTGGATGACGCGCGTTATCGCTGTAATCGGCGGTGCCGTAGCGATCACATTTGCGATGCCGGCGGCAGCCGGCGCCGATCCGGTGCCAGCGCCGCCCCCGAACCCTGCGGCGCCCGGCCCGGGTGCGCCCGCTCCGGCACCTCCCGTACCTCCCGCCGCGCCGGACGCGGCACCGGGCCCCGGTGGTCCCGCAGTGGCGCCACCGCCCGCCGCCCCGCTCGGGGCGCCGCCGGCGGCAGACCCGAATGTTCCGCCCCCGCCCCCGGTCGACCCGAACGCCGGTCGGATCGACAACCCGGTGGGTGGATTCAGCTATGCCCTTCCCGCCGGCTGGGTGGAATCCGACGCGACGCACCTGGACTACGGTTCGGCGCTGCTCAGCAAGATTTCCGGTGCACCGACACCTGGTCAGCCACCGCCGGTCGCCAACGACACCCGCGTCGTGCTCGGCAAGTTGGATCAGAAGCTTTACGCCAGCGCCGAACCCGACAACGCAAAAGCCGCGGCTCGGCTCGCGTCGGACATGGGTGAGTTCTTCATGCCCTACCCGGGCACCCGGGTGAACCAGGAGACCATCCCGCTCGGCGCCAACGGCGCGGCCGGCGGAGCCTCGTACTACGAGGTGAAGTTCAGCGACGCCACCAAGCCGAACGGCCAGATCTGGGCGGGCGTGGTCAGCGCGCCAGGCCCGGCGGGCGCAGCGGCCCAACGCTTTTTCGTGGTCTGGCTGGGCACCGGTAACGACGCGGTCGACAAGGCGGGCGCGAAGGCGCTGGCCGAATCGGTCCGACCGCTGGGCACGATTCCCGGCCCGGCGCCAGCGCCGGGTGCGCCGCCACCTCCAGGCGGGCCTGGTCCGGGCGCACCGGCCCCGGCACCCGGGGCACCCGCTCCGGCACCTGCTCCCGGGGCGCCGGCCCCCGCTCCCGGTGCTCCGGCACCTGCGCCAGCCGTGCCGCCACCGCCCGGACAGCCCGCCGGCGGCAACGGCGCGGCACCGGCTCCCGGCACGGTGTCGACCTAGCCTCGATGCGCTGAACATTCCCTATCGGGCAGTCGGCTCGTTAGGCTGAACCGACATACCGAAAAAGTCCGGAAGTGGGCTACCACAAATCAATACGCTAGGAGCCGGTCGTGATTCTGCACATCATCTGGATGCTCATCCTCGGCCTCGTCGTCGGTCTCGTCGCGCGACTGGTCGTTCCCGGTAGTCAGCCGCTGGGCTTGATCGCCACATCCATCCTCGGCATCGTGGGCGCCTACGTCGGCGGCACGCTGGGCAGCGTGGTCTTCCCGCCGCACCAATTCACTGTCACCCCGCCGATCAACCACTCGTTCCTGGGAGCGCTTGTCGGCTCCGTGCTGCTGTTGTTCATCTACAAGATGGTCAAATCGCGCAGCTGACCTCCGCCGGATCCCCACCCGATGCGCGCGTGGCAGGTAGCCCACCCGGGTCCGGTCGCCACCGAACCGCTGGAATTCGTCAGCACCCCGGTCCCGGAGCCCGGACGGTCGGAGCTTCTGGTCGCCGTGCGTGCTTGCGGAGTGTGCCGCACCGATCTGCATGTCGCCGAGGGCGATCTCCCGGTGCACCGGGACCGAGTAACGCCCGGACACGAAGTGGTCGGCGAGGTGGTTGAGGTCGGTGCCGACGCCGGCGGTGAGTTCCACGTCGGCGATCGGGTCGGCATCGCGTGGTTGCGGCACACCTGCGGGGTATGCGGTTACTGCCGGCGCGGCGACGAGAATCTGTGCCCGAAGTCCCGCTACACGGGGTGGGACGCAGACGGCGGATACGCCGAATTCGCAACGGTCCCTGCGGCGTTCGCTCACCATCTGCCGAGCGGCTACAGCGACAGCGAACTTGCGCCGCTGTTGTGCGCCGGCATCATCGGCTACCGGTCGCTGCAGCGCGCAGCGCTTCCTGCCGGCGGCCGGCTGGGCATCTACGGGTTCGGCGGCAGCGCACATATCACCGCGCAGGTCGCGCTGGCCCAAGGCGCCGAGGTACACGTGATGACGCGGGGCGTCGCGGCTCAGCAGCTGGCGCTCGAGCTGGGCGCCGCGTCCGCACAAGGCGCCGCCGATCCGCCACCGGTGCCCCTCGACGCTGCGATCCTGTTCGCACCTGTCGGCGATTTGGTGCTGCCGGCGCTGGAGGCACTGGATCGTGGCGGGACGCTGGCGATCGCCGGGATCCATCTCAGCGACATTCCTGTCCTGAATTACCAGCGGCATCTGTTCCAGGAGCGTCAGATTCGCTCGGTGAGTTCGAATACCCGCGACGACGCGCGGGCCTTCCTCGATTTCGTCGGCGAGCACCACATCTCCGTGACCACACCGGAATATCCACTGAGTCAAGCGAATCGGGCACTCTCGGATCTCAGCCTCCGGCCGTATCTCCGGGGCGGCGGTGCTCCTGGTCTAGCCGCTCCTCAGCTGGACAACTGCCAGACCAGGGCAGCGGCCAGAGCCCCCAGTCCGTTGAGTGACCAGTGCAGCGCGATCGGCGCGAGCAGACTGCCGCTGCGTCGTCGCAGCCAACTGAAAACAAACCCGGCCCCTGCGGTTGCGACCACCGCCAACACCACCCCCGCCAACATGCCGACGACTCCGCCGCCGAAGATCCGGGTGAAGCCGACGTTACTGCCTGTCAGCCCCAGTGACGACGCGATATGCCACAGCCCGAACAGCAGCGAGCCGGCCAGCGCCACACCACGAAAACCCCACGCCCGGTTGAGGGCACCATGCAGCACGCCGCGGAACGCCAACTCCTCCGGGATGACGGTTTGCAGCGGGATGATGATCATCGACGCCATCAGCGCGCCAGAGATCGTCGCGTAGTGCTGGTTCATGAACATCGGCCGGGTCAGCGGCAACAGTGCGCCCACCGCGATCACCGCCATCACCACCGCGATGGCGCCCAGGGCGTACGCGGCGCCCGACTTCCAATGCTCGCGGCCCAGACCGAGTTCAGCCCAGCCCAGTCCGTTGATCCGCAACCAGGCGACCAAGCCGATCGCCGCGACGGGCACCGTCACGATGCTCGCCCACGGCGTGGTGAAGTGCGCGATCAGATTGGTCAACGTCAGCACGACCACGACGAGCGCGACGTCGACCTGGATGCGGAAATGGTGCAGCGCCGAGAGCTGCGCGAGCAGCGGATGCGATTCCGCCTCGACGCTCTCGTAGCCAGACATCTCACCAGGCTACCGATGGCAACGAGGCTGATGACTGAAGTTGACACGTGCCAACTACGCTGGCCTGATGCCTGACGACCTGCTCGCGTCGCTGCGGGTGCTCGACCTGTGCGACGACGACGGCGATGCCGTCACCCGGATACTGGCCGACCTGGGTGCCGACGTCCTGAAGGTGGAGCCGCCCGGCGGCAGCCCGTCACGGAGGAGTCGGCCCACCCTGCGGGGCACCGGCGTGCGCTTCGCGCTGCACAACGCGAACAAGCGCAGCGCGGTGCTCGATCCGACCGACCCCGACGACCGCGAGCGGCTGATAGAACTCGCCGGCAGTGCCGACATCGTCGTCGACAGTGGGTTCCCCGGCCGGGCCGCTGCGTACGGAACCTCCTGCGAACAGCTCGCCGATCGGTTCCCGCAACTGGTGGGGTTGTCGGTCACCGACTTCGGCAGGACGGGACCCCGCGCGGCGTGGCGGGCGACCGACCCGGTGCTCTATGCGCTGTCGGGCGCGTTGGCGCGGTCCGGTCCCACCACCGGCAAACCGGTATCGCCGCCCGACGGTATCGCCTCGGCCACCGCCTCCGTCCAGGCCGCCTGGTCGGCACTGGTCGCCTACTACAACAGATTACGTTGTGGCACAGGTGATTACATCGACTTCTCCCGCTTCGACGCCGTGGTGATGGCGCTCGACCCGGCGTTCGGGGCGCACGGTCAGGCGGCGGCGGGCATCCGTCGACCGGACCGGTGGCGCGGACGCCCCAAGAACCAGGACGCCTACCCGATCTATGCCTGCCAGGACGGCCACGTCCGGCTGTGCGTGATGTCGCCACGACAGTGGCACGGGCTCCGGCGCTGGCTGGGAGAACCTGAAGAGTTCCAGGACCCGAAGTACGACGTCATCGCGGCGCGGTTCGCGGCCTGGCCGCAGATCGGCGTACTGGTCCAGCGGCTGTTCGCCGACCAGACTATGAAAGCACTTGTGACAGAAGGACAATCGCACGGCGTGGCGATATCCGCCGTGCTGGATCCCGCGCAGATCCTGGCGTCCGACCACTTCCAAGCTGTCGGCGCGGTCACCGACGCCGAGCTGGTCCCCGGCGTGCGGAGCACCATTCCGACGGGCTATTACTCGGTCAATGGCCAGCACATCGGTTTTCGCGCACCCGCTCCGCTGGCGGGCGTCCACGATGCGCAATGGAACGCCGAGGCTGCGACGATCGCGGTGCCTGGAAAATCTGGACCGCGCCCGTTCGACGGGCTGCGCATTATCGACCTCGGCATCATCGTCGCCGGCGGCGAGCTCAGCCGGCTGTTCGGCGATCTGGGCGCCGAGGTGATCAAGGTCGAGAACACCGCCTACCCCGACGGACTGCGACAGGCCCGCGTCGGCGAAGCCATGAGCGAGTCCTTCGCGTGGACGCATCGCAACAATCTGGCGTTCGGCGTAGACCTGCGCAGTACCGCCGGCAAGCAGGTGTTCAGCCGGCTGGTCACCGACGCCGACGCGGTGTTCGCCAACTTCAAGCCGGGAACTCTTGCTGCACTGGGCTTTCCCTACGAAACCCTGCAGTCTCTGAATCGGCGCGTGGTGCTCGCCGAAAGCAGTGCCTTCGGCGACCGCGGGCCGTGGAGCAACCGGCTGGGGTACGGCCCGCTGGTGCGCGCCACCGCGGGCGTCAGCAAGCTTTGGACTGACCCGCACCCGCAGCCGGACGACACCGGCTCCCGTCACCGGTTTTACGACGCCACGACCGTCTTTCCCGATCACGTCGTCGGACGGATCACCGCGATCGGCGCGCTGGCCGCGCTGATCTATCGTGACCGCACCGGCACTGGGGCACGCGTGCACGTCTCGCAGGCCGAGGCCGTCGTCAACCAGCTCGACACGCACTACGTCACGGACGCGGCACGCACCGAGGGTGACACCGAATTGGAAGACGACGTCAGCCTCCACGAGGTTTTACCGTGTGCGGGCGACGATGAGTGGTGTGCGATCTCGATTCGCTCAGACGACGACTGGCGTTCGGCCAGTGTGGTTTTCGGGCTCGCCGAGCTAGCCGACGACACACGATTCGCCACCGGCGAGGCGCGACTGGCGCATCGGAGCGAGTTGGTTGCGCGGGTGTCGACGTGGACGCGTGACCGCACGCCGCAAGAGGTCGCCGAGGCTATGCAATCCGCCGGCGTCCCGGCCGGGCAGATGAACCGCCCGCCAGACATCCTGGAAGATCCGCAACTGTGCGAACGAAAGTTGTTCAGCGACATGCATCATCCGCTGTTCGACCATCCGCTGGCCGCCGAGACCGGCCCGGCGCCGTTCCGGCACATTCCGCCGGCATCTCAGCGTCCGGCACCGCTGCCGGGGCAGGACACCCGGGAAATCTGCCACAAGGTCCTCGGCATGAGCAGTGCGGAAACCGACCAACTGATCCAGGACGGGGTGCTGTTCGCATCCACCGACACAGTGGAAGGTCTTGCTTGATGCCCGTCAACCCCAGAACGCCGGTGCTGGTTGCCCATGGCCAGGTGAACCACCGCGAGGCGGCCCAGGAGAACACCCTCGAACCGGTCGATCTGATGGCCGCCGCGGCACGCGAAGCCGCCGACGCACGCGTGCTGGAGGCGATCGACTCGATCCGGGTGGTCAACCTGCTGTCGGTGTACTACCGCGACCCGGCGCTGCTGCTCGGGCAACGCATCGGCGCCAGCCAATTCACCACTCGCTACAGCGGCGTCGGCGGCAACGTCCCACAGACGCTGGTGAACCGGGCGTGCACCGACATCCAGCAGGGACGCGCCGATGTAGTGCTGGTGGCGGGCGCCGAGATGTGGCGAACCCGAACGCAACTGCGCGCCGACGGGCAGCGGCTGACCTGCACCGAGCAGGACAACTCGATTCCGCAACCCGAGGGCAGCGACGAGAACGTCCCGATGGCCGGGGATGCCGAGATCCGCATCAAGCTGGACCGCCCGGCGTACATCTATCCGATGTTCGAGCAGGCGCTACGGGTGAGCACGGGGGAGTCGATCGACGATCACCGCCGACGCATTGCGGAGTTGTGGGCGCGGTTCAACGAGGTTGCGGTTCAGAATCCGCATGCCTGGATTCGCAAAACCGTTACCGCTGAAGAGATTTCACAACCCGGACCGACGAACCGGATGATCAGCTGGCCGTACACCAAGCTGATGAACTCCAACAACATGGTCGACCAGGGTGCCGCGCTGATCCTGACGTCGACGGAGGCCGCCACCCGGTTGGGCATCCCGAAGGATCGGTGGGTCTACCCGTACGCGGGCACCGACGCGCACGACACGTACTCGATCAGCGAGCGCGCCGAACTCCACGGATCGCCGGCGATCCGGATCGGCGGCGGGCGAGCGCTGGAACTGGCCGGCGTAGGTATCGACGATATGGACTACGTCGACCTGTACTCGTGCTTCCCCTCCGCGGTGCAGGTCGCTGCCGCCGAACTCGGTCTCCCGGTTCACGATCCGGCCCGACCCCTGACGGTCACCGGCGGCCTGACTTTCGCCGGCGGGCCCTGGAACAACTATGTCGCTCACTCCATCGCGACGATGGCCGGACTGCTGACCGCCAATCCCGGACGCCGCGGGTTGATCACCGCCAACGGCGGTTACCTCACCAAACACAGTTTCGGCGTATACGGAACCGAGCCGCCCCAGACCGAATTCCGTTGGGAAGACGTCCAACCCATGGTAGATCGGGAGCCGACCCGGACGGCCGCGGTGGAATGGGAGGGCGTGGGCACCGTCGAAGCCTGGACGACACCGTTCGATCGAGATGGTCAGCCCGAGAAGGCTTTCCTGTCGGTTCGCACCCCAGACGACCAGCGCACGCTGGCCTTGATCAGCGACCCGTCAGCGGCGGCAGCCACTGTGCACGAAGACATCGGCGGCACAAAGGTCACCGTCCACGCCGACGGTTCCGCCACATTGCAATGAGTTAACAGGGTTAGCTGAAACCTACCTGTAACCGCTCCGCGCGACTATCGTCTTTCAATCGACTAGACGCCGTGGAGGTGCTCGCGGGTGCGGATCCTGTTGACCGGCGTCACCGGGCTGCTCGGGCGTGCGATGGCCCGGCAACTGGTTGCTGCCGGCCATACGGTCACCGGCGTCGCCGCCCACCCGCACCAGAACCTGCATCCCGACGTTGACTTCGTCGGGGCATCACTTGGCGACTCGATCTTGCAGCAGCTGGCCGACGCCGCCGACGTGGTCCTGCATCTGGCCCCGATCGAACCTGGCGTGCCCGGCAGCGCCGGGATCGACGGGCTGGTCCGGGTGACGCATGCGGCCGCACGTGCCGGTGCCCGATTGCTCTATGTATCCGCCGCTGCCGGAGCGCCGACGCTCTACGCGCAGGCCGAGACGCTGGTGGCCAGCGGCTGGGCGCCGAGCCTGGTCGTGCGGATAGCGCCGCCGGTGGGCCGCCAGCTCGACTGGATGATCTGCCGCACCATCGCCAGCCTGCTGTATGGCACGTCCGCGGCTGACCCGATACGGGTGCTGCATTTCGACGACCTGCTTCGGTTTCTGGTGCTCGCCGTGGCCACCAGCGGCACCGGCCTCGTCGACCTGGCGAGTCCGGACACGATCGATGTCGCCGCCGCGCGCAGCATGCTGCGGTCGGCCGGGCAACGACCGCGCCGCGCGCGTACGCCGGGCTGGGCCCAGCTGATACCCAACCTCGACCTCGCGGCTCTGCAGGAATCATGGCGGTTCGAATTCGCCTGGCCGACAACTGATGCCATCGCCGACACCGTGCGCGGGCTGGAAAGCCGCAAGTTCGACGCCACGGGCGCGGCGGCGTTGCCGGGACATCTGCCGTTGCCCGTCGAAGTCGGCCTGCCGATCGAGCCGTTGGACGGGATGCCGTTGCGGCCGGCGTCGCCGGACGAGCAGGAAGGGGAATTCGACGACCGGGTCGACCCGCGCTTTGCAGTGTTCAGCGCCGTTCCATTGGCCGAGATGCTGCCGGGTCCGTTGACCCCCATGACGCTCGACGTCCAGATCCCCGGCCTGCGTGCCGCGGCGCGGATGATCGGCCCAGTCATGGCGTGCGGCGATGTCGTTGCCGCCGAGTGGGAAAGCAGGGCAGTCGCGGTATTCGGTCACCGCCCCTACGTTGGCGTTTCGGCAAGCGCGATAGCGGCAGAACAGCTGCCCGGCTGGGAACTCGGCGAGATTGTGCGGGCGTCGCTGGGCAATTCACCGGTTGACGCACTGTTTCCACTGGGCCGCCCGCCGCGGAGCGGACTGATCGGATCTGCCGCCGCCAAGGCGGTCGTGGTCAAACGTGCGTTGACGTTGCTGCGGCACCTCAAGGCAGACACCCAGGCATACCTCGCGGCGGCGGCGGCAGAGCATCTTGCTGCGGCGCAACTTAATTCGCTATCCGATGCCCAGTTGCAGGCGCGCGCCCGGCTGCTACGGGACAGAATTCATCAGGGCTGGGCACTGACCGGGTTGTGGCTGATCGACAGTGGCGTCACCGCGGCGACGGTGGAGCGCCGCGGCGTCCACGTCGCCATCGCCGGGATGGGCGCCTTGGTGGACAGCGATGCCGTCACCGCCAAGAGTTCGTCGCTGGCAGCCCTGATCCGCGGCGATCTGCAGTTGTGTGCGCTGGCTGTCGACGGCGACCTGGCCGGAATCGCTGCCCGGTCGCAGACCGTCGGCGCAGCCTTCGAGGCCGCGGTCAGCGGAATCGGGCATCGTGGGCCGGCCGAGATCGAGCTGGCCAACCTGATGATCGGCGACGATCCGACGATCCTGCTCGCCGCGGCGGGGCGGGTCGCGACCGAGCTTCCACAGCGGTCGCCGCAGTCACCATCAGGGGAGAAGCTGCCCGAACGGTTGGCGGCCAGCGCCCGAGCCTCGCGGGAAACGGCCTACGACACCACCATTCGATTCACACATGAGCTTCGAATGACGTTGCGCGAGCTAGGTTCTCGGTTCGTCGCACACGAACTGATCGATGTGGCCGGCGAAATTTTCTATCTGACCTGCGACGAGGCGGTGACGCTGCCGTCCGATGCCCGGCTGCGAATCAAACGTCGGCGCGCCGAGCGTGAGCGGTTTCAGGGGCTGCGACTGCCGGACGTCATCACGGTCAGCTGAGCACGTCGCTCAGTGACACCTGCGAATCGGCCAACTTGTCCGGATCCACCGGGGCCTTCCTCCGGATCAGGTTCTTGATGTCGTCAAGGACATCCCAGACGTTGACGTTCATTCCGGCCAGCACCCGATTGTCGGCATCGAGCCAGAAGGCCACGAATTCCCGGCCCTTGACATCGCCGCGGAACACCACCCGCTGAAAGTCGGGCGCATGGCCGGCGTATTCCATGCCCAAGTCGTACTGGTCGGTGAAAAAGTAAGGCAGCTCTTTGTATTCACCGGATTCTCCGAGCATGCCCGCGACGGCGACCTCCGGCTGCTTGAGCGCAGTAGCCCAGTGTTCGGTGCGGATCCGCTCCTCGAACAACGGGTGTTCGGCGGCGGCGATGTCTCCGATCGCGTAAATATCGGGGGAGCTGGTCTTCAGCGATGCGTCGACGAGCACGCCGCCGTCTTCGGTCGCCAGACCGGCCTGCTCGGCGAGTTCGATGTTGGGCTGGGCGCCCACCGCTATCAGCACGCGGTCGGCGGTGATGGTCGACCCGTCGCCCAACTTCAGGCCGGTGGCTTTGCCATCCTCGGTGGTGACCTCTTTGACCTCGGCCTCCAGCCGAAGATCCACCCCGTGATCGCGATGCAGCTGCGCGAAGACCTTGCCGACTTCGTCGCCGACCGCGCTGCTCAGCGGCACCTTCGCGGTTTCGACCACGGTGACGTCGACGCCGCGCTGGCGCGCGCTTGCCGCGACCTCCAGCCCAATCCACCCGGCGCCGATCACGGCCAGCGAGCTTCCATCTTTGAGGGTGGTGTCCAGGTTCGAGGCGTCATCGAATGTGCGCAGGTAGTGCACTCCGGTGGAGTCGGCGCCCGGAATCGACAACCAGCGTGGACGCGATCCGGTGGCCAGCAGCAGTTTGTCGTAGTGAAGGCTGGTGTCGTCCGAGAGCGTGACAGTGTGCTCGGTCGGATCGATCGCCACCGCTTCAGTGCTGGTGCGCAGGTCGATCTTGTTCTGTCGGTACCACTCTGAATCGTGGACGGTGAAATCCCCGAGCGATTTCTTGCCCGCCAGAAAGTCTTTGGACAGCGGTGGCCGCTCGTAGGGGAGATGCTCTTCAGCCGCGATCAGCACGACTTTCCCGTCGAAGCCACTCTCGCGCAACGCTTCGGCCGCCTTGGCTCCGCCGAGCCCGCCGCCGATGATGACAAATGTTCTCGAATCCGTCACGATCGCTCCTGTCTATTCGCAATTTGCTCGCGCAGGTCATTGTCGAGAGATGCCCGTACCAGTGCTGCCGCCAGGCGAGCGTTTCCCCGCGGGGCAAGGGCGCCAAGCTTTTCCGGGTCGCTGGGCAGTCCGAGGAATTTCGCGGTTCGCGTGGCACGCTTGTCGAAATACGGGCGCACCCACGTCCAGACATCCTGAACTTCGCGCAAGTAGATATCGGCTCCGGTATCACCGATTCCCTTGAATTTCTTGAGCATCCGCTTGGCGGCGTCCACATCCTCAGAACTCCGGCTGGCGATCTCACGCAGGTCGCCGGAGTATTCCTCGGCCACCCGCTGAGCCATCTCGGTGAGCCGCGTCGCCGAACTCTCGTCGTAGCGCACATAGTGGGCACGGCCGAACGCGTCGATCATCGTTTGTCGGTTAGCGGCCAAGACAGCCTTGGGTGTTCGGAGGCCGTCGGTAAACAATTCGCGGCCGGCGCGCATCGCTATCGTCGCGTCAATGGGCTTACTGGCCAGCATGCACAGCGTCAACAACTGAAACAGCGGCTTTGGCTTGTCGCTGATCCGGACCTTCGCTTCTGCGGCGAACGTCGTCCCGGCGGCATCTAGCAGTCGGCGAACCACCCGCTTGTGCTCGGCCATGGTCCACGGCTTACCCGTACTCGGGGTTCGCAAACGTGGTGATCACTTGGGGGGTAGCCCGCTCGCGTAGTCGGCACCACGGGTTACCCAGTCCGTCAGCTGCCGCTTGGTTTTCACGCCGTCAACCTCGACGCGGATCCATCCGCGAACTTCGCGGCCGGCCATCAACATCGGGTTGACATGGGCTCGCGCCAGCAGCTTTTCGGTGTCGTTCGGTGGCACCCGCACCATGAGGCCGCCCTGCTTGCTGACGGCCACGGACATATTGCCATTGATCAGGAACGCCAGGCCGCCGAACATCCGCTTCTCGTCGACACCGCGCATCGGTCCTAGCAGCTCGCGAATGCGATCGGCGAGGTCGGGGTCGTAGCTCATGCTCAGTCCAAGTCGACCCGGATGGTCAGCAACTCGCTGCCCAT
The DNA here is from genome assembly GCA_963755805.1 of uncultured Actinomycetota bacterium. Taxonomy (GTDB): domain Bacteria; phylum Actinomycetota; class Actinomycetes; order Mycobacteriales; family Mycobacteriaceae; genus Mycobacterium. The sequence goes on from CAVWLG010000041.1 coordinate 29,930, forward strand.
CAGCCGGACCAGGGCGCTGTTGACACCGGGCAGACCACGTAGCCGCGCGTGCGCATCGTCGTCGGGCAGCAGATGAGCCGTGCCGGAGCGCCACTGGCCGTGCAGACGCAGCCGCACCGCCGGATTGGCCTTGATGTTCAGCACGTAATGCGAATGCTCGCCATGCTCAGACACCATCCAGAACTCGTTGCCGATCGCCCGGCCGCCGATCGCGGTGCGACGCGGCTGCCCCGACTTTCGCCCGGTGGTCTCCAGCATGGTCATCGGTGACCGACGACCGACCGGATTGACCACCAGGCGTTGAGCCGTGTGCACGACGCGTCGTTTGAGCTGCTGAAGATCAGGCATCACCGCAGGCTAACGGATATCACGCCGCAGCGGTCACCGTCTCCTGACGCGGTTCGAGTGCCAGCGCCACGATCTCCGCGACGTCGGTCATCGGCTTGACGTCCAACGCCTCGAGCACCTCGGCGGGCACATCGTCCAGGTCGGGCTCGTTGCGCTGCGGGATGAACACCGTCTTGAGTCCGGCCCGCTGCGCCGCCAGCAACTTCTGCTTGACACCACCGATCGGCAGCACCCGACCGTTCAGCGTCACCTCGCCGGTCATCCCGACATCGGCACGAACCTGTCGCCCGGTAGCCATCGACACCAGCGCGGTGACCATCGTGACGCCGGCCGACGGCCCGTCCTTCGGGACGGCGCCGGCAGGCACGTGCACGTGGATCCGCCGGTTCAGGGTTTCCGGGTCGACGCCCAACTCCTCGGCATGCGCACGCACGTAGGAGAGCGCGATCTGCGCCGACTCCTTCATCACGTCGCCCAGCTGACCGGTCAACTGCAATCCCGACTCGCCGTCGTTGGCACCTGCCTCGATGTAGAGCACATCGCCACCCAGTCCGGTCACAGCCAGGCCGGTCGCCACGCCAGGCACCGCCGTGCGTTCCGCCGACTCGGGGGTGAAGCGCGGCCGGCCCAGGTAGTCGACCAGGTCCGGCTCGTCGATCGTCAACGCGACGTCAGCGATCTTGGTGGTGACCTTGCGCAGCGCCTTGGCCAGCAGCCGTTCGAACTGCCGCATGCCCGGCTCTCGGGTGTAGTCGGCGGCGATCTTGCGCAGCGCGGCCTCGGTCACGCTGACCTCGTCATCAGTCAGACCGGCGCGGTCGCGCTGGCGAGGTAGCAAGAAGTCGCGCGCGATGGCGACCTTGTCGTCCTCGGTGTAGCCGTCGATCTGCACCAGCTCCATCCGGTCCAGCAACGCCGACGGGATGTTCTCGATCACGTTGGCGGTCGCCAGGAACACCACATCGGACAGGTCCAGATCCAGGTCCAGGTAGTGGTCGCGGAAGGTGTGGTTCTGCGCGGGGTCGAGGACCTCGAGCAGCGCCGCACTCGGGTCGCCCCGGAAGTCCGAGCCGACCTTGTCGATTTCGTCCAGCAGCACAACGGGATTCATCGATTCCGCTTCACCGATCGCACGCACGATACGGCCGGGCAGCGCACCGACGTAGGTGCGACGGTGGCCGCGGATCTCGGCCTCGTCGCGCACGCCACCGAGAGCGACACGGACGAACTTGCGGCCCAGGGCGCGGGCGACGCTCTCGCCCAGCGAGGTCTTGCCGACCCCGGGCGGGCCGGCCAGCACCATCACCGCACCGGAGCCGCGGCCGCCGACGACCTGGAGTCCCCGTTGGGCACGACGGGCTCGCACCGCCAAGTACTCGACGATGCGGTCTTTGACGTCGTCCAAACCGTGATGATCGGCGTCGAGGATTTCGCGGGCGGCCTTGAGGTCGGTCGAGTCCTCGGTGCGGGTGTTCCACGGCAGGTCGAGCACGGTGTCGAGCCAGGTGCGGATCCAGCCGCCTTCGGGGCTCTGCTCGCTGGAGCGTTCCAGCTTGCCGACCTCGCGCAGCGCCGCCTCACGAACCTTGTCCGGCAGGTCGGCCGCCTCGACGCGGGCCCGATAATCATCGGAACCTTCGGGCTCGCCCTCACCCAGTTCTTTGCGGATCGCGTTCAACTGCTGACGCAGCAGGAATTCCTTCTGCTGCTTCTCCATGCCTTCGCGAACGTCGCCGGCGATCTTGTCGTTCACCTCGACTTCGGCCAGATGATCGCCGGTCCACTCGATCAGCGCTTGCAGCCGCTCGGCGACATCTTCGGTCTCCAGCAGCTGACGCTTCTGCACGTCGGTCAGATACGACGCGTAACCGGCCATGTCGGCCAGGGCCGACGGGTCGGTCAGCTTGTTGACCACGTCGACGAGCTCCCACGCCTCGCGGCGCTGCAGCATCGCCAGCAAGAGCTTCTTGTATTCGGTTGCGAGATTTCGGTTTTCGTCCGTGGGCTCGGGGTCGGCAACCTCGGTCACCTCGACCCACAGTGCGGCACCCGGTCCGCTCGCGCCGGCTCCGATGTGGGCGCGGCGCTCACCGCGCACGACTGCGGCGGTGCCGCCGCCGGGGATCCGGCCGACCTGAACGATCGTTGCCAGAACGCCGTAGGACGGGTAGCGGTCGTCGAGTCGAGGGGCGATCAGCAGAGTGCCCGACTCGGTGGCTCGGGCGGCGTCGACGGCGGCGCGCGCGGCGTCGTCCAACGCGATCGGCACGACCATTCCGGGTAGCACCACCGGGTCGCTGACGAACAACACCGGCACTGATTTGGCTTCAGCCATCATTCCTCCAAAGTTAAGCCTGATGCGCTCAACCTGGACTGCCATCAATTTGTTCCCGGCTGCTCGTCTGCGACCATTCCGCGGTGCATCACGCGATCGCCGAGCACGCCCGCATGGTCGGCGCGGTGCAGGACACAGCGGTTGTCCCAGATCACCACGTCCCCGGGTGACCAGGTGTGCCGGTACACGTTGTCGGCGCGGGTGGAGTGCGCGAACAGGAATTCGACCATCCCCGCTGCCTGTACCCGCGACATGCCGCTGATGTCGGCGCAGCGCTGCGGAGTCGACAGGTAGAGGTAGGTGCGGCCGGACATCGGGTGGACATTGACGATCGGATGCGCGGCCGACGTCTCCGCGTCCGCACCCAGCTGCAAGCCCGTCATCACGTGCGTGATGCAGCGGCCACGTAACTCGTGCCGGATGTCGGCGGGCAATGTCTCGTACGCGACGTATTGATTGGTGAACAACGTCTGCCCACCTCGGTCCGGCACGACCACCGCCCGTAGAGCGGTGAAGGCCGGCGGTTGTCGCACGTAACTCGTATCGGTATGAAAAGTCGATCGCGGCGGACGTGTCCGGCAGATGTTGCTGACCACGTTGAGTTCCGGCTGTTCGGGTACCGGGGTTTCTCCGAGAGTGAACATCGTCGGCCCGATACTTCGAAGGAAGCGGAGAAAGCTCGCGTCGTCGGTGTGCTGGCCGGGCAGGACGACGATGCCGTGCTCGGCGAGCAGGTGACGCATTGCCGCGGCGGTATCAGCGTCGAGAGTGTCGACCTGAAGTCCGGTCAGCGTGGCGCCGACGGGGGTCAACGCAGTGACGTCAAGCATTGCGTCACTTCGCGATTCATTTCGCCGAGCCCGATCTCGAACAGTTGGCGCAAATCGATTCCGACGGCGGACGCCATCATCGCAATGACGCTGCCGGGCGCATACGAGCAATAGAGCCCGGCTTCCAGAAACCAGGGCTGGCCGTCCGCTGTCGATCCGAAAGTCGAACAAGCTGTAGTGGCGGCAGCCCAGAGCGAGGTGACAGCGTCGTGCCGCCGCCCACACCCGTTGGGTGAGAAGGTCGTCGTCGACAACGATCCACGCTCTCGAGCGGTCTTTTGCGACAAGGTACAAGTCGCCGTTGTCGGTTCGGGCGAGTTTGTCATCGCGGGTACGAATGGGTTTGCTGAACGGATCCATCGCATACTCTTCCAGCGGCAGACAGACCAGTTCGCCATCGCGAACGATGATGCCGCAGCGCACTTCTCGGCCGAGCTCGACGTACGTCTCGACCAGCGCGGCGCTGCTGTGCGCCAGCGCCAGAGCGGCAGCGGTGTCGTACTCGACAGGGTTACGCGCGAGGGACACCGCGATAGAGTTGTCGGTGTCGATCGGTTTGACCACGACGGGAAACGGCAGCGTGGGACGCTCGCCGGGACCCAGCACCTGCGCTTCGGGCACTGCCACGCCGGCGGCCGCGACCGTCGACCGGGCCTGGTGCTTGTCGACACCGACCGCCATGACGTCGGCTGGGTTGCCGAGGTAGGGGATGCCGAGCTCGTCGAACAGGGCGCGGTAGGTGGTCATCCCCGGGATGCAGAACATCTGCGGGATCATCGCGTCAACGTCGAGCGTCCGAATGTGGTCGAGAGCTTCCGCAAGCGTCAGTGCCGGCGCTTCTTCGATGGCGCGAATACTGAGTTGCGCCGGGAATCGCCAGGATCCGTCGGGCGAGACGTAGGCGATGTGCATGGCGTAGTTCGCCGATCGGCGCAGTGCATTCAGACACGCCTCGGCATACAGCCGGGAGAGATCGGCACGGAAGTCGTCTACGGCCGAGCCGACCAGGTGGAGGAGCCTCAGCGGCCCTGGCGGCGGAAGGCATTCAGTCGCCGTCCGGTTCGACCAGCTTGCCGATGTTGAAGTCGATCTTCAACCAGCCGCGGCGATGGATCAGATTGTCGATCAGCAATGCCGGGATCTGGAGGTGATGAACCATGAAATACGGCAAGGGATCCCACGAGGCGAAGATGGCGTCTTTGCCGCGCACGAATGCCGTTGAGTCGTGCGCGCCGGCCGCTGCTGGGTGAACAGACGCCACAGCTCGTGATAGATCCAGTACGTCGGGCGGGCGCCGTCGAGCGGCGTGATGACCGGATGGCCCTCCTCGAGATACGCCGACGCCAACTGCCGGTGATTGTGAAACGTCGTGATCGCCGAGTGGGTGCGGGGATTGCATTCAATGGCATAGACATTCCCGTCCGCAGCCTCGATGAAATCGAACGAGAACTGCCCCGTGACGCCCAGGGCACCGACGAACTGCTCGACCCAGGAACGAATCTCCGGCTTGTCGACCATCGCGTAGTTGAGTTGGGATGCGGAGGATTCGCAGCAGACGTGTACCTGTAGCCGCCCGTTGATCGCCGTTCCGTGGGTGCAGTACTCACGACCTGCAATGAATTCCTGCAGTATCCAAGGGTTCTCCTCCGATATCGGCAGCCAGTGGGCCAGTGCCGCGTTACGTTGTGGCGTTCGTCTCGAAAGCCTCGGTGCATCCAATCGGCCGACGGGGTTGTACGCGATCTGCTTCAGCACATAGCTGCGTCCCGCGGGAAAGTGGTAAGTTCAGAATCTGTCGCGGATCGCTGATACGCACCCAGCTCGGAACCCGAAGGCCAAGAGCGACTGCGACTTTCGAGAACTCCGCTTTGTCGTCGAGCATGCGTACGACGTCCTCGGTCGGCGTGCATGACCTCGCAGATGCTGTCCAGTGTGTAGCGGGCCCGCGCGTCGTAGATGCTGGCGACGGGACTTGATACCGGAATGACGTTGTCCACCGCTTCGTAGCGGACGATTTCGTACAGCGCGGCGTCATACGGCGGGATCGGCCGGCTCGGGAACGCAATAGAAGGCATCGACTGCCCGGGAGAACCGGTGGCCGGTGAACCGATATTTGGCGGTCTCGGTCAGGATCACCCGGTGGCCGGCGCGGTGGAAGGACCGGGCGAGCTGAAGGGCCTTGGTCATCTTGCCGCCGGTGATCAGCACGGTCCGGGAGGAGCCGTTGGGCGGAGCCGTCACTCGGAGTCCGCGCGCGGCCGATCAGCGCGACGCCGACAACGAGTGCGTCGATCGGCAACGTGATCAGCAGGCCGACCAACGCGGCCAGGGTCCGAACGATGGTGGCGGAGCCGTCGGTCGCTCGACTTCACGGCCGTGGCGCTGACCCCCGCAGACGAGAGTGCGCGGCGCTGAGGTCCCCGGTGTAGGCCGCAGTGGCACGACATCATGCATGACAGCTGCCGTACGTCGTCGAGGTGAACATGTCGATTCCGTCCCCGCTGCGCGGGTAGCCCAGGCAGACTTTTCGATGCAGCACCAGGGTTTCGGCGAGTTCTTCCACGGTCACGTCGTTGAGGAATAGACACTCGCCGATCGGCGCCGGCACGGCCGCCCGCAACATGCCATCGCGAGTCTTCAAGATGGCGGTGGTGGCTTCGCTGAGCAATTCCGGTGTCAGGTGCTCGCTGTCCAGCGCAAGGCCCAGGTCACTCATCAATCCGAGCACTCGGTCACGCTCGTCGACCGACAGGATGCCTCGCTGTTCGGCCAGCGTCGTCGACAACGCCATGTCGATGTTGATGGCGTGTCCGTGGAAGAACGGGTCAGGCGGCGTGAGCTCGAGAGTCGGGCTCCAGGTATGTCCGAAAGCGATCACCCGGTCGAGGTCGATCTCGTGCAGATTGGGCGCCTCGAGTTCGAGCATCCTGGCGATGGCTTGGTGGGTGAGACGTTCACCGGCGGAACGCAACTCGGGTGTTCCGTTCAGATGCCCGAACCTGGTGTGCAGCAGGTCGACGCCATGCTCCTCGAGCAGCTGGAAGATTTCGGCGTTGCCGACCACCGAGATCTTGATCAGCTCGGCCATGCCGTTGCGGACCTGGTCCTCGGGAAGTGTCTTGAGGAAGGAGAAGTCCAGGAGAACCTTCTGCGATGCGTGGTAGGCGCCCAGCCGATTCTTGTGCTTACCGTGATTGACGGCGACCTTGATGGACACGCTGGCGTCGATGAGCCCGATCAGCGTGGTCGGGATCCGGATGTAGGGCGTGTTGCGGCGATAGCTGGCGCAAGCGAATCCCGCGACGTCGGTGATCAATCCACCGCCGACGACCAGCACGGGCTCGGTGCGCACCAGTCCGTAGTCGTTGAACTTCGTGACAATTCTTTCGAAGGTTTCCAGTGATTTGGCGGTCTCCCGGATCTGAACCGGCATCACCGTGAGCTCGATACCGTGCCGCTCGAAGTAGGCGTGAATGTCGTTGCCGTACAGGTCGTACACGGTTTCATCGACGACCATCAGGGCTCGGCCGTAAGGGCGATACGTTTCGGCCAATTCAAGACTGTCCGGCCCGAAGACGCCGTCGACGTACACCAGGTCGTATTCGATCTTCTCGTAACCCTCGACGTGAAAAGCTCGGGGACTGTTGATGACTCGCGCTTGCAGATCACTCATGACGATGTCCTTGCTGCGGGAAGGGTGGGGGATCGGCGCTCTCAGCGCGGTTATCCGACGAGGCCGACCAGTTGCCCGGCGTCCAGGGACTCGACGGTTTTTGCCGCGGCAGCGAAGTCGCCGTCCACCGTGTTCTCGTTGGGAAAGGCGACGCATGTGACGCCGGCGGCTGAGGCGGCGGCGACTCCGCCGACGTTGTCTTCGATTGCCACAGCGGTGTCGGCGTCTTCGCCGAGCTGCTCCAGAGCGAACAGGTACGACGCGGCGTCCGGTTTCGGACTGTCCACCGAATCGCGGTCCACGATCAGGTCGAATGTGTCGGCGTCGATGTCCGGGCTCAACGCCTCCAGCAGCGCGGAGATGTTCTCCGGCGAGGTCGTGGTGACGAATCCGAGTTTGATGTTGCGCTGCTTGGCCTCGTTGACCGTCGCGAGCACACCGGGTCGCGGCTTCAGACCCGCCGTTACCAACAACTCCTGGAATATCCGCGATTTCGTCGCGTGCACGGCGTCGGCGTCGACGTCGTCGCCGACGGGACTCGGCAAAGTCGGCGATTCGCTGTGCGCCGCCGTTGGACTCGAGCATCGCCACGTAGTCGGGCTGCGACCACTGCCAGTCGAGACCGTGGGCTTCGAATGCCTCGTTGAACGCGCGGCGCTGCAGCTCAGAGGTGTCGATGAGCGTGCTGATCGAACCAAAAAGGATGGCAGACATGAAGTTCCTCTTCATGGAATGGACAATCCGGCCGAGCTCGGCCATCTGGCCAACTCGTACGGTAACCACTTCCCGGTACACTACTGTCCTAAACGTCCATTAGTGACTGGATCTTCCATTACAGAATCAGGTCTTCATCGGCTAACTTTTCTGGGGCGGCTCAACTCAGGCAAGGCGAGCGCAAAGGCGGAGTGCACAGATGACACCTGGCTCGGGCGATAAAGCGCCCGGCACCGGTGAAGACGCGCGGGTGGCTCGCACCCGTGCCGATGTCGCGCGCGCCGCCCTTGAAGTGCTGACTGACGAAGGTTCCGATGCCGTGACCCACGCGCGGGTCGCTGAACTGGCCGGCTACTCCAAAACGACGCTGTACGCGCACTGGCCGTCGCGGGTGGATCTGATCGTGCTCGCGGTGGATGCACTGGGCGAACTCCCGCACCACGAACGAAGTGGAGACCTGCGAGACGACATCATCGGCGAGCTGGCGGCCTTCCGCAGGGGCATCACCGAGATGCGTCTGGACCTCATCCTGACCGGGATGGCCCAGTGGGCGTCGGTCGAGGAAATGCGCGAGATCCGCGACAAGATCAACAATTCCGGCCAGAGCCAGATGCGCGCCATGCTCGGAGAACTCTTCGACGGCGCCGAACTCGAGGCGGCCCTTTCGATGCTCACCGGCGTGGTCGCATGTCCGTCCATCATGTTCGGCGCGTTGCCGGACGACGACGTGATCGCCGCGGCGGTCGACATCGTTCTGCGCAGCACGACGCATCGAAAATCGTCGAAGCGGTAACGGCAATCAGACCGGCGGCGGTCCACGGGCACTAGCCGTCGCAGCTGCGTCACATGCGCAGGCGTGAGCTCTTCGAGGCACGTGACGCCGAGCAGTTTCATGGTGCGGATCAACTGCGCCGGACAGGATGTCGACGGCGCGGCGGACGCCCGCTTCGCCGCCGGCCATCAGCCCGTACAGGTAGGCGCGGCCGATCAGGGTGGTGCGCGCGCCCAGTGCGACCGCGGCGACGATGTCGGCGCCGGACATGATGCCGGTGTCGACCAGGATTTCGGTATCGGCTCCGAGTTCGCGCGCCACCGTGGGCAGCAGGTGGAACGGCACCGGTGCCCGATCTAGTTGGCGGCCACCGTGATTGGACAATACGATGCCGTCGACGCCGAGATCCACCACGGCGCGCGCATCGTCGAGGGTCTGAATGCCCTTGACGACGAGCTTGCCCGGCCACTGGGATTTGATCCACGCCAGATCGTCGAAGGTCAGGCTGGGGTCGAACATCGTGTCCAGATACTGGCCGACGGTGCCCGACCAGCGATCCAGCGACGCGAACGACAGCGGTTCGGTGGTCAACAGGTCGATCCACCAGCGCGGCCGCAGCGCAGCGTCGAACGCGGTGCGCAGCGTCAACGCCGGCGGAATCGACATCCCATTGCGGACATCGCGCAGCCGCGCGCCCGCGACCGGGACGTCGACGGTGGCCAGCAAGGTATCGAAACCCGCGTCTGCGGCCCGCTTGACCAGCGCCATCGACCGCTCCCGGTCCCGCCACATGTACAGCTGAAACCACTTGCGGCCCTGCGGCGCAGCGGCCGCCACGTCCTCGATCGACGCGGTCCCCAGCGTCGACAGCGAGAACGGGATGCCGGCCGACGCGGCGACCCGGACCCCGGCGAGTTCGCCCTCGGTGTGCATCAGCCGGGTGAAGCCCGTCGGGGCGATCGCGAACGGCAGGGCGACCGGTCCGCCCAGCACCTGCCAATCGGTTCGGACATTGACTGACATCGCGCAGGATGGTCGGGTGAAACTCGATGTCGCGAAACGCTTGTCGGGCCCGCTCGAGCGATATCTCTTCTTCGGCCGCGCCATCGGTGTAATCGAAAGCAGCCCGCGGCGTCCGGCGCTTGGCCAGGCGCCGAAGATCGTCGATGGTCTGCGCATCGTCGAGCCGGCGCTGAACGCGGTCGAGCCGCGGCTTGCGAAAACGGATCAGCGGCGCGAGGTCACGCGCTTTCGGCATCCGCCGTTTGACCACTGTGCCACCGTAGGGCAAATGGAATTCGCAAGCGACCCGTTCGATCTGCAACGTTTCGTCGACGCGCAGGCCCAGGTGTACGCGAGCGTCGTCGACGAACTGCGGGCCGGCCGCAAGCGCAGCCACTGGATCTGGTTCATCTTCCCGCAGATCGCCGGGCTGGGCAGCAGCGCTACCGCGGCCCGGTATGCGATCTCGTCACTCGACGAAGCGCGGGCCTATCTTCGACACGACGTGCTGGGGCCGCGGCTGCGCGAGTGCACCCAACTGGTCAATGCCGTGCAGAACCGCTCGACTCGGCGAGATCTTCGGATCGCCCGACGACATGAAAGTCCGTTCGTCGATGACGTTGTTCGCCCGCGCGACCGACGACAACGCGATTTCGTCGAATTGCTGGCCCGCTACTGCGACGGTCAGGAAGATCCGCTGACGCTGCAGCGGCTGGGTTAGACCGGGCGCAGAATCCGCCAGCCGTGCGGCTCGACCGCCACCATGTCGACCACCTCGGCGGCGGCGCTCCGCTGCCGGCGATGACCTCCGCCGGGCCGCAGCTTCAGCCGGACGCGCAGCGGGGTCTCGTCGATGTTGAGCGCCACGATCAACGCCTCATCGCCGTGCCGGGTCTGGTACACGTACTGCCGGTTTTCCAGTTGCAGCGCCGATGTCGACGCGGCGTACAGCCACGGATGCCGTCGGCGCAGACCGATCAGGTATTGGTGCAGCGACCAGACCTCGACACCACGCGCATCCAGTTGAGCTGGGGGAGAGCCGAATTCGGGCCGCACCGCGTCGTCACCGCCGAACCGCTCCTCCTTGACACCGCGGTAGCCGAACTCGTCGCCGGCGTAGATGCTGGGAATGCCGCCCACGGTCATCAAGATGACCAGGGCGTGAGCGAGATGTTCAGGGCGCTCGAGTTGGCTGGCGATGCGGGTGACGTCATGGTTGCCGATGAAGGTCAGCGGCGCAAAGCTTTCGACGAACTCGGCGTGACGTTGCAGCGCATGGTCCAGCTCGAAGAAGTTGCCGTCATTGAGCCCGCTCCAGATCGCCTTCCACAGCTCGTACTGGGTGGCCGAGTCGAACCCGGTTTCGCGAACCACCGCGGCGTAGTCGCCGTGAATCAGCTCACCGACAAACCACGCGTCCGGATGCGACTGACGGACCTTCGGCAGAACGGACGTCCAGAAATGTTGCGGCACAGCGTAAGCAGCGTCCAACCGCCAGCCGTCAGCTCCGCGCCGCAGCCAGTGCGCCATCACGTCGGCGGTGTAATCGGCGACCTCGGGGTTGTCGTGGTTCAGCGTGAGCAGGCCGTCATGGCCTTCGAAGGTGTGGAACCTGCCTGGCCGGCCGCGGAACCAGCGCGCGGCCGCCTCGTCGTGTGCGGCTTCGCGGTAGCGCGGGAAGTCGGTGCCGACGTGGTTGAACACCCCGTCGAGCAGCACTCGCAAACCCCGTTGACGCGCCTCGGCGATCAGATAGTCGAAATCGTCGTCGTCACCGAGTCGCGGATCGATGCGGTAGTGGTCGGTGGTGTCGTAGCCGTGGGTGCGTGACGCGAAGATCGGCCCGAGCGCGATTCCGGAGGCGCCCAGCGCGATCGCGTGGTCGAACCAATCGGCGATGCGCCGTAGTCGGTGCTCGTGTGGCTGCGGCGCGGTGTCTGACGGAAAAGCGCCCACGAAGCCCAACGGGTAGACATGCCACCAGATCACATGCTCGACCCAGGCGGGTTCGCTCACCGCCGGTACCTGGCCTCGTAGAGGGCTTTCATCTCATCCTCGAGTTCGGGCGCCGGGCCGTCGACCACGGACCGCGGCGCCACCGTCTTGATCGGCAGCATGGCGACGGGGGGAGTCGGCGCGTGCCAGTCGGTCAGCCACCCGGTCAACTGAGCATTCGACGTTGCGTAGACGATTCGCCCCAAACCGGCCCAGGCATGCGCGGCCGCACACATCGGGCAGTGCTCGCACGACGTGTAGAGGGTGGTGCGAATACGTTGCACCGGAGCCAGATTAGCACTGCCCACCGGATGACGCCGACTCGGCGTGCAACGTCTGGTCGGATCGGTGACGCAGTTGTGGTCCTCGTGCAGACTCCGCCCGCTGGCAGCTACCAGCACCGCACCGAAAGGGCCGTGTCCGGCCTCCAGTGCGGTGCGGGCGAGCTCGACGCAGCGTCGCAGATGCTGCAGATCGACGTCAGTGACGACCACAAGCCCGAAGTGTACGGGCGGGAGGCTATCCGGCTGTCGCCAGCGTTTGGGCGGTGGTGATCGCCTGGGCGACCCCGGTGACGATCGCCGCCGCCTTGAGCGCCTCCAGGATCACTTCGCGATCGACGCCGGCCTCCCGTAGGGCGTGCTCGTGAGCGGTCACGCAATGCCCACAGCCGTTGATCGAGGACACCGCGAACGACCACAACTCGAAGTTGGCCTTGTCGACGCCCGGGTTGCCGATGATGTTCATCCGCAACCCCGGACGCAGATCGTCGTACTTGCCGTCCAGGAATCCACGACCGCGGTAGAACACGTTGTTCATGCCCATGATCGACGCGGCGCCCAGTGCTGCCTGGTACGCCTCGGCGGACAGCTCATCGGCCGCTTCGGCACCAATCTCGGCCAGCACCTGGGTGTTTCGCGTGGCCGCGGCGCTGGCCAGCAGCGTGCCCCACAGCTGTTCCGCGGTGAGCACGGTGCTTCGGCTGATCGAGCCGAGGTTGAGCTTGAGGTCCTTGGCGTATTCGGGCAGCGCGTCCTTCAGGTTTTCGACACTCATCAGATCCTCCGATCAGGCCGAAGCTTTGAGCAGTTCGCCGGCGTCCAGCGTGGGGTCACCCTTGCGCCAGTTGCATGCGCACAGCTCGTCGGACTGCAGGGCGTCGAGCACGCGCAGCACCTCGTCGACGTTGCGGCCCACCGAACCGGCAGTCACCGAGACGAATTGGATTTCGTTGTTGGGGTCGACGATGTAGGTGACGCGGTCGGCAACACCGTCGGCGTTGAGCGCGCCGGTGGCCTCGACCAGTTCGCGCTTGAGGTCCGAAAGCATCGGGAAAGGCAGCTTTTTCAGGTCCTCGTGCTGGGCACGCCACTGAAAGTGCACGAACTCGCTGTCCACCGAGACGCCGAGCACCTGGGTGTCGCGATCGATGAACTCGTCATTCAGCTTGCCGAAGGCAGCGATTTCGGTCGGGCAGACGAAAGTGAAGTCCTTCGGCCAGAAGAAGACCACCCGCCACTTGCCGTCGAAGTCACCGCTGGAGATCGTGGTGAAGTAGTCCTCGGGCTGTTGCGCGTCGACCTTGGACAGGTCTCCGCCGATCAACGCCGTCAGCCGGTAGGTCGGGAACTGGTCGCCGATGGTCAGCAATGCCATGTCGCTCCTCCACTCAAATTGGATTTAGTCAAGAATTCCGCTGTCACCATCCTGCCGGAACCACACTTTGAATGAAAGGTGATCTTTCCCACTACACTGATAGGTATGACCGATAAGAGTTATCAGCCGACGATCGCCGGCCTTCGGGCCTTTGTCGCGGTGGCCGAGAAGCAGCACTTCGGCAGTGCTGCAACAACTCTCGGCGTCAGCCAGTCGACGCTCTCGCAGGCGCTCTCGGCCCTGGAGACCGGCCTCGGGGTGCAGCTGGTGGAGCGTTCCACGCGTCGCGTTTTCCTGACGACCGAAGGCAGCGCGCTACTGCCGCAGGCTCAGGCGGTGATCGAGGCGGCGACGGCGTTCACCGCCGCGGCGGCAGGGTCGGCCGATCCACTGCAGGGCACCATCCGGCTGGGCCTGATCCCGACGGTGGCGCCCTACGTCCTGCCAACGCTGCTCGCCGGGCTGGCCGATCGACTGCCCGGGCTGACGCTGCGGGTGATCGAGGATCAGACCGAACGACTGCTGACCGGGCTGCGCGAGGGGTCGGTGGACGCGGCGCTGATCGCATTGCCGGCCGAGGCCAGTGGCATGACCGAGATCCCGATCTACGACGAAGATTTCGTGCTGGCGTTGCCACCCGGGCCATCCGCTGTCCGGGAAGCGACGGGTGCCGCCGGCCGCGTTGGCCGAGCTGCCGTTGCTGCTGCTCGACGAGGGACATTGCCTGCGGGATCAGGCGCTGGACGTCTGCCGCAAGGCGGGTGTGCACGCCGAGCTGGCCAACACCCGGGCCGCGTCGCTGGCCACCGCGGTGCAGTGCGTCGCCGGCGGGCTGGGCGTGACGTTGATTCCGCAGAGCGCGGTGCGCCGTCGAGAGCGTGCGCAGTCGCCTGGCACTGGCCCACTTCGCCACACCCCGACCCGGCCGCCGAATCGGACTGGTGTTCCGGTCGTCCAGCGGACGTGAAGGACCGTATCGGCAACTCGCCGGGCTGATCGGCGAGCTGCTCGCCGACGACCAGCAGGTACGCCCGGTGAAGTAGCCACGACCCACCCCACCACGCCGGCCGAAGTGAACGTGTTCTAGTTTCGCTCGATGCTGGACTTCACCCTGGAGAACATCAGCGCCGAGGAGGTCGAACGGCTACGGGCGGTCTACCAGCCGTTGGCCGAGTCGGTTCGGGAGTTGATCGACGCGACGGTCCGAACCGAGGTGGACGCCGCTGCTGTCGCGGCGGCCAAGGCCGAGATCGATTCGGCCACAGCACGTTTGCGGCAACAAGCAGACCGAAGGAAGCTTCGGCGTGCGCTACCTGGCCACGGGCGAGCGGATGGCCTGGGGCAACGCCGTCATCGGGATCCGCAATCCGATCGCGCCGCCGGTGCAGATCCAGCGCGACGCTGACGGGACGTCGGTGTGCGATTTCCATCTGGGCGCCGCATACGAGGGTCCGCCGGGTCATGTCCACGGCGGCGTCGCCGCGTTGGTGCTCGACCACCTGCTGGGGGAGGCGGCCAGCGACGGCATCAATCCGCGTCTGACCGGCACGATCAGCTTCCGCTACGTCCGCGCCACCCGGCTCGGGGACCTGCATGCCGAGGCCATCATCACCCGCACCGAGGGGGTGAAGACCTACGCCGTCGGCCACCTCGCCGACGCCGAGGGAGTCACCGTCGAGGCCGAGGGCGTTTTCATCCAACCGCGCTGGGCGCGGGATCCGCTCGGACTAGGTTTCGACTGTGGAGAAAGTAGTTGCGGTCCTGCTGGCCGCCGACCGTGACGAGGACTGGTGCGAGCGGCAGCGAGGACCGGTCGCCGACGCGCTCCTGGAGCTCGGAGTCGCCGGACTGACCGTCAATGTCCGCGACGCGGCGGTCAGCAAGTCGCTGATGACCCTGACGACACTGGACCCACCCGCGGCCGCCGTCGTGAGCATCTGGACACAGCAGTGCTACGGGGAGCAGATCGCCCAAGCCCTGCGACTGCTGGCGGCCGAGTGCGATCACGTCGCGGCCTATCTGGTCACCGAATCGACTCCGCTGCTGGCGCCGCTCGAACTAGGCAGCCGGACAACAGGTTTGGCGAACATCGCGCTGCTGCGCCAACCGGCGGGGCTGGACCACGCAAGCTGGCTGCAGCGCTGGCAGCACGATCACACGCCCGTGGCGATCGAGACGCAGTCCACCTTCGGCTACACCCAGAACGCGGTCGTGCGCGCGCTGACGCCGGACGCGCCGCAGCTGGCGGGCATCGTCGAGGAACTGTTCCCGATCGAGGCGGTCACCGACCTGAAGGCGTTCTTCGGCGCGGCCGACGATGCCGACCTGCAGCACCGACTCTCCCGGATGGTCGCCAGCACATCGGCTTTCGGCGCCAACGAGAACATCGACACCGTGCCGACCAGCCGCTACGTGCTCAAGACACCCTTCGACAGTTGAGGAGACGCCGGTGATTCTTCAGATCGACGACCAGAACCGGGTCCGCACCCTCACGCTGAACCGGCCCGACGCGCTCAACGCCTTCAACGAGGCGCTTTATGAAGCGACCGCCGAGGCTCTGCAGCAGGCCGCCGAGGACCCGGAAGTCGCCGTCGTGCTGCTGACCGGGGCAGGCCGCGCATTCAGCGCCGGCAACGATCTCAAGGAGATGCAGGCGCGCATCACCGACCCCGAAATGGCGAACCAGGGCTCACATTTCACCGCGATGATCGACGCCCTGACCCGATTCCCCAAGCCGCTGATCTGCGCGGTGAACGGCGTCGGCGTCGGTATCGGCACCACCATCCTGGGCTACGCAGACCTGGCGTTCATGTCGTCGACGGCCCGGTTGAAGTGCCCGTTCACCAGCCTGGGCGTCGCGCCCGAGGCGGCATCGTCATATCTGCTGCCGCAGTTGATCGGCAGGCAGAACGCGGCCTGGCTGTTGATGTCCTCGGAGTGGGTGAGCGCGCAGGAGGCGCTGGCCATGGGCATGGTCTGGAAGGTGTGCGAACCCGACGACTTGCTCGACGAGGCCCGCAGGCACGCCGAAATTCTGGCCGCCCGGTCGATTCCGAGCCTGATCGCGGTCAAGCAGTCCATCGTCGAACCCATCCGGCCGGATATCGCGGCGGCCACCGAACGCGAAAATGCACATTTCGCAAAGCTTTTGGGTGGTCAAGCGAATGCGGCGGCGCTGGCGGATTTCGCCGCCAAGCGGGATAGCTGACCGCTACGAGCCGGTGGGCTGCAACTGCGCGGCCGCCTCGATGATCGCCCGGACGGTGCGCCGGCAGCGGCCACAGTCGAGACCCGCTCCGCATCTCGCGGCGACCTCTTTGGACGTGCATGCCCCGCTGGCGACCGCGTCGGAGACGGTCTGGCTGGTGACACCTTCACAGAGGCAGACGTACATCAGCGAACCCCGAAAATCTGGGCTTCTGACGCCGACGCTGTCCGCATGTAGGCAAGTCTAACCTAACTTGGTTCGCGAAGGCTATCCTTACTTAGGTAAGGCTTTGACCAGCACTTTTAGTGAAATTGGTCAGCCCACACCGGGTGAATCAGCACGCCGCCCGTCGTAAACTCGACTAGATTCATGGTCGGCGTGAGGTGACGTTGCAGCCCAACTTCACCGTTGATCGCCGATGACTCGAAACCGTCTCAGGGGACATTAAAGGAGCGATCGTGCAAGGTGATCCTGATGTTTTGCGCCTTCTCAACGAACAGCTGACCAGCGAACTCACCGCGATCAATCAGTACTTTCTGCATTCCAAGATGCAGGAGAACTGGGGTTTCACCGAGCTGGCGAGCCACACCCGCGCCGAATCGTTCGACGAGATGCGTCATGCCGAGGCGATCACCGACCGCATCCTGCTGCTCGACGGGCTGCCGAACTACCAGCGGCTCTTCTCGTTGCGCATCGGTCAGACGCTGCGCGAACAGTTCGAGGCCGATTTGGCGATCGAATACGACGTGCTGAACCGTCTCAAGCCGGGCGTCATCATGTGCCGCGAGAAGCAGGACTCGACCAGCGCCTTCCTGCTGGAAAGCATCATCGCCGACGAGGAGAACCACGTCGACTACCTGGAGACGCAACTTCAGCTGATGGACAAGCTCGGCGAAGAGCTCTATTCGGCCCAGTGTGTTTCGCGACCGCCGACGACCGGGACAGCCAACCACTGAGCGGGTATAGCTGCTGCGTATGACGAGAGCGCAGACGACAACCCCGCCAGACCCGGAGATCAGCGGCGCACTGGTCAGCCCGCAGCGGCGCAATTTCGTCTTCCTGGCGATCGTGCTGGGAATGCTGCTGGCGGCGCTGGACCAAACCATCGTCGCTACCGCGCTGCCCACGATCGTCGCTGATCTGGGCGGGGCGGGCCATCAGTCGTGGGTCGTCACCAGCTATCTGTTGGCCTCAACGATCATCACCGCGCTGGCCGGCCGGCTCGGTGATGTGTTGGGCCGCAAGCGGATATTCCAGGCCGCGGTGATGTTCTTCGTCGCCGGATCGGTGCTGTGCGGGCTGTCGCAATCGATGGCCAATGCTGGTCGGCGCCCGCGCGCTGCAGGGCATCGGCGGCGGTGCCATCGCGGTCACCGCCACCGCGCTGATCGGCGAGGTCATCCCGCTGCGGGATCGCGGCCGCTACCAGGGCGCGTTGGGCGCGGTATTCGGTGTGACGACCGTGATCGGCCCGCTGCTCGGCGGGTATTTCACCGACCACCTGACCTGGCGATGGGCGTTCTGGATCAACGTGCCGGTCTCGATCGTCGTCTTTTTCGTTGCGGCGGCGGCGATCCCGTCGCTGGCCGCCCGCGCCAAGCCGGTGATCGACTACGCCGGCATCCTGTTCGTGGGCCTCGGAGCCACCGGTTTGACCCTGGCCACCAGCTGGGGTGGCACCACCTATCCGTGGAGTTCGGCGACGATCATCGGGCTGTTCGCCGCCTCGGTGGCGGCACTGGGCATCTTCGTCTGGGTCGAAAGCCGGTCGTCTGGACCGGAATCCGCGCCGATCCTGCCGACCCGGCTGTTCGCCAATCCGGTCTTCACGGTCTGCTGTGTGCTCTCGTTCGTGGTCGGGTTCGCCATGCTGGGTGCGCTCACGTTTCTTCCGACCTACATGCAGTTCGTCGACGGGGTTTCGGCGACCACATCGGGTCTGCGCACGCTGCCGATGGTCGCGGGCATGCTGTCGACATCGATGGGCAGCGGTGTCCTCGTCGGCCGGACCGGCCGCTACAAATTCTTTCCCGTCGCCGGAACGGCGGTGATGGCACTCGCTTTTCTGCTGATGTCCCGGATGGGTCCGTCCACATCGACGCTGCTGCAATCGGTGTATCTGTTCATCCTCGGCGCCGGCATCGGGTCGTGCATGCAGGTGCTGGTCCTGATCGTGCAGAACACCTCGAAATTCGAAGACCTCGGCGTCGCCACCTCGGGGGTGACCTTCTTCCGGACAATCGGAAGCTCGTTCGGCGCAGCCATTTTCGGCTCGCTGTTCACCAACTTCCTGCACGGCCGGATCGGCCCCGCATTGGCGGCGTCGGGTGCCTCGCCGGCGGCGGCGAATTCACCGGAGGCGTTGCACCGGCTGCCGCACGCGCAGGCTGCGCCGATCGTCGCCGCCTACGCCGCGTCGCTCACCCAAGTCTTCTTGTGGGCAACACCGGTGGCACTCGTCGGCTTCGTGCTGGCGTTGTTCCTGCGCGAGGTGCCGTTGCGCGATATGGGCAACAACGCCGCCGACCTGGGCGACGGGTTCGCCATGCCGACCGCGCAGACGCCGGAGGAGATGCTGGAGACCGCGATCGCTCGCCTGACGCGCGGCGAACCGGGGATGCGGCTGCGCAGCATCGCCATGCGACCCGACTGCCGGCTCGACGTCGCGGAGTTGTGGGCGCTGCTTCGCATCAACCGTTATCAGCAGGCCTTGGGCATTGCCCGGCTGACCGACATCGGTGAGCAGTTGGGGATCCCGTACGAAGTCCTCGAGCCCACCTTCGACCGGCTGGTCCGCGGTGGCTACGCGCAACGCGACGTCGACCGGCTGTGGCTCACCCCGGCCGGCGCACGCGAGGTCGACTTCCTCTCGTCCCTGCTGCAGGGATGGATCATCGACAAGCTCACCCGATCAGCGGAATTTCGAAGGCCGGCTCGACCGGGCTCAGGTCGAGGCCGCGCTCAACCGGATCACTCACCGGATCGTCGCGCAACCGGACTGGGACGACGATCAGCCCAAGCTGTCCGACCTGGCCACGCCAGAAAATTCCTCTCGGGC
Source organism: uncultured Actinomycetota bacterium (assembly GCA_963755805.1). Taxonomy (GTDB): domain Bacteria; phylum Actinomycetota; class Actinomycetes; order Mycobacteriales; family Mycobacteriaceae; genus Mycobacterium. Next base: position 49,521 of record CAVWLG010000041.1, read on the forward strand.
CTCCGCGGCGACTAGCCGGGCGCAGTGCTGCGCCGTGAGACGAGTGCCCGCGCGGCCGAGATCAGAAGAGCGTGAACGAATTCAGCAAGCCGTCAATGAACGGGGTCCGCATCGACACTTGCGGCGCCAGCGGGCAGCGAGTTAATAAATTCTTCGATGGATGGGTAGATCAGGCCATCAATGCCGCTGGGCTCCAACAGGAACATGTCAAGGTCGTAGGCCAGGATGCCAAACTCGTCAGTCGGTGTGGCGGAAAGACCCCCGGTAAACGCCTGCGGGTCGAGTGCCGCGACCAGGTCGCTGATCGCCGCCGGTTCAACCGGAGGCGGATCCTCCCGTGATCGTGCCCACCAATTCTTGAACGAGCGGGGCGAGCTCGGCATCAAGGCCGGTGGGTCCCAACAGGTAGGTGTCGAGTGTAGTAGGCCAGAAGACCAAGCGGGTCAGTCGGTGCGCCCGCGGCATTGAACGAGTTCGGGTCGAATGCCTCGATCAAATAGCTGAGCGCTAACGTCTCGGGAAACAGCCAGCGGCGCTAACCGCTGCAGCAGGGTCGGCTGTCCCGAACAAGTCGCTGACCGCATCCGAACCGATGACGTCGGCGCGTGCCGCGGGTGCGGTGCCCATGCTGATCGACGCGGCAACAACGGCGGCGCCGACGGCAAGGCCAGAATTTAACGCTATCCGGCGGCCGCGCGGCATTGGGATACGAGCGTTGCGACTCACGTGCGAGCCTCCAGTCCAGGTATGTGTCGATATGGATGTACGAGCGGTTGCAGCCCCATTGCCGGCGTCTCGCTCATGAGTTTTAAATGCCCAACCCCGACGGGTCGCCGACCGCCCGAGCCTATCTCAGAAGACGTCGAATACATATATGAATTCTAAGTGAGCCTGAGTTTCTATTAGTGAGCGCTTTGGTGAAACTCAGGAAAAAGCTTGGCTCGGAAGCCCTCAACGGTAACGGTTCGCCGCCGGAGTATCCCGGGGATCACGTTGCCATGCAATAGATTTCGGCCGAAGAGAGCTCAGGGCCCGCAATTGACGATGCGATGCGCGGATCTCCGTCTAGCGTGCGGGCGAGTTTTCCATTACATGTCTAGAAATCAAATAACGTTCGACAAATATCTAAATTCAAGGTGTCGGAAAAGGGGCGTCGTTTGCTGATGGACGTGACCCGAATGGTCGATAACGGTAGGGCTCGACCAGCGGCCTCGAGGCATTTCGGGGTTTCGGGATACGAGGCCGGAGGCGTACTATCTCGCCATGAGCCGAATCGGAACGTTCCCTGATGACGACCTCGCCGGCTGGGTCCGGAAATCGCCCGACTTGGGCAGCGCGATCGGTGCGTTCGCCAACGCGGTCTACAGCAGTAACCGGTTGCCGATGCGCACCCGGGAACTCGCCCGAACGGTCATCGCGCACAGCAACGAATGCGAAGTGTGCGTCAACACCCGTGACGCCGACGGACCCGCCGCGGGTGTCGATGAAGAGCTCTACGACCACGCCGTCGAGTGGCGCACCTGGCCCGGCTACAGCGACCAGGAGCGATCGCCGCGGAATTCGCCTACCGGTTCGCCACCGATCACACAGCGCTGCGCGACGACGAGGACTTCTGGACCCGCTGCAACGAACACTTCTCCGAGGAGCTGCTCGCCGACCTCGCGCTGTCGTGCGCGCTGTGGGTGGGCATGGGACGCGTACTGCGCACCCTGGACATCGCGCAGTCCTGCAAGCTCACCTTGCCCAGCCGGGTGTGACGCACCGAGTTCGTTAGCCCGGGGCCAACTTCCGCTTTCCGGCAGATGACGACCACACCCCTCGCCGCCGCGGCCATCGCCAATCTCGAGGCCGAAGGGGTGGACGCCGTCATCGGCACCGTGATCAATCCTGCCGGTCTCACCCTGGCCAAGACCGTGCCGATTCGCCGCACCAATGCCTTCGCCGATCCCGGGTTGGGCGCCAGCCTGGTGTGGCACGCCTTCGCGATCGACCAAACCGGTATCGCGTTCACCGATCACAACGGTGTCGTCGGCGATCAGCGGGTCCGAATTGACCTGTCCGCGTTACGGATTCTCGGCGACGGACTGGCGTGGGCCCCGGGATCGTTTTTCGAGCAGGACGGCACCAGAGTTCCGGAGTGCAGCCGCGGAACGCTGCAGCGAATCGAGACCGCACTCGGCGAAGCCGGGATCGAGGCGATGGTCGGCCACGAAATCGAGTTCCTGCTCGTCCAACCGGACGGGCACCGGTTGCCGTCGACGGCGTGGGCGCAGTACGGGCTGGCGGGTGTGCTCGAACACGAAGCGTTCGTCCGCGATGTCATCGCCGGAACGTCGTTGTCCGGCATCGCGATCGAACAGTTGCACCCCGAATACGGGATCAATCAGTTCGAGATATCCCTGACGCCGCAATCACCGGTCGCATCCGTCGACCAACTGATCGCCACCAAGATCATCGTCAGCCGGATCGCCCGGCGCTACGGCATGCGGGTCAGTTTCTCGCCCGCGCCGTTTGTCGGCGACGTCGGATGCGGTGCCCATCAACACTTCTCGTTGACCAATGCGGCCGGACCACTGTTCTCCGACGGCGCGGGCGCCCACGGGATGACAAGCAAGGGTGAAAGCGCGATCGCCGGACTGCTGCGCGGACTGCCCGAAGCCCAGGGGATCCTCTGCGGCTCGATCGTGTCCGGATTGCGATTGCATCCCGGCAACTGGGCGGGCACCTACGTCTGCTGGGGCACCGAAAACAGAGAAGCGGCAGTGCGCTTCGTGGTCAGCGGGCCGGGCAAGCCGTACGGCGGCAATGTGGAGGTCAAGCCCGTCGATCCGTCAGCCAACCCGTACTTCGCGACGGCCGCAATCCTGGGCTTGGCGTTGGACGGCATCACCGACAACGCGGTGCTGCCCACCGAGATCAAGGTCGACCCGGCGGCACTGAGCGACGCCGATCGCAGCCGGGCCGGCATCGCGCCGCTGTCAACGTCGCAGGCGCAAACCATTGCAGCACTGGATACTTCGCAACGACTGCGCCGCATCCTCGGCGATCCCGCCGTCGACGCCACGGTCGCAGTCCGGCGTTTCGAACACGAGCACTACGCCCACCTCAACCGCGAACAACTGGCCGATAAGTTCCGGATGGCATGGAGCGTGTAACGGAATCGGCGCTGGCGGAGCACATCGCCGGGGTGCCGCTGATCGATCAGCACATGCACGGCTGCTGGCTGGCGGCGGGGGACCGGCGTCGGTTCGAGAATGCCCTCAACGAAGCCAACACCGAGCCCCTCGCCGACTTCGACTCCGGATTCGACACCCAACTCGGCTTCGCCGTCCGCGCTCACTGCGCGCCACTGCTCGGGCTGCCTGAACACGCCGAGCCGCAGGACTATTGGCAACACCGAAGTCAGCACAGCGAAACCGAGCTTGCGCGGATCTTCCTCGGGGCGGCGGGCGTCAGCGACTGGCTGGTCGACACCGGCTTCGCGGAAGGCGTTGCCGACCTCGCGCAGGTCGCCGAGTTATCCGGCAGCCGTGCCCACGAAGTCGTTCGCCTCGAACAGGTGGCCGAACAGGCAGCGGCTTCACCAGGCGATTACGCATCGTCGTTCGAACAGATCCTGAGACAGCGCGCCGCCACCGCGGTCGGCACCAAATCCATCCTGGCCTACCGCGGCGGGTTCGACGGCGACCTGAGCGAGCCGTCGGCGGCCGAGGTCGCGACAGCGGCCGCGAAGTGGCGCGACAGCGGCGGCATCCGGCTCACGGATCGGGTGTTGCTGCGCTTCGGACTGCATCAGGCGCTGCGGGTGGGCAAACCGCTGCAATTCCACGTGGGCTTCGGCGACCGGGACTGCGACCTGCGCAGCGCCAACCCCCTGTACCTGCGGGACTTTCTCCAGCAGTCCGGCGAGACCCCGATCGTGTTGCTGCACTGCTATCCCTACGAGCGCGAGGCCGGCTACCTGGCCCAGGCGTTCAACAACGTCTACGTGGACGGCGGCCTGAGCATCAACAACCTGGGCGCACGGGCACCGGCATTCATCGCGCGACTGCTGGAGCTGGCGCCGTTCCGCAAGATCGTCTACTCATCGGACGGCTTCGGCCCGGCTGAGCTGCACTACCTCGGCACGGCGTTGTGGCGCAATGGCATTCGCCGCGTGCTGGGCGGTTTCGTCGACGACGGCGACTGGAGTCTGACCGACGCCATCCGGGTCGTCGACCTGATCGCGCACGACACCTCGGCCCGCATCTACCGGTTCGGGTCGAGGTGTAGACGCAGATCAAATCCGGGTATAGACCGCGCTATGGCGACGAGCTGGGCGACCTCAAGGAGTGGGTGCGGGAGCAAGTCGCGTCGCGGGTCCCGAAGGCTGACCTGGACCAGCGGGATCCCGACTACATCCGCGACACACTGCCCATGACGTGGCTGCTCGCGTCGTTGTATTTCCGCGCCGACGTCCAGCACCTGGACCGGATTCCCGCCGAGGGTCCGGTACTGCTCGTCGGCAACCACAGCGGCGGCAACGTGCCGCCCGACACGTTCGTGTTCACCCTGGCGTTCTGCTCCTACTTCGGCGTCGAGCGGCCGTTCTACCAATTGGCCCACAACCTCGTCGTCTCGGCGCCGCCGCTGGGCTGGCTGCGCAAGTTCGGCACCGTCGCCGCCAACCCCGACAATGCGCGACTGGCACTGGAGTCCGGCGCCGCACTGCTGGTCTATCCCGGCGGGGACTACGAGGTCTTCCGTCCGTCGTGGGAACGGCACAAGGTCGATTTCGACGGCCGGATGGGTTACGTGAAGCTGGCCCGCGAAGCCGGCGTGCCGATCGTGCCGGTGGCCAGCGTCGGCGGCCAGGAAGCCGCGTTGTTCCTGTCCCGCGGCCAGTGGCTGGCCAAGCTGCTGATGGCGGACAAACTGCTGCGGCTCAAGAGCATTCCGATTTCGCTGGCGCTGCCGTGGGGCCTGAATATCAGCGACCTGGCCGGGCACATCCCGCTGCCGACCAAGATCTCCATCGAAGTGCAGCACCCCATCGAAGTCGACGGCGACGACCAGGCCGTGCACGACAAGGTGATGGCCAGCCTGCAGGGCGGCTGTCGACCGTCTTGCCTCACGACGCCGATTCCCGGTGATCGGCTGATGCGCGTCGAACGCCGCAACGTCATCGACGCCGACCGCGACGCGGTCTGGAAGATCGTCAGCGATCCCGACAGACTATCCGTCGTTCATGACCCGCCTGGAGCGCTGGGAAAGCGCCAACGACCAGCCGCCCGGCGTCGGCGCCCGCTACTTCGTGCACTGGAAGGTCGGCTCGGTGCCGGTGGGCGGCCTGATGGAAGTCGTCGAGTTCGACGACCTGCGCGACCTGGCCTGGGTCGGCATCACCGGCGTGACCCTGCGTGGCCGGATCCGGTTGCGCGACGCGGGCGATGGCCGGACGAAGGTGACGTTCCGGCTGTCGTATCAGGCGCCGGGCGGGATCTGGGGTTACATCGCCGACCGGGTCGCGGTGGGTCAGGTGGGCCGTATCGCGGCCGACACCCTCAAGCGCCTCAAGAAGCTCGCCGAACTCGGCGGCTGAATCCAGCGCGTAACGAACGGGCTTCGGAATCGACCAGGTGTCCGTTCTGTTACAGCCCATGGCCGTCATCGATTGTCGGTGCATTCATTCCACCGAGCGACGCATAGTCGAAGGAAAACGATGACTCAACAGGTTGTTCTCATCACCGGCGCCCTCACCGGAATCGGCCGTGCCACCGCCGTGGCATTCGCCCGCAAAGGCGCCAAGGTCGTGGTCTCCGGCCGCCACGACGACAAGGGCCAGGACCTCGTCAAGGAGCTCCGAGCGCTCGGCACCGAGGCGGAGTTCGTGAAGGCGGACGTCACGAAGGAAGACGAGGTCAGCAACCTCGTCGACACAGCGGTCGCAAAATTCGGCCGTCTCGACGTTGCGGTGAACAACGCCGGCTTCGAAGGCAAGCTCAGCCCCATCCAGGACGCCACCGCCGAGAACTTCAAGGCCGTCCACGACACGAACGTCCTCGGGGTATTCCTGAGCATGAAGCACGAAGTACGCGCGATGGCGGGCCAAGACAGTGGCAGCATCGTCAACATCTCCTCGACCTACGGACATAAGGCGGCGGCAGGTGGAAGTGCTTATGTCAGCAGCAAATTCGCGGTGGAGGGCCTCACCAAGACGGTCGCGCTCGAGCAGGGGAATTCAGGTATCCGGGTGAACGCCGTTGCGCCCGGGTCTGACCGATACCGAGATGGCCAACCGCTTTACGGGCACCGCGGAAGTCAACGACGCGCTGGTATCCACGATCCCGTTTCTTCGACGGGGAAGCACCGAGGAACTCGCCAACGCGATCGTGTTCATCTCGTCCCCGGAAGCGTCTTACATCTCCGGCACGGTGTTCGATGTGGACGGCGGCATGTCGGCGACCTGAGGGACACGGGCGTTCCCAAGGCTGGATCGAAAAGTAGTTCGGTTACACGGCGAGGACTCTCGCAGCAGCCCTGCGTACCGGCGACCACTGCCGATTCCTGTGAGGGTAGCGCCATGTAGTCGCCAGCCATCTGCACTGGGGCGTCGGCCGGATAGTCGCCAAGGAATCTCTGCAGGGCTTTGTAGTAACCGACATCGGCGTGGTTACCCGCGGACTGCCATCGTTTGAGGCGAGCACCTAGATAGTGGTCGCGAAGCTCGGGGAACAATCGCTCGATCAGATCCCGAGCGGTGGACGTCAGTCGCTCGTCACTCCAACTGGCGAAGTCAATATCCGACTGGTCAGGAAAGAAAGCGGTGATGAGGCTGGTGCCGGTCGGGGCACGGTCGGGTGCCTTGACGTGTTCGAGGAACAAGGTGCCGATCTCGAGAGAAGCGGCCTTGGGCACCATCACAAGGAACGGTTCCTTCACGGTGCGCCTGGAATACGTGAGTTGCAGTGAGCAACAACCCGAGTCCCTCGACCTCGACAGTAGTTCGCCCGCAACCGCTTTCAACGGCTCATACATGTCGACGGCGGCTTGTAGTGGCGTGGCGATTACACATGCGTCTGCATGTTCGCAGCCGGCCACCCCGGAGTTGCTTCGGTAGTCGACTTCCACTCCGGCGTCGGTAGTTCGGACTGCGGTGACCGGCGAGCTGAGACGCACATCAAGCTTCTCGGCCAACGTTGACGGCAAGATCTGCAAACCGCCCATGAGAGTCTGCATCTTCCCCGACGCAGTGACCGCGCCCGCCAGAAATCCCACCACCGACGCCTCGGCGGGAGAACTGGTCACCATTGATCGCGTCACGCCGTCGAGTATCAAGTCGTTGAGCTCGCGTCCAAACACTCGGTCGAGGTAAGCCTGAATCGACTCGGTGTCGTACTGGACGTGATTGCCCAGGTCGTAAGGATTCAGGCCGTAGAGCGGTTTGATCAGACGCACGCCACGTGCCATCAACGCAGCTTCGCGGCGGGCGGCAGCAGCTTGGTGGTCAGAAACACCCGAAGCGGCTTGCTCAGGTCGAGCACATGTAAGTCACTGTCTTTCACCACAGCCATCGCGGGTGCGCAATCAATCACCTTGTCGGACAGGCCCACATCTCGAACAAGCTTCATGTATTCCGTGAAGTTGTCGGTGACGATGGTCGGACCACATCGAACAGGAAGCCATCCTCGGACTCAGACAGCACCCGCCCCCCGACACGGTCCAAGGTTTCAAACACCGTGACGTGACAGCCCTGCTCCTGTAACCGATAACCGGCGCTCAAACCCGCCAGTCCGCTACCGATGACGACCACGCGCTTCATACCGACCCCCAAGCCGTCCCGCAACCAGGCGATCGTAGCGACTTGAGGAGGTCAGCAGGTGAGCAATCAACTCATCACGTCTCTCGTCGAGAGGAGTAAATAGCCGACGTCGGTGGCGATACGTCGAGACCGAACTATTTGGACTCCAGCAACTGATCGAGTAGCCCCGCACCCGCTGTTCGATCTCGTCGCGGATCGGTCGTATCGCGTCGAGCGGTTGGCCGGCTGGGTCGGGCAGATACCCATTCCTCGTAGCGGCGTCCGGGCAGGATCGGGCAGGAGTCGCCGCATCCCATGGTGATCACCACGTCCACGGCTTCGAGCATGTCCATGGTCCACTGCTTCGGTTGTTCGGCGGCGATGTCGATGCCCTTCTCGGCCATGGCTGCGACGGCGGCGGGGTTGACTTCGGCAGCGGGTTCGGAGCCGCCCGAGTAGACGCTGGCGTGGTCGCCTGCGAGGTGTTTGAAGAATCCCATGGCCATCTGGGAGCGGCCTGCGTTGTGGGTGCAGAGGAACAGCACGGCGGGCTTAGCGCTCGGCATCACGCACGGCTTTCGCGGGCGGCTGGCGGCGAATCGTCCTCGCAGGGCCGAGGGATACGTAGACCAGCGCGACGAGGACCGGGACTTCGATAAGGGGGCCGACGACACCGGCGAGCGCCTGCCCGGAGGTGGCGCCGTAGGTGGCGATGGAGACGGCGATGGCCAGTTCGAAGTTGTTGCCGGCGGCGGTGAACGCCAGCGTGGTGGTGCGCTGATATCCGAGGCCGAGGCACCGCGCCCAGGAGGTAACCGCCGCCCCACATGATGGCGAAGTAGGCCAGCAGCGGCACCGCGATGCGGAGTACATCGAGTGGCCGGCTGGTGATCTGGTGTCCTTGCAGCGCAAAGAGAATGACGATGGTGAACAGCAGGCCGTAGAGCGCCCACGGCCCGATCCTGGGCAGGAACGTGGACTCGTACCAGCGCGCCCCTTGGCGTTCTCGCCGAAGCGTCGGGTGAGGTAGCCGGCGAGCAGCGGGATGCCGAGGAAGACGAGCACGGATTTGGCGATCTGCCACGGCGAGGTGCTGATGGTGCTCTGTTGCAGGCCGAGCCAGCCGGGGAGGACCGAGAGGTAGAACCAGCCGAGCGCGGCGAACATGACGACCTGGAAGATCGAGTTGAGCGCGACCAGCACTGCTGCGGCTTCGCGGTCTCCGCAGGCGAGGTCGTTCCAGATGATCACCATGGCGATGCAGCGGGCGAGGCCGACGATGATCAGGCCGGTGCGGTAGTCGGGTAGATCGGGCAGCAGCAGCCACGCCAACGCGAACATCAACGCCGGGCCGACGACCCAGTTCAGGACGAGGGAGCTAGCAGCAGCTTGCGGTCGCCGGTCACGGTGTCGAGCCGGTCGTAGCGGACCTTGGCCAGCACCGGGTACATCATCACCAGTAGACCGAGGGCGATGGGCAGCGAGATGCCGTCCATCTGAACATGATTCAGGGCGGTGTTGAGTCCGGGGATCAGCCGCCCGAGCAGTAGACCCGTGGCCATCGCGAGGCCGATCCACACCGGCAGGAGCCGGTCGAGCCGCGAAAGCTTCTCCACGACAGCGGCGATGCTCGCGTCTGCGCTGGCTGGCTCACGACTGCGCCGTCGCGCCGTCGCCGTCGGTGCAGCAGACGCCGCCAGTGCCGTCGGAGTGCGCCGGATCAGGGAGTCCGCGCCGAAGGATTCCGAGTCCGCGAGGACGGTGTAGACCTCCCACTTCTCGCCAGCGGGTCCGGTGACCCACACCTTGTCCTGTGTGGCGAAGCAGCAGGTCGTTCCGATTTCCTCGTCGGTGAACAGTCCTTCGTCGGTCAGGCGGGCGATCTCGGCGTGGACGGCGTCGGTGGACTCCACTTCGACGCCGAGATGATTGAGAGTTCCCCCGTGGCCAGGGTTTTCGATGAGGACGAGCTTCAACGGCGGCTCGGTGACCGCGAAGTTCGCGTAGCCCGGTTTGACCTTGGCGGGGCGGTGTTGAACAGCTTGGAGTAGAACGTGATCGCCTCGTCGAGGTCGTCAACGTTGAGGGCGAGTTGAGCGCGGGACATGAAGACTTCCTGACCTCTGTGGCTTATGTCGAACTACCGACTGACCGATGATGCCACCTCTTCGATATATGTCAATCTCTATGGCAAGATGGCCGCATGCCCAAGACGTTGCCCGTGGTGGACATGTCCGCGCCGGTGTGCTGCTCGCCGGTCGCCGCTGGACCTGTCGATGACGATGCCGCCTTGGCAATTGCGTTGCGGCTCAAGGCGTTAGCCGACCCGGTACGGGTGAAGCTGGTGTCACTGCTGTTCAGTTCGGATGCGGGCGAGGTGTGCAGCTGCGACCTCGCCGTCGGCTGTCGGACTGGGCGAGTCCACGGTGAGCCATCACTTGTCCCAGTTACGTCGCGCAGGTCTGGTCGAGTCCGAACGCCGCGGGATGAATGTGTATCACCGACCGCGACGCGAAGCACTGGTCGCTCTGTGCACGGTGCTCGACCCGAACTGCTGCCGCTAAAGCGGATCATCCGATGATCGGGAGCGGTCCGGATGCGCCGCTGCCCGATGGGTTGCGGCGTAGCCTCGGCCTGACCGACGCCGTGGTCATCGGTCTGGGGTCAATGCTTGGAGCCGGAATTTTCGTCGCGTTGGCACCAGCGGCGCGCGCGGCCGGCTCAGGACTTCTCATCGGCTTGGCAGTTGCCGCGGTGGTGGCGTACTGCAACGCCACGTCCTCAGCAAGGTTGGCGGCGTTGTATCCCGCTTCGGGCGGGACCTACGTCTACGGCCGAGCGCGGCTGGGGGACTTTTGGGGCTACATCGCAGGGTGGGGGTTCGTCGTCGGGAAGACGGCCTCATGCGCCGCGATGGCGCTGACCGTAGGCGCATACTCATCGCCTCCGCATGCCCACGAAGTCGCGGTGGCGGCCGTGATAGCGATGACGACGGTGAATTACTTCGGGGTGAAGAAATCGGCATGGCTCACCCGCCTTGTCGTCGCCGTGGTTCTCGCCGTGCTCGCCGCGGTCGTGGTGTCGGTCGTGGCGTCCGGTGATGCTTCGTCGTCGCGCCTGGCGATTCCGGCCAGCGTGTCAGTCGCCGGGGTGTTGCAGGCGGCAGGGTTGCTGTTTTTCGCCTTCGCCGGTTACGCCAGAATCGCCACATTGGGCGAAGAGGTGCGCGATCCGTCCCGCACGATTCCGCGAGCCATCCCCTTCGCCTTGGGCATCACCTTGGTGGTCTACTCGACGGTCGCCGTCGCCACACTGGCGGCCTTGGGTCCCGAGCGCCTTGCGCGGTCGCTTGCGCCGCTGAACGACGCCGTGCGAGCAAGCGGTGCCGGGTGGCTGGTGCCGGTGGTCAGCGTTGGAGCCGCCGTCGCTGGACTCGGATCGCTATTGGCGTTGATTCTTGGCGTATCTCGGACTTCGCTTGCTATGGCTCGCGACCGACACCTTCCGCATGTTCTTGCGGCTATCCATCCTCGCTACCGGGTGCCGCATCGGACTGAATTGACCATCGGGGTCGTTGTCGCAATCCTTGCGGCGTTCAACGACATTCGCGGAGCCATCGGCTTCTCGTCGTTCGCCGTGCTTTCGTACTACGCCGTGACGAACGCATCGGCTTTAACCCTTCGCGAGGACGAAGGTAGACCACCGCGCATCGTGCCTGTCGTCGGGCTAGTCGGATGCGTGGTCCTCGCGGCCTTTATGCCCATTCAGTCCATCGTCGCGGGCATGTTGGTATCCGTGATTGGAGCCGCCTACTACGTCACGCGCAAGGGGCTCGAACGCAAATCCTGACCGACCCACTTCAATGTTGGATCACGGCTGGTACGGCGGTGCCACACCCCATCCCCAACGCGGAACCGGTGCATGCTCAGCGATATCGGTGGCGTCTCCGGAGTTGTGCACCGCCAGCCGCGTGCCCCACTCGGCATATCCCATGATGGCGGCCCGGAACTCGGGATCAGCGGGCAGTCCTGCGTCGTCGGCGGCGACCGACAACAGTGTCACGAATCGCAACCGCTGCTCATCGGAGATGTGTAGCCCGCGATGCTTGGCAAGCATGTGCTCATATCCGCCAAGGGCCGCCGTGTACTCCGCCGGTCCGCCCATTACCTCGGACCACCAGGTGACAACGTCGCGGCGGTGCTGCTCGCTGACTGTCCCGCCGAAGACGGGCCCAAGCAGTTCATCGCCTTCGACGAGGTCATAGAAGCGGCCGAGCCAGCGCTCGAACGCATCTCGACCGCCGGCCCATTCGAAGATCGTCGGGAAGTTCTGAGCCATGAAGCGATCTTAAGGATCACCTGCACCCAGGCGCGCCTGCGCGCTGCGATCTGGGGCGGACCCGCTAGGAGACGGTGACTTTAGAACGAGCCGGAAAAGTTACCGAACAGCGAGACGATGTCGTACAGCAAATTGGCTGTCGCAGCGATGGTGTTGCCGTGCGCGAACAACACTTCGGCCAGGTCGTTGCTAAAGCCAAGACCGGAGATCGCGCTGTCGGGCACACCACGGCGCCGAAGGGGTCACTGATGTAGGCGACGTCGGAGTCGCCATAAGCGGCGAACGCCTCGCTGTTGGCGGGGCCGTCGACGTAGGCGTAGTCGCCGGTGCCGCCGACGCCGAAGGCGCCATCACCCTCGAGGCTGTTGTTGCTGACGTCGATGGCGGTGTCGTTGTTCCCGTCCCCGGAAACGCGATCCGGCCAGCCCGCCCGCGCCGGCGAACGCGCCGTTGTCTGCGCCGTTGCCGGTGTTGTTGCCGATGTCGATGGCGGTGTCGTGGACGCCGGTCCCGCCGTCAGTGCCTCCGGTCAGGTTGGACCACCCGGCGTAGGCGCCGACGTCGGAGCCGTAGGCAGCGGGGACGTCGTTGTTGCCGATGTCGATGGCGGTGTCGTAATCCGCGCCAACGAGGCCCTGCGCCGCCGCGCCGGCGTTGGCGGAAGCGTTGGTGCCTATAGCCTCGGCCACATCGCCGGTGCCCCCGTTGGAGAAGGCGTCAGCACCGCTGCCACCAGCGACGGCCAAGCCGCCGGTGCCGCCGGCAAAGGCGGAGGCTCCGTCGCCGTACGCGATCGCCAGGCCGTATTCACCGGGGGCGGTGCCGGCGACGGTGCTGCAGTCGCAGGTGTAGATGGTGTAGCCGTCGAACGAGATACCCAGATCTAGGGGTGTCGCGGCGGCGGGAGAGGCGCCACTCAAGAGACTGTCGATGGTCGACAACCAGTCGCCGGATGAGTCAGCCGAGGCGACCGGTGTCTGGGACCACACGGCCCCGATACCCAACCCCACCGCCAGCACGCCCAGCCGAGCCATACCGTGAACATTCTTCATTGGGTCTTCTCCCGCTTCGGCCTGCGCCTGCCGACGGCGCGGGTTCAGTGTGCGCGCTCAGACGGCTCCGCACATAGGGAATCTTAGGTATTTTGTTGGAATTTCTCAGGAGCCGCCTAGGTGCATCTCAGCATGCGTGAGCCGCCGATTCACGACTCGATTAGATGAGTCCAGTCGCGTCAAAGATCCAGCTACGTGTCCGCTTTCGCCAGGTCTTCCATCCACGTCGCCGGCGCATGGTTGGTCATGCCGCCCATGTCCCAATAGTCCTTCCACAGCGTCACTTTGCCGTCTTCGACGCGGTGCACCGAAACAAATTGCAGCACAGCGGTTTCCCCGCTTGTCCAGTTCCACGTTTCGGAATGCTCATACATGACGTCGGAGCCGTTGGACACCAGCACTCCGTCGTGGTTCTCATAGCCGGCCAGCGGCTCGAGCCCGACCTTGAGTCGCTTCACGATGTCGTCGGGTCCCCGTGCCGCCAGGGTCGGCCCGACGGGCATGTCGACGTAGACGCAGTCCGCGGACAGAAAGGTTTTGACCGCCTCCCAGTCCCGGACCGACAACGCCTTCCACAGACCGATCACCGCTTCGTCAACCGACATGGAACAAGGCTTACAGGCAACCCCCGTGCCGGGCAAGGATCGGCGCATCTTTACAGTCTGCGCAGGCAACGACGCTCGCAGGAGGTGGGGATGCCAACGCTGCGATCACGACGCAGACGCGTCCGCGAAACCAGTCCATCGCCGTTCTCGCCGCCCTGGACGCCCAGAGCGGCGCAGTACGGGGTGGGCATTCACCACAACGTCGCCATGCCGATGAGCGACGGCGTGCAACTGCGCGCCGACATCCACTACCCGACGGACCGCGACACCGGCGAGCCCGCCGCCGGGCCGTTCCCCGTGCTGATGTCGCTGACGCCGTACGGCAAGAAAGCCCCGCCGCCGGCCGCCCAGATCGGCGGCGGACCTACGCCGTATCTGATCAAGCGGGGCTACATCGAGGTGATGGTCGACGTCCGGGGGTGCGGCGTCTCCGACGGAATCTTCCAGATGTTCGGCGCACGGCAAGCCCAGGACGGGGTCGAGCTGGTCGACTGGGCGTCCAAGCTGCCCAACGCCAACGGGCGGGTCGGCATGTTCGGGGTGTCCTACCTGGCGATCAACCAGCTGTTCACCGCCGCCGCTGTCGGGCCGAATTCACCGCTCAAGGCGATCTTCCCGGTGATGGCCGCGCGTGACTTCTACCGCGATGCGGCGGCGATGGGCGGGGCGCCGCACCTGCGCACGGTGCGCGCCTACGGCGGGGTCTACAACCTGCTCAACGTCGTCAACCCGGTGCTGGAGGTGATCAATCGCGGCAAGCATCCGCGGCCACGCGCCGGCGGCATCGCCGGTGTGCGCAAGCGCGGACGTGCTCAGCGCGGCTTCTTCCGGCCGCTGGTCGCCGACGCCGTGGCCGGCGGCGAGACGGCCTTCGACGAAGAGTTCTGGGAAGACCTGCGGCCCGCGACGGTGCTACCGGAGATCGTCGCGAACAAGGTGGCGGTCTTCCTCGTCGGCGGCTGGCACGACGCCTTCCAGCGCGGCGCTCCACTGAATTACGCCGCGCTGCAGAACGCGTTCGCCGGACGGCCCGACGAGCAGCCGATGCAACCCGGCCAGCCGGTCTCCGAGCAGCTGCGGCTGATGATGGGCCCCTGGTACCACGTCTCCAATTACGGCGGACTGCACCTTCACGCGCTGCAGCTGCGCTGGTTCGACTACTGGCTGAACGACGACGCCGAGGCGAAGATCTCCGGGGCGCCGCTGACCTTCCAGCCCATCGGCAGCCCGCGCTGGTTCCACGCCCGCGAATATCCGCTTCCCGCGGCGACACCGACCCGGTTCTATCTATCCGATGCGGGCCGGCTGACCGCCGAACCTGCAGCCTGAAACCTCCACGGCCACAGTCAAATACGTGGGCCGAGGTCCGGTTGCCGGCCGAAGTGTCGAGCAGTGGACGCTCGGGATGACCAGCTTCATCCGCACTCAGCGCGGGGGACATACCCGCTACGACCAGGACAACCGGCGGGTGCAGCGCGGCGCGCTCACCTACACCACCGAGGCCTTCGCCACGCCCGACGTTGATCGCCGGGCCGATCACCCTGACCCTGCACGCGACCGCCGACACCACCGAGTCACTGTGGGTCGCCCACATCGACGACGTCGCACCCGACGGCTCGTCCCGACCGCTGACCCAGGGCGCGCTGCTGGGCTCGCACCGCGCGCTGGACCCGGAGCGCACCTGGTACCTGCCCGACGGCACGGTGCTCAAGCCGCATCACATCAGCACCCGGGCGGCGGTCAAGCCCGTCGTTCCGGGGGAGCTCACTCGCTACGACGTCGAGATCTTCCCGACCGCCGCGCTGCTCGAATCCGGTCACCAGTTACGTCTGACGGTGACCACGTTCGACTTCCCGCACCTCGTCCCGACCGTGCCCGCGCGCCGCGCCCTGGCCGGGGGGAAGTTATCAGCTGCACCAAGGCGGGCCCACGCCGTCGCATCTGTTGATCCCGGTGGCCGATCCGGACAGTCTCGACTGACCCAGTGCGGCAGCGTCATCCGGGCAGCGACGACCGTTTGTGGCGCATACTCGCCTGGATGAGTTCGCTACAGCAATACATCGCCGAAGAGATCGCCACCGACCACGTCGAAGGATTGCTGACCCGACGCGAAGCCATGCGCCGGCTGGCGCTGCTGGGGTTGGGCAGCGGTGCCGCGGCCGCGTTGATCGCGGCATGCGGCGACAACGAAAACCGACCGCTTCACTCGAGTTCGGGCGAGGGAGTCGAGGCGCCGGGGGCGAAGCAGGCGTTGCCGACCGAGCCGATCACGTGGGCCGGCCCGCGCGGCGAGCTGCAAGGCGCGTGGGCGCAGGCCCACAACGCCCGTCGCGGGGTGCTGGTCATCCACGAGAACAAGGGCCTCACCGACTGGGTTCATTCGGTGGCCGAACGATTCGCCGGAGCCGGCTACTCGGCGCTGGCCATCGACTTGCTGTCCGAAGAAGGCGGCACCGGTCAATTCACCGACCCCGCCAAAGCCACCGCCGCACTCGCCGCCGCACCCCAGGACCGGTTCCTCGCCGACCTGAATTCCGGTATCCAGGAACTCCAGAACCGCGTCCCGGGCGGAAAAATCGCGGTCGTCGGTTTCTGCTTCGGCGGTGGGCTGGTGTGGCAACTGCTGGCCTCCCACAATGCCCGCCTGTCGGCCGCGGTGCCGTTCTACGGTCCGCTCCCCGACAATCCCGACTTCAGCGGTGACAAAGCGACCGCGGTGCTGGCGTTCTACGGAGCTTTGGACAAGCGCGTCACGGCGTCGGAACCGGCGGCCAAAGCCGCCCTCGAGCGCGCCGGACTGATCCACGACATCGTCATCGAACCCGACGCCGACCACGCATTTTTCAACGACGGCGGGCCGCGCTACAACGCCGCCGCCGCCGAGGACGCCTGGCGGCGGGTGCTGGAGTGGTTTGGCCGCTACCTGTCTTGACGGCATGATGCGTGCGTGACCTTTCCGCCGCCCGCCATCACGCTGCGCCAAGTCCTCGACACGCTCGACCTCGAACAGGTCAACGCGGAGTTCTTCGTCGGAAACCAGATCGACGAAATCGCGCATCACATCTCCGGTGGCCACATCGCAGCGCAGGCGTTGATGGCGGCCAGTCGAACCGTGACCGACCGCTTGCCGCACAGCATGCACATGTATTTCCTTCGGGCCGGCGACGCCCGGCGGCCGGTCGACTTCGAGGTCACCGCGCTGCACGACGGCGGCACCTTCTCGGCCCGGCGCGTGACGGCCCGCCAGTTCGGCTCTGTGCTGCTGGAGGGCGTCGCGTCGTTCAGTAAATCCGTCGAAAGCACTGTCTACCAGCAGCTTCCACCGGATCTCCCGGATCCCGAATCCGTGCCGGGCTTCGCCGAGCAGCACAGCGATCACGCGGACGAACTCGGCGGCTGGTGGGTGCGCGAGCAGCCCATCGACTATCGGTACGTGGACCCGTCGGCCAGGCTCGCTGCCGAACTTGCCGAGGCGCCGCCCGCAGGCATCCGAATGTGGTGGCGTCCCAACGGTATTGCGCCAGCCGACCCGGTGATCGCGCGACTGCCTGGCCACGTTTGTCGCGGGTCGCACGCTGCTCGAGTCGGCCATGATCGCCCGCCGCACAACCCCGTTGGGCCCGGGCTTCTCAGCTCTGATGGATCTGGCGATGTGGTTCCACCATCCGCCGGATCTGTCGGATTGGCTGCTCTACGAACAGCATTCACCCAGCGGCATCGGTGGTCGCGGATTGGCCCAGGGCACCATGTTCAACCGCACCGGCCAGCTGGTCTGCACCACGACGCTGGAGTGCTACTTCGGCGGCAACAAGAGCGGCTAGCGCGCGGCCATCGATCTGGCCTGGCCCAGCGCCACCGGCAGCGTGGACCAGCCGTGCAACACCCGGGTGTCGCGGCGGCTGCCCGCGCCGGCGGAGCGTACGTCGGGGAAGCGATCGAAGAACGCCCGCAGCCCCACTTCGCCTTCGGCGCGCGCCAAAGCCGCGCCCAGGCAGAAGTGCCGGCCACCGGAGAAAGCCAGATGCTTGCCGGCATTGTCACGCTCGATGTCGAACGTGTTGGGATCGGCAAAGACGGCCGGGTCGCGGTTGGCCGCGGCGACGTAGACGATCACCAGCTCGCCCTGACCCACCGGATGGCCCGCAATCTCGGTGTCGTTCAGCGCTATTCGCGCTGTCAGTTGGACCGGGGACTCCAGCCGCAGGATCTCCTCGACGGCGTGTCGGCCACAGCTCGGGCCGCTGGCTGAGTGTGCGCAGGTGCTCGGGTTTGTCGAGCAGCATCCGAATCCCATTGCCCAGCAGATTCACCGTCGTCTCGAAACCGGCCGCCAACACCAGACCGGCGACCGCCCGAAGCTCGTCGTGATCGAGATACGTTTCCGGCGAGCCACTTTCGGCTTTGCGGATGAGCTGGCTCATCAGATCGTCGCCGGGAGTCGCGGCGCAGCTTGTCCAGATGGGTGTCCAGCCAGAGGTTGAATCCGGCGAGCCCGCGCTGCACGCGCCGGTATTGCGGCCAGGGGAGCCCGAAATCCAAACTGGGCGCGGCGAGTTCACCGAACTCGAGAATGCGCTGTCGATCGCCCTCAGGCACTCCCAGGATGTCGCTGATGATCGCCACCGGAAGCTGTGAGCAATACCGGTCGACGATGTCGACGACACCCGGTTCGCGAGACAACTCGTCCAGCAACGACTCCGCGGTCTGTTCGACCCCGTCCCGCAGCGCGCCCACGGCGCGGTGGGTGAACACCGACGACACCGTCTTGCGATAGCGGGTGTGGTCCGGCGGCTCGACGGCCAGCAGTGCCGGCGGGCGCAGCGGATGCAGCAGCTCGTCGCGGGACCGGCGCTCGAGCCACCGCAGTGGCGCGGGCAGGTTCGATCCGATCGACAGCACCCGGAAGTCATCGGATCGCAGCAGTTCGTTGCCCGATCGCGTGGTCTGCGGTGATGTAGCCGATGCTGGATCGCACCAGCGGACCGCGGGCCCGCACCTCCTCGTAGAACGGCACCGGGTTGGCCTTGACAGTCGGGTCGGCGATCAGCCGGGCCTGCAGGTCGCCCCGTCGGGCACCGATGGCGGAACCGCCGCGGACGAAGCCGTGCAGCGCCAGCCAGTGCAATCTCTGCTTCAGTTCGATCGCCACCAGTCAGGCCTCCACATCGTCGGGCAGTGCTTTAGCCCAAGCCTACGACCCGATGCGGCTGTCCGCCGTCAGCCCAACTCCCAGTTCATGTTTCTCGCGAACGTGATGGCGTCGTCGGTGGCGGTGCCCATGGCGTGGCTCCGCTCGACGTAGGACCGCACCATCGGCAGGAAGTTCATCGGGTTGTAGGCGTCTTCCTCGTAACTCCACAAGTTGTCGCCGCCGTACTTCATCACCGAGAGGTTGGCCGCCTGGTGAACGCTACCGTCGCCGGGATCGCGCATCCGGTTCAGGAACTCGCAGAACACCCAGCCGCGGTCGACGTCGACGGAATGCCAGGACGTCGGATAGAACGGCATCTCGCTGCCGGGAAAGACGTTCATCGTCGAGACAATCCAGTCGCGGATCTGCTCGCGGCCGTGCAGCGTCCCGTACGTGTGCTCGACATAAGTTGCGTCCTCGGTGAACTGGTCGGCGAACCGCGACCAGTCCCAACTGGACCCGATCTCGACGACGACCTGCTTGTGGTGTTCGAAGGCCGATTCGATCTCGTCGCGCGACCACTGTCCGCTCATGCCTCTGCCACATCCTTGATCCGGTGCAACGTCTTGGTCATGTCCCGCACGTTGCGTCGTTGCCGCAGCCAGCCACCGAACAGCCAGTAAGTAGAGCGCCGACGAATGGCGAGGACGCCATCCGGAACGACTCGGTGACGTCGGTGCCGCCGCCCGAGGGCGCCAGGCGGTAGTGCCAGTTGTTGACTGCCCGGTCGCCGACGAGCACCTCGAAGCCGAATTCGCGGCCGGGCTCGCATGCGGTGACGCGGCAGACGGTCCAGTACACCGGGCCGATCTCGTTGCGCTTGACGTGGCCGCGAAATCGCGCGCCCAGCGTCGGCCCGGTGGCGCCGTCCAGCCACTCGGCTTCGAATACCTCGGGGGAGTAGCGGCCGATGCTGTGGACATCGGTGATCAGGTCCCAGATCTGGTCCGCCGGTGCCGCCATGTGAACTGTCGCAGATCCCTGCATGGGCTGATCCAAGCATGCCCGCGGGCGACCGGTCGACGAAAACCGCGATCGCGCTCCGGTGTCACAGTGCTGTCCCGGGATGACTCGGCGGATCGCGCGTTGAGCCAAACCTTGTCCAGACGATGGATCCGCGCTAGCGTTTCGACGTCTCGAAATCACTGTTCAGACGGAGTGATCACCATCGACGATTACCACAGCACAAAGCGGTCCAAGAACGACGGCGGACCGGATGACGGAGAGGCGCCCGTCATCGTCAGCTTGGTCGAGGCGGCGATGCAGATGTTCTCCGCAGCCATCGACGCCTTGCCCGACACCAGCGACCCGGAGTTCTCCGGCCGCGCCAACGTCATCCTGTCTGGTCTGCGCAAGCTGCAGACGGCACTGACCAAGGCGGCGACCCGCGGTCGTGCGACACCGTCAGTCATCGTGTCGCTCAGCGGTGTTCGCACCCGCTACGACGACCTGATGGCGCTGGCGTCAGAGGCGCCCGGCGCGACCTTGGGCCAGCAGCTCTACGTCGTCCGGCGGCGCGCGAAGCTGTCCGCGCAGGAGACCGCCAACGGCGTCGGGCTCACGCCCGAACTCCTCGACGCCATCGAGGCCGAGGAAGTCCCGACCGACGACGAAGCTGCCCGGATCAAAGAGCTGCTCGCGGCGCTCGGGGGCTGACAGCACCTCGACGGCCCGGTGCGTGATCACGCGTGAATGACGCCGAGGACTCGCCGACGGGTGGGCGCTCACCGGCGACCCGGGCGCTGATCGCCGCCACATCGGTGACGGCCCTGATCATCGGCGGGGCTTACCTGGCGATCGACCGGCTGCATGCCTCGGCGAACAACGCGGTGGAGCACCCGGGCCCGGCCGCTACCGATGCGCAGACCCAGACCGAAGTCGTCGAACACGCTCGCGACATCGTCGCGATCACCGGCCTGCGTCAGCCGACGGCAGGCTACCTCCTGATGTCATGCAAGAACCGGGACGATCCGCCCTACCAAGGGCGCGGTCTACCTGGACTTCGAACTGCCGTCCGATGTCGACGCCGACCAATACTTCCGCGGCGTCGCCGACGCCATGGTGGCCCGCGGCTGGCGCGAGGGGCCGGCGCCCAACCAGCACATGTTCGGCCGAAATCTGTCGAAGGACGGCGTCAACGCGATTCTCTATCCGGACCGCGACACCCTGACGCACGGCGTGGCACGCATCTACGGCCAGTGCCACGACATGAGCGATCACCGTGGCGCCAAAGCGCGAATGGGCCGACATCACCGACCGCCTGCACTGACCGAGCCGACAAACAAAACTGCGCTTGACGGATCATCCGTCAAGCGCAGTTTTGTGTCGGAGGGTCTAGCCGGCGTGAGCGCCCAGCGCGCCCTGCAGGTCACCCTTCATCGCGTTCAGCTGCGCGCCCCAGTACTCCCAACTGTGGGTGCCGTAGGCCGGGAAGTTGAACACGGCGTTGTGGCCGCCCGCTGCGTTGTAGGCGTCCTGGAACTTCCTGTTGCCGCCGATCATGAAGTTGCTCTCGAGGAACGTGGCCGGCAGGTTGGCACCGCCCAGTTCGTTCGGAGTTCCGTTGCCGCAGTACACCCAGAGCCGGGTGTTGTTGGCGACGAGTTGGCCGACGTTGACCGTGGGGTCGTTGCGTATGCCATGCCGGGTCGCTGTCCGGACCCCACATGTCTTCCTTCTTGTAGCCGCCGGCATCACCCATCGCCAGGCCGATCGCGCCCTGCCCGGTGGACGGGCTGAGGTAGCCGGACAGCGAACCGGCGTAGATGAACTGGCCGGGGTGGTAGATCGCCAGGTTCATTGCCGATGAGCCGGCCATCGAGATGCCGACCGCGGCGCTGCCGTTCGCCTTGACGCTCTTCTGCGACGACAGGTATCCGGGCAGCTCGCTGGTCAGGAAGGTTTCCCACTTATAGGTCGAGCAGCCGGCCTTGCCGCAGGCCGGGTTGTACCAGTCGGTGTAGAAGCTGGACTGCCCACCGACCGGCATGACGATCGACAGCCCGGACTGGTAGTACCACTCGAACGCCGGGGTGTTGATGTCCCAGCCGTTGTAGTCGTCCTGCGCCCGCAGCCCGTCCAGCAGATACACCGCCGGCGAGCCGTTGCCGCCGGTCTGGAACTGGACTTTGATGCTGCGGCCCATCGACGCCGACGGCACCTGGAGGTACTCGACGGGGAGACCGGGACGGGAGAATGCGTTCGCCGTCGGGGCCTCACCGATGAGGCCGATCAGGCCCGGTAGAGCTGCGGCTGACACTGCGGCGACCGACAGTCGCCGCGCCCATCCACGCATCTTGTCGCTTACAATGCCATATCAGGCCCCTTGTCGACGGCGTCACGCGCTACCGCGAAACTTACCGTGCGGTCGTCCATATGTCGATCAAGACGCAGAGGTGTCGCGATTTCGCAGCAACCACTTCCACCTGCACGGAGCCTGTGCTAGAGCGCGTAAATCGGCTGTTTCTGGCAACACTGCGCGGCCCCGCGCGACGGCACTGCCGCCCATCCCCGGGTCGCCTTTTGTCGCGCGATGAACGCGTAGGGTGACCCGGGGTAGACCGACGAGACCACGCTGTCCCGGTCCTTCCGCCGCCCGCGAACCCAGTACATCGACTCTCATGGTCGCCGGGTGCGGCGCTCGGGCATTGGGCCGCGATTGAGGTGCAGATTTGGACACGGTAGTTGGACTGTCGCTGACGTCGACGTCAGTCGGCTGGGTCTTGGTGGAAGGCCGCGATGCCGACGGCGCCATCCTCGATCACGACGACTTCGACGTTGACCCGGCCGCCGGAGTACAGGCGGTTTACACCTCAGAACAGGCCAGCGCGGCCGTGCTGGACGCGCAGGCTGCGGCAGCCGGGTTCGATCAGCGACTTCACGTTGTCGGGGTCACCTGGAGCGACGAATCGGCCGCCGAAGCGGCGCTGCTGGTGGAATCGCTGACCGACGCCGGATTCGACAACATCGTCCCGGTCCGGCTGCACGACGCGTGCGACATGCTGGCCCGCGCCATCGCCCCGGTCGTCGGCTACGACCAGGCCGCGGTGTGCGTGCTGGACGGCGACTCGACGATCGTCGTCATGGTCGACGCCGAGGACGGCGAACCGCAGACCGCCATCAAGCAGTTGTCCGGCGGGCCAGGGCATCTGGTCCATTGGCTCACCGCGCTGTTCGACCGCAGCTCCTGGCAACCCGGCGGCATCGTGATCGTCGGCGCGCAGGACGACGTGGACAGCCCTGTCGCCGCGGCTGACGGCGCTGCCGGTCCCGGTCATCAAGCAAGTCGGCGCGGAGTTGGCGCTGGCGCGGGGAGCCGCGCTGGTATCAGCTCAGAGCACCGAATTCACCGACGCCGAGATGCTCGAGACCGTCAACAGTTGGCGACAGGACCACGAAGCCGCGCGGAAGCGCTCGTACGCCGGAGCGGTGACGATGCTGGCCGCCGGAGCGGTCACGTTCGTGGCGTCGCTGTCGCTGGCGCTGGGTCCGCACCTGGTGCCCAACCACGCGCCCGACCCGGTCAGGCCGGTGGCCCACCGCGCGGCAAGCGCACCGATCGCCGAGGCCCCGGCGCCGCGGCCCGCGGTCAAGCCGCCGCCCGCCCGCCCGGCGCCGCAGCCCGCTCCGGTGGAAGAACCGGTCGTCCAGCAGCCGGTCGTCGCGCAGGCGCCGGTCGAGGTCCCCGCCGCCGCGCCGGTTGCGCCGCCCGCGCCGCCACCTCCGGTCGCGCCTCCGCCGCCGGAGGAGCCGCCCAACCCGCACCCGTTGCTGACCAAGCTGCTGCAACGCCTGCACGGGCAGGATCCCGACCAGCAGCCGCCGCCTCCGCCGCCCGGCGCACCGGCGCCGTAATCGTGTCAGGGTCCCGCAGCGTTAATCCGCGAAATGCCGGGCTATTTCGGCTGCGGTGGTCAATACGCTGAGATGCTGGTCGACCGACTCCAGCCCGGCGTTCATGGTGTTGACCGATACATGCGAGGCGCCCGCGTCCGCCCAGCTCTGGAGACCTTCGGCAAGGTCCTCGCGCTGCCGTTCCAGGAAACCTGGCCCTGCATGCCGATTCGAGCCGGATCCCGGCCGGCCTCGGTTGCCGCCTGCGCCACCTCCTGACGCGCCCGCTCGAGTTTGGGTCCTGGTCCCACCATCGGAAACCAGCCGTCGCCGAGCCGGCCGGCCCGCCGGAACGCACGCGGTGATGATGCCCCGAACCACACCGGAATCGGCCGCTGGATCGGCAGCGGCGCCAGCCCCGCACCCGTCACCCGGTGATAGCGGCCGCCGTAGGTGACGCTCGGCTCGGTCCACAGCTTGCGCATCAATGCGACCTGCTCGTCGCAGCGCTTGCCTCGCGTCGAAAAGTCTTCTCCCAGCGCCTCGTACTCGACGGCGTTCCAGCCGAGACCAACGCCCAGGCGCAGCCGGCCGCCGCTGAGCAGGTCAACCTCGGCCGCCTGTTTGGCGACCAGCACGGTCTGCCGTTGCGGCAGGATCAGGACGCCGGTGACCAACTCCAGCGTGGTGGTCACCGCCGCGAGGTAGCCGAATGTCACCAGCGGCTCGTGGAAGGTGTTGTGCATGTCGTAGGGACCGTTCCAGTCGGCGTGAACCGTGGTGTCGGCGCCCACGACGTGGTCGTAGGCGAGCAGGTGCGCGTAGCCCAGCCCCTCGACATGCTCGGCGTAGGCCCGAACAGCACCCGCGTCGGCCCCGATCTCGGTCTGCGGGAACACCACTCCGATCCGCATCGTGCTTCCTTCCGTCGGGTTTACTTGGCGCGCTTCGCGGTGAACGACACCACGACATCGTCAGCGACTTTCAGCGCGCCCAGCAGCTGCGAGTACGGCTTGATGCCGAAGTCGGATTGCCGGACGGTGGTCTCGCTGGACAGCCACCAGTTCGTCCCCTGGTCGTCGGTGCGCACATCGACGACCTGCTCGCGGGACGTGGCCTGGATCGTCAACGTCCCGGTCAACCGGTAGCCTTCGTCGGTCTTGTCAATGGCGTTGGCCTCGAACATAATTCGCGGATAGCGCTTGGCGTCGAGCGATCGCAACGCGTTGCTGCGCACCAGGATCTTCTCCGGCCCGGACAACGGGGTGACGCCGCCTTCGCCGCGGACGACTTCCAGCGAACCGACCTCGACGATCAACTCCGCGCCGACCGGCTCGTCGGCA
Source organism: uncultured Actinomycetota bacterium (assembly GCA_963755805.1). Lineage (GTDB taxonomy): Bacteria > Actinomycetota > Actinomycetes > Mycobacteriales > Mycobacteriaceae > Mycobacterium. Next base: position 74,663 of record CAVWLG010000041.1, read on the forward strand.
TCCCACCGGGTCGTCGCTCGCCACTGCCGCATCGCGAGGGTCAGCCGGTGTCCCATCGCGGCGGCCGGGCCGGCGACACCGGTTCGGATCAGCAGGTCACCGTCGGAGCCGTCGAGGCTCCATTCGGCGACGCGTGCGTCTCGTGTCAAACCGTCAACACAGTGCGGTAGTGAGCCTTGCCCTGTTCCAGCGCGGCATAGCCTTCCGCGGCTTTCGACAGTGGCAGTTCCTCGATCCACGCCCGCACCCCGGTCTGCACCGCGAACTGCATCGTGTCTTCGATCTCGCTCGCAGTCCCGGACGGATGGCCAATGATGCTGAGCCCCGGCGTAATCAGCTGCAGCGGGCTGATCGGCAGCGGCTCGGGTGTGACCCCGATGGTGATGAGCTCGCCAAAGGGGAGTAACCCGCCGACAGTGGCGGCCATCGCCTTCGAGGCGCCGGCGGTGCCCAGCACCACCGCGACGCCGCCGAGGTCGTTCAGTGCTTCGGCGACGTCACCGTCGGTCGCGTCCACGTAGTGATGCGCGCCCAGTTCGAGCGCATCCGTCTTTCTTGGCGGTACCGCGGTTGATCGCGATGGTCTCGAAACCCATTGCCCGGGCGAACTGGATCCCGAGGTGGCCGAGGCCGCCGACACCGAGAATCGCCACCCGGTCGCCGGGCAGTGCCTTGGTATGCCGCAGCGCGTTGTAGGTCGTCACGCCCGCACAGCCCATCGGCGCAGCTTCGGCGTCGGAAAGCTCCGCGGGGATGCGGGCCAGCGCGGTGGCCGGAACCGTCACCGATTCCGCGTAGCCGCCGGGGTAGTGCCAGCTCGGAACCTTGCCGTTCAAACAGGTGATGAACTGGCCCTTGCGGCATTGCGCGCAGTGGTTGCAGTTGCCGCCGAACCAGCCGACGGCAACCCGATCGCCGACCGCGAATTCTTCGACGCCTGGGCCGATTTCGGCGATCGTGCCCGCGATCTCGTGCCCCAGCGTCAGCGGCCAGGACAGGCCCGGGAAGTCACCGGCGACGAAGTGGGCGTCGGTGCCGCAGATGCCGCAGGCCTTGACGCTGATGCGCACTTCGCCGCGGCCCGGTGACGTTGTCTCGACGTCGGCGAGCTCCAGCGGTGCGCCCGCGGACTTGACCTGAACTGCTTTATGTGACGACATAGCCGTAGCCTACTGCGCGACAGGACATTTGGCTGAGGCATCACTGTGGTAGTCGACCTGCCAGTGTTTGATGCCGTTGAGCCAGCCCGAACGCAGACGTTCGGGTGTGCCGATCGATTCCAGATCGGGCATGGCGTCGGCGATCGCGTTGAACATCAGATCGATCGTCATCCGGGCCAGGTTCGCCCCGATGCAGTAGTGCGCGCCGGTGCCGCCGAATCCCACGTGCGGGTTCGGGTCACGCAGGATGTTGAACGCGAACGGGTCGTCGAACACCTCTTCGTCGAAATTGGCTGAGCGGTAGACCATTAGGACGCGCTGACCCTTCTTGATCTGCACGCCGGACAGCTCGTAATCCTCGAGCGCGGTCCGTTGGAACGATGTGACCGGGGTGGCCCATCGCACGATCTCGTCGGCGGCGGTGGCGGGACGCTCCTTCTTGTAGAGCTCCCACTGATCGGGAAAGTCGGTGAACGCCATCATGCCCTGGGTGATCGAGTTGCGGGTCGTCTCGTTGCCCGCGACCGCGAGCAGGATGACGAAGAAGCCGAACTCGTCGTCGGAGAGTTTGTGGCCGTCGACATCGGCCTCGACCAACTTGGTGACGATGTCGGGGCCGGGGTTCGCGGCCCGATCGGCCGCCATTTGCATGGCGTACATGATCAGTTGGATCGAGGCATCGATCGCGTCGTTGCTGGCGAACTCCGGGTCCTGATCGCCGACCATCTGGTTGGACCAGTGGAACAGCTTCATCCGGTCTTCCTGCGGCACACCCAGAAGTCCGGCGATGGCCTGCAGCGGAAGCTCGCACGACACCTGCTCGACGAAGTCGCCGGATCCGTGCGCCGCCGCGTTCTCCACGATCTGGCGGGCCCGCTCGCGCAGGTCTTCGCGAAGCTGCTCGACGGCCCGGGGCGTGAAGCCGCGGGAGACGATCTTGCGCAGATGGGTGTGCTGCGGCGCGTCCATGTTGAGCAGGACGAATTTGCCCCGTTCGATCTGCTCGCCGACCGTGCCGTCTTTGTAGCGGGGCAGCGCGGTCTTCTCCAGGCTGGAGAAGACGTCGCTGCGACGCGAAATCTCTTTGACGTCCTTGTGTTTGGACACCACCCAGAACCCGCCGTCGTCGAATCCGCCCGCGCCCAGCGGCTGCTCGTTCCACCAGATCGGCGCGGTCCGCCGCAGCTCGGCCAGCTCTTCGACCGGTAGGCGTTCGGCGTGGACGTCGGGATCGGTGAAATCGAATCCGGAAGGAAGATTCGGAGTCGGCATCGGTGGCACTCCTAGGGATGAATACGACTTGGGCATGACGCGTTCTGGCCCAGTAAAGCACCGCGACAGCCGAGATGGAACGGCTTCTCGACGGATTGCCGGTGATGGATTGGAACGTGTTCTCGCGGCTGGGCCCGATGAGTTTCGACTCGGTTCCTGGTCTGGATCTAGTGCCGGGAAAGTAACCACGAAGGGATTGCGCCATGCGCGTCGTTGTCAGCGACTTCATCAGCCTCGACGGTGTCGTGCAGGCGCCCGGGGCGGCCGGGGGAGGACACCGACGGCGGATTCGCCCACGGTGGTTGGTCGATGCCGTATTTCGACCCGGACACCATGGGTCCCGCGGTCGGCGACATCATGGCCGCCACCGAGGCGCTGCTGTTCGGCCGCCGAACCTGGCAGGCGATGGCCGCCGCCTGGCCGGACCGGGCCGGCGACCCGTTCGCCGATCGGATGAACGCGATCCCGAAATACGTGGCGTCGCGGACGCTGAGCCAACCCGATCTCAGCTGGGCCGGTTCGACGCTGCTGCCGGCCGACGACGCGATCGGTGCGGTCCGCGAGTTGCGGGCCCGCGACGGCGAGGCGTTGCAGGTGATGGGCAGCGCGTCGTTGGCCGCGCAGTTGGTCGCGCACGGGCTGGTCGACGAGTACCGGCTGATGATCGAGCCGATCCTGCTCGGCGGGGGTAAGCGATTGTTCCCCGACGACGGCGTGGCCCGCGCACTTCAGCTCGTTTCGGCGACGACGACCGCCACCGGTGTCCTGATCTGCACTTACCGACCGCCCGCTGGCGATCGCTGACGAAACGGCCTTGTGGCGCCGGCGGCACTGACTATGCTTGCCTGCAGGTCGCCGGGCTCATGGAATGGCCCGGTGACGCAACACCGAAGGTGGATCATGATTCGCGAACTGTTCGTCGCCGCTGCGATCACCGGTGCCGCCGTCGGCCTGGCCCCGGTTGCCCTCGCCGATCCCGGGCATTACGACGGCGACGTGCCGGGCATGAATTACGACGCGTCGCTCGGTGCGCCGTGCGACAACTACGAGCGGTTCATCTTCGGGCGCGGCCCCGGCGGTCAGGCCGAGGCGTGCCACTTCATCATCAACCAGTTCCCGGCAGCGCAGACGGGGTACTGGGTCATCACCTACCCGCTCTACGGAGTGCAGCAGGTCGGCGCCAAGTGCGACAACCCGCAAGGGATCATCGGCCCAGTCGCCCGACGGGCAGCCGATGCTCTGCACCGAACACGGCTGGCAGATCGGTCAACTGACCGGTGGCGGGGCCCCGAACGGCCAGGGCGGCGGATTCCCGTCCGACACCAGCATCTCGCACTTCCCCTAAGACTCAGGAGATAGCCATGGCCTTCAAGCCGAAAGACGCCATCGACGCCGCCCGCGACATCGTGACGAACGCCGTCGAGCGGTCCGCGGACATCGTCGAGAACGCCGGCCACATCATCAAGGGCGACATCGCCGGCGGCACCGGCGACATCGTGCACAACTCGATCGACATCGCGACCTACGCGGTCGAGCGGACCAAAGAGGTCTTCACCGGCGGCTCCGCCGCCGACGAGTAACTAGACGGCAGCGGCTTCGTTGAGGTCGTCGAGCCGGCTCGTCGCCTCCAGGTACTCCTGCACCCAGCGTTCGATGACCGTCGACGGTCTTCTCGACCTTGGCGAACTGCCCGACGACCTGACCGACCGGGTTGAACGCCACGTCGACCGATTCGTTGGGGTAACGGTTGGTCGCCCGCACCGCCATGCCGGAAACCATGTACTGCAACGGCATTCCGAGCGGCTTCGGGTTGTCCGGCGCCTCCCAGGCTTCGGTCCAGTCGTTGCGCAGCATCCGGGCCGGCTTACCGGTGAACGAACGGCTGCGGACGGTGTCGCGACTGCCGGCCTTGACGTAGGCGGCCTGCTGAACCGGGGTGTTCGAGGATTCCTCGACCATCAACCACTGCGAGCCGGTCCACGCACCCTGGCAGCCCAGCGCCAGGGCCGCGGCGATCTGCTGACCGCTGCCGATACCGCCCGCGCCGAGAACGGGAACCGGCGCGACCTCCTTGACGACCTGCGGCCACAACACAATTGAGCCCACCTCGCCGCAGTGGCCGCCGGCCTCACCGCCCTGGGCGATGATGATGTCGACGCCGGCATCGGCGTGCTTACGGGCCTGCGAGGGGGAGCCGCACAGCGCGGCGACCTTCAGCCCGGCGTCATGGATGTGCTTGATCATGTCCGGCGGCGGGGTGCCGAGCGCATTGGCGATCATCTTCACTTTGGGGTGCGTGAGCGCCACCTCGACCTGGGGCGTGGCCGTCGCCTCGGTCCAGCCCAGCAACTGCAGGGTGTCGCCGTCGCTGTCCTCGACCGGCACGCCGTGGTCGGCGAGGATCTTCTTGCCGAAGTCGAGGTGGTCCTGCGGCACCATCTTGCGCAGCGACTCGGCCAGGTCTTCGGCGGACAGGTGTGAGTCCATGCCCTCGTATTTGTTCGGGATGACGATGTCGACGCCGTACGGGTGATCGCCGATGTTCTCGTCGATCCACTTGAGCTCGATCTCGAGCTGCTCGGGCGTGAAGCCGACCGCCCCCAGCACGCCGAAACCACCGGCCTTGCTCACCGCGACCACAACATCGCGACAATGCGTGAACGCGAAGATCGGAAACTCGATGCCGAGTTCGTCGCAGATGGGAGTGTGCATTGGAAGATCCTCACGTGGTTGCTTACCGCGGCGTAGGCGAACTGGAACGTGTTCTAGTTTAGTACGGAACTCCCCGACTGTGACCACCCGGGTGAAAGCGCCTTCGCGCGGACCGTTCAGAACACGGCGTCGTGGACCACCCACAGCACCAGAAACGTCAGCATGCAGACCGCGCAAGCCAGATGATCACGCCAGATGGACCGCGCCAGGGCGGTTTGGGCGCCGGGGCTGCCAGAACGGCTGCCGAGTCGAACGGCATTGGGCACCGTATGCGTCGCGGCCAGCAGAATCGGCGCACCCGCCAGCAGAGTCGACACCGCTATCAGCCAGCCCGGGTCATGCCCTCGGACCGCCCGGAACCCCAACGCGCCCAGCAACACCACCATGACCACGGCGATGAGGCGGCTCATCGGTCGCGATTCGGTGACCGCGCGCCGGTAGTAGCGCGCGATGGAGTCCAGCACCGACTCAGGCAGTTCACCGCCGGGATGCCGGTCCGCGAGGACCTGAGCATCGAAGATGAGGTCCATCCACAGCACGGCGAAGAGGAACCCGCTGCATGCGGTCAGAAGGGAAGTCGTAGCGCTCATCGTTTGATTGTTTCCCAGTTCGCGGTCGCCGTAGTGCGGGTGGAACAAGTTCTAATTCGCTCACCCGGCTGCGGTAGCGTGTCGCGTCATGGGACGCGTGGACGGAAAAGTTGCACTGATCAGCGGCGGCGCTCGGGGGATGGGCGCCGCGCACGCCCGGGCTCTGGTCGCCGAAGGCGCCAAGGTCGTCGTCGGCGACATTCTCGATGATGACGGCAAGAAACTTGCCGACGAGCTCGGCGACGCCGCGCGCTACGTCCACCTCGATGTCACCCAGCCCGACGAGTGGGAGGCCGCGGTGTCCACCGCGGTCAACGACTTCGGCAAGCTCAACGTGCTGGTCAACAACGCCGGCATCGTCGCGCTCGGGCAGCTGGGCCAGTTCAATGTGGACAAGTGGAACAAGGTCATCGACGTCAACCTGAACGGCACCTTCCACGGCATCCAGGCCGTGGTCGAGCCGATGAAGGCCGCCGGCGGCGGCTCGATCATCAACGTCTCGTCGATCGAGGGTCTGCGTGGCGCGGTCATGGTGCACCCGTATGTCGCCTCCAAGTGGGCAGTGCGCGGACTGACCAAATCGGCGGCTCTGGAGTTGGCGTCGCACAACATCCGGGTCAACTCCATCCACCCGGGCTTCATCCGCACCCCAATGACCAAGCACTTCCCCGACGACATGGTCACCGTCCCGCTCGGGCGCCCCGGCGCTCCGAAGAGGTCGCCACCTTCGTGCTGTTCCTCGCCAGCGACGAATCGTCGTATTCGACCGGAGCCGAGTTCGTCATGGACGGCGGACTGGTCAACGACGTCCCGCACAAGTTCTAACCGCTAGCGGCCCTAGCCGCTATCGACACCTGCGATCACGGTCTCGGCAAACCTTTCGATCGCTGCGCGGCAGCCCGCCGCGATCGCTCGGCTCGACGTCCTCGCCCATCCACGGTGCGCACATCACCGCGGTGATGCCGATGTCTTCGGCGCGTCGGTAGAGATCGGCTGACGGCATCTCGAGCAAGGCCAGCATGATCTCGAAAGGTTCGCCGTCGCGCCCGTATTCACGCCGCAACGCCGTCAGCTTCCGCACATATCGGACCGCGTCGTCCCAGACGTAGGCGGTGCCGACCCAGCCATCGCACAGCCGCGCCGCCCGGCGCAGCGCCACGTCCGATTCGCCGCCGCACAGGATCGGCACCGGCGTCGGCGGGTGAGGCTCGAGCATCAACTCGGGCACCTCGTAGTAACGACCACTCCACGACACCCAGCCGCCTTGCCACAACGCACGCAATGCCGGGATCATCTCGTCGAGCCGCTTGCCGCGGGTGCTGAAATCCTGGCCCAACAAGTCGAATTCCTCACGCATCCAGCCGGCGCCAACGGCCAGCGACACCCGACCGCCGGAAATCACCGATGCGGTCGCCACCTGCTTCGCCACCTCCACCAGCGGTCGGGAGGGGGCTACGTAGATGGCGTTGGAGAACCGCAAGTGCCGCGTGGTCGATGACATCGCGCCGATCATGATCCACGAATCGGGCCACGCCGTCTCGGGTGGCCACGGCGGCACTCCGGCCGCTGACGGGTATGGCGACTGCAAATTGCGCGGATAAATCAGGTGATCGGCGCAGATGACGCCGTCATAGCGGCACTCGTCCAGCATGCGGGCAATCGCCAGTGCGTCAGCCGTCTCCATAAACGGTGTGCCAGACCAGAACTGCATCAGGCACGTCTCCGCTCGACGCCATCCGCGAGAGTGCAACTGCCGATGCATTTCCCGGGTAGCGCCCTCGGTAGTTGCACTCTCGCGGGATGGTCCGGCGTCCGATGCATGCCGTAAGACTTTAAGTTCCTTTTCGAAAGCGCGGGCGTAAGCAGCCAGAACCCGCTAGTAAAAGGATGGTGGATTTCGAACTCGACGCGGCGCAGACGGCCTGGGTGGCTGAGGTACGTGCATTCCTCACCGAGAACGTCACGCCGGCGCTGCGATCCGAACTGAGCGAGCACGGTCAGGAATTGCCGAATAGGGAGGTCGCGGCTTTTCGGCGCAGGATCGGCGAACGGGGCTGGTTCGGGCTGAACTGGGCGTCGGAATACGGCGGGCTGGGTCTGGGCGCGGTATATCAGCACCTGTTGATGCGGGAATTCGAGTACTGGGGGGTCCCGGGCCCTGACCTCACCGTGACGTCGGTGGCGCCGATGATCATGCGGCACGGCACCGAGCAGAACAAGCTCGAGTTCCTCCCGCCGATCGCTCGCGGTGAGTTGATCTGCGCGGTCGGCTACTCCGAACCCGAGGCGGGCACCGACCTGGCCAGTCTGCGGACGCGGGCCGACCGCGACGGCGACGAGTGGGTGATCACCGGATCCAAGATCTGGAACAGTGTCGCGAACCGCGCAACGCATGAGTGGCTCTGTGTGCGTACCGATCCCAGTGCGCCACGGCACCGGGGCATTTCGGTGATCATGGTTCCCACCGACCTGCCCGGCATCCAGATCCGTCCGCTGTACGCCTGGTCGGGGTATCGCACCAACGAGGCATTCTTCGACGAGGTGCGGGTGCCCGTCGGCAACCTGATCGGCGAACTCAATCGGGGCTGGACCTACATCACCGGCGCGCTGGATCTCGAGCGGGGCGCGCTGACGAACGCGGGAGATTTACGACGCGCACTCGACGATCTGACCGCGCTGGCCGCGCGAGACAGCTCAGCCCCGTTGCAGACACCGGGCTTACGCCGCCGCCTCGCCCAGGCTGAAGCCGACGTAGAAGCGGCGGAGCTGATGGGATATCAGGCTGCGTCGCTGTTGGACAGCGGCGTGATTCCGACCGTCGAGGTCAGCGTCGAGAAGATCTTCACCAGCGAGCTGCGCCAGCGGATAGCCGATCTGGCCATCGACCTACTCGGCCCCGACGGTCTGCTGGCCTATCGCAGCCCGGGTGCGCCCGAGGAGGGCAAGTTCGAACGGCTGTACCGGGTTTCGCCGCTGATGCGGTTCGGCGGCGGTACCAACGAAGTGCTGCGCGACGTGATCGCCCAACGTGGCCACGGCATGCCGTCGTACGGACGCTGATCACATGGAGCTGATACCGAGTCAGGACGAGCGAGATCTGGCCTCGATGCTGTCGGCGCTGTTCGTCGCCGAGTGTCCGACGAGCCTGGTGCGTGAATTGCGCGACGCCGACGTCCGGCCGATGCCCGAGCGATTGTGGAAATCGTTGGCCGACGCCGGCGTGTTCGGGCTCTTGCTTCCGCAGGAGCACGGTGGCGCCGACGGTGCGCTGACCGATCTCGGTGTGTTCTACGTGGAGGCCGGCCGTGCTCTGTGCCCGACGATCGTGCACGACACCCTGCAGGCCGCCCTCGCCATTCAACTGCTCGGTGGGCCCGATCAGCGCGCGGCCTGGCTTCCGTTGCTGGCTGCTGGAAACGTCAGCGCCACAACGTCTTTGTCGAGCGCCCGGGACGCCGCCAGGATCGCTACCGACGCTGCGGGCCCGCATCGACGTCGCCGGTACCTGGCGGCTCAGCGGCGTCATCGATTTCGTCGCGGACGCCGACCTCGCCGACCTCCTTGTGGTCTCCGCGGCCGACGGCGAGCGGACCGTGGGCTTCGTCCTGCCGCTGGCCGCGGCGGGGCTGCGGATCGAGGCGCAACCACTGATGGGCGGCCACCGCGCCTTCCGGATCGCGTTCGACGACGTCGAGGTCGGCGATCCGCATGCGGTGCTGGCCGGTTTCGGCGGCGCGGGCCTGGCCGCCGAGGATCTGCGCCGGACCGCCAACGCCGCGGTGGCCTTGCAGTCGCTTGGACCTGGTCGGCGTCGGTGAGGCGGTGCTGCAGCGCACGGTCGATTACACGAAGGCACGCAAGCAGTTCGGCCGGCCGATCGCGTCGTTTCAGGCAGCGCAGCATCTGGTGGCGAATATGCATATCGCGCTGGCCGCGGCGCGGCTCGCCGCTCATTCGGCGGTGTTCTGGATCGGGCGAGGGTCACACCGCAACCCGCCAGACCGCGATCGCCCGGATGCATGCCGCGACCGCGGCGAAACTCATCACGCTCGACGCGCACCAATTGCACGGCGGCATGGGCTACGTGGTCGAAACAGACCTGCATCTGTTCTCCGAGCGAGCCCGGGTGCTGTCGACGCTCGGCGGTGGCGCGGACATCGCATCGACGTGGCTGGAGGAGCAAGCGTGAGCGAGCAGAGCCTGATCGACGCGGAGTCGGCCGCGCGGGTGGGAACGGTGGCCGCCACCGCGACGGGTGAAGTCAACCGGCGCGACTGGCAGCGGTGGGCCGCCGCCGTCGGCGACCACAATCCACTCTGGTTCGACCCCGAATACGCTCGTGCACAAGGTTATCGCGACATCATCTGCCCGCCGCTGTACCTGCAGTACGCCATCTTGGGCGTCACACCGCTGGACGAGGTGCGGCCAGACGGGTCGTCAGGCGCGGTGTCGGGCAGCCTCGCGTTTCCGCTGGCACCCAGGCGGATGGCCGGCGGCGAGAGCACGACGTTTCATCGGCCGGCATACCACCACGACGAGATCGACATGGTCCGGACCATCGAATCGATCGTCGAGAAGCACGGCCGCTCGGGCAGATTCGTCCTGGTTACCTGGCGAACGGTGTATCACAACCAACGGCGCGAATTGGTCGCCGAGGCCACCACTTCGATGATCGCCCGACCCCAGGGAGCGCCATGACCCGCGAGCAGATCTTCTACGACGACGTCCACCCGGGCGACACCTTGCCGGCACTGACCGTGACGGCCGACGAGCGGCAGTTGTTCTTCTTCAGCGCCGCAACCTACAACGGGCATCGCATCCACTATGACAAGGACTGGGCCCGAACCAAAGAGGGTTACGACGATGTCATCGTGCAGGGCCCACTGCAGGCTGCGCTGCTGGCCCGCGCCGTCACCGACTGGATCGGCGGGCGCGGGCGGCTGGTCGAGTACGCCGTGCAGAACCGGGCGATCGCCCTGGCCGGTGAACAGCTGACTTTCGACGGGGCGGTCACCGGAAAACGGTTGGTAGACAACATCGGTATGGTCGACCTGGATATCGCCGGGCGACGCGACGACACCGTGCTGATGCCGGGGACCGCCACGGTCGCACTGCCGTTGCGCGGTGACCAGTCGTGACGGGCCTGCGCGGCGAGGCGGCCATCATCGGCATCGCCGAGTTGCCCGCCGAGCGCAAACAGACCCGGCCACCGTTGTTCACGCTCGACCAGTACGCGCTGTTGGCCAAGATGGTCGTCGACGACGCCGGGGTGGACGCCTCACTGGTCAACGGTCTGGTGTGCCACGGCCTGGCGGAATCCGACATGTTCGCCCCGGCGACCCTGTCCGAATATCTCGGCCTGCCGGTCAATTTCGGGGAGCGCGTGGACCTCGGCGGTGCCACGTCGGCGGCAATGGTGTGGCGGGCCGCGGTCGCCGTCGAACTCGGGCTGTGCGACGCGGTGCTCGCGGTCGTGCCCGGATCCGCGGTGCTGCCGACCTCCACCCGCCATCCGCCGGCGCCACCCAGTTGGCACGGCGCATCGAGCAACAAGTACGGGTCGCCGCAGGCGGAGTTCGAAATCCCGTACGGCAACGTGGGGCAGAACGGGCCCTACGCGCAGATCGCCCAGCGGTACGCGGCTCTTTTCGGTTATGACGCAACGGCTCTGGCGAAGATCGCGGTAGACCAGCGGACCAATGCGTGCGCGCACCCCGGGGCGGTGTTTTACGGCAAGCCCCTCACCGTCGATGACGTGGTGTCCAGCCCGATGATCGCCGATCCCATCCACATGCTGGAGACGGTGATGCGGGTGCAGGGCGGAACCGGCGTCCTGATCGCCAACGCCGACATCGCCCGCCAGGCGCGCCACCGCCCGGTGTGGATTAGGGGATTCGGCGAACACATCGCTTTCAAGACAGCGACCTACGCCGAGGACCTGATGACGACGCCGGTGTCACGCGCCGCCGGACGCGCCTTCGCGATGGCAGGTCTGACCCCGTCGGACATCGACATGGCGTCGCTGTACGACTGCTACACCATCACGGTCCTGATGACGCTCGAAGATGCCGGCTTCTGCGGGAAAGGCGAAGGCATGGCGTGGGTTAACCAGCGAGACCTCACCTTTGCCGGCGATTTTCCGCTCAACACCGCGGGCGGGCAACTGTCCTACGGCCAGGCGGGCATGGCGGGCGGTATGCATCACGTGGTCGACGCCGCGCGCCAGGTGATGGGCCGGGCCGCCGCCGCGCAAGTCGCCGAATTGCCACCGGGCGTTCGTCACCGGGACGGGTGGCATCATGAGTGAACAAGTCGCTCTGGTGCTGGGTGGTGACTGACATGACCGAAGCGATACCACTTCCCGAAGCCACCCCCGTATCGGCGCCGTACTGGCGTGGGCTCACCGAGCACCGGATTCTGGTGCAGTTCTCGCCGTCGCTGGGACGATATGTGTTCTATCCACGCACGTTGGCGCCGGGCACGCTGGCCGACGATCTGCAGTGGCGCGAAATCGACGGTGCCGCAGCGGTATACACGTTCACCGTGGCGCGCCGACCCACCGGTCCGCCGTGGGCGGATGCGGTGCCGCAGATCCTCGCCGTCGTCGAGTGGGACGCCGGCCCGCGGCTCAGCACCGAACTGGTCGACGTGGACCCCGCCGATGTCCGGGTCGGAATGCGGGTGAGCCCGGTGTTCTGCGACATCCCCGACACCGGCGTCACGCTGCTGAAGTATCGGCCAGCCGATGTTTGAGACCGTGCAACAACTGCTGCGGTCTCGCACACACGACGACACCGCGGCGGTCGCGCACGGCGGACGGACCTGGACCTGGCGTGAGCACCTGGCCGAGGCCGCCGCCGAAGCGTCCGCGCTCATCGGGATCGCCGACACCGGTCGCCCATTGCACGTCGGTGCCCTGCTCGGCAATTCGCCGGCCATGCTGCGCTCGATGGCGGCGGCCGGGTTGGGCGGCTATGTGTTGTGCGGGATCAACACCACCCGGCGCGGCGCCGGGCTGCTGTCCGACATCCGCCGATCGGATTGTCAACTGCTGCTTGTTGATTCCGATCACCTCGCACTGCTTGACGGCTTGGACCTGCACGACGTGACGGTGATCGACGTCGCGTCCGCGCGGTATGGCCGAGCGGTCGCCGATGCACCGCCACTCGTCCCGCATCGCGAGGTCGGTTTCGATGACACGTTGATGATGATCTTCACGTCGGGAACCAGCGGCGATCCCAAGGCGGTGCGGTTCTCACACGTGATGGCGATCATGTGCGGCGCAAGCTTGGTGGGGCAGTACGGGGTCACCGCGGACGACGTGTGCTATCTGGCGATGCCGCTGTTTCATTCCAACGGCGTGGCCGCCGGATGGGCGGTGGCCATCGCGAGTGGCGCGACGATGGTTCCGGCACGGTTCTCGACGTCGAGTTTTCTGGCCGATGTCCGCCGCCACGGCGTCACGTATATGAACTACGTCGGCAAGCCGCTGGCCCTGCTGCTGGCCACCCCCGAGCTAGCCGACGACGCGGACAACACGCTGCGCATCGCATTCGGCAACGAGGCATCCGACCGCGACATCGACGAGTTCGCCCGGCGATTCGGCTGCCGAGTGGTGGACAGCTTCGGCTCCAGCGAGTTCGCGGTGATCATCACCCGCGAAGACGGGACCCCGACCGGGTCCATCGGCAAGGGATACCCCGGTGTGGCCATCTACCACTCCGAGACCGTGACCGAGTGCGCGCCAGCGGCTTTCGACGAGCACGGCGCACTTGCCAATTTCGATGAGGCGGTCGGGGAGTTGGTGAACACCGAGGGCTCGGGTCCGTTCGCCGGCTACTACAACGACCCGGCGGCGACCAGTGAGCGGATGCGACACGGCATGTACTGGTCCGGCGACCTGGCGTACCGGGATGTCGACGGCTGGATCTATCTGGCCGGCCGTACCTCGGATTGGCTACGCGTCGACGGCGAGAATCTTGCCGCCGCACCCATCGAGCGAATCCTGCAGCGACTCGCCCCGATCAATCAGGTTGCGGTCTACGGGGTTCCGGATGACGGAGTGGGCGACCAGGTGATGGCCGCCATCGTCTTGAACGACGGCGAGGGCCTGACGCCTGACGAATTCGAGAAATTCCTGGCCACCCAATCCGACTTGTCGCCGAAAGCCTGGCCCCGGTTCGTCCGGATCAATGATGAGCTTCCGCACACGGCGACCACCAAAATCCTCAAGCGCGACCTGATCCGGGCGGGAGTGACCGCGGCCGGCGGCGTCCTGTGGCAGCGCGCGGGACGGGGGAGCGCCTACGCCGTCACCGAGTTAGGTTCCGTGTGCTGTCACAACGACGTGAGGCGCGAGGGGGCTGTTTCCTGCGATGCGCTCATCGAGCTCCTTGTCCGTGTCACAGCTCGAGCAGAATGGTCACCGGCCCGTCGTTCACCAGCTCGACACGCATGTCGGCGCCGAAGATCCCGGTTTCCACGTCCGCGCCCAAGGTGCGCAGCGCCTGCACGAACTCGGCGACCAGTGGCTCGGCGACCGCGCCCGGCGCCGCAGCATTCCATGACGGCCGCCGGCCCTTGGTGGTGTCGGCGTACAGGGTGAACTGGCTGACCACAATGATCGGCGCGTTGATGTCGGAAGCGGACAGTTCGATTGTCGAGAATCCTTAGCTGCCAAAGCTTTTCGGCGAGCCGTCGGGCTTTGTCGGCATCGTCGGCCTGCGTCACCCCGACAAACGCAAGCAGGCCCTGACCGACGGGCCGAATCTCGCCGACAACCCGGCCGTCCACCGACACCGCTGCCGACGCGACTCTTTGCACCAGAACCCGCATGGCCCGATGGTGCCATGAGGCGCGAGTAGGCTCGCCAGATGTCGGTGCTGGTCGCGTTCTCGGTGACGCCGCTCGGAGTCGGTGAGGGTGTCGGCGAGATCGTCGCCGAAGCAGTCCGGGTGGTCCGGGAGTCCGGGTTGCCCAACAAAACCGACTCGATGTTCACCGTCATCGAAGGGGACAGCTGGAGTCAGGTGATGGCCGTCGTCGAACGCGCCGTCGAGGCGGTGGCGGCCCGCGCCACCCGAGTCAGCGTGGTGATCAAAGCCGACTGGCGATCCGGCGTCACCGACGCGATGACCGGCAAGACCGAGTCGGTCGAGCGGCACCTGTCCACGCGGCCCGAGTCTCCCGCCTAATGTCATAGCGGTGAGTGCACGCGCGGGCATTGTCGTCACCGGAACCGAAGTTCTGACCGGCCGGGTTGCCGACGCCAATGGACCCTGGCTCGCCGACCGCCTTCTCGAGCTGGGCGTCGAGCTCGCTCACATCACCATCTGCGGCGACCGCGCCGGCGACATCGAAGCGCAGCTGCGCTTCATGGCCGACGAGGGGGTGGACCTGATCGTCACCAGCGGCGGCCTGGGACCGACCGCCGACGACATGACCGTCGCCACGGTCGCCCGGTTCTGCGGCCGCGAGCTGGCGCTGGATGTCGAGCTGGAGAACAAGATCGCCGAGATCCTGAAGAAGCTGATGGCCCGCATCGGTTCCGGCGACTTCGACGCAATGCGGGCCGCCAACCGCAAGCAGGCCATGGTCCCGGTCGGAGCGGTGGTGATGGATCCGGTCGGAACCGCCCCCGGTGTGGTCATTCCCGGCAAGCCGACCGTCGTCGTCCTGCCGGGTCCGCCGCGCGAACTGCAACCGATGTGGAAGACCGCGGTGCAGACACCCGACGTGCAGGACGCCATCGCCGGGCGAACTATCTATCGCCAAGACACCATCAGAATGTTCGGGCTGCCGGAGTCCGGTCTGGCCGAAACCCTGCGCGAGGCCGAAGACGGCATACCGGACTTCGCCACGCTGGAGATCACCACCTGCCTGCGCCGCGGCGAGATCGAAATGGTCACCCGCTACGAACCCGACGCCGCCGACACCTACCGTCAACTGACCGCAGCTCCTCCGGGACCGGCACGGCCAGCAGATCTTCTCCGAAGACGGCTCCCAGGTGGACGACCAGATCGCGCAGCTGTTGACCGGGCGACGGATCGCGACGGCTGAGTCATGCACCGGCGGACTGCTGGCGGCACGGCTCACCGAACGGCCGGGCTCGTCGGCGTACCTGGCCGGGGGACTGGTGGCTTACGCCAACGACGCGAAGGCCGAGTTGCTCGGTGTCGATCCGGCACTCATCGAGACGCACGGCGCGGTGTCCGAGCCGGTGGCCGAGGCGATGGCCGCCGGCGCGCTACGCCGCTTCGACGCCGATACCGCGGTGGCGATCACCGGAATCGCCGGGCCCGGTGGCGGAACCGACGACAAGCCGGTCGGGACCGTCTGCTTCACCGTGGCGCTGGCCGGCAGGGCGCCGTCGACCCGGACGCTTCGGCTACCCGGCAACCGCAACGACATCCGGGAACGATCGACGACGGTGGCCATGCATCTGCTTCGTCAAGCGCTGGATCGAACACCGTTAGCATGACCGGGTGTCCTACCTGCTTCGGCCATTCGCTCTGGCATGGCGGTACTGGCCGCAGATAGCCGCGTGTTATCTGGTGGGCACGCTGGTCCGGCGTGGCGCCGTCGAATGGGCCGCCTATGTGGGGCACGACAACGCTTTCTGGGCGGCGATGATCATGCCCTTCGCCGGATTGGCGACGCTGGGCTCGTACGTGGCGATGTTTCTGGTCGTCCGTCGCGGCGTTCCGGTACTGGCCGAACTGCCGCGGCCATCGTTGCGTGGCGCCGACTTGTTCTCCTCGATCGTCGCCCCGTTCTTCGCGATCTATCTTGCGTGGAAGCTTTTCAAGGACGATTGGGTGGCTTACCTGCAACGCGCGCTGGATTATCAGGTCGACGAGGCGTTCAGCGGGGTGGACATCCACTCGCTGCCGGTGCCCAAGACAACGTGGATCGTCATCGTGGGCGCTCTGATCATCCGCTATCCGTTGCGCTACTTCGCCCCTCGCCTGCCACGATGGCTGACGGCTGTGCGCATCTATATCGATGCGCTGTGGGTTTTTTTAGTGCTGAGCTATTCGTTGTCGGCCGGATTCACGTTTCTGGTCAATCCCGCCGGCTGGCTCGCCAAACGCCGAATCGTGGTGTGGTTCACCAGTACTCGCGCGGAATTGTTCTCTCATGTCAAGCCGCTCCAGATCGGCTGGAATGGTCTGACGTGGGCGGTCAAGACGGTGTTCGGCGGCGCGGGGGTGCCGCTGATGTGGCTGGCCGTGATCGGCATCGTCTACGGGGTGTCGACGCGGGCCGACTGGCATGCTGCGGCACGCCGGGCGGTGGGCGAGCGCGGCACGGCGTTGCTCGAGAAAGTCGTGCCTCCGGCGCGTTTTCGGCGCAGCTGGGGGGTGATGCCGGCGTCGCTGCGGGACAAGGTGTCGGACTACGCGATGTCGAAGACTGGTCAGTACAAGCCGGTCGTCGACTCGGCCCGGCTGATTCTGCATGGCGGGCCCGTGGCGCTGGCCGCCTACGTGCTCGGGTATCTGCTATTGGCCTGGCTCGACACGTCGGGCAGTTTCTACGCAACGTCGAACGACCACGGCTATCTGTTTCGCGGCATCGCGTGGCTGGTCGGCCCAAACGACCCGACGTTCTGGCATTCGTTCACGCCTACCGTCGGTCTGATCTCCCAGCTGATTGTGGTACCGCTGCGAATTGCGTTGATTGCCACCGCGTTCGGGTACTGCTGGTTACACGCAAGTCGAGCTCAGCTCGATCAAGGCGCGGATTCAGAGCATGAGTCGCAGCAGGATGCCATCGTTTCCGTCGGTGACGTCGACCGCGTTGGGGGTGACGTTGCTGGGCAGCAGGAAGTTGAACTGCAGGGCACCGGGCCTGCTACAGAACTCGGTGGCGCCGGGGGCGGTCGGGTAGAGGACGTCGGAGGACGACTGGTCCTGCCATCGCTGCCGCCCGTCGGTGAGAACGCCGATGCACCGCCCGGCGAGCACGGCGCCCGACCGCTCGATGGTGACGACGACTAAAGTCGCGCCCTGCGGTAGCGGCGGCCTGCCGGGGCGGTCCGGCAACGTGGCGATCCGGCGAACCGACCCCAGCCGCCACGCTCTGCCCCGCAATCGAAGCGCTGCCTCCGGACGCGGCGACGTGGTCGGGAACAACGCTCCGTCGATACATCGACCAATCAGGCGACAGCTCGACAGCGCAGATGGTCACCAGCGCGGCCGCGGTTACCGCGATCCCGATCAGATTCCGCACCCACAAGCGGTTCATGTCGCCGGACCAACATCGAAGGGTTTGACCCGAATAACTTCGGCGCGCTGCAACGGTTGGGTGTCGAGGTCGATCACCAGACGACTGTTGAGCCTTTCGTCCGCGTTCGACCACACCCGCAGTTGCAGCGGCCGGGCGGTCGGCGGCTGGAGCAACTCGGGTGCCACCTCGAAAGCCCAATAGCCGTGCTGCGGCAGGCCCGGATCGACATGAACGCCGAAGCCGCGTGCCGGGCTGCGCAGCGACACCTGATAGGTGTTGCCGCCCATGACCAGATCGGCCATCGGGAGCTTCGATGCCTCGTTCGCCGACACCGTCACATCGACCACCAGCCACAGTCCGATAGCGGTGACGGTTCTCGTGGAGTATTCGCTCAGCGCGAATTTCGCTTTGGGCGCCAATCTGACTCCGGTGGCAGTGACGGTCAACGAATGACCACGGACCGGGCTACCCAAACTTCCGTGGACATCGAAGGGCGCAAAGATCTGGGTAGGAACTGGCAAGTGATGCCACAACAGTGCGCCCGCGGCCACCAGCACCGCAAAGAGCGGCGCAGCGACTCGGCGGGCAATGCCGGTCCGCGCGTCAATCATTTTTAGCCACCGGCAGCACGATCTGCGCGTAACTGGTTTCGCTGGGGAGCCAGGTCTTGCCGAAGGTGACCACCAATTCGCGTAACTGCTTCTGCCAAACTCGCAGGGTCACATCGGAACCCACGGCGATCGCATTACGCGGCACCTTCCAGAGAAAGACCACCTGCTCGGAGAGTTTCGGGCCCAGCGCCACGACCTCCGAAGCGTCGGCGATACGGAAAGCTCCGACGAATTCCTTGTGCGGTTGCTGCAAATCGAATTCTGCATCCTTGAACTCCATCAGGGCACCTTGGATCGGGCCGTCGTTGCGGACCGTGCTCACCACACCCAGGTAGATGTGTCCGGGCTCGGCGCGCATCATCACCCGCTTGCCGGCGCGAACTTCCTCGAGCGCAATCGCCTTCTGGACGGTCACCGTGAATTCGCCGTCGCTGTGCGGCTGGCCGATTTTGAACACCGTTGGTTTGGTGTCAACACTGTCCAGGCCGCCGAACAGGGCCGCTACCGCGACGATGGCGCCAGCGACCAGATGCCACATCTGTGGAAGCTTCAGCTGAGCCAGCTCGCCGCGGATGAACCGCGTTACGCCGCTGAACATGCTGCTGAGCCTAGTGGCCGTCGTCGTTGTCGGCGAACACTATCGCGCTGCTTTGACTGCTGCCGAACTGGATTCCGGTGGCGTCCTTGCCGATCGCCGTCAGGACCGCGACCGCGATCAGGACCGGTCCGATCGTCACGGCCAACGCGAACGGATAGCCGTGGGTTTCGGCCAGCCGTTCTTGGATCGGCAGGTTGAACGCGGCCAGAGATTTCCCAGCTGATAGGTGACTCCCGGATAGAAGCCGCGGATCGCGTCCGGCGACATCTCGGTCAGATGCGCCGGTATGACACCCCACGCTCCCTGCACCGCGAACTGCATCAAGAACGAGCCGAGGCAGAGCATCGCGGCGGTGTGCGAATAGGCGAACAGCGGCACGATCGGCAGCCCCAGCACCGCGCAGAACACCACGGTGTGGCGGCGGCCGAACCGCTGCGACAGCGAGCCGAAAAGCAGCCCGCCGATGATCGCGCCGATGTTGTAGATCACCACAATCCATTTGGCGCTCGCGTGCGAGAGCGCCGCGCCGCCGTCGTGGGTGGCCGACAGGAACGTCGGATACACGTCCTGGGTGCCGTGACTCATCCAGTTGAACGCCGCCATCAGCAGCACCAGATAGATGAACCGACGGACGATCGGCAGCGTCGCGCAACACATCACGAATTCTGGTCGGGTCAGCCTCATTCGGTTCTGTTCGGCTTCCCAGACCTCGGACTCCTTTACCCGGTACCGAATGATCAAGCTGACCAGCGCCGGGATGACGCTCAGTCCGAACAGCCAGCGCCAGGACAAGCCCGAGCCAGTCGATCACCAGCAGCGACGCCACTGTTGCGAGCAGATAGCCGAACGCGTAACCCTCCTGGAGCAGACCGGAGAAGAAGCCGCGCCGTTCGACTGGAACCTTCTCCATGGCAAGCGCGGCGCCCAGTCCCCATTCGCCGCCCATACCAATGCCATACAGCAGTCGCAGAACAACCAGCACGGTGAAATTCGGCGCGAACGCGCACAGAAAGCCGACCACCGAATAGAACACCACGTCCACCATCAGCGGCAGGCGCCGGCCGACCCGGTCGGCCCAGAGCCCGAAAAGCAGCGCGCCCACCGGACGCATGAGCAAGGTTGCCGTGGTCAGGAATGCGACTTCGGCCTTGGTGTGATGGAAGGTCTTCGCGATGTCGGCATAGACCAGCACCACGAGGAAGTAGTCGAAGGCATCCATCGTCCAGCCCAACAGCGCGGCGATGAACGAGTTGCGTTGGTCCTTGGTCAGCGGCGGGTTCGCGGGCACTCGCACCATGTATCACACAGCGTGCGACGGTGTCGCGGGCTGACGAGAATTCACTTCTTTTCGATGCTGTCCCAAAGCTCGATCATGGTGCGCAGAATCTCCTCGGCAAAACCCAGGCCGGCGAGGTGGCTTTCACCCGGCAACGTGGTGAGCACCGCGTCGGGCAATCTGCTGACGACGTGTTGCCCATGGGCGAACGGCACGATGTGGTCGCGGTCGCCATGCCACCAACGCACCGGAATCTTCACCTGGTCCAGCCGGAATCCCCAGTCCTTGGCGAAGACGATGACGTCGGCGAACGGGGCCGCCAGTTGCTTGCGGGAACCGTTGAGCAGATCGTCGAGGAACATCGCCTTGAACTCCGGCCGCACCAGCAGCCGCCGATCGCCTTCGGGGGAGACCCGCGCGTAAAGGTAGAGCGCGGGCTCGGCGACCGGCTTGAGCAGCCGGATGAAGGCGGCTGCCGCCAACCGGATCGGGAGTCCGGCCACCGCAAGCACCGGCGCCGCCAGCGTCCCGAGTGACATCAGTCCACCGCTGATCGCCTCCGCGCCGACCGTGGGCGCCACGCCGCCCAGCACCCCGACCGCGACGATCCGGTCAGGCATCGCCGCCGCACATGCCAGCGTGTAAGGGCCGCCACCGGAAAGTCCGATGACGGCCATCTTGTCGATGCCCAGGGTGTCGGCGACGGTACGCAGGTCGTCGGCGAACGCGAGAACGTTCTCGTATTGATGCGGGGTGGACGACCCGATGCCCGGTCGGTCGATTCCGATCAACCGAATGTGATTGTCCTCGGCGTAGACGCGGGCCTCGGCCGGGATCTGCCGTCGCGCGCCGGGCGTGCCGTGCAACCAGAAGATCGCGCGTCCTTGCGGATCGCCGAATTCGGCAAACCCCAGCTGGCGGTCGTCACCGACCGCGATGTTGCCCTCTAGCTTGGGGCGAGCAATCGAATAAGCCATTACCGCAGTGTTACACGGACGCGTCGCGCTAACTCTGCGATACCCACCTTCTGGCACTCGCCGAGGCAGGACTGCCAGCGAATGATGGCGCGCACTTACTGTTGTCGAGTCGACGCTGTTACCAATACCCTCTTCCTTGCAGCGGTCGGGACGGAAGTTGGTGGCAGCCCGTCACGACCTGAGCTGAACACCATCAAAGAGTTGAGGGGTTATGGGCGAATTCGACAAGCACGAAGGTGAAGCGCAAACCATTGTGAGTCTCGCCGACGCGGCGATGCACATGTACCGGGCGGCTATCGATTCGCTGCCTTTTCCCGAAGACAAGAAATTTCAGAAGCGCGCCGAGGTGGTGCTGACCGGTTTGCGGAAACTGCGCGCCGCGCTGACCGAGGCGGCAAGCCACAGCCGGCCCACTCCCACCGTGATGATTGCGCTCAGCGATGTCCGGCGGCGCTACGACGACCTGATGGAGCGGGTCGACCGATGCGCCCGGATCGACTCTGGGACAACAGCTTTACAACGCCCGCGTGCACGCCAAGCTGTCGGCGCACGAGGCGGCCAACGGGTTCGGGCTCCGGCGCGAGCTGCCCGACGAGCTGGAAGAGGGCGGCACGCCCACCGCGCAGGAGACGCCGCTGGTGGAGCAGCTGATCGCCGCGATCCGCGTCGTGGCAGGGCTAGACGAAGGCGAATACGAGGCTGAGCCGCCGGCCGTCGAGGAGCACGTCAACGGCAGCAACGGACCGACTGGGATGAAGCGCTGGCGCTCAACGGCGCCGGCGACGAGGCGCACGCCGCTCACTAGCGGCATGCGTCACCGGATGGGCAGACCGGTCAGCGCCCGGCCGATCACCAGTCGCTGAATTTCGCTGGTGCCCTCAAAGATGGTGAAGATCTTCGCATCTCGGTGCATCCGCTCGACCGGGTAGTCGCGGGTGTAACCGTTGCCGCCGAGGATCTGGATGGCTTCGTCGGTGACGTACACCGAGGTCTCGCTGGCGTACAGCTTTGCCATCGATCCCTCAGCCGAGTTGAACGGCTTGTCGTTTCGCTGCATCCAACTCGCCCGCCAGACCAGCATCCGGGACGCGTCGATGCGGCTCTTCATGTCGGCCAACTTGAAAGCGATGGCCTGGAATTCGGCGATCTTACGGCCGAACTGTTCGCGCTGCAGTGAGTAGTCCAGCGCGTATTCGTAAGCGGCGCGGGCGATGCCGAGCGCCATCGCCCCCACTATCGGACGGGTGCGCTCGAATGTCATCATCGCGGCCTGGCTCGAGGTGCGGTGCCCCTCCCGGATCTTGGCGATCCGGCGCTCGAACTTCTCCCGGCCGCCAAGGATCAGCTCTCCGGGGATGTGGACGTCATCGAGGACCACCTCGGCGGTGTGCGACGCCCGGATGCCGTGCTTCTTGAATTTCTGTCCCTGATAGAGGCCCTTGGTGCCGGGCGGGACGATGAACGTCGCCTGCCCGCGGGTGCCCAGTTCGGGTTCCACCGACGCCACCACGATGTGGACGTTGGCGATCCCGCCGTTGGTTGCCCACGTCTTCGTGCCGTTGAGAATCCACTCGTCGGAGGCCTCGTCGTATTTCGCTCTGGTGCGGACAGCTCCGACGTCGGAGCCGGCGCCGGGTTCCGACGAACAGAACGCGGCGAGCTGCGGGTCGCCGGGGCTGCCGAACATCTGCGGCAGCCACTCGCCGATCTGCTGCGGGGTGCCGTTGCCGGCCAGAGCGGCCGCAGCCAGCCCGGTAGCCATGATGGACAACGCGATTCCGGCGTCGCCCCAGAACATTTCCTCGAACACCGTCGGCATGCCCAGCCCGCTGGCTTCGCCGGCCATCTGAGCGAACAGGTCGGGGGTATAGAGCCCGACCTTGGCGGCCTCTTGAATGATCGGCCAGGGAGTCTCTTCGCGCTCGTCCCACTCGGCCGCCGCCGGCCGGATCACCGTGTCGGCGAACTCGTGTACCCAGTCGCGTACCTGCACCACTTCATCGGATAACTCCAACGAGAAGGCGGCGTCCATCAGGGCTCCTAGTGCTCGGTCGATGCGCGGTCGTCTGAAACAACTGACAACTGACACATACAGTAAACGTTTGTATACTGAGTGAACAAACCGACGGCTCAGAACCGGGCTTCATTGCGCGGATTTGAGCAGCTAGACGACTTGTCGAGTCAGTTTGACACGCGTTGACCCAAGGGGGCGACATGCAGCGTAGCGATATTCGTGCCGTCGGCGATCTGGCGGGGGAGGCGTCCTCGGTACTCACCACGCTGGTGCGCGGCATGCACGCCGGCATCGCCGGCCGGGTGTTCGACTCGATCGGGCCGGCAGCGGCACCGACTCGGACCATCCACGACGGGCTGACGCGGGCGATCTACACCGGGGTCGACCGCGGACTGCGTCGGCGCGACTCGCGTCGCCGGCACGGTCGCCGCCGAGATCTGGGGCAACGAGGTCGACGACGCATTGGAATCACGCACCGATACGGTCGGCGCCGTCCTCGCCGCGGTCAACGGGATATACGGCGACGAGTTGACCGAGCATGAAAACCCGCTTGCCGGCGCGATGGTGGTTCGACACGGCGGCAAATCGGTGGCGCTGACGACCGATGACCTGGCCGCGGCGTATCCGGCGGCGACCGGTCGGGTCGTCGTCTTTGTGCATGGCTGGTGTCTGACCGAGCGGTCCTGGTCGCGCGCGCCGCGCGAGACCGACGACGGCCGCAGCTACGGCGAGCGGCTGCACGACGACCTGGGCTACAGCCCAGTTCTACTGCGCTACAACACCGGACTGCACATCTCGGTCAACGGACGCACGCTGGCCGGAATCCTCGACCTGCTACACGATCAGTGGCCGGTCCCCATCACCGAACTCGTGCTGGTGGGCCACTCGATGGGCGGACTGGTGGCGCGCAGCGCGTGCCACTACGGGGCGGAGCAGCAACACGTCTGGACCGACGCCGTCAATCGCGTGGTGTGCCTGGGCTCGCCGCATCTGGGCGCCGATCTGGAGAAAGGCGTGAACGTCGCGTCGTGGGCGCTGGCCAAGTTGCCCGAAACCCGGGCGATTGCAGACTTTTTGAACGCGCGTAGCGACGGCGTCAAGGATCTGCGCTATGGCGCCTGTCTCGATGACGATTGGCGCGACGCCGATCCCGACGAGTTTCTGCGCGATCGTTGCCGCGAGGCACCGTTCTTGCCGCACGCCACGTATCACTTCGTGTCGTCCGCGGTGGCGCCACCGCTGCTCGGAATGTTGGCCGGCGACCATCTGGTGCGCCCGAAAAGCGCTGCGGGCCTTGGTCGGTCGCGACGTATTCCGTTTGCGCAGGAGCACGGTCTGATACTGACCGGCTTGAATCATTTTGACTTGCTCAACCATCCGCTGGTCTACGCGAAGCTGCGCGACTGGCTGTCCCAGTCAGCGATCGCGCCCGGCCGGCATCGGCGATGTGGGCCGCAACGTCAGCGGCGACCGCTAGCGACCGCTGCGTCGGTCGCGGAGTGATAGCGCTCCGCGACCGGGTCGTAGGCCGCGCCGGCGATCGACCCATGGTCGGCCGGTAACTCGACCACCTGCACCGGCCAATCGGCATGCCGCAGCGCCGCGGCGAAGTCGTCGGCCACCGATACCGGGATGACCCGGTCGGCCACGCCGCTCAGCAGAGTGAACGGGGTCGAATGTGCGGCGTGACGGAGTTGAGTTGCCGGCAGCTCATTGAAGATCGGATCGGGGATCATGAATGCACCGGCCAGACAAACGGTATGCGCGAAGGCCACGCCAAGCTGCTGAGCCTGGATCGTCAGCGCCGCGGCCGCGAGGCCTCCCATCGACCAGCCGGCGAGCACCAGACCATCGGGGTCATCGACTCGCTCGCGGGTGAAGTGCACCGAGCCCAGCAGATCGGCGCGACCGCCGTCCGCGGCATAGGAATTCCAGTCGGGCGCAACGACGCCCAGGCCATGTCCGGCAATCAGCTCAGCGAGCGACCGTACCGAGGAACGCGCGTCTGCTTGCTGGCCATGCCACAGCAGAACCGTGGGCTGAGAGGGTTCGCCGAAGACGTCCGCCATGCGACCGGCGGCGTATTCGACGGTCTGCATGCGTGTGGGTCGGCCCCGCGACTACTTGGGCGGTGCCGGGGCTGGTGCCGGCGGGCTGCCGGTGCTGACGCGCCTCCGCCGCCGATCAGCGAGTTCAGAATGCCCAGCCCTATCCCGGCCTGTTCGGGGGATTTGCCCGGATCGGGGACCGCGGCGTCGTTCTTCTCCCACGCCTGGCAGCCATCCGTTTTGAACGTCTTGTCGGTCGGGTCGATCCTCACGATCTGAGGCTTCTTGCTCATCGCGTTGTCGAGCGGCTGCTTGGCGTCGTCCCCGAGCCGCTTCCAGTAGCAGACGCCGTTACCAACGGGGCCCGCCGACGTGTAGACGCCCGGCACGATGTCGGTGCCGACGTTGTACACGCCGTCGTGGTCGATCGTGGTTTTTGCCGGGGCAGGCGCGGGTCCGTGTCCGGGGGCCGGTGCCGGCCGGGGAGGGCGGGGGCCGGTGGAGGCGGCGGAGCGGGATCGGCGATGGCCAGGCCGGCCGAAGCGCCCCAGGCAAGCGCCGATCAGTGCCGCGGCGGCGGCAATCGTTGGCTTAGACGACACAAATAGCAGCATACGGACTTTGCAAAACGCGCGTCAGAGCCGAAATGCGCGACTACGCGGTTTTGGTGAAAAGAGGCAGCAATAGACGACGCCGCGCAGTGGTGGCATCGGCGAAGTACTGCAGCGCCTCGTGGACCGTGGTCGCAGTCGGGAAGCTGATGTCCTCGTGAGTTACCAGCAACGTCAGGCTCACGGCCTGGCTGGGGATCAGTGCCCATTCCAGGCCGGCGGCGGTGCAGGCGTCATCGACGGCGTACAGCAGTCGCACCGCCTGCGCGCTGAAAGTATCCAGGCCTGTCAGGTCGAGAACAAACGGGTTGTCCGGAAGGTTGAAGCGCCGGGCGTATTCGATGACCTGATTGACGTTGCTCGCGTCGATCGCACCGGTGATGGTCACCACCGTCGCGAGGTGACGGCACTGGGCACGAACGGCGGCGCCGTTGCAGTCGACAGGGAGGTGGGCGTGGCGCGGCGCCAAGTACGAAGCCGCCGTGTTAATCGAGTCGTTCATTGGACGCGCCCCCGTTTCCAAACAGTGTTACTGCAATATCAGGGTCAGCGATGACCCCGACCTGTTTGAGACGCTAATTGCCTACTCTAAGGTCACGTGTTCCAGCGTTTAATACTTTGCTAAGAAACAATTTCACTTGCCCGCAACACAGTTCGGGTTTTAACCCCAGCCATCCCAGAAAGTCACGGTCTCGGCCGGTGGCCGCGACGCCGGGCGGAAGTCGGTTCCGATCGTGTAGGCCACCGGAAACAACGCGGCCTGGGTGACGGTGTCCGGGATCCCCAGCAGCTCTGCCACCTCGCGCTCCTTGGCCAAATGCATTGTCGTCCAGACTGATCCGAGCCCGCGAGATCGCAGCGCGAGCAGAAAGCTCCAGCCGGCCGGAATGATGGACGCCCACGCCGACGCGGCGGTCAGCATGCTGGAGTTGTCGATGCGGTTTTCCAGGCAGGGGATGACGTGCACCGGAACGTCGCTGAGCGTGTCGGTCAGACTGAACGCGCTCGCATACACCCGCTTGGTCTGCGGATCGGTCGCGTCCTTGGCGGCAGCGGCAAGGTAATCCGAGCCGATGCTGCGGTAGATGTCGGCGATCGCGGCGCGCTTGCCGGCGTCGGTGATCACCAGCCAACGCCAATCTTGCGCGTTGCTCGCCGTAGGAGCCTGCATCGCCAACTGGATGCACTCGAGGATGACGTCACGGCCGACCGGCCGCGTCAGGTCGAGGCGCTTGCGAACCGATCGGGTGGTGGTGAGCAACTCGTCAACCGATGCAATGTCCACTCGTCTCCTAGCGTCGTGTCACACGTCGATCGCGCAGGATTGATCGACTGCCGAGGACACTCAACGTGCGCCCCAAGCCGAGGAAGACTGCGACACACAGCGTCAGGTCGAGAATCTCCGGGTCCGAAAAAACTTCACGTAGCCGTCCGAAGAACGCGTCGTCGATTGCGCCGTGGTCGGTCGCGAAACGTTCGGCGTACTCGATTGCCAGGCGTTGCCGGGGTGTGTAGCCCGGGAACGTGGCGTATGCCGCGACATTCGCATATAGCTCGGGCCCGAC
Source organism: uncultured Actinomycetota bacterium (assembly GCA_963755805.1). GTDB lineage: Bacteria > Actinomycetota > Actinomycetes > Mycobacteriales > Mycobacteriaceae > Mycobacterium. The sequence continues at coordinate 102,328 of CAVWLG010000041.1, forward strand.
GGCCGCCTCGATGACTGAGGGCGCGCGAAAGTCGGAACAGGCGATGCAGTCGTTGATCTGCGCGATCCGCATTCTGGCCAGTTCGCGTTCCTCCGGCGGCAGCACACTCTGCTGATAGGCGCCGTGGATCATCCGCTCGACCATGTCGCCGAGTTGCGGTCGCAGCGTCCAGATCATCGCCGCTTCGCCGCCGGGGCCGTCGGGCACATCAAGCCTTGCCACATGTCCGAGCCAACCAGATGGTTGTCGTCTATGTCTAGGTTATGCGGGACGGCGCGACGCGCCAGCCCGTTGGATCTGTTAGCCGTTTGCCCGCTTGAGGACTCGCTCGGCCTGCGATGCCATATCGGCGATGATGTCCGCGGCGGGACGAACCGCGTCGACGAGTCCGATCGACTCGCCGATAAGGATGGCGGCGGCCCCGAAATCCTCTGCGGCAACCGCGGCTTCATAGGTTTTCACCGCATCGGGCAGCGACGCCAACAACTCGGTCTCGTTGCCATGCCATCTGTCGACGAACGGATTGCTCAACGCCCGTTCGTTGTACTCGGGTGGCCAATCCAGCCGTCGCACATGGTCATAGACCCGCGTGCGATAGGTGCTGTCCCCGCTGGCGCCGAGCGCCCGCTCGTGGGCGCGCGGTGACACCAGCGCCTCCGAGGAGGCCCAGAACCGGGTGCCCACCACCACACCGTCGGCGCCGAGCATCAGTGCGGCCGCCAGCCCGCGCCCGTCGGCGACTCCGCCCGCCGCCAGCACCAGCGTCTCCGGCGCTCGGTCGGCAGCCAGGTCGACGACGTCGGGCACCAACGTGAAGGTCGAACGCACCGTCATGCCGTGCCCGCCCGCCTCACCGCCCTGGGCGACCACGATCTCCGCGCCGGCGTCGAGCGCCCGGCGCGCCTGCTCCAGTGTCTGAACCTGCGCGATCACCGGAATTCCGGCGGCGTGGACGCGCTCGGCGAATGGCTGCAGATCACCGAACGACAGCATGACCGCGGCCGGTTGCCACGCCAGTGTCTCGTCGAGCAGCTCGGGCGCGCGGGCCAGACTCCACGTGATGAAGCCGCATCCGACCCTCGCCCCGTCGAGCCAGACCGAACTCGCGCTGCAGCCACGCCGAATCGCCGTAGCCGCCGCCGATCAGGCCCAGGCCGCCGCTCGATGAGACGGCGGCGGCGAGCTTGCCGCCCGAGATCTGCGCCATCGGCGCGGAGACAATCGGGTGCTCGATGCCGAAGAACTCGGTGAGGCGGGTCTTCATGACTTCTCCTGCGCTGGAGCTGTTGTGTTGATGGTGACGCTAGACGTGTCAACACGTGCTGCGAACTATCGCTTCCGGTTTCCTGCCTGCGCATTCGCCTTCGAGGCGCACCGGGCGACGACTCGCCTTCGCTCTGGCGCGCTGATACCCTGCCAACGCCGTCGTAAGTGACGCAGTGGTGAACGAAATGCCTGTGGTCTCACGGAAAGATTGTTGTGCGCAGCGGAGAAATCAAGGCCCTCACGGGACTTCGCATCGTTGCCGCCGTTTGGGTCGTGCTCTTTCACTTCCGTCCGCTGCTGCGCGACGCGGCCCCCGGTTTTCTCGACGCACTCACTCCGGTGCTCAATTGCGGGGCCCAAGGGGTGGATCTGTTCTTCATCCTCAGCGGGTTCGTGCTGACCTGGAACTACCTCGACCGGATGGGCGGATCGTGGTCGACGCGCAGCACCCTGCATTTCCTCTGGCTGCGGCTGGCCAGAGTGTGGCCGGTATATCTGGTCACCTTGCACCTGGCCGCGCTGTGGGTCATCTTCACGCTGCACGTCGGTCACGTGCCGTCGCAGGAGATTTACCGGTTCACCGCGATCAGCTACGTCCGTCAGGTCCTATTGGCGCAGCTGTGGTTCCAGCCGTTCTTCGACAACTCGAGTTGGGACGGTCCGGCGTGGTCCATCAGCGCCGAGTGGTTGGCCTACCTGCTGTTCGGGCTGCTGGTGCTGGTGATCTTCCGGATGGCGCGCGCGACCCGGGCCCGCAATCTGGTCTGGCTGGCGGTCGCCGCCTCGCTACCTCCCGTGGTGTCACTGCTGGTGACCGGCCAGTTCTACACGCCATGGAGTTGGCTGCCGCGCATCGTCATGCAATTCACCGCCGGGGCGCTGGTCGCCGCCGCGGTCAGTCGTCTGCAGCTCACCGATCGAGGTCGACGTGCTGCGGGTTATGCGTCCGTATTGCTGATCGCCGGCGTGGTGGGCTTCCTTTACTGGTCCGACGCGCACCCGCTGCACGGTGTCTCCGACACCGGCGGTCTTGTCGACATCTTGTTCGTGCCGCTGGTGCTGACGCTGGCGATCGGCACCGGCAGCCTGCCGGCGCTGCTGTCCACCCGACCGCTGGTCTATGGCGGGCAGATCTCGTTCTGTCTCTACATGGTTCACGAGTTGGCGCACACCGCGTGGATTTGGACGGCGCAGCAGTTCGAGCTCACCTTGTTCGGCAACGACGGAAAGCTGCTGCTGGCCGCGGTGCTCGTGGTGACCTTCGTCGGCGCGGCCGTGCTTTATCACCTCGTTGAAGAACCTGCCCGACTCTGGATGCGCAGGATGGTCGGCGATGGGCGGCCCGTGGTCGACGCCGCCGATCCGGAGGTGCCCGTCGAGGGCGGCAAACTGCAGTCGATCGACGGACCCCACGAGGGACGGCCAAAGCCGTTCTCGGCGCGCGCGGGCTAGCTCCCACCGTGTGACGCGAGCGATACTGCGCCGCATACTGATCAAGTACGATCCCTTTGGCGCGAGGCCTCTAGCTCCCACGTCGGTAGCCCATCGGATGCCAGCGCGTCGACGCTAAAAATTCAGCTTTGTGCTTTTACGATTCCGCTTGTACGGATGCGACACGCGGCCGAGGTGGTGGACAGTGCAGGTAACGGTGGGTCGTCTGGCCACAGTTGTCGTCGCGGCCGTTGCGGCCGGAGTGGTCACGCACAGTCCCGCCGCGCCGCAGCCCTTTCAGACCGTCGCCCGGGGGACGCCGATCGACCACGTCGCGGTGATCGGGGATTCCTACACCACCGGCACCGACGAAGGCGGCTGGGGATCGAACACCTGGACCAACCGCACCTGGCTGACGCTTGCACGCCAAGGTGTCCAGGTCGCGCCCGAGGTTGCCTCCGAAGGCAGGGCCGGCTACGTCGTCCGCGGCGATCACGGCAGCGTCTTCGAAGACCTGACGAACCGCGCCGTCCATCCCGACGATGCGCTGGTGGTGTTCTTCGGCTCGCGCAACGACCATGGCGTCGATCCGATGCAGATGACGGCGATGGCGCACGACACCCTGGATCTGGCTCGCCGAATCGCGCCCTCGGCGAAGCTGCTGGTGATCGGCCCGCCGTGGACGGATTCCGATCCGCCGCCCGATGTCCTCTATATCCGCGACATTCTCAGCGGCCAGGCTCACGACTTCGGCGCGACGTTCATCGACCCGATCAGTGAGGGCTGGTTCGTCGGCAGGCCCGAATTGATCGGCCCCGACGGTGTGCACCCCAACGACGCCGGACACGCGTACATGGCGGAGAAGATCGCTCCGTTGATCCATGCCCAGCTTTCCCGGCGAGGCTGATCCCGCTCGTAGTCAACGCGTTTCGGTCCCACTCGTCCCGGGTATCTCGGGGAGCACGAGACGAGAGTGGGGATTGCAGATGAAGTCTGTGCGCACGGCGATGACACTGTTCTTCGGGGCGGCGATGCTTCTGTTGGCGGTGGGCTGTGGCGGCGGCGGCAAAGGCGGCCCCACCAGCACCACCACCACGACCACGACGACTCCGTCGTCGAGCGTGGCACCGGCGCCTGCTCCGACCGGAACTCCGGCGGAGGTGGACCGGGCGGAGGTGGACCGGGCGGCGCGACGGGCGGCGGCGGACCCAACGGCGGCGGCGGCAGCATCCCCGGCGGCCCGACCGGCAGCGGGGGACCCGGCGGCGGCAGCGGCTGTATCCCCGGCGTGGGCTGCGGTGGCGGCGGACCGGGCGGCGGCGGCGGTTGCATCCCGGGCGTGGGTTGCGGCGGGGGCTAAACCCGTCGCGTCCTGAAGCGGAATTTCCGGCAGATTCGAGGCACCAACTCCTGAGTCCCGACGCGCGGACCGGATTAAAGTTCGGGGCAACTCGACTGCTAGGGGACCGCACATGGCCAAGCTCAGGTTTGGGTATTTCATCGCACCGTTTCACCGCGCTGGCACCAACCCGACGCTCGCCATTCAGCGCGATCTCGAACTTGTCGCGCACCTCGACGCGCTGGGCTTCGACGAGGCGTGGATCGGTGAGCACCACTCCGCCGGCAGCGAGATCATCGCCTCGCCCGAGATCTTCATCGCCGCCGCCGCGGAACGGACCAAGTGGATCAAGCTGTGCACCGGGGTCATTTCGCTGGCGTACCACAACCCGCTCTGGGTCGCCGACCGGCTGATGATGCTGGACCACCTCACCCACGGCCGGGTGATCGGCGGGGTGGGCCCCGGGTCGCTGCCCAGCGATTCAGCGATGATCGGCCTTACCCCGACCGACACCCGCGAGCTGCTGGACACCAATCTCGACATCGTGGTGCGGCTGCTGCGAGGAGAGACGGTGTCGGCGAAAACGCCCACGCACGAACTCCATGACGCCCGCCTGCAACTCGCCCCGTACTCCGAGGGCGGTGTCCCGCTGGCGGTGGCCGCGGTCGCATCACCGACCGGTGCGCGACTGGCCGGCAAGCATGGCATCGGTCTGCTGTCCATCGGTGCGACGCTGACCGTCGACGGTTTCAACGCTCTGCAGTATCACTGGGACATCGTCGAAGAGCGCGCCGCAGTGTTCGGCACCGCCGTCGACCGCAAGAACTGGAGCCTTGTCAGCCCGTTCCACATCGCCGAGACCGAGAAGCAGGCCCGCGAGGACGTGAAATTCGGTCTCGCGCCGTGGTTTAACTACTTCCAGAAGGTCGCGGCGTTCCCGCAGATGACCATGCCCGGCGAACAGATCGACGAGATGATCGACGTCATCAACGATAACGGCGCCGGCGTGATCGGAACCCCCGAGCGAGCCCGCGAACAGGTGCAGCGGATGTGGGATCAATCGGGCGGGTTCGGTTGCATGCTGCAGATGGGCCACGAGTGGGCCAACCCGGCGGCGACCAAACGGTCGGCCGAATTGTTCGCCGCCGAAGTGATGCCGCATTTCCAGGGCCAGGCGCAGCCGACCTTGGATGCCGCGACGCGCGCCAGCGAAGTGCGTGAAGGCCTAGCGCAATCGCAGATCGACGCCGTCGCTCATATGGCGAAGAAGTACGAGGACGAACTCGGTTCGAAATAACCGACTTTCGCTGTCAGGTCCAGGCGATGCCGAACCACCTGTGCAGAACGCCGCGAAGGTCGTCAACCTCGGGCTCGGTCGCCGACGACGCCCACGCCACGTAGCCGTCCGGGCGCATCAGCAGTGCGGTCGCCGCCACATCACCGATTGGACGGCCGGCCGCAACGGTAATCCGCTCTGCGACATCGGCAGCCGCGGCGGCGACGCACCCGTTCTCGGTGAAGTCGATCAACAGCGGACGACCGGCCCGAGCGAGCTCGGCCACCCGTCCAGTCACGCCGCCACCCGCTACCGCGAAATCCGGCACCCAGCGTCCGGCCAGCGGATGCGCATCGGCCCCCACGTCGTAGGGATTGTCGTTGCCGGACAACCTACTTGATTTAGCCCACCTGAAGGATGGCCGTCGCGACGGCCAGGCCCAGACCGATCACCGCGGGAGCCGAGTCAGCGGCTTTATCGGACGCTCGAGCATGAAAACCGATAGCGCCCAGCAGAAGCAGGGCTGCACCGACCGCGGCCGCCACGCCGATCGGCGGCCACGCCAGGCCGGCCAATACGCCTGCGACAGCGGCGAGTTCGAGCAGCCCCGATCATCCGCCACTGAACCGGCTTGACACCGAGGTGGTCGCGGATCTTCAGCGACTGCGCAACGCCAAGCACCTTGATCGACCCGGCGAACCCCAGCAATGCGGCCAGCAGCGCCGTCACAACCACTTTGGCGATCATGTCCACACCGTAGTACTCAACCCGCGATGACCGGTAGCGGATGCGAAGGCGCGCAACTCGCGCTCGATGTCGGAACCAGCCGGCTGGTAGGCGACTTCGGTGACCCCGACGGTGGCAAGCCCGCTTACCCACTCCGCCACCTGTTCGGCCGTTCCGGTCAGCGACGCCGCGCTGGCCATCGGGACGAGGTCAGCGACGTACGGTTTGTCACGCGCGTTGGCTCGCACCAGGTGTCCTTCGTGGATCGCAAGGTGCCGTTCGTTGGCGGGGTGGGCCTCGACCGCCTCGCGCCAGCCGCGGCCGCCCGGCAGCCCGTCGACTGCCGTCGCTCCGCCACGCTCGTATACGGCGTGATACATCACCACCGCTCCGGGACCCACGGCGTCGACGACCCGTGGCGAGGTCAGCTCTTCGCCCTCGTCAAGCACTGTGCCGAAGGCCAGCAGGGCCCGCCAGTCGGCCGCTTTGACAGCGTCGGGTTGAGGCACCGCAGCCGAGAACACGCCGTCGCCGAGTTCGGCGGCCACCGCGAGCCCCTTCGGCCCGTCCGCGCCGATCAGGATCGGCACATCGACAGGTCGCGCGGCCCCGTACCCGGACGGGTGCATCATCCGGATCCTGGCGCCATCCCACTCGACGGTCTCGCCGGCCAGAAGCGCCTTTAGGCATCGGACGTAGTCGGCTACCTGCCGCCACGGCAGAGGCCGCTTGCCCAACGTGAACCGTCCGGTGAAGCCGGATCCAATGGCCACCGCAACGCGACCCGGAGCCTGGTCGGCGAGTTCGGCGATGGCGGCCGCGTTGACCATCGGGTGTCGCAGACTGGGCACCAGCACACCCGGACCGAGGCCGATGCGCGAGGTGCGTTCGGCACAGCGCGTGAGGATCATCCAGACATCGGGATACAGGGCAGGGGAGTCGTAGAGCCACGCGCGCCGGTACCCGAGCGACTCCGCCAGTTCGACATGCTTCGGGGTGTCCGATGAGGTGGCGAACGCGCACGAAATCTCCATAGCCGGACACTAACCGAGGCGACGCCCTCAGGGTGCGTCGTCGGCGACCAAGCCCTTGACCTGCCGGTAATAGATGACCTTGCCGCCGCCGGCCCAATTCCCTTCGGGGATTTCATGAATCAGAGTCCAGACGTGAAATGCCCGGTCGCCCTCCGGCTCGATCCCCGCGGCGGCACACACCGCGGCGTGGACCTCGGCCGCCAGCTGCTCCTTGCGGTCCTTTGTCAGCGCACCCTCGAAGACCGTCATCTCGACACGGAACCGGGGTGCACCCGCGCCGCGGCCGCCCACCGATTGCGCGCCCGGATCTAGCTCGTGCAGGTACAGCAGGGTGTTGTCGCGCAGGAACGGGGTGTCCGGTGCCCGCTCGGCCCGCAGCAGCGCGGTGACGAGTTCGTCGGTCAGGTGTTCAAGCGCCGGCGGTTCCACCGAGCCTCGCAGGTAGGTCAGGTCGATCATCGGCATGGTCGGGCTCCCCTCAAACGGTTCATCGCTATTTCACTCCTCGGTAGGGTTTTCGCAGACGCGGACGACAAGGGGCGACAGATGGCTGGGATGGCTGAGCTGGTGCCGGTACTGCCTGCGCATCGCTTCGACGAGGTTGCGCTGGCGCGCTATCTCCGCGGGCGGCTGCCCGGATTCGACGGTCAACTGGAGGTTCGACAGTTCCAGGGCGGCCAGAGCAACCCCACATTTCATCTGAAAACCGCGGGCGGCGAGTACGTGCTGCGCAAGAAGCCGCCGGGCAAACTGTTGCCGCGTGCGCACGAGGTGGAGCGCGAGCACCGCGTGATGGCCGCGCTGGCCGAGACGGACGTGCCCGTGCCGCGAATGCAGCTGCTGTGCGACGACGAATCCGTGCTCGGTACAACCTTTTTCGTGATGGATCACGTTTCTGGGCGGGTCTTCCCGGACCGTGTCCTGCGCGAGGAGACGCCTGCGCACCGCGCCGCTGTCTACGAAGACCTGGCCCGGGTGCTTGCGGCGCTGCACCGGGTGGATTGGCGCGCGGTCGGACTCGAGGGATTCGGCCGCCCGGTCGGCTATATGCAGCGCCAGGTAGCGCTGTGGACCCGGCAGTGGGAGGCCGCGCGCATGGAGGACATGCCCGCGATGGATCTGCTCGCGACATGGCTGCCCGAGAACCTGCCACCCGATGACACTCCGGCGTGCATCGCGCACGGCGACTATCGGCTGGGCAACGTGTTGCTTCATCCGACCGAGCCGCGGGTGGTGGCGGTGCTGGACTGGGAGTTGTCGACGATCGGCGACCCGTTGGCCGACTTGGGGTATTTCTGCGTGACGTACCACGTGCCGGGTGGACCTGGCGGCAGAAGCGGTGTCCTCGACGAGGATCTCACTGGCACTGGGCTTCCCGGCCAGCAGGCCTTTCTGGACAGTTACCGCGCGCATGCCGGCAGAGAGCTTCCGCAATCGCTCGACGTATTCGTGGTGTTTTCGATGTTCCGGCTGGCCTCGATCACCGCTGGGGTCTGGCGTCGGGGCGTGGACGGCAACGCGGCTGATTCGCGGGCCGGCACCGATGAATATCGCGAACGCTATCGCGGCATGGCCGAGACTGCGTGGGAGTTGGCGCAAAAGCTAACCGCCTGAGCAGCTTTCAGTCATCAACGGATCAAAGGCTCGCGAAGTAGAAGCCGAGCAGCAACGCGAAAAGCGCGAGCACCCATCCACTGGTGGTCAACTTCAGCCAGACGGGTGCGCGGCGAACCTCCATGAAATGCCATATCACCAAGAACGCCTTGACCGCTGCGATCAGCAACACGACGGTCGTGACCGTCGTGTTGATCTGGTGCGAGGCTCCGCCGTCGAGTGCGATCAACGACGACACGATGGTGACCGTCGTGAGCAACGCCCACACGATCGTCAGTGGATTGCGGATCAGTGACGTCATCGTTTACCTCATCAGATAGAGCAAGGCGAACAGGACCAGCCACAAAACGTCGACCATGTGCCAGTAGGTGGCACCCGTCTCGACGAGCGAGATCTTCGGCACCTGAGACACTTTCAGGTTGCGGATGATGAAACACAGAATGACCAGACCGAGGGCGACATGGCACAGGTGCATGCCGGTCATCACGTAGTAGTACATGAAGAACAGGTCTTTGCCCGGCGTAATACCCCTGCTGATTTCGGGGATCCACTCGAACATCTTGAGTAGCGGGAACGCGGCGCCGAAGGCCAGCGCGATCCAGAACCGTCGCAGCGCATCCGCCCTGTCTCCGGCCCGCGCCGCAGCGACGCCGAGTGCTACAAAGAGTGAACTTGTCAGCAGCACAACGGTGTTGACGGCACCGATGTCCAGGTTCAGCTGCGCCTGGCCGGCCAGGAACAGTTCGTGGTTCTGACCCCGGAAGTACATATAGCCGACGAAATAGACGCCGAAGATCAGCAAGTCTCCGATGACGAAGAACCACATGCTCGAGTCGCCGGGGACATGACCGCGTGCGCCAGGTTGTGGAGACTCGTCGACGTCGGTGGTCGGGCCGTTGAGCGACGTCGGTCACGCGCGAGTCTCCGCTGGGGCCGCTAGGGCAGCGGGCGGTGGTTCAGCCGGGGCATTGTCGAGTTCGGCCTCGGGTTGACTTTTGATCGCCCGGTAGATGCAGACGTACACGATCGAATTGCCACGAGACGTAGAGCGTCATGGCGAACCAGAAGGTCATCAAGCCGTTCCAGGCGAAGGGTCCCGTTTTGGTGATCCAGACCGGCGCGGCCATCAGCTCGGTCACGTATTGCCAAATGGTGTAGTAGCCCAACCACTTTGGCAGAATGTTGTTCTCGTCGAGAATGATTGCCAGACCGAAGGCCATCCACATGACGCAGAAGCAGCCCAGCGAACCGATGAACGCCAGGTAGCCGAAGTCGTAGAGCATCGTCAGGATCGCCGAGCTGTACCCGGGGCGAAATGCGCCGAGGCCGAAGCAGAACATCGGGAAGAGCATGCCGACGATCGCGCCGGTGATCGCGCCGATCATCATCGAATAGCGGAACGCCGGACTGACCGACATCCGCTTGACCTGCATCAGGTAGCAGCCGTTCGACACCGGGGCGAGCCCGTAAGCCAGCGTCAGGATCACGCACGCGATGAGCAGATTGTGCGAGTGCATGAAGTCGACGATGTGCGGCGTGGAGCTGACTGGCGAACGCGGCGGCATCATCCAACTCAGCGGCACGAACACCAGCCCGAACAGGTTGAAGAAGAAGGGCACGCTCCAAAACGCGATCCACTGATCGAGTTTGCGGTTCGTGCGCCACGACGGCGCGTGCGCGGCCACGCTGCCGCTCACGCGAGGACCACCCGATCGTCGCCCTGGTGTTTGACAGCGCGCAGCAGGGCCCAGAACATCACCGCGATGTAGACCGCAAATGTCGTCAGCCGCAACGTGAATGACAGCGCGCCATTCCAGGCGAGTGGACCCGATTTGTGGAGGATCGAGAACGCGCTGGGGGCCAGCAGCGCGACGGTCGCGACGTTGAAGTGCGCGACCCAGCGCGGAAAGATCGGCTCTGGACGGTCATCGAGGTAGACGCTCAACGCGAAGCACAGGTTCTGCACCATGATCGGTGCCGACCGGCGCGACGAAGAAGAACCAGGCCATGTCGTTGAGCAGACTGATCAGCTGGGGGTCGCGGTCGGGCCTGAAAGCCGCCATGCCCCAGCAATAGTCGGCGAGGATGAACGCTGTCGTGCCTATACCGACACAGATGACATACGCATAGGTCAGAACCGGACTCGACGTAGCAGCCCGGGAGATCTGCACGGCGGTCACCGCGAACAGCGGAACCAACGAGCACGCAATGAGATTGCAGAGGATCGCCACGCCCAGGATGCCGGTGACGTTTTCCCGGAAGAACGCGGCCACTTGATCGGGCGTCAGGGTCGGCGACAGCGGCGGTGAAAACACCGGGAAGACCAGGTATGCCAGCGCAAAGAGCGCCACCGCCGGCGGCGCTGTCCACAGCAGGATGAGTTGACCTCTGGTGTTCATCGATACCCGTCCCTGCCTCACCTGATGCGGATTCGCCGCGGCACCGCGCGGTTCTAGATCTAGCACGCTCGCTGACAAATGACAACGAAATCTGCGTCAGCGTCCGGCAAACCTGCGTGTATTGCGCGCTGAGCTGGCACTTTCGACTGATATCTGTCAACGACCACCTCGCATGCGGCAGAATGGGGGCGTGCAAGACATCGCGACCGGTCGCGAGGCCCAGCGCCGTAAGACGCGCGCGCGGGTGCTCGATGCCGCCATCGTGGAGTTCAAGCGTGCCGGTGCACATTCGGCGGATATCAACGCGATCGTCGAGGCTGCGGGAGTCGCGCGCAGCACGTTCTACTTTCACTTTCCCACCAAGGAACACGTCCTGCTGGAGTTGATTCGCCGAGACGAGGATTACCTCGCCGAAGAGCTCAGTCGATTCCTCGACACCCGCCACGATCTGCCGGTGGTGCTGGACGAAATCGTCAGGCTCGTCGTCGCGCTCGAGACCCGGTGGGGCGCTGCACTGTTTCGCGACGTCATCAGTCTGTACTTCTCGCCGGCGGCACCCAAAGACGAGAGTTGGACCAAACACCCGGTGTTTGTGCTGCTCGCCGCCGAAATCGAGCGCGCCCGCATCCGAGGCGAGCTCTACGATGACGTCGACGCATATGACAGCGCCGCTTTCTTTCTGATCGGCCTACACGCCCAGCTCATCAGCGCCAGGGAATCCGGGTCCCGGCGCGACGACGTGTTGAAGAAATTCGCCAAGAGCACCCTGCGCAGCTTGCAGCGCTGAGCCGGCACGACCAATCGCGCTTGGCCACCCGAGGCTCCCCACGGTGTGGCGGCGCTCATACACTGGCCAACCGTGGGCATTCTGTTTGGTTTCGCGCCGTGGCTCGTCTACTGGGCCCTGGTCGGCAACACCCCGTACGAGGTGGCGTCTTCGGTCGCGTTTGTGGTCGCCCTCGCCGGACTGGCCGCCGGCTATCTCACCCGCACGCCGCGGCGCTCGCTCGAAATCGGTTCGGGTGCAACGTTTCTCGTGATCACGGTGCTGACCTTGCTGGCGAGCACACTGGTGGTCCAGCGCTGGGCATTGCCGCTGAGTTTTGCGGGGATCTTGCTGGTCACCGTGCTCAGCCGGCAATTCGGCACATCGTTCGTGCACGAGTACGCCGCCGCGAACCAACCGCCGGCGATAGTCAACAGCGATGTGTTCGGCCGGATCACAACGCGGCTGACCTGGATCTGGGTTGCGGTGTTCGGCGCGATGACGGTCTCGTCGTTGATCCCCGCGTTCACGGTCGACGACGCGTCTATCTTCCGCATTCACGCACCGGTGACCTTCCTCGGCTACTGGGTCGTGCCGTTCTCGCTGCTGGGCTTGGGCGCGCTCGCCACCCGGATCGTGCCCGACTGGATGACCGCCGCGGCGGGTGACATCGTCCGCAAGACCACGTTCGTGGCCTATCACGAAGCCACCATCGACGAGCTGTACTACCTGGCCACCGAGCATGCCAACCGGGAGGTCGGTGCGGGCGAGGAGGCGTACGCCGTGAAAGTAGGAAGTAAAGGCACGGCGCTGGTCGGCGACGACAGTCGACACTCCTGGCCGTCGACGTACCGGGTGCGCCAGACGCGGCGCTGACCGGCGAGGTCAGGCGAAGGTCGGGTCAGCGCACCGGGCGCAGGCGCCGTCGGCGTAGCAGCGCACCGCGCCACACGGCGGGATAGCCGATCGCACGGCTTCGGCGCGTTTCTGGCAACATGGCCGCGAACCCAGATGACGACTGATCGCAGCCCGCAACCCAGCACGTTCGACGACCCGGCCGAGGGCGGCGACGATCACTCCCGGCTGAGGATCTGGCTCGACCCCTGCCTGGTCGGCGTACTGGCCGCGGTGATCAGTCTGGCCGGCGCCGGCCGTCCGTCCTTCTGGTACGACGAGGCCGCGACCGTGTCAGCCTCATACAGTCGCTCCCTACCGCAGTTGTGGCAGATGTTGGGCAACGTCGACGCCGTCGAGGGTGTCTATTACCTGCTCATGCACGGCTGGTTCAACGTCTTCCCGCACACGGAGTTCTGGTCGCGGGCGCCAAGCGGTCTTGCGGTGGGCGGCACCGCGGCGGGCGTGGTGGTGCTCAGCAAGTTTTGCGTGTCGCGCAACGCCGCAATCGCGTCCGGAGTTGTGTGCGCGATCTTGCCACGGTCAACGTGGGCAGGTATCGAAGCTCGCCCATATGCCCTGTCGATGATGGCGGCCGTGTGGCTGACGGTACTGCTCGTCTATGCCACACGTCGTGACAACGGTTGGGCCTGGATGTCTTACGGGATCGTCCTGACGATTTCCATTCTGCTCGACCTGTACTTGGTGCTGTTGTTCTTTGCGCACGTCGCATTCCTCTGGGTATTCCAGCGCGGTAAAACGGTGCGCACACGGTTCGCCTTGACCTCGGCTGTGGCGTGTTGCGTGACGACGCCGTTTGTTGTCGCGGCTGCCGGTCAGGCGCATCAGATCAGTTGGATTGCACCGATCGGGCACCGGACGATCGAAGATGTGACGATTCAACAGTATTTCGAAAGGAGCCCGGCATTCGCGCTGCTGTCGGCGCTGGTGATGGCGGCGGCTATTGTCTTGTGGCTGCGGGCATCCGCGCGGCTGACGGGTTCGGGTCGGCAGCTGTTGACCTTGGCGACTGCCTGGCTGTTGATACCGACCGCGGTGGTCGTCGCCTGGTCGATGTTCGTCCACCCGATCTACACGCCGCGTTACCTGGCCTTCACCGCGCCGGCGATGGCGCTGATCCTCGGCACCTGCGTTGCCGCAGTAGCTTCCCGGCCGCGGGTGGCCGCAGCACTCATTGGCCTGTTCGCCGTGGTGGCTACGCCGAATTACCTTCTAGCCCAACGTAACCCGTACGCAAAATACGGAATGGACTACAGCCAGGTCGCCGACCTCATTACCGCGAAGGCGGCACCCGGGGACTGCTTACTCGTCAACGACACGGTTACGTTCATGCCCGCGCCGATGCGCCCGTTGCTGGCGGCGCGCCCCGACGCCTACCGGAAACTCATCGACCTCACCCTGTGGCAACGCGCGACGGCCCGCAACGACGTCTTCGACACCAACCTGATCCCCGAGGTGGTCGCCACGCCGCTGAGCCGGTGCCGCGTCGTGTGGATCATCACCCAGGCCGACAAATCCATCCCGGCACACCAGCAGGGTCCGGCGCTCCCGCCGGGCCCGCTCTACGGAGCGACACCGTCCTTTGCGGTTCCGCACGATCTGGGCTTCCGGCTGGTCGAGCGTTGGCAGTTCAACCTGGCCCAGGTGATCGAGGCGGTCAGGTGATCGCTACCAGACCCGGATGTAGTCGACCAGCATCTGGCACGGGAAGGTCCCTGCCGCGGGGTCGCCCGCTCCGACGCCACCGACCGCGAGCGTGAACATCGGCGAGAGCCAGTAGCCGGGGTTGCCGAACGGCCACCGCTTGTCCTCGGGAGGAGCCCCGAACACGTGGATCGGCTTCGGCGGAACGCTGAAATACGGCTTTGCACCGTCGACGTAGTCCCGCCAGAATTTGAAACCTTCCTCATCCCAGCGCATCCGCCAGGTGTGCCACGCGTCGTCCACCATCCCGGGAATCGACTTCCCTTCCCAGGTTTTCCCATTCGATGCCGCGTGGACCGTGGTACCCGGAGCCCATTCGCCGTTGCCGTACCACTCGAAAAGGTCGACCTCGCCGTCCGGCTGCGGATCCTCGTTGACGGTCCAGAACGACGGCCATAGGCCGGGGTACAGACAGTCGAGTTTGATCCGCGCTTCCCAGGTGGTGTTGATCGGGCCCCGCCAGTTGCCGCGCAGCTTGCCCGTGGAGTATTGGTCACCTTGGCGGGTGGCCTGCAGGACCAGGTTCGACTTTCCATCGAGAAAAACGTTCCCGGCGCTGTAGATCCCGTCTACCGGCGGGTAGACGTCGTCCTGCCAGGTCTGCGGCGTCCATTTCGCGAGGTCGGGGCCTTGACCGGCCGGTCCCTCGAATTCGTCGTGGAAGATGTAAGCACCGGGCGACCCGGCCGGCGCGGCCGGTGCAGCCGGCGGAGACGGGAGAGCCCACGCCTGCGGGAGCCGCATCGCGGCTGCCAGCGCGCCCAGCCCCATCGTCGTCATCACGTTCCGTCGATTCATCTCTGGCACACGTAGACCTTATATAAGGGTTTGTTGTGTTCGCATGACAGCCCTCGGCGCGTCCGGTCAGTGGCTGGTCAATAGCCCCGCCCCTACGCCGACCTGTCGAACTTGGCAGACTGTGCGCATGGCACAGATAACTTTGCGCGGAAACACGATCAACACCGTCGGCGACCTGCCGGCTGTCGGAGCCAAGGCGCCTGCGTTCAACTTGACCGGATCGGATCTGGGCGCGGTGAACAGTGAGCAGTTTCAGGGCAAACCGGTGCTGCTGAACATCTTTCCGTCAGTGGACACCCCGGTGTGCGCGACCAGCGTGCGCAAGTTCAACGAAAGTGCCGCCGCGGGCGGCCTGTCGGTGGTGAACGTGTCCAATGACCTGCCGTTCGCGCAGGCGCGCTTCTGCGGCGCCGAGGGCATCGAGAACGCGCAGACCGCCTCGGCGTTCCGTGACAGCTTCGGTCAGGACTACGGCGTCACCATCGCCGAAGGCCCCTTCGCCGGGTTGCTGGCCCGGGCCGTCGTCGTGATCGGCGCCGACGGCAATGTCGCCTATGAGGAACTGGTGCCCGAGATCGCCCAAGAGCCGAACTACGATGCGGCACTCGCGGCGCTGAGCGCAGCGTCTTAGAGGGCAAACCTTCACTGCCGCAGCGGAATTGCCGTAGCACGCGCGCGATCCTGCGAACGTAGCGCTACCAGGAGCACCCCGGCGGCGAAAATCACCGCGGTCAGCCACGGGAAGTGCCCGTCCGGCGCGAAGCCTTCGGCTGCCAGGAACGCGAACCCGTACGACGCCATCAGAGCCCCGGCCAGCATCACGGGTTCGGCCCAGCGACCCATCGACACGTTGACGCCCGGAAGGGGCGCGGCGAAGATGCGCCGGCCCCACCCCAGCAATGCGAGCTCGACGGCCGTCACCACGCTGAGGATCGCCACCCATTCAAACCGGGCGAGCCACCATTGGGCTCCGCCCTCGTCCGGTTGGGGCAACAGCCCAGCCGGGTAGGCGGTGACCGCCACGATCACCACGGGAATCATGTGCCACAGGTACAGGGCCATCACGTTGGTGTTGGCTCGCGACAGCATCCGCTGAGCCGCTTCGCCTCGCAGCGCGCTGTTGACCGCGGGCGCAAAGAAGATCGCCAGTCCGGCCTGCGCGCAGCCGAACGCCAGCATCGCCACCGAGGGTGGCTCGGTGTTCTGCACGGCTTGGCCCGGCACGCCGATCATGCTGACCGGATAGGGTCCGAGCCAGAGCAGCAGTCCCAGCGCACCCGCCGAACCGGCGGCCAGCAACGCGGGCCTGATTCCGGCTAGATGGCCGCTCCACCAGGCGATTCCGATTTGATAAAGCAGCCCCCAGCAGAGCAGATAATTCAGCCAATTCAGATACGGGACGTGGCCGGCCAGCGCGGCAATGTCGACTGCCACAAGGCCCAACGCGAGCGCAGCCGGCACGAGAAGTCCCCAACGATGCTGTGCCGCAATCGCTATCGGCGTGAGCGAGACCACGATCACGTACACAGCGAGAAACCACAGGTGCATGGCCACCGCCCAGCCCGCGTATTCCAGAAGCGAGCCCGCCGCTCCCGCGGCATCAGAGGCCAGGACAAGTGCCGACACCACCGCGACGTACACGGCCGATGGGCCCAACACGCGAGCGAGGCGGCGCCGCACCCAGGTCTTGCGCGACATCCCGTCGCCGGCGCGCCGATCGCCCCAGGAGACCGCGCCGGCATAGCCCGCGACCAGAAAGAAAATCGGCACAGCCTGGAACATCCACGTGAGCCACTGCGTCCACGGCTGATCCATCAACGGGTTCTGCCGACCGAAGGACCCGTCGTGGTAGGTCACCGATCCGGCCAGCCAATGGCCCAGCACGATCAGGATCACTCCGGATACCCGGTACAAATCCACTGCCAGGTTGCGAACCGGGCCCTCGGACATACCCAAAAGTACCCGTGCAATGGATTGCTAAGTGTGACCTGTGAGGTTTATGTGTTCAATCCTCGACAAGGTCGACCTTCGAATCCTTCCGGTAAACTCTGCTTATCGACGCCGAAGTTCGGCGGTTCGTAATTCGGAAGGTGTTCCTACATGGTCACGCGTTCAATGAGCAAGCTGGCTGCTGCAGCCGGGGGTCTGGCGCTGGCGGCGCTCGCCGGCGCGGGGATCGCGTCCGCGGACGGGCTGTCGGAGCAGGCAATCAACACCACCTGCAATTACAACCAGGTCCACGCGGCGTTGGCGCAACAGAACCCGACTTATGCAAGCCTGCTGGACAGCCACCCGGATGCGCAGAGTTTTCTGCAGGATTACCTCGCCTCGGGACCCGATGCCCGCCGTGTGAAGGCGCAGCAGCAGGCGGCGAAACACCCGGGTCAGGCCTCGATGTTCTATCCGGTGATCAACAACATCGCGGTCACCTGCAACGGCTTCTGACGTTTCGCCAGTGACGGGGTGGACCTGCGGGTTCACCCCGTCATTTGCGTCTGCGCCCTACCAAACCCTGATGTAGTCGACCAGCATCTGCGACGGGTAGGTACCCGGCCCGGGATCGCCGCCACCTGACCCCGCCACGGCGAGATTGAACACCGGATAGACGGTGTAGCCGGGCCCATTGAAGGGCCAATCCGGCAGCGAGTCCGCCGAAACGGAGAAGTACGGCTGGGCACCGTCGACGTAGTCTTTCCAGAATCGGATGCCGGCCGCATCCCACTGGCACCGCCAGGTGTGCCACGCGCTGTCGACGGCGACGTTCTGGGTTTTCCATTCCCCGCCGTTCGCCTTGGCGTGCACGGTGGTGGCTGATGGCCAGCTGCCGTTGCCGTACCACTCGACGATGTCGATTTCGCCCTGATCGTCGTTGCCCAGCCAGTAGGCGGGCCAACTACCCGGGGTCAGGCAGTCGAGCTTGATCCGCGCTTCCCAGGTGTGACCCACGCCACCTCTCCAGTGGCTTTGGATTTTGCCGCTGTAGAAGGTGGGGCCGTCTTTAGCGGCTTTGAGGACCAGGTTGGACTTGCCGTCGACGAAGACGTTGCGGCGATCGTCGCGGTACTGTCCGATGTTCTCGGGCAGCTCCCAGTGCGTCGGGTCTTTGATGTGTTCACGCGCGGTGGCCACCGCCCACTTCGAGCCATCCGGGGCCGATCCGGCAGCGCCGTCGAAATCGTCGGAGAAGATGTAGCCGCCGGCCGGCGCGGCTGGTGGGTGGGGGTTCGCCCGGGCTTGCGGGAGCGGGTACCGCCGCCGCTGCCAGGGCGCCGAAGCCCGTCATCAAGAACAGGGTGCGACGATCCATTTCCGGCATAGGCCCTGCACGATAGCAGCCGTTCAGAGGTATTTCAGCAGTCGCTCCGCGAATGCGTCGGGGTGCTCGCGGTGCATGAAGTGGCCACCATCAACCTCTTCGACGATGTAGTCACCCGTGAACATGCGGGCGGCGTGCCGATAGTCCGCGGGTTCGGCGATGGGATCACCGAGCCCGGCAAACACGACCGTGGGCACCGAAATACGCTTCTTCAACGAAGCGCTGGGTACCGGCGAGAGCTTCCGGTAATAACCGAACGCTGCGTTCAAACTCGCGCCGTCGGAAAAACTCGACCGCACCGCGTCGAACTCACTCGGGTCCGGGCTCCAGTTCGGCGACCATCGCCGACAGATCGCGGGCAACGCCTCGAAGTCGTTGCGCGCGAATCGTTTCGGCGCCCCGGGTAGCTTGTACGCCGCGAAATGACGGACACCCCAGAGCTTCTTCAGCGTCGGCTTGAGCGCGGCCGGGTGGGGGATGGCAAGAACGAACAGCTTCGTCACTCGTTCAGGAGCCAGGGCCGCGGCGCCGTAGGCGGCCGACGCTCCCCAGTCGTGGCCGACGACGACGGCCTCGCTGGCACCCAGCGCGTCGATCAACGCAATGGCGTCGTGCGCCAACGTCTCTTGATCGGCATCGCGGGCCGGGATCGCGGTGGGGCGGTATCCGCGCATGAAGGGACTGACCGCGCGGTATCCCTTGGCGGCGATGCGGGAGCGAAGACCGTCCCAGGTGTGTGCGGTATCGGGAAACCCATGCAGCATCAGAACCAATGGCCCCGTGCCTTCCTCCAGATACGCGAAGTTCAGTCCGTTCGCCTCAACGAAATGGATCGCATCCTCCATAACTGTCGAACCTCACGCTTTCCGGTAGACGAGCCAACGCAACTCTATTGGGGAGTCTTCACGCTCGACGTCGAACACGTCGAGGCCGTTGGCCCATCCCTCGAACCAACTCGTTGGTGGCCAGGCGCCGTCGGGTAGATGAATTTTCTCGTACTCGTAAGCTGAATCATCGCTGACGAGGTCGAACGGCAATTCGCTTGCCGCGACTTCTCAATTCGTCCCGGGTGAAGATCATGGTGTTGCACTGCTGGCCGAGTTCACGCGCCGGATCGTCGGGGAGGTAGCCCTCGCGCGCCAGGAAAGTGTTGAACACCAGGCATCCGCCCGGCGCCAGGC
This sequence comes from uncultured Actinomycetota bacterium, assembly GCA_963755805.1. Classification (GTDB taxonomy): domain Bacteria; phylum Actinomycetota; class Actinomycetes; order Mycobacteriales; family Mycobacteriaceae; genus Mycobacterium. Next base: position 122,093 of record CAVWLG010000041.1, read on the forward strand.
AGTCGGCGGCGAGTTCGAAAATCCCGCGCAGCTCACCCGTCGTGCGGAAATCGGGGACCACCTCGGCAAGGATGATCATCTCGTAGTCGCGGCGGACCCCGTCCATGGTCTCGAAGACGTCACCGGCCAGAACGCGCACTGGAAGGGATTCGCGCTCGGCCTCGACCCGGATGATGTCGGCGAACTTCGGGCTCATCTCGACCGCATCGACCGGGTGCCCGCGCCGCGCCAGAGCCAGCGCATTGCGACCGGTTCCCGCGCCGACATCGAGTACCGGATGGCTTGCCGCATCGGCTGTCTCGGCGGCCAGCGCCCACACCCGAGCGTCCGGCTCGGTGCCGAAGAGCGGCCCCTCCCGAGTGTCGAGCCAGCCGTCGTAGGCGCCGCCGAGCGTCACGGATTCCGTTGTCACGCGATAGTTCATCCCGATGCCGAACGGAGCATGGAACGAGATCACGATGTTCGAACGCGATGATGCTGAATACGCCTTGAACAACTCGGCGGCAAGCACCGACCTGAGCTGAGCGGATTGCTCGGGGGTGTAGTGGACGCCTGAGGCGGCAAAGACGTTGTCGCACATCTTGACGTACTCGTCGATCATGCTGGGTACCGCGGGAACCGTGATCTGCGCCGTCATCACCGCGCGGCGATACAACCGCCGGGCCATCGCCTCACGCAGCATGGGCGGGCTGGCGGGACTGACGGCCGGATCGTCCATCAAACCCTTGTACACGACCCAACCCCGGTTCCACCAGCGGCCGAGTGCTATAACGCAACGTATGTCAGACGCAGGCCATTTGGTCACCCACGTTTCAGATACGGCCAGATGGACAGCGCTGTATCGGGCCACCGAATCGGCGCGAGCGGACGCGTTGTTCCGTGATCCGCTCGCCGAGCGCCTTGCGGGGGAGCAGGGCCGCGCGATCGTTGCCAAGACTCCGGTGACGAGCCGCAGTGGCTGGTGGCTGGTCGCGCGTACCAAGATCATCGACGACGCCATCGCGGTGGCGATCGCCAACGGGTGCGACCGGGTGCTGAATCTCGCGGCCGGCCTGGATACCCGGCCGTATCGATTGGACCTTCCCTCGGATCTTCAGTGGATCGAGGCGGATCTGCCACCCTTGCTCGCGGAGAAGACCGAGTTGCTTGCCGACCAGACGCCTCGGTGCCAGTTGACTCGGTCAGCGGTCGACCTGTCCGACCCGGTGGCTCGCACGGCGTTCTTCGACACCGCCCTGGATGGCGCCGCCAAGGCGCTCGTTCTGACCGAGGGTCTGCTGATGTACCTGGAAGACCATGATGTCCAAGCACTTTCGGAGGCGATCAATCGGCCTGAGGTGGCGTGGTGGATGTTCGATTTCGGCGGGCCGGGTCTGAAGAGGCTGATGAACAAGAACGGCATGCTGCAGAATGCGCCGTTTGTCTTCGCGCCGCAGAACGGGTTGGCCTATTTCGAAGATTTGGGGTGGCGAGTCCTCGAATCCGAACACCTGATGGCGGCTGCCAGACGGTTTCGCCGATTGCCGATGTTCATGTGGCCGGCATTATGGGGCCCACAGCCGAATCCCCGTCACCCGGGCAGACGACCCTGGAGCGCGACCGCGCTCCTGGCTCGCTGAGGCCGGATCATGATCTCACGACGCGAACTTGGCAAATATGGTGCTGCAGCAGCATTGCTGGGCCTGGCGCCGTTGGGCGCCACCCTCGACGGACGCACCGCGTCGGCCGACAACCCCAGGCTGATCGATTTCGCCGAGCGCCGAATTGCACCGAATGAGATCACCGCGGCCGGATACACGGGGGTGGTGAATTACGTGTCCGAGTCGCGGCCGGGGGCGAACTTCGAGGCGAAGCCCCTCACCCGGGGGTACGCAGACGCGTTGCGCGCAGCGGGTTTACACATCGTCAGCAACTTCCAGTACGGGAAACCAAATTGGCCGAACGCGCCGTCTGACTTCACCCGCGGCTTCGACGGTGGCGTGGCCGACGCGCACACAGCGCTGGCGATCCATACCGCGGCCGGGGGCAGCGATTCCGCGCCGATCTTCTTCAGTGTGGACGACGACATCAACATCGACACCTGGAACAACCTGGCCGTCAATTGGTTTCGCGGAATCAACTCGGTGTTGGGCGCGCAGCGAACCGGAATCTACGGGCACGCGCAGGCTTGCCGCTGGGCGATCAACGACGCAGTGATCGGACATTCCAGCGCAGCGGGGCACCTGTGGGCGTGGCAGACCAGATCGTGGTCCCACGGCCAGCGTGAGCCCGCCGCGGTGCTGTACCAAGAAGTGGTCAACAGTGCGTCGAATCCCGGTCCGCTTCTTGGCGGCATACACATCGATGTCGACGAAGTACTGGCGACAGATTACGGGCAATGGGACTTCAATCGATGATCTGGGCGGCCTGAGCGGCGTTCTCGACGAGATCAGCAGCACGGGAAGCGCATTCATGGGGCGACATCATCTGGGCGGCGATATTCGCGAGCCCGGGTCAGGTAATCCGGCATGAGAATCGACCTCAACTGAGCAATCAGTGAGTGTGGAGTTACCTCCGAGAAGTGTTGCGCTGAACCGATCTTGAGCTGCGCGACGCCGGCCCCCCACACCGGCTGATCGAGCCACAGCCACAAAACCAGCGATGGCACACCTGCACGCATGACCGCCGCAGTGGTGCCCGCGCCTCCGTGGTGGACCGCCGCCCGGCAGCCGGGCAGGACGGCCGCGTGATTGACCGCGCCGACAAACTTCACGTGGTCGAAATGATCGAATTCCGACAAGTCATTGGGCCCAGTGCAAATCAACAACCGCTCATTCAACTGGGCGCACGCTGCGATCATCATGCCGACAATCTCGGCAGGTGGGGAAATCGGTGTGCTGCCCAAGCCGAAGTAGATCGGAGCGGTCCCGTCGGCAATCCACGCCAAGACTGCGTCGTCGGTATCCGTTGGTGATTCCAGGGTGAGCGCGCCGACGAACGGTTTGCCCGGCTCCGCCCACTGGTCAGGCTGCCCGGGGAGGCAACGCTCGTCGTAAGCCTGGATTTCCAGCGAGGGTGACGCCGGCGCGGGCACATCCGGCATGCCCAGAGTCCGGCGCAGAGGCTGTTCGGACAGCTGGACAAGCATTGAGTCGAGTGCGCCGGACTGCTGGATCCGCGAGGGAAATAAGTGCAGCGCAACTAGCGGAATATCCTGGTGTTCCGCGATATTCGCGGCGAACCGCTGTTCGTTCATACCCGTCACGATCAGGTCGGCGCCGTCTGCGAGCGACGCCAGCGCCGTGCCCTTGTCCACCCAGACCTGGGCGACACGTTCGACAACCTCAGGCAGAGCGCCGTACGGATTCTTCATGTTGCCGACGAAAAAGTCGGCCGCCGTGTCCAATTGCGCGTGGGAGTCAGGCCCGTAGGCCACCGCGTCGAGCCCGACCGACTCGACGAGCGCCACCATGTTCGGCGGTACCGCAATCCGCACATCATGACCCCGACGCTGCAACTCTCTACCGACAACCGCGCACGGCTCGACGTCGCCGCGACTCCCATAGGCGGCCAGCACAAATTTCATCGCGGAGGCACTCCCAGCGCTAACACGGCAACATCATCCTCCAGACCTGAACCGAAGCCATCCAATAGCGATTGAATCGCCGCCACAATCGACGACGCTGTGGCCGGCGCGTGCTCGGCGGCGAATTTCAGCAGTGCGCCATGGAAGTCGTAGCGTTCTGTGCCGCTACCGACCCGCGCCTCAGTCAGCCCGTCGGTGTACAGGACCAACGTGTCGCCCGGTCCGAGTCGAAATCGCGTGGCAACGAATCTCGGCTCCATGGGTATCCCGACGGGATTGCCACCGACGGTGTCGGCGTAGCGCGCCTCGCCGTCTGCGCCAAGCACCAGCGGAGGCAGATGCCCACCGCTGGCGAGCTGGACGTCGAATCCACCAACGCTCGGGGTGAGAATGCCGAAGATCACTGTGGCAAATTGATTTACGGTGTCCCGGAACTCCTGACTCAGCACCGTGTGCAGGTTCTGTAGCACCTCGATCGGGTCGGCGTCGAAGGCTGCCGCGGCCCGTAGCGAATAGCGGGTCAGTGAGGTCACCGCGGCAGCGCCCGCCCCTTTGCCACTCACGTCACCAATGAAGAAGGCCCACTTGTCATGTGCCAGCGGGAACAAGTCGTAGAAATCCCCGCCGACATCGTCGGCGGAGGCAGCGTGGTAGTGGGCAGACGCTTCCAAACCCTCGGGAGGTGAAAGCAGGGGCGGCAACAACGAGCGCTGCAGAGTTCGCGCGAACACCTGGACACGCGCGCGTTCGCGCTCGACCCGCTGCCGCTCATCGAGGAGTTCTCGCTCGTAGGAGCGTCGCACGCCCGCGTCGTGAAACGTGATGCGCATCAGGATTGGTAGGCCGTCGCTATCGGACTTGACATTGGCGGTGACGAACACCGGAAGTCGGCCACCGTCTGCGGTCACCAGATCGACGGTGATGCCCGCAAGCTGGCCCTGCAGTTGCAACAGCGGCGCGAAATGGGTTTCGTAGTGGATGAGGCTTCCTACGGCCAACAGGTCGGTGAAAGGCTTGCCGATCAACGCGTTTCGCTCGTAGCCGAGCCACCCCAGCAGCGTGGCGTTCATGCTGACGATGTTTCGGTCAGGCCCTGCCACAACGTAGCCGCACGGCGCATTCTCGTAGAGGTCCCAGGCGCTTTCGCTGACGACCGACTCCGGTGTCACGTCGCGCCGGCGAATGCAGCGATGGCCTCTGCGGTGCTGTCCGGAGCGCTGAGCTGAGGGCAATGGCCAACGGCGTCGAGCGTGACCAATTCGCTGCCTTCGATTCTCCGCTGGACGTAAGCGCCAACCTCGCGAGGCGCCAACGTGTCCTGTGCACATTCAATCACCAGAGTAGGCAACGATACTCGAGCAAGATCGGCACGGTTGTCGGACAGGAAAGTGGTGCGTGCGAATACCCGGGCGCACGCCGGGTCGGTGCGACAGAAGCTGTCAGTGAGCTCGTCGGCAAGTTCAGGCCGGTCCGGTGTACCCATGATCACCGGTGCCATCGATCGCGACCACCCGAGGTAGTTGCTCTCGAGTGACTCCAGAAGTTCTTCGATGTCGCTGCGGGAGAAGCCACCGCGATAGTCGCCCTGGTCGAGGTAACACGGTGAGGGAGTAAGAAGGACCAGCCGGGCGAAGCGGCTCGGATCGGTCGCGACGGCGAGCACTCCCATCATGGCGGCCACCGAGTGGCCCACGAATGTCACATCCCGCAGGTCCAAGCCGTCAACGATGCCGAGAACATCGTCGGCATATCCCTGCAGCGACTGGTACCGCTTCGGATCCCAGGCCGAGGGGTCCGATGCGCCGCAACCGACGTGGTCGAACAGAACCAACCGGAAGCTCGACTCCAGTCGTGCTTCAACGAGGCGCCACAGATGCTGATCGCACCCGAAGCCGTGGGCCAGCATGATCGTGGGACCGTCCTCGACTCCGGCGAACCTCACATTGTTGCGCGCCTGCAAGCTCACGTGCTCATACTGCCACCGGGGTACCTCGGTACCGTCGGCAACGTGCGGTGGATCGTCGACGCCATGAACGTCATCGGGACTCGACCGGATGGCTGGTGGAAGGATCGCCGCACGCGCCGGAGTCCTGCTGGTCGAACAGCTCGAGCGCTGGGCGACGGCACACGGCCATGTCGTGTCCGTGGTCTTCGAGCATCCGACGTCGATTCGCTCGTCGTCGATCGCAATCCACCACGCGCCCAAAGCCGCGGCAGATTCGGCTGATGACGAGATTGTCCGACTGGTCAGCGCCGACGATCGCCCCGGGGAAATCAACGTCGTGACCTCGGATGCCACGCTGGCCGAGCGGGTCCGCCATGCGGGCGCGACGGTCTATCCCGCGGCGAAGTTCCGCGATCTGATCGATCCACTCAACGCCACTTGATGCCGCATCCGATCGACGGTCGTTGATCGGCGTCGACCGGTCGCCCAGCGAGTACCGCATCGACCGCGGCCCGGACATCGGCGCCCGTCACCGGCAGATCGTTGCCTGGGCGCGATGTGTCGAGTTGACCGCGGTAGACGAGTCGACGCTCGCCATCGAACACGAACGTGTCGGGCGTGCAGGCCGCGGAGTAGGCCCGGGCGATGTCCTGGGTCTCGTCGTAGAGATACGGAAACGTCCAGCCGTAGTCTCGCGCTGCGACGGCCATCTGGTCGGGTCCGTCCTGCGGATAGGTGACCACGTCGTTGCTGGAAATGGCGACCATCGCGGCACCGCGCTCGGCGAGGTCGCGGCCGAGCACGGCCAACCCTGCGGCAACGTGCTTGACGTAGGGGCAGTGATTGCAGATGAAGGTGACGACGAGCGCAGGGCCGACGAGATCGTCGAGGCTGACTGTTTCGCCGGTCGCCGGCTCGGGCAGCGAAAAGTGCGGTGCCGGAGTTCCCAACGCCAGCATGCTGGACTCGATAGCCATGGTCGCCAGAGTAGCTTTCGTCGTCTCAGACTCCGGGCGGTCTGCCTTGTCAACAATGCGTTAAGGCGCTGGACACCTATGACGCCGAGAATGACGATCTTGTACGAGCGCTGTGGACAGTGTCGTCTCGACAGCGCCGAACACGCTTATGGTTGGATCCGCCCGCCCACGGTACGCGCGGCGCTAAATCTGTAGCTTCGCGAATTAACTCACGCCTCTCACTGGCTTGTTTAGGGGAGATTGGATGCTTCACTCGTTCTTAGAGAACTTTTTGCACAACCTCTTCAAGCCGCTGCTGCTGTTCTTCTACTTCGGCTTCCTGCTCCGAATCTTGAAGGTGGACTTCGAGTTCCCGTACGTGATTTACCAAGGCTTGACGTTGTACCTGCTAATAGCCATCGGTTGGCACGGGGGCGAGGAGCTCGCCGAGATCAAGGCGTCAAGCATCGCTCAGATCGTGGGCTTTCTGGCCACGGGCTTTCTGGTGAACTCCCTGATCGGCGTGCTCGCATATTTCCTGTTGAGCCGACTCACCAAGCTGAGGCACGTGGACCGGGCAACGGTCGCGGGATACTACGGCTCGGACTCGGCGGGCACCTTCGCCACGTGCGTTGCTGTTTTGGTCACAGCCGGGCTGGCTTTCGACGCGTACATGCCCGTCATGTTGGCAGTGATGGAGATCCCCGGGTGCTTGGTCGCGCTGTATCTGGTGGCGCGGCTGCGTCATCGGGGAATGGACGCCAACGGGAACATGCCGGACGAGCTCGGCTTCATTGCGCCGATACAGGCGAAACCTGGACCCGGCGCGGCGACGAAGCCCGGCCTCGGAGAAGACCTAGAGGCGGAAACCGAGGAGCGGGTGCAGTTCGCGCTGACAAAGCGCAAACGTCAGCGCGAACACGATGCCACGGGGACCGGCCACAAGTCGAGAGTCTTCTCGCGCCAACTGCTGCGGGAGGTCTTCCTCAATCCGGGGCTGTGTCTGCTCTTCGGCGGCATCATCATCGGTTTCATAAGTCGGTTGCAGGGACACAAAGTCACTCACGACGCTGATTCCTTGTTCATCACAGCGTTCCAGGGGGCGTTGTGTCTGTTCTTGCTCGAGATGGGCATGACCGCTGCAAGCAAGTTGCGTGATTTGAAAGCCGCGGGACGCGGATTCATCTTCTTCGGCCTGTTGGCGCCCAACGTATTTGCCCCACTGGGGATCATCGTGGCGCACGCCTATGCCTATTTCACCCATACCGACCTCGAACCGGGAACGTACGTCTTGTTCGCGGTTCTCTGCGGCTCCGCCTCGTACATCGCGGTGCCGGCGGTGCAGCGTCTAGCGATCCCCGAGGCGAGTCCGACGCTCCCGCTGGCCGCCTCGTTGGGTTTGACCTTCTCCTACAACGTCACGATCGGGATCCCGCTCTACGTCGAAATCTCGCACGTCGTCGGCCATTGGTTCGGCGACTCTTGACAATCTGAAATCCCTTGTGAAGCACTGCGCCCCGCGAACTTTCGCTCGCGGGGCGCAGTCTGTTGTCGAGCGTTACTTCAGGTCGAACCGATCGCTATTCATCACCTTGACCCACGCGGCGACGAAGTCCTCCACGAACTTCCCATGCGCGTCGTCCTGCGCGTACACCTCGGCCAACGCGCGTAGCACCGAGTTCGACCCGAACACAAGGTCATTCGCGGTCGCCGTCCACTTGAGCGCACCCGAGGACCGGTCGTGGCCCTCGTATACATTCTCCGCGGTCTCCGACGCCTTCCACTCGGTGTTCATGTCGAGCAGGTTGACGAAGAAGTCGTTCGTCAGCACGCCCGTCTTGTCCGAGAACACGCCGTGCTTGCTGCCACCGTGGTTGGCGCCCAGAGCACGCAGCCCTCCGACGAGCACGGTCAGCTCCGGAGCACTCACGCCGAGGAGGTAAGCCCGCTCGATGAGCAGTTGCTCCAATGGCGCCTTCTCGCCCGCGCGCGTGTAGTTGCGGAAGCCGTCGGCCCGCGGTTCGAGCACCGCGAACGACTCCACATCGGTGCTGTCCTGCGAGGCGTCGGTGCGACCGGGGGAGAAATGCACGTCGATCTCATACCCGGCGTCCTTGGCCGCCTTCTCGACTCCCGCGGACCCGGCCAACACGATCAGGTCAGCCAACGAGATCTTCTTTCCATCGGAGGCGGAGTCGTTGAAGTCGTGCTGAATCTTCTCCAGCGCCGCCAACGCCTTCTCCAACTCGGTTGGCTCATTGGCCTCCCAATGCCTCTGCGGCTCAAGCCGAAGCCGTGCACCGTTGGCACCGCCGCGCTTGTCGGTATTGCGGTAGCTGCCCGCCGCCGACCACGCCGTCTTGACCAATTGTGGCACCGACAGCCCGGAGCCGAGCACCGTCTTCTTCAGGGCGGCGACGTCCTTGTCATCGACCAGCTTGTGGTCGACCGCCGGCACCGGATCCTGCCAGAGTTGCGGCTCGGGAATCCACGGTCCGAGATAGCGGGACAGCGGTCCCATGTCGCGATGCAGCAGTTTGTACCACGCTTTGGCAAAGGCCTCGGACAGCTCCTCGGGGTGATCCAGCCAGCGCTTGGTGATCTCGCGGTAGATCGGGTCCTCGCGCAGCGAGATGTCGGTGACCAGCATCGTCGGGGCGCGGCCTGGCCCACCGAACGGATCGGGAATGGTGCCCGCACCCGCGCCGTCCTTCGCGGTGAACTGCCATGCTCCGGCGGGGCTTTTGGTCAGCTCCCACTCGTACCCGTACAGGTTCTCCAGATACCCGTTGCCCCACTTGGTCGGGGTGGTGGTCCAGACCACCTCCAGGCCGCTGGTGATGGTGTCCTCACCCTTGCCGCTGCCGTAAGAACTCTTCCAGCCCAACCCCTGCTGTTCGATCGGCGCACCCTCAGGCTCGGGACCGACCAGATCGGCGTCACCGGCGCCGTGGGTCTTACCGAAGCTGTGCCCGCCGACGATCAGTGCGGCGGTCTCCTCGTCGTTCATCGCCATCCGGCCGAACGTCTCGCGGATGTCGATCGCGGCCGCCACCGGGTCCGGCTTGCCTTCCGGCCCTTCGGGGTTGACGTAAATCAGACCCATCGTGGTCGCGCCATACGGCTCCGCGAGGTCGCGCGTGCCGGGCTTGCCGGAGTAGCGCTTGTCGGTGCCCAGCCATTCGCCCTCTTCGCCGAAGAGGATTTCTTCGGGCTCCCAGATGTCTTCGCGGCCGAAGCCAAACCCGAAGGTTTGAAAGCCCATGGACTCCAAGGCGACGTTGCCCGCAAGTACCAGTAGGTCTGCCCAGGAGAGCTTGCTGCCGTATTTCTTCTTGACTGGCCACAGCAGCCGGCGTGCCTTGTCCAGGCTGGCGTTGTCCGGCCAGCTATTGAGCGGGGCGAAGCGTTGCATGCCCTGACCGCCGCCGCCGCGGCCGTCATAGATCCGGTAGGTGCCGGCGGCGTGCCAGCTCATCCGGATGAAAAAACCGCCGTAGTGGCCATAGTCGGCAGGCCACCAGTCCTGCGAAGTGGTCAACACCGATATCAGGTCCGCCTTGAGCGCATTGACGTCGAGCTTGGCGAACTCTTCGGCGTAGTCGAAGTGCTCACCAAGGGGATTGGCCTCTGCCACTTGAGGATGCAGCCTCGAGACATCGGGTTGATTAGGCCACCAGTCCTGATTCGTCCGGGGAGCTTCGCCTTTGGGTTCAGGCGTGTCGATGGCCGGATTTTCACTCTCGCTGCCTTTTTGGGCTGTATCGGATGACACTGCGTTCCTTTCAGGGGTGGGGGGTTGGGCTGTGATCACGGGAGTGATCGTGGGTTGCACTCGAACAGTTGGGACACAGGCCCCAGTAGATGACTTCGGCCTCGTCGAGAACGAAGCCCTCGAGCACGTTGTCTTCGTCGGACGGGGTCAGACACGGCGCGTCGCCCACGGCGCAATCGATGTCGGCGATCACGCCGCACGATCGACACACGACGTGATGGTGGTTGTCGCCGACCCGCGACTCGTAACGGGCAACCATGCCCAGCGGCTGGATCCGGCGAACGAGACCTACGGCGGTCAGAGCATTGAGAACGTCATACACCGCCTGGCGGGAGACATCGGGAAGTCCGCTGCGGACCGCCGACAGGATCGTCTCGGTATCAGCATGCGGATGACCGTGGACCGCTTCCAACACAGCGACCCTGGGCCGGGTCACACGCAGATCGGCCATCCGAAGCTGTGCCGAGTAATCCGTCGGCGTTGACGACACGAGCCCAATATGCCGCTGTTGTCTGGAGTGAGTCAAGACTTAATGTGGATTTGGTCAGAATTAAGCGACCCGATTAGCGAGGCACAGGCAAAAAAATAGAGGGCTTTCGTCCTCACCTTCAATTTATAGCGCACCCCGGGGCTTGCCGCAAGGCCGGGGGCATACCCCAAAATGGCTGGCCGGAAATATAATTCAGCGAATCGGGAGATTGCTCAGTGGGTACCGACGCAAAGCCAGAACATACGGTCGTCGTCGCCGGGGGAGGCCCGACAGGGCTGATGCTGGCTGGTGAATTGGCGGTGGCGGGAATCGACGTCGCCATCGTCGAGCGGCGCGTCAACCAGGATTTAGTTGGCTCGCGTGCCGGTGGTCTTCATTCACGCACCATCGAAGTACTCGATCAACGAGGGATCGCGGATCGCTTTCTGGCGAGCGGCCAAGTGGCGCAGGTTGCGGGGTTCGCCCAGATTAGGTTGGACATCAGCGACTTTCCTACTCGACACCCATACGGACTTGCGCTGTGGCAGAACCACATCGAGCGCATCCTGGCCGGCTGGGTCGACGAATTGAACGTTCCGATTTATCGCGAACGCGAGGTCGCCGGCGTCACCTGCAACAGCACCGGGGTCGACGTGCAGTTGTCCGACAACCAGCAACTGCGGGCGGGCTACCTGGTCGGCTGCGACGGCGGACGCAGCGCGGTCCGGAAATCGGTAGGTATCGAGTTCCCGGGCTGGGACGCGACGATGAGCTACCTGCTCGCCGAGGTCGAGATGGCTTTCGCATCCGGCGCAGAGCCCGAGTGGGGCATTCGTCATGACGCCCTCGGCGTGCACGCGCTCAGCGAGCCGACCGACGGGGGACCCGTCCGGGTGATGGTGACCGAACAGCACATCGGTCCGGGCAGCGATCCAACCTTGGACGACCTCCGTCAGGCGCTGGTGGCCGTGTACGGGTCGGACTATGGAATCCACAGCCCCACTTGGATTTCCAGATCGACGGACATGGCCCGCCAGGCCGCGACATATCGCGACGGCCGAGTCCTGCTCGCGGGCGATGCCGCCCACGTGCATCATCCGATCGGCGGCCAGGGCCTCAACACGGGCGTCCAGGATGCGGTGAATCTGGGGTGGAAGCTGGCCCTGGTGGCCAACGGGTCAGCCCCGGACAGCCTGCTCGACAGCTACCACCGCGAACGGCATCCGGTCGCGGCGCGGGTGCTGCGCAACACCATGGCCCAGATGCAGCTGCTGCGCCATCCCGACGACGATCGCTCAATAGCGCTGCGCGACATCATGACTGAGCTACTGGCCATGGACGAGCCGCGTCGACGGTTCGCCGCGATGATGTCCGGGCTGGACATTCATTACGACCTCGGCTCGGAACATCCGCTGATCGGGCGGCGCATGCCCGATCTGGAGGTGGTCACCACGCACGGTCCGCTGCGGGTGTTTTCACTGCTGCATCACGGCCGCGCGGCACTGATCAATTTCGGCGAGCAGGGAAGTGTCGAGGTGTCTGGTTGGGCTGATCGCGTCCGGCTGGTCGACGCGAAATATGCAGGCGAACGTGGGAACTTCCGGCTCTCGGCGAGGTGACCGGCCCATCTGCGGCGTTGGTCCGGCCCGACGGCTATGTGGCCTGGGCAGGGGAAGGAGTCGACGCCGGTTTGACCGACGCACTCATCACCTGGCTCGGGCCGCCTACTTAGCGCTGGTCACTTTCAGAACTCGCTTCCGCAAGCCGTCGGTGGCCGTCTCCATCAATCCCTTGGCTCCCTTTTTGATCAGAAACCCAGGGATCGGAATGGTCGGATCGACCGTCAGCTCGAAGTGGACCTTGGTGGAGTCCCCGTCGGGAGTCAACGTGTAGCGGCCGTGCTGCGCACGCTGCTGCTTGGAGCTGACCAACGTCCAACTGACGCCGTCGTCGTGGAAGGCATAGTCCAACACCTGCTCATCGGTGATTCCCACGATCTTGACGACCTGACGAGACTTGGTCGGGTGTCCGTCCTGGTCACGCTCGAGTATCTCGACCTGCTGATGAGTCGAGGACCACTCGGTCAACGATTCGAGGTCGAACAGCACATCCATGATGTCGTCGGCCGACGCCTCGATGACGACCTGGCGAGATTCCGTGACAGCCACGCCGCCAATACTGCCAGCGACTGATCGCTCACAGGCCGTCAGCCCTCGATCGAACGCTTTCGGGCGAACCAGTACGTTCTGGGGTAGGCGTCAGGGCCGCGACGCGGGTCTGACTACCCGGCAACGGTGCTGGTTGGGTGTAATTCTGAAGAACAAGCACGAGGGAGACAACGTGGGCAAAACCGCGGCCATGCCCGAGTCCGACCGCGCGTGGATGATCGACACGCTGCTGGCTCTGCTGCAGACCCCCAGCCCGTCTGGGCGCACGGACGCAGTGATGCAACTGATCGGCGACATCTTCAACGACTTCGGCGTGCCGTTCTCGTTGACCCGTCGCGGCGCACTCATCGCCGAACTTCCGGGTGAGTCGGAGAAGACCGACCGCGCACTGGTGGTGCACGCCGACACCATCGGCTGCATGGTGCGCAGGCTCAAGGACAACGGCCGCCTCGAGCTGATTCCGGTCGGAACCTTCTCGGCCCGGTTCGCGACCGGCGCGCGGGTACGCATCTTCAGCGACGACCCCGAAGCATTCATCACCGGCACGGTGATGCCCCTGAAGGCCAGCGGCCATGCCTTCGGAGACGAGATCGACACCCAACCCACCGATTGGGAGCACGTCGAGGTCCGCATTGACCGCAAAGTCTCGTCAAGGGAAGACCTGGTCAAGCTCGGCCTCGCGGTGGGGGACTTCGTCGGGCTGATCACCAGCCCCGAGCTCGCCGCGGACGGCTTCATCGTCTCGCGTCATCTCGACGGGAAGGCCGGCGTCGCGGTTGCGCTCGCGCTGGCCCGGAACTTCTCCGAACAGAAAATCGTGCTGCCGCACCGCACCACGATCATGGTCACGATCACCGAGGAAGTCGGCCACGGCGCAAGCGACGGCCTGCCTTCCGATGTCGCCGAGCTTGTATCGGTGGACAATGCGGTGTGCGCCCCGGGCCAGCACTCGATCGAAGATGGCGTCACGATCCCGATGGCGGATATGCACGGCCCGTTCGACTATCACCTGACCCGCAAGCTGTGCCGCCTCGCCGAGGAACACAAGATTCCCTATGCGCGAGATGTGTTCCGCTACTACCGATCTGACGCCGCCGCCGCCATCGAAGCCGGCGCGGGAACGCGCGCCGCGCTGGTCGGCTTCGGGCTGGACGGCAGCCATGGCTGGGAGCGCACCCACATCGAGTCGCTCGAAGCGACCTACAACCTGCTGCACGCCTGGCTGCAGACGCCGCTGACCTTCGCGAAATGGGATGCGCAGCCGTCCGGCAAGCTGCGGGACTTTCCGTCCTCGGAGCAACCCGCTCCCTCCGAGCAATGGGTGCCGTTGGCCCGTGGCGAGCATGCCGAACCCGGCCACGCGTCCCCGGGCTCGCACTGGCCGCCCTCGGACGTGCCCTAGTCCTGCGCCGGGCCGGCGGCGCGGCCTGCCATGCCGCCATCGACGACTTTCACGGGTTTATGCGGGAAGCGTTTTTCTGCGTACGCTTTGGCGGCCGAGTTGGGCAACACATACAGCGTTTCGCGTTTGTCCTGCAAGGGTTTTAGAACCCGGTCCATGAATTCCTTGCGGTCGTCGAGATACGGCTCGATCACCTCCTCGCCGGCCGGGCACACGGCAAGGCAGTACGCAGCCTTGTAGTTGGGTTTGAACGACAGGCTCTGCCACATCGACGCATTTTCGGAGTCGGTGACCCGGGAGCGGAACTCGCGGGCATCAGAGCTGTCGGCGATTGTTTGCGCCCAGTCGGTGAAGCCGCCCATGAACTCTCGATAGTTGTGCGTCGAGCAGGCAAAGAAGTCGAACTCGCCATCCTTGCCGATGGCGCCCACCGGACAAGCCGCAACGCACAGTTTGCATTCCAGGCACGGCGAGTAGTCCAGCGGCTGCCCGTAGGAACTGATCTCGGCATCGACCAGAATCGTGCCGAGCAAGATGAAATTGCCGAACCGCGGATGGATGACGTTGCGGTGGATGCCCATGACACCGAGACCGGCGGCAACAGCGACAGGCTTGTGGGCGACCACCCAGATGCGGCCCGGGAAGCGGTCCATCTCCATCGGGAAGGTCGCCGACGGATTCAGCGCGCGGTAGCGGCGATTTTCCAAAGTGCGGGTGATCTCACGCGCGGCTTCGTTGAGAATCTCGCCGCTGCGATGGAACTCCTGATTGGCCACGCTGCGCGCCGTTGATCGGACGTTCTCGCGATTCATCTTGACGACCAGCGAGATATAGCTGCGGGTGCCAGGCAATGCCTGCTCCACATGTGGGGCTTCAGACGCCAGTTCCGGATCGTCCACTGAAGCGAACGCGACATCGTCGGCTCCGGCAGCCAGGCAGATCGTCCTGAGCCAGTCGGCGTCGATGACTTTGGCTGCGCGGCGGTCGATCGACTCGATCGGCGAGCACTTTTCGCACGGTCGGGTGCTCGGCAAGACGGCGGGGCAGCTGAGGCGTCACCCTAGATATAGTAGACTATACTCAGATAGCTCGTCCAACGCGCTGCACGCTGGCGGCAGTGTTGAGGAACCCGTTCTGCGGCAACGCATCACGGTGCACGTAACGTCCCGTCAAGCAAGCGTTCATGAAGAAGCCCACCTGTGGTCTGGTCTGGATTATGACCGTGGTTTCCACAAGGATGAAGACATGCGACCGCGCCTCGTCCTCGTGATCTTGACCGCGTTGATTGCACTGGCCGTGCCGGTGCATGCCGACCCGGATCCCGATGCAAGATTCCTGCGCGGGCTCAACAATGCGGGAATCACCTTCCACAGCCCGCCTGACGCCATAACCACCGGTCGGCGGGTGTGCGAATTCATGGACCAGGGTCAGCGGGAAGCTGATGTGATCACCGCGATGACGCAGCAGAATTCCGGGTTCAGCGAGGACAGCGCGGCGAGGTTCGCCAAAGTGGCGGAGGCCGTTTACTGCCCGGCGCACATCGGGGGAGCGCCAAACCCGCCGCCGACGTGGCAGCCGCCCATCGATTTCCCATTGCCACCGCTCCCGGCGGCTCTATAGTCGGCGGCAACCTCACATCGGAGTACATGATGAGCCGGAGCACCGCGATCGCCTTCCCGGTCCTCGCCGCGATCGCGGTGGCGCTGGCCGGCTGCTCGCACCCGCCAGGGCCGCAGGTGCCGAGGGCAGCGGCGGACCCGAACCCCGACCACCATGACGGTGGCCGCCGCCCCCAAGCCCCCGGACGGTGCGCAACCCCGGCTTGCGCCGAATCCCGCGCAGGTGGCCGACGACCTGGTCGCCGACGAACACGCGTTGCGCGACCCGTCGACAGGGGAGTCGGCGCTCGTGGCGGCGGCGCATCGGCAGCAGGCTGCTTATCGTGCCATCGGGCAGCATCCCGACTGGGATGCCACCGCGCGACCGCGGATCCCCGCGGAACTGCTCGACGCCTACGATCGCAACGTCGACGCCCGCCGGGCCCTCAACGCGATAACCCCGGCCCGCACAACGTTGCCCGCGTGGCGCATCGTGCCGCCCGCTCCAGCCGAGCAGTTACTGGGCTTGTATCACCAAGCGGAGTCAGAAACCGGTGTCGCGTGGAACTATTTGGCCGCGATCAACCTCGTCGAGACCCGTCTGGGCAGCATCGACGGCGTGAGCACGGCTGACGCGCAGGGCCCGATGCAGTTTTTACCGTCGACATTCGCGGCTTACGGTCAGGGCGGCGACATCCACTCGCCGCACGACAGCATTATCGCGGCCGGCCGCTATCTGGCCGCGAACAACTTCGCAAACGACCACGATCACGCCATCTACCGGTACAACCACGCCAGCGACTACGTTCGCGCGGTCAACCAGTATGCGGCACTGATCGGCGGCGACCCGGCGGCGTTCGCCGGCTACTACCGATGGGACGTCTACTGCCGAACGACGGCAGGAGATGTGTTGCTGCCCATCGGTTATGTCGCGACGTCACCGATCCCGGCCGCGGACTACGTCGCCACCCATCCGCAGTGAGCTAGACGCTTGCCAGATCTTCGGTCAGGGCTTCGTCGGTGAGCTCTTCGAGCTCCTTGCCCTTTGTCTCGGGTCCGAGCAGGTAGCCGATCACCGTCAAGACCCAGAGACCTGCCAGCGCCAGGTACGGCGTTTGCAGTCCGTAGCGTGTGATCGCCCAGCCGATGACCGTCGGCGCGGCGATCGAAACCACCCGACCGCCACCAACGGCGATTCCAAAACCTGTGCCGCGCAAGACTGTTGGAAACAGCTCCGAGATGTAGGTGTCGCCGACTCCCCATAACCAGCCGAGCGTGGCGATCGCGACCGCCCCGTAGATCTGGTACTGAGCCAGCGAGTCGGAGGTAGCTGCCAAGATGGTGGAGGTGACTTCGAGGACCGCCGCCAGAATCGCGGAAGGCCTTCGACCTACCCAGTCGGCCAACGCGGTTCCGAGGTAGGCAAAGACGGCCTGCAGCAGGAAGAACACCAATGCGTATCGAATCGCCTCGATCGGCGACGCGTGAAACCTCTTCACGATGTAGGTGGTCAGAAACAGCGTCATGCCCCAGTAGCCGACGGCGTTGGCGGTGTAGATCAGCCAACCGGCCACCAGCCGCCGCCGCACGCCGGGCAGGCAGCCATAGTCGGGGCTTCGCAGTTGTGCGGGCGCGGGCGTCGACGTAGCGATGAGACTCGGTGATGCCGCGTCGGATAAGGAACAGGACGAGTGGCGGGGACGATGGCGACGATGAACGCCGACTGCCAGCCGAACCGCGGGACCAGCACGAGCGCAACGGCCGCGGCCAGAACATATCCCAGCGAAAACAGCGAAAAGATAACGCCGCCAACGCCGATCGCGCGGGTTTTGGCCGGCCAGACCTCGGCGGTGTAGGGCGCGCCAACGGCAAGTTCGCCGGCGCCTCCGACACCGGTCAGAAATCGCAGTCCGGCGAAAGCGGCGACGTTGCTCGTGAGTCCGGCCAGCGATGTCGTCACGCCGTACAGCAGAATCGACGCGCCCAGCGTGGCCTTGCGTCCCCACCGGTCAGCCGCGAGGCCAAACCCGATGGTGCCGATCGTGTAGCCGAGCAAGAAGATCGATCCGATATAGCCGGCCTGAGCGTCGGTGATGTGCAACGTCCGCTTGATGTCGGGCAGCACCAAGCCGTAGATGTTCACCGCGTACGAGTCGAAGCCGTAGCCGAGGCCCGCCGTCACTGCAACGAAAAGCGCCTGCCTGAACGTGGCGGGGGTTGCTCGGGAAACACGGGCCGGAAATGCTGCCGACGGTCGACGCCACGCGTGAACGGTATGCGGCAAGGTCAGCCCGGCAGAAGAGTCACGATCTTGATGATCGGAAGAAAGCGAGCAGCGCGCCTCAAAGCGACTCTAAGACCTAGGCAAAGGTGATTGATAGCTCAGCTATCTAATATTCGTGGGGTAACGACCACAGGTTTTCACCGATAGAAACAGAAGAGGTGTTCGTCATGACGCTGAAGAAAATTATCGGTACGGGCGCAATCGCTGGCGCACTGAGCTTTTCGGCCATTGGACTGGCGGGGGCCGCCAGCGCCGCCCCGGCGCCGCATCCCGGTCCGGATGCCGCCGTTCAGCACGCACAACTGGTCCACTGGGGCGGCGACGGCCGTGGGCCCGGCTGGGGCGGGCGCGGTTTCCGCGGACCCGGCTGGAGTGGCCCCGGCTTCCGTCCCGGTTTCGGCGGACAAGGACCGATTGGGTGGGGTGGTCCGCCGCCGTGCCTGATCGGGCTGTGCATCTGAGTCCAGACGACGACAAACCTGAATACGACAGCCGCCGTGCCGAATACATCGGCACGGCGGCTGTGACGGGGTAGGGTGCCGCCGTGTCCGTCTACGCGCTGAACCTGTTCGATGTTGCTGATCGCGCCGAGTATCTGGAATATGCCCGACGTTCTCCCGCCGCGGTCTCCGCTCATGGCGGACGTGTGGTGGCGCTGGGGGAGTTCAGCGAGGCGATGGTCGGTGACATCGCGCCGCGCCAGGTGTTGATCCTCGTCGAGTGGGAGTCGAGGGACGCATTCGACTCGTACTGCAACGACCCGCTGCTGGCGGACTTGCATCCACACCGCGTAAACGGTTCTTCGAGTTACATCTGGCACTTGTTCGACCGGCTGGATGATCTCCGGCCGATCCTCAAACAGAGCGGCTAGCCCGGCTCAGCTTCCGGCGCTGAGGATTTTGATCGCGAAGATCAGGCTGTCGCCTTTCTGGATCCCAGCTTGGGGTTGACCTTCGGGGTAGCCATCCGCCGAACTCATCGCAACGCCGACGGTGGAACCGACTTTTTGTCCGGTGATCGCCTTCTGAAAACCCGGCACGACCCCGTCGAGCGGGAATTGGGCAGGGGTGCCGCGTTCGTAGGAGCTGTCGAAGACTTTGCCGTCGCGTCCGTCGACGCCCATGTAGCAGACCGAGACGGTAGCCGTTGGCGCCACGACCGGGCCGTCTCCGGCGCGCAGCGTGTGCACCGCGGTCTCAGTCACGCTGAACGGCTGCGTCACGGTGATCAGCGGCGCCGCCGTGTCCGTCGAACCCGTCACGGCGACGCTGCCGGTTGCCCCGCTCAGCGTCCACTCCGGCGTGCCGCCACTGCCCGGCGCCTGGGTGGGGCAGCCGCTGCCTGCCGTGGCAGGCGGTGAGTCGGGTGCGGTCATCGCCGGCGCGGCGGCAAGGGACGTCGTGCTTGGCGACGAAGCCGGCTTGTCGGAGCTGCACGCGGCAATAGCCAAGACGGCCGCCGCGGCACCCGCCGCCAGCCCAACCGAGGAACACGTTCGGGAGAAATTCACGGTCGTCACGTTACCTCTGAGCTCGTGATCAGCGGTGCCGGAGGGCCGCCCACGCCCCTGTGCACCACAATGCCCACGATCACGAGTAGCGGCTGAAACAGCAGGCGGATTCCGCGGGAAAGGTCGGAGTCGAGACCGAAAGCGTCTGAATGCGTAACGAATTGAGAGATATTCCCGGGAAAGATCAGAACAAAGAAGAGCGCGACAACGCATCCGACCGGCACTCGCCACCGCGTCAGCACTACCAAGCCGGCCGCGAGCAGGATCTCCACAACGCCTGACGCCGAGATGACGAAGTCAGCGTTCAGCGGAAGCCAGGGCGGTACTTGAGCGTGGAAGGCGTTCCGGGCGAACGTGAGATGGCTGAACCCGGTGTAAGCCAGGAAAGCACCGAGAACAATGCGAGCGATGGTGCGCGCGGGGGAGGACGCACGCCGATCAGAGACGGGCTGGCTCATCAGCACATCCTCTCGCGTTTGCGTCACCTGCAGGACGTCCGCGTGCCCACGATCGTCCCGGACGCCAGAACCGGAGCGGGCAGTGCGGCGCGCCTGCCTAGCGTGGCGAGGCTGAGTTCGCTGGCGCTGCTTGTCATTACGCTCACCGTCCTGAGCATCTCGCTGTATTGGATGGAGCACCACAAGGCCCGCCATGCGCTTGTTCTGGGCGACACGGCCAATTTGGACCACATCCCCCTTCGCGGCAGTGGCATGTTTCGAACGTGTGTGCGACGGCTATTCCGTCACCGGAGGTGATCGCACATGAGCGAGAACGCGGAGCAGGCGCCGAACGAAACGGCGGAGAAGGACCCGGCAGATTGGGTCACCGGCGATGAGCCCATGACGGGACCGCAGCGGAGCTATCTGCACACACTGGGGCAGGAGGCAGGCCGGGAGATTCCCAATGGCCTGAACAAAGCTCAAGCCTCCGAGCTCATCGAGGAACTTCAGCAAAGTACCGGGCGCGGGGGCGACTGAGCCGTGCGCGAACGGGCGACTACCGACGACGGTCACTACATCGTCATCAATGGTCGCAGGTGGCGTGCCACCGACCCCGCAATTCCCGAGGAGCGTCGAAACGAACTCGTCCATGCATTGATGGCATGGCGCCGAGAAGTGCTCAATACCAAGGGAACACCGCAGGAATCGGACGCCCGAGCGGGTGTGCAGGCCGCGAAAGTTGCTTTGGGGGAGCGCGGCTCGCCACCGTGGTGGGAGCAGACCGACGAGCAACGCCGCTGCAGGTGGCAAGCCCGGGTAACAGAGCCGAACTAAGTGTGAGATCGGCGCGCTGGCCCCGATAGTTCCGATCCCGCGCTCAGCGCCGTAGGGTCGTAGCAATGGCCCTAAAAACCGATATTCGAGGCATGGTGTGGCCTTATCCCGATCCATTCGTTGTCGGCCGGGAGGATGTGCGCGTCTTCGCCCAGGCGGTCAAAGCGACCGATCCTGCCACCCTTGATGACAAGGCTGCTGCGGAGATGGGCTACTCGGCGGTCGTTGCCTCACCCACGTTCCCGGCAGTTTTCGCCGCCCTGATCCAACGGCACTTTTTAGGTAACGTCGACCTGGGCATGGACCAGATTCAGATGATTCAGGTCGAGCAACGCTTTCGCTATCATCGACCGATCGTTGCCGGCGATGTGCTGCGCGGAACGATGTATGTCGAGTCCGTCGACGAACGGTTCGGCGCCGACATCGTCACGACCCGAAGCGTCTGCACCGACCAGCACGGCGACGTGGTCCTCGAAGCGTCGACGACCATGATGGGTCGCCACGAGGACATGTCCGAGTATCTGACGTGGGATCCCGAGAGCGCCAGACACATGCGTACGCCAGGCTGGCACGGGCCTGACTCGCCGTCGACTCTCTAATCACGCTCAGCAACTGCTGACCAGAGGAACCCGCTGATGCGCATCTTCTTCGCCGGCGCCTCCGGGGTCATCGGTCGACACGTTCTACCATTACTCATTGACGCCGGTCACAGCGTCGGGGCCATGACCAGATCGGCCGACAAAGCCGGCCTGCTGGTGTCGGCGGGGGCGCAGGCTATCGTCTGCGACGTCTTTGACCGACCGGGCCTCACGAGCGCTGTGCGCGCGTTCGCGCCCGACCTGGTTCTGCATGAGTTGACCGATCTTCCCGACGATCTGAAGGACCTTCCCAGCGATTCGTTGCTCAACGCACGTATCCGGGTCGAGGGCACCAGGAACCTGCTCGAGGCGATGAACGGCCTGGCTGACGTGAAAATCGTGGCCCAAAGTGTCGCGTGGACGATGCGCCCCGGCAGGGAAGCCGACGCGGTCTCCGTACTCGAAGATGCAGTCCTCGCAGCCAACGGTGTGGTGCTGCGTTACGGCTTCCTGTACGGGCCTGGTACCTACTTCGAAAGCGAACTTCCGCCCGCGCCACACGTACACATCGACAGTGCCGCGGCGCGAACCCTCGAAGCCCTGATCGCCCCAACGGGGATATTGGAAATCGTCGACAGCTGAACGAGTTCGGCGATAGCACCCCACCATGGTTCTTGGGCACTCCCGGTCGAGGCGATCCGAAAACCGCAGGGCAACAGAGTAACTCGGCCCCTCTCACTGTTGACTCCAGATATTCGATTCGTGCGTAGTCGCAATCATCCCGAGTCCACCGGCAGGGGAGCGGCCCACGCATCCCCAGCCGAATCAGGCTGGCGCGAAATTCGGCAGTATCTAGAGTCGTTCGAGGCTTAGAATCGTCGGGAAACTACGGCCGAAGCATTGCGGCAATCCACGCGTGGGGATGGCCACACGTACCACTCATGGAGGGCGACGTGAAAAGTCGATTGCGAAATCTGTTGGTAGGCGCGGCCGTGTTGATCGCCGGCGTCGTCGGACTCTTTTTGCCGGTGTCGGTCTGGAGCGGCGGCCCTTCGACCGTTGGTTGCGGCAATGCCATCGTTGCCGAAAAGCCGGCTCCCTCAGCGACGAACCCCGGCCAGATCAACGTTGATGTCCCCGAACAAGCAGTCAGCCATCCCGACTACGCGGCGCAATGCGACTCGGCGATCTCGTCGCGCCGCCATTGGGCTATTCCTTTGGTGATCGTCGGAACAGCCGGACTCCTGCTTGGAATTTTCTACCGGCCACGACCCAAGACAACCTGAGCTGGCGGCTGAACGACTTTGTGAGGCTGGCGTTCCGACTTTTCCCGTCGGCTCGTTCGCGTTCGGCGGGGACGATACGCGGTTCAGCGTGGAGCAAGGCAAAAATTTCATGACGGTTTCAGTTGCGCAAAGGTACTGCAGCTACCGGCGATGCGCGGGCTGATATCGCCTCTTTGGCTTTAGTGTTGGCTGCTATGGCCGGACTGGGCAGGTACGTGAAGCGCTGGCGCACAGCAGTTCACGGAACCGTGTCAGCATTGACGGTCACCATACTGGGACTCGCCATCACCCCCGTAGCTCATGCGGCTGCAGCCACGGCGACGTTATCGGTGGAACACACGTGGCAGACCGGTTTCATCGCCCACTTCACCATCACCAACTCCAGCACGGTGGCGCTGAATGATTGGAAGCTTGAATTCGACTTGCCGGTCGGAGAATCCATCTCGCACACGTGGAATAGCACGCTTGCGCAATCGGGCACGCACTATGTTCTCACCCCCGCGAATTGGAATCGCACCATCGCACCCGGTGGTTCAGCCACAGGGGGTCTACGAGGCGTACTGACCGGTTCTTACTCGCCACCGTCGAATTGTCTGCTCAATAGGCAATACTATTGCAGCGGTTAGTGGTTCGGGCCGACCACTGTCGCGCCATTGGGCATTTGGTGGACGAATTGCGGGCAGTAGGACCTCGCGGCGTCTACCGTGATGACCAAGGCGGTCTGCCGGTCAATTCGCGAGTTCGCGGCAGCGATGTTGTCGCTGATAGCGCTAGGCTCCATGCCTCCGCCCAGGGCATCGCAGACGTGGTGGCCGATGCCGATGGCACTCTGCGGCGCGCCGAAGGCGATGCCCTGTTGGCTCAAGACGCCCAGAAACTCATCGTCGGGAGTGTCGGCGTACGCCGCGCCGACAGCGAGTACGCCGACCAAACAGAGTTGGCCGACGGTAAATGCCACGCGGACAATGGTTTTCGTGGATCGAACAGTCAACATGGTGAGGATTCCTTCGGTGTTGTTTTGCGGTCACAAATAGGGTCCGTGCGCCAGATACATGCCGCACACGCTGCCGCCGATCCCGACATCAAGGCACAGCCGATGCGCTGGCCTGCAGTTCGGGGCATGGGTAGTCGGCGCCGAAATCGCTACCGATGAACAGCGCTACGCCCGCGAGCACGAGCGTGACCACAACCGCGGCGCCGTACCCGATCGTTCGCGACCGTCGCGATGTGGGTTTTGCGACGATGCCGAACACCAACGCAGAGGCGGGTCCAGCGCTGAGGGTTACTGCCGGTGCGTAGAGGAACAGCAGTGTCAGAGAGTTTGCGCCAGCATTGATTCCGATGCCACAGGAATTCCACAGTCCCGCAAGGATGTGAACCACGCCGACAGCGGCACCAAGCCCGAGAACGCAGCCGACCAGGAGGGCATGCACGGGCATGTCAATCAACAGCCGTCGACGGGGTGTGACCGCTGCGGCGCACTGCGATCAGCTTGGCCTCGGCGAGGCGCAAGAACGTCGGCAACGCCTCGGGTTCCAGGGTCAGGTAGCTGCAAATCAGGTCGTCGTCGACCCCGGCGTCGCGGAGCCGAAGCGCCAATGAATACGGGTTGGGCAACCGTCGAAGTCGCGCTTCGCGCTCGGTGATGCCGTCATCCATCGGGTCAGCATGCAGCGATGGGGAACACCCAGGGGAGGTAGTGGACTACCCCAATTGCGAGCGACGCCGCCCCCGGCGTGAAATCCGACCCGCGCCGAAATCGTTGACCACTGCTTTCCTCCGGCGATACCCTTCTCTGACCGTCAGCGATAGATGTCCCGCCATTGGTCTTTCCGCGACTGGCCGGCTGGCGAGGAGGTCCGTGTGAGCGGTATCGGGGATGTCGGGACGTGGCCGCTGACCGGTCGTGTGGAAGAACTCCGTCTGATCCACGAATGCTTTGGCGAGCGCGGCCGATCGGCGGGGGTGGCGATCCTGGGGCCGGCTGGGGTGGGTAAGAGTCGGCTGGCTAGGGAGGCGGCGACGGCCGCGGATGCCGCCGGAGCAGTCGTGCGGTGGGCAGTGGGCACCGAAAGCGCCCGCGGCATTCCCCTCGGCGCGTTCTCGCAGTGGACTGCTGGTCTGCAGGAAAGCCCGCTTCAATTGGCGAGCGGCGTCATCGAGGCAGTGACCGCGGCGCCTACCGGCCGCCATAGCGTGGTGGCCGTCGACGATGCGCATCTACTTGATGATCTGTCGGCGTTCGTATTGCACCAACTAGTGCTGCGGCGCAGCGCGTCGGTGATCGTCAGCATCCGCAGTGGTGAACCGGTTCCCGATGCGGTGACTGCGTTGTGGAAAGACCGGCATGTCGAGCTGCTGGAGCTGCAGCCGCTGTCCTGTGATGATTCCGACGAGCTGCTGTGCCGAGCGCTGGACGGACCCGTGGACCCTGACTTTGCACGACGGATGTGGGGGTTCACGGCTGGAAATGTGCTCTATATGCGGCACTTGGTCGATCAAGAGCGCACCGCGGGCCGGCTGGCGAAACGCGACGGATGCTGGGTGTGGACGGGTACGCCGCGGGTGTCGCCGAGCTTGCTCGGGCTGATTGAGGCGCAGGTCGGATCGGTTCCGGAAAGGGTCCTCGAGGTCGTAGACCTGGTCGCGCTCGCAGAACCGATCGAAACCAGCATGCTGGACAGACTGGTCGATTCCTCGGTGATCGAAGAGGCCGAACGGCGCGGCTTGATCGACATCACCGGTAGCGGTGTGGTCCACATCGGGCATCCGCTGTACGGCGAAACCCGCCGCAGACAAGCAGGTCACTCGCGATTGCGGAGGCTGCGCGGAATGGTGGCGCAAGCCTATGCAACCGACGTCAAACAGGACGACGTCGATGGTGTCGTCCGGCTGGGCCTTCTCTGGCTGGAATCCGACCTTCCGCCTGACCCGCAACTGTTCTTGCGGACCGCCCAAGCCGCCGCGATGAGGCTGGACCTGAGCCTCATCGAGCGGATGGCCGATGCGAGCACCCGGGCGGGTGGGGGACCAGAGCCGGTAATCCTGCTCGCGCAGACCTTCCTGTACTTGGACCGGGCGCAAGAAGTCGAGCAACTACTGGCCGCGCTGGACGTCGACGAGCTCGACGATGACCAGCTCTCCGCCGTCATCATCGTGCGTTCGGCGAATTACCTGTGGCCACTGGGACAACCGGAGCAATCGTGGGATCTGATCGAGACCGCGCTCAGCAAATCGAATTCTGCTGTGCGCCCGGCACTTCAGGCGTTTCGCGCAGTTCAACTCGCCTTTGCGGCTCGGCCTTCTGAAGCCATCGCGATGGCGCAGCGGCTGGACCTGCTTCGGCTTCCCGATGTGCCGGCGTTGGCGGCGGCGACTTTTGGGCTGGTCCTAACCCTCGGAGACGTCGGCCGTATCGATGACGCGAAATCGCTTGCAGCCCAGAGTCACGAACGGGCTTCTCGGTCGCGAGAATTTGCCTACATCGAAGTGTGGTTAACCGAGATTCACGTCGCGGCAGTCCTGCTGGCCGGTGAACTGGTCGATGCGGTCCGGGTTGCGGACGACTTCAACCAGCACTGCGCCGACAGTTCGGGCTTCACTCATGCGATCTCCGAGGCGATCTTGGGAATGGCGGCCCTGGGCTCTGGTCGACTTGATCTGGCCCAGCGCAGATTGACAAGCGCTATAGCAGTTTTCGGGGCGGGGGAGCAATCCCCGCCTATCCAATACCGTGCCACGATCGTCTCCGTCGAGACTCTTTCGAAGCTGGGGAATATCGCTGCCGCCGCCGAGGCGCTCATCGACATGGAGCGGCTGCGGCACCCGTCATTTGCCTACCTCGAGGCCGACCGACTAATCGCCGCCGCCTGGGAAGCAGCAGCCCGAGGCGCGATCACCAGCGCGACCGACAAGGCCGGCAGTGCATCCGATTACGCGCGAAGCCATGGCCAACTGGCGCGCGAGGTATTGAGCTTGCAGACGGCAACACATTTCGGGGACAAGACCACGACCACAAGGCTGACCGAGTTGACGGAACTGGTGCAAGGCCCCCGCGTCGCCGCCGCAGCAGCCTTCGCCATCGCGCTTGCGGCGAACGACGGTACTGGACTGACGGCGGCGTCCACGCAGTTTGAGGCGATGGGAGATCTCTTCGCCGCAGCAGACACCTCGGCACACGCAGCCATTGCGTTCCGTCGCCAAGACCGGCGCGGGTCAGCATTGACCGCAGCCGGCCGCGCGCAACGTCTCGCCGCCGAATGCGGCGGTGCCGTCAGCATCGCGCTTCGTGAAGCCGCTCAGCCACTTCCATTGACGGCACGGGCGCGCGAGATCATCTCCCTTGCCGCGCAGGGCTTGTCCAACCGGGAGATCGCGGACATGCTGCGGCTATCGATCAGATCGGTCGAGGGGCATCTGTATCGGGCGTCGGTGAAATCTGGCGCGAACAGCCGAAGAGAACTGAGCGCACTAATCCGCGAATTCAATCCATCGCGGTAAGCACCGCGTCGCGTGATCGCCGACGACGTGTGTGACTCCGCCTTGGCAAGAATCGGGCAATTGGGGTAGTGGATTACTCCACACGCGTCGCCGTATCGCCACGAGTCTGTCCACATGAGAACGAGCGATGACCACCCTGCCGTCGAGGCCCGCATGACCAAATTACGAGGGCACTAATGAACAGCATTCAGAAAATCAAGCGGATCGTTGTTGGGGCGGCGCTGTCGGGCGGCGTCGCAGTCGTCGGCTTGACCCTGGCCGCAGCCGCCCAGGCCGAGGTGCCATATCACTGGTGCCCCGGCGAGGCTTGGCACGAAAACTGGGGCACCAACTGGGAGCCTGCTGACTGCCACAGCAATCATCACATCGACTTGGACGGCCCTACCGCCGCTTTCGATTTCTGGGGACCGCCGGGGGTGGTGGAACCTCCGTGGCACCCACGGTGTCCTCCGATTGCGTTCATGTGTCCGTGATCGCGCTGTCGGTTTGAAGTAAATCCACTGCTACAGCGTCGCCACCTGTGTCAAGGTTGAGCCGAGACCCCTAAACTCCGAACACCCTCCGGCAAGGAAACCGACCATGAAGATCCCAATAATTGCCGCGCTCTGGATCTCGACCGTCGGCACAGCTCTGCCGCTGGCGGCCATCGCACACGCCGACACGCAGTACGAATTTCAGTCGCCATCGGAAAACGTCGTCTGCGTGATGTGGGTCCCTGACGCCGGCGCCGCGAACGCGGGGTGCCAAGTCCACCATTCCACCTATACGAAACCACCGCCGGATCAATGCCATTTGGGCGGTTGGGGCAGTCAAATCGGGCTCAAGCAGGGGGATTTGCCTGCCTTTGAGTGCGTCGGCGGTGTGCTTGCTGTGCCCCCTATGCCGACGCTGGGCTACGGCCAAACGCACACGGTTGGCGTGATGACCTGCGACAGCGAGCCCGACGGGGTGACGTGCACTGACACCGGCACCGGGCATTACTTTCGATTGTCTAGCGACTCCTATCACCTCGGCTGATAACGCCGCGAGCAAATTGGCTTCGCTTACGGTGAGACACTCGCGGGGACGCCGTCTATGACACCCCCGTAAGTTTGTCGGGAGGCTCGAAGCCCGCAGCCGCCTGCGCCCGCCCAAGTGGTCGGTTACCGTCCCGACCGGACGAGCAGGTCAGCCGGCGCTTGGCCAGAACCATAGAGAGACGCGGGAGGAAATCCATGACAACGATCGCAGACCGCCGCACAGCAGTCGTCGGCCTGGCCGCCGTCGCACTGATCACTGTGGGCTGCAGCAATGGCAAGAGTGTCGACACGTCGGCACCGCCTCAGGCCGGGGTTAATGCCACGACGACGTCAAGAATCCCAGCGCAGCCCACGGAGGTGAAGCTCGTCGGGGAGGACAACGTCGAGGTGACTTTGACCGGTCCGATCGCTGCCAAATACTCGGCGGCAACCGAGAATCAGAGGAAGGCTCTCGGCAAGCCACTGACGGGTGACCACAACGCGGGAGCACGGGATAGCGGCGTGGTTTTCCAGCAGTTCCAGGGCGGCGTGATCACCGCCAAGAACGGCGATTCCGGCACGCCCGCTTACATCACCCTCGGCAAGATCCGGGAGGCGTGGAATGTCCAACGCGGGCCGGACGGCGCGCCCGCGATCACAGGCAACAACGGTTCGGCAGGTCCGCTGGGCTTCCCGGTCAGCGACGAGCACACCGTCGGCGATCTGGTCGTGGCGACCTTCGAGCACGGCCGGATCGAGTACAACCAGAAGACCGGGCAGGTCGAGGTGACGGTAAACGGCAACGCCGTACCATCCGGGCTGTAGCCCGAGCCTCGTCGAGAACGATCGTGATGCAGCACCGAAACTCATTGCTGCGCGAGAAATTTAGAGCGGTCACGGCACCGAGACCGGTGGGGCAGCAGAAGGTTCTTCCATCCGATGGATACAGACATTAGTTGACATAATGTCGCTTATCGGCAAAAGCTCGACCTGGGGATTCCGTTAAACCGCCCCGACCAGCGGCATTGTCCGTTCCGCCCGATTCCTCACGACCAATTGAGAGTGACGAATGCGCAGCGCGAACCTGGGCACCAGCCGGCTCGAACCTGGGCACCAGCCGGCTCGGCTCCAAGATCCGCGTTCGGCGAATTCATCACCGGTGCCCCAAGGGCGGCCCCGCCGCGCGACTGTCAATACGTCACTGTGACGAATTACCCTGCGGCGCAGTGTGATCCACCAGCCTCCGCATCCACAATTTCCGAGCCGACCGATCCGATGTTCCGGTTAGTGTGAGTTGTGTCGGGCACGCCGCCATGACACAGAAACGAGGACGGTAAATGGCCACGCTGATCAACAACGTCATTCGAGTAGCGGCAGCCACACTCGGGACCGGCGCGCTAATGGCTGCCGCCGCCGGCACCGCATCGGCCTGGCCGACTCCGGTCACTCCGGAACAACAGAGATACATCAACCAGGCGCGCGGTGCCGGTTTTCCCGGCGACGATGACGCTGTGCTGCAAGCAGGTATGCAAGCTTGCCGCGCGCTCTACACCGGGCAAGGCGTGCAGGGTGCGATCGGTACCGTGGCCGCCCAAGCCGGCGTGAATCCGGATCAGGCCGGCGTCGCAGTGCGCCTTGCCCGCGGAAGCCTCTGCACGTCAGCTCCGGGCTGAAAGCACGGCGGTGAAAGTCGATCAGCCGCTGTGGCCGATGCAGAGGGTGTTGACCCCGGGGATTTCGTAGCCGTTGGGGGTGACGAAGTCGGCGAGCGCATTTTCCGCGTGAGCACGGATGGCGGCGTTCCGTTGAGGTGGAAGTGACGCAAGCAGCGTCGCCACCGGCCCGGCGAGGGAAGGGACCAGCGACCACCACTGGTCGATGGACGAGACGTGCATGGGCGTCGGAATCTCGCGGACGCCGATGTCTGTGAAAGCGGCGGCCGCCAACAGTTCAGCGAGTGCGCCCGGGGCTTCGAGCGAGAACGGCCCAGGGACGCCGGGCGGTGGGACCGGCACCCCCAATTCGGCACTGACCGCGTCGAGCAACACGCCCAGCCATGGATTCCGCTCACGAGGTCCCCAGACGGTGAAGACCGCCCTGCCGGTCGGCCGCAGGACTCGGTGCGTCTCCCGCACCGCGGTCGTCGGGTCCACAACGAGCATCAGGCCTTCGCGGCACAGGACGACGTCAAAGCCGGCGTCTGGGAAGTCAATTCGCTCAAGGTCCACTTCGCGGGTCGTGACATTCGTTAGGCCGGCGGCCATCGCTCGTTCGGCCGCGATCGCCGTCATTTCTGGCGCGAAGTCGGAAAGCACCACCGACCCATCCGTTCCGACGACATCGGCCGCTGCGATGCCGACGCCCCCGGGCCCGCAGGCGAGCTCGAGTACGCGCTCCCCTCGGTGCAGGTCGACGGCATCGATCATCGCCTGCGTCACGACGACCGCCCGCTCGTCTAGGTAACCGGCGTTTTTTCCCCACGACGGCGCGGCCGACGCCCAGATTGCACGCAATGACGCGCGCAACGGGTCGGCCGCGGCGGCTCCATTCGTTGTCGAGATCGATTCGTTCACGTCCATCGGTACCTCCAGACTGTGTTCGGTGACCACCGCTGTCACGAGCGGCCAGCGGGCCTTCCCCATCAGTGCCGCCGGTGACCGATAGCAATACGTCACAGTGACGGAAACCGCTCTCCCACAGGGGTGTTGACGCGGACCGCAACGGCGGCGCTTGGATTGGATTGGGACCTTTCTCGGGTTTGCACGGCCCGATATCCCATGGGTCCATCGGACGCCGAGGACACCACGGCAAGGTGCTGTACGGTCGGTCCAACAGTATTACTGACCGATAAATCGCATCGGGAAGCAGCGGATTATGAACAAAGACGACATGATCCTGATCAGCGTCGACGATCACATCGTCGAACCGCCGGACATGTTCAAAAACCACCTGCCGAAGAAATACGCCGACGATGCGCCACGGTTGGTGCACAACCCGGACGGCAGCGATACCTGGCAATTCCGCGACGTAGTGATCCCCAATGTGGCGCTCAATGCGGTGGCGGGCCGACCTAAGGAAGAGTACGGGCTGGAACCGCAGGGCCTCGATGAGATCCGGCCGGGATGCTGGCGGGTCGACGACCGGATAAAAGACATGAACGCGGGCGGGATCTTCGCGTCCATCTGTTTTCCGACTTTTCCGGGGTTCGCCGGGCGGTTGTTCGCTACCGAGGATCCGGAGTTCAGCCTCGCGTTGTTGCGCGCCTACAACGACTGGCACGTCGAAGAGTGGTGCGGCGCTTACCCGGCAAGGTTCATCCCGATGTGTTTGCCGGCGATCTGGGACGCCGAAGCGTGTGCGGCCGAGATTCGGCGCAACGCCAATCGTGGCGTACATGCGCTGACCTTCACCGAGAACCCGGCCGCTATGGGCTACCCCAGCTTTCACGATGAGTACTGGGCCCCGATGTGGAGACGCGCTGGTCGACACCGACACAGTGATGAACGTGCACATCGGTTCTTCGGGTCGACTGGCGATCACCGCACCGGACGCCCCGATGGACGTGATGATTACCTTGCAGCCGATGAACATCGTGCAGGCCGCGGCTGATCTGTTGTGGTCGGCTCCGATCAAGAAGTACCCGGATCTCAAGATCGCCTTGAGCGAGGGTGGCACGGGCTGGATCCCCTATTTTCTGGAACGGGCCGATCGCACCTTCGAGATGCATTCCGTGTGGACGCATCAAGACTTCGGCGGCAAGCTGCCCAGCGAAGTGTTCCGCGAGCACTTCTTGACGTGTTTCATCAGCGACCAGGTGGGGGTCGAATTACGGCACGAGATCGGTATCGACAACATCGCGTGGGAAGCGGACTATCCACACAGCGATTCGATGTGGCCCCGGGCGCCCGAGCAGCTCTGGGATGTGATGTCCCACAACAATGCGTCGGACAGCGACATCGACAAGATGACACACGAAAACGCGCTGCGCTGGTACTCGTTCGAGCCGTTTGGTCACATGTCCAGGGAGCAGGCGACGGTGGGCGCACTACGGCAGGCTGCGGAAGGCCACGATGTGTCCATCCATGCGCTGAGCCGGCATGAGGCGGGCGAACGCGCGACGAACGCTCTCGCCGAAGCAACCAAGTTCAACAGGTAGGGGCACAGTCGGGGCTAGGCCTGCCACCACGGGCGCAACGGCAAGCTGTCGGTGCCGTGCGGAGCAAGATTTAACGCCAGCACGTGGTGCAGCTGAATATTGTTCTGCTCGAACGCCACCCGGGACGCAGCCATGTACAAGCCCCACACCTTCGCCGTGGCAATCCCCACCTCGGCGACCGCCTCATCCCAATGCTCGACGAGGTTGTGGGACCAGTCGCGCAGCGTCATGGCGTAGTGGCGACGAAAATTCTCGGCGTGGATCACCTCGAAGCCCACGTCTTGGATTTGGGACAGGATGCGGCCTGAACCGGTCAGCTCACCGTCCGGAAAGACGTAGCGGTCGGTGAAGCTGCTCGCGCGGAAGTTCGATTTGTTGTTGTTGCGGGTAATGCAGTGGTTCAGCAACAACCCGTCGGTGCGCAACTTGGACTTGAGGAACGCGAAATACGCCGGATAGTTCTTGACGCCGATGTGCTCGGTCAATCCGATCGAAGAGACTGCGTCGAAACCGGTTTCGCCGACGTCGCGATAGTCGCAGTGGCGCACCTCGGCGAATTCGCCGAGCCCTTCTGCCTCGACCGCTGTTTGAGCCCAGGCAGCCTGCTCTGCGGACAATGTCGCGCCGATCGCGTGGACGCCGCGCCGGGCCGCGTAGCGCACCATGCCACCCCAGCCGCAGCCGACATCGAGTAGCCGGTCCCCCGGCTGCAGCCTCAGCTTCTCGAAGATCAGCCGGTACTTGTTGTCTTGGGCCGCCTCCAGCGTTGCGTCGGACTCTGAATACACCGCACACGTGTAGGTCATCGACGGCCCCAAGACCCACTCGTAAAAGGAGTTGGAGACGTCGTAGTGGTATTGGATCGCCCCGGCATTACGAGTCTTGCTGTGCCGCATGCCCTCGGCGATTCGGCGCCAGCGAGGTAGCACCTCCTGCGGTGGTGGCGCTGCCGGCAGCAGACGCTGGATGCCGATCGAGCGGATGATCGCTGGCCAGCAGCCGCGGTGAGGGCTTGGTGAAATCCAACTTGTCGGTCAGCAACGCGAGCAACTCGTAGGGATCGCCGGGGTGCACACCACGCGCCTCGATGTCACCGGCGACGTATGCCCGGGCCAGCCCCAGCTCACCCGGGGCGGTGGCCAGATAGGTCATCCCACGGGGAGTCAGCAGGTCCATCCCCAGCGCCGCGTCGTCGACTCCGGCACTGCTGCCGTCGTAGGCAGTGAACCGTAAAGACTCCGGTGCCGCCGAAGAATACCGCCAGGATCTCAGCGAGGCTCAATTTGCCTGTCGCGGTCGATGCCGGCTCCTTGGTGGTCGTCATCGTCGTTGCACTGCCTTTGCGTAAAGGTCGAGGAAGCGGGAGTCGGGATCGTAGATCTTCTTCGCGGTCTTGTAGGTCTCGCCGCCGTAGAGCTCGTCGAACTCTTCTCTGCTGTAGTAGGAGTCGGAGTACAGCGATTTGTGCCCGTCCAGCGAACCGACCTTCTCCTCGATCAATCGATTCGTCGCGCCATCGGTCGCGCCCACCGGAACCGACGACCAAAAGCCGACATTGACGTAGCTGTGTCCCGGCCGGATCGGATACAGCGACCAGCCGTCGTTATCACGTAACCGCAACGGGCACAGCCAGATCGGAGCGATCGGTACCGCCTCGAGGAACCATTCCAGGAACTCCGTCGTGCGTTCGAGTGGGAGCTCGACATCTTGGACCACCCGTTCGCGAGGCGGACGGCCATTGCGCTTTTCGATGCGGTCGGCGATACCGAACCGCCGGTCGAGCGCCACCAGCTTCCAGTACACACTGCTGCGGCGGTAGCGTCGCGGCCACCAACGTCGCAGACGGGGGTTCTGTGCGCCGAAAGCACCGGAGCACCAGAACCAGTCAGTGTCCCATCGCCAGAAGTAGTCGTGGATCGTCAACCGGTCTTCTGTGGTGCCGGTGTCGTGCTGGATGGACCGGTAGTAGATGCGTTGTCCGGTGTAGTCACTGGCCGGGCCGGGGACCGCGGTGCGTACACCGAGAGAGAGGTAGCTCTCGGTGGCGTTGAACACCACGCCGTCGAGATAGTCGACAGCGACACCATCGAACTCACCGGTGTCGATGATGCGCTCCATCGCCGCCATCAGATGGCTCAGCGAGTGGAATCGCACGTGCCGCAGTGCGACGAACGGTTTGACAGGTTCTAACTCGATGCGCAGCCGTGTCGAATATCCCAGTGTGCCATACGAATTCGGATATGCGCGGAAGAGGTCGGGGTGCTGCTGGGGTGAAACGGTCAGCAATTCCCCTGTGCCGGTGAGGATGTCCAGCTCCAGCACCGACTCATGAGGCAGGCCGTTGCGGAATGACGCCGACTCGATGCCCAACCCGGCGACTGCCCCGCCCAGCGTGATGGTCTTGAGTTGCGGGACCACCAGCGGCGACAGGCCATACGGGAGGGTCGATGCCACCAGATCTTCGTAAGTGCACATGCCGGCCACGTCGGCGGTGCGTGCATCCGGGTCAACCGAAATGACGCTTCGTCAGCCCCGAAACATCTAGTCCAGGAGTGCTGAGTTTCGCGCGGTCGCGGAACAAATTGGAGGTGGGCTTGGCCAGTCGGACAGCCGCCGTCGAGGGAATCGAACGGTAACTCGCCAAAAACCGTTCGACGCCCTCCACATGAGCCGCAGGTGCGGGTGCGGGGACAGGCATCGCCTAGACGATAGCCCCCGACAACCGCCAGCGCTGACACTCCGCATGTCGAATGGTTATGGGACTGCCGCGCGGTCGTGGCCTGCAGCGAGAGTTTGCAGAGCACAGACCTAGGTATCGTGTCGTGGTGGCTCAAATGGAAGGCGGCTTGCCGGCCTGGGGATCGTCGGTCGAGGAGGGTCGGGGGTGGGCCGTCGCTCGAATGAGCTTCACACCTGCGTTGTCGCGATCCGCGATGGCTCGCCGTTCTCGTCTCACTCGAACAGGCGTGCTAGCGACGCGTACACCATGACACCACGCCGCGCAGACCCGATGACAGCTCCTCAAGCGGGCGATCTGGTGGTCCCGGCCGTCGACGACCTGCCCCAAGGTCTCGCCGACACCGTCGCCGAGCTCATTGGGAGGCCACGCGCACGCGGCTGGATCCACCTCTGCTGCGCGGCCATCGCCACCGTGGGCGGATTGGCGCTGGTGTCGGTTGCGGGCATCACGTCGTCGCAGAAAGCCGTCCTTGCGACCCTGATCTACACCGTCACCATCGTCGCGATGTTCAGCATCAGCGCCATCTATCACCGCAAGCACTGGCATAACCCGGTGGCCTTGAAGTGGATGAAGCGGCTGGACCACTCGGCGATCTTCATCTTCATCGCCGGTAGTTACACCCCGTTCGCCCTGTTGGCGATGCCGCCGCGCACCGGAGCCGAAGTGCTGGCCATCGTGTGGACGGGCGCAGCAGCCGGCGTGGCACTGAAGATGTGGTGGCCGTCCTCCCCACGATGGGTTGGCTTACCGCTGTACCTCTTGCTCGGCTATGTGGCGCTCTGGTTCGCCGGCACCCTGCTCGACGGTGGAGGTCCGATCGTCGTCGGCCTGCTCGTCGCGGGCGGCGTCCTCTACAACATCGGCGTTATCTTCTTCGCCATCCGCTGGCCGAACCCGTGGCCGCGCACCTTCGGCTATCACGAGTTTTTTCACGCCTTCACCGCAGCCGCCGCGGTCAGTCACTACGTCGCCGTGTGGTTCGTCGTCTTGTAGTTTGAGCCGGGTCGGCCGCTCCATCAGGGATACTCGACACCATGGCAGCGGCAAAGAAGCGCCGGCGGCATTACCTCGCCCGCGAGTTGATCGACGCCCGCATCGCAGAGCTCGGTGACTGGCGAGGCGAGACGCTTGCTCACATCAGAAAGCTCATCAAAGAGGCCGACCCGGATGTGACCGAGGATTGGAAATGGCGGGGCGTGCCGGTGTGGTATCACGCCGGAATGATCTGCACCGGTGAGACTTACAAGAGCGTCGTCAAGATGACGTTCGCCAAGGGCGCCTCACTGAAGGATCCAGCCGGCCTCTTCAACTCCAGCCTTGACGGAAACACCCGCCGCGCCATCGACATTCATGAAGGCGACAAGATCAACGACACGGCATTGAAGGCGCTGATCCGCGCGGCCGTAGCGTTGAACATGTCCTGAAATCACTGGGTGACGATGGCTGAGTGGAAGTTCGGAGCCCACGCCTGCTCGAAAGTCGCGATGGAGACCTTCTCGTCGCGCCCGGTGTTGATGGCGCTGTCGTTGAGATGGACAACACCGGATCTGGTGTCGATACCGGTCACCACCACGAAGTGATTTCCAGAGTTTCGCTTCCCGGGCCGGTTCCAGATTGTTTCGGCATTGAGAATGGCGATGATCTTGTGGCCTTCTCTCAGCTCTTGTTTGAGGGCGTTGATGTCGGTCTGCACATTGTCGGCTTTAATTCCGTAGTGCCAGAGCAGAATCGGAAGGTCTCGGATATCTGTGAAGCCCGTCGGCTTCCAAATCGGCCCGGGACCGGCTGTGCTGGAGGTATTTTCGGCTAAATCAATGATCTGCTGCTCGGTCGGCTGGCGTCCGGTCACCTGGCCAACCACATCGGCCACCGCCATTTCGCCGCAGTCGGAAGCGTGTTGCTCGCGCCAATACGCCGCGGCGACAGCGGGCTCGCCGATACATCCCCGCATCACGGTCAACACGCGGGACGGAGCGCCGGGGTTGGCGTGGACCGCAGCGGGCGATATAACCGGCGCGGCGGCGGTGATGGCGTACAACAATGCGACCAGAACGAGCGTGCGCGCGGTAGCGCCGACTTTGTTAGCCCCGAAAGTGCTGAGCGGCCTCATCAGCCGGGGGTGCTCACACCCGGCCAGACAACTGACCGACGCGTATAGATCATCGCTTCTTCCTCTGCGTCATTCGCCCCGAGACTAAGTCGCCCGCTGGCTGCGAGATACAGGGTTTCCCCTGGTATCCGAGCAGCGGGACGGACGTCCCTGGAGTCCAATCGCCAGACCTATTGTTTCTCACCGTCTGGGCGCTGGCCCGCAACGCGGCCGTCGGATCGCCAGGGAATCTCTACCGGGATCACCGACCAGCCCCAGCACGATGTGTGGATCCGACTCGCCGTGGGCGGTTCGAGATGCGGACGTCATGCGTCGATCGTTGCATCCGGCCGCTAGTTCGGGCGCGGCGGCAAGACGGCCAGCCACGAATCCGAGAGCAGCTCCAGCAGTTGCCCGTCCGGGTCGCGAATCATCGCCGAATGATCGGAGACGCTTCCGTCAACTACCGAGCCTCCGAATCCTTCCACCCGTTCCAGCGCCGCGCCGAGGTCGGATACCGACAGCGACAGGTGGGTGAGTCCAACGTGATCCATCACGCGATCCGCTCCGGCGCGCAGGACGCGATGCGAGTAGGCCAGCAGTTCTAGCACCAGCCCGTCGCGCACGAGGTACGTCGCATGCAAGCCGATCGGCGCGTTCAGCTGCAGCAGTTGGCCGGTGGCCTCGTCCGGCGGCGCGAGTTCCCACCAGAACGTGAAATCCAGCAGGCCCTCGTAGAAACGGCGCGACCGGGCGGTGTCGGCGACACACAGTCCGACATGATTGAAAATCGTTCGCTGACCGGCCATTACAACCTCCTACGCGTAGTGCCGCCGCTTCTATGGGATCTTCAGCGGGAACGGATCATTGGCGAAGTCGATTTGGGCTGCGGGATTGGCGACCGCGGTCGTCATGCCGGATCCGAAAGCGCCAGATCTGTCGAAGAGCGTCGCCGTCCCGACCGCCACTCCATCTGCCGCCCAATGCGAATCGGCCTGCACACCAATCCATTCCCCGACTGGGAGGCGTGCCAATCCGACGGTCAGATCGCCGTTGATGTAGCCGACCCCGTGCGTGCCGAGGTTCGTCACCAGGCTCGTCGCCTCGGCGACCATCACCGCTCGAAGGAATTGCGAATTGGGTTGCCCTGACACGACGTCGATGGCGCTGTTGTAGAAGCGCTTTCGGGATTCGTTCTGGTGATCACCCGGTGAGCGACTCCAGTCCGCGGCGTCACTGTGCACTGCCGTTTGTACCCCGGCTTCCAGAGACGGCGGAAAAGGAATTGAAATCGGCACAGTCCACAGTCGCCCCGGTGGCGCCGTCGAACGTCGGTATTGCAGCAGGGTGGCCCGCGCGACCAACCGGCCCTCCTGAGCGACATCGCACTCCGCGCTGCGCACTCGCCGGCCGTCACGCACTACCCGTACGCTCACCGCGGTCGGAACACAGCGTGCTGCGCGAAACAAGTCGACTGTCAGCCGGGTGGGCATGAAATCATCTGATCCACAGTGGCTTTCGAGCGCCTGCGCCGCCAGGCCCACCACCGCCGGCCCGTTGAGATGATCGTCGCCCCAGTGGCTCCCCGCGAACTGGGTCGGCTCGAAATCGCCGGTCTCGGCCAGAGTGAAGTGCGCGGGTTTCACAGCCAATCCACCGTCATTTCCGCTAGGCCGCGCGGATGACGTTCACGGCCTTGACCAGCATGCCGCTCAGGAGATCTTCCGCGTCGGGATTTCCGGGAAGAATACCCTCGGCGGTAACGGCGACGGTATCGCTGAGGAAGGCCGCGAAGACGTAGGACTTGGTGACCCCTTGAGCGGCCTCCGCGATGGATTCGGTGGTGACGACCCCATCGATGGGCGGCCCGGGCGGGCGGGTGACCGTCGCGACGACCACCCGGCCGGCGACTCGCTGGGTGACCGCGACGTGCTCACAACCTTTGGGGACGACCGGCTTCCCGAGCGGCGTAGGAGAACTCACGGCGCCGACCAGGATCGCCCCCTTTCCGAGCCCACCGATCATGGTGTACTGCGCATCCTGGGGCGGTCGCACCGGTTGGAGCACCGATCGACACAGCGGAGGGTCGACCTTCACGATGTCACCGACACCGACGGCGAAGAACGTGTCCGCATCGGGCCCCAACGGCGCCAAGGCGGTGTTCTGTACGCGGTCGAAACCCGGCGGAAATTGGCCTTCCAGCTGGCTGAGCCGACTGATGTCGTAATACTTGGCGTTTTGCGGGGGTGCTTTTTTCGCCGTCGTTAACGATGGCGGCAAGGCGGCGGCGCCGGGCGGGCTCACCGCGGTTCCGTCAACCGAGCGTGCACATCCCGGCAGCGCCCCGAACGCCACCACCATCACGGCCGACACGATGGATCGCCGGCGGCAACGACTCACTGGTCAGCCGGCTTGTTCCAGGTGAAGCTGTTGACCGAATTGCCCATCAGCTGAGCGATCATCATGTTGACGGCGGACGGATGGCCAGAGGTGCGAGGCGTGAACCTGATCATGGGGCCCTCGGCAACCGCAACGAGGGCCAAACCATTCTTCACCGCGGTCATGACGAGCAGCCGCCCGCGCTTGGAGGCCGCGTTGGGGTTCTCCAGCGAGAAATCGTCCACCTCGCCGTAACCCGGTTCGTAGCCGACCATGGCGTTCGGGATCTGGTAAGCCGTCTGTGCTGTTCGGTAATTCTTGTCAATGTACTGCTCGACGATCTGGCGTGGCGTGCGGTTGTTCGCCGGCGTTCCGAACAGCCGGATCTCGCCGTCCATCTGGTCGAAGGTCATCGTGATGCCGTCGTCGCTCTTTGTCACATCGGCAGCCGGGAGATACGCGACGGAAAACGCGCCATCCTTTGAGGTGAATCGCGGATACGTCTTGACCGCAACGGGTGGCTCGTTCGGTGGGGTGGCGACCGGTGGCTCTGCCGCGGGTGCCTGTCCGTGTTCGTCGCCGACCGGCGGGCCGATCGGTGGCCTTCCACAGTCAGGAGGGCACGCATAGTGCACCGCGGCCGGAGTCGCCTTCACTGAGATGGCCGAAACCGCTGCCACCGCAACCGCTAACACCGCGGCGACGGCCGCGATCAGCCCAGCCGGTGATGTCGAGCGCGGCAGCGGCGCACTGTACGAACCGGGAGGTACGCCATAGCCGGGAAACAGCCCGACCGGCGTCGCAACGGTAGACGCCTCGGCAACAGCGCGTCTGGCGTTGCGGGCAGTGCGACTGGATGCTCGCGCTGCCGCTCCACAGTTCGGGCAGAACGGCATATCAGGAACCGCGTGGCGGCAATGGAAACACAGGGCGGCCTCTCCCCGAGCCGCGTCCGGCTGCTCGTGCAGCAGCGCTAGATGCACGCCAATTCGCAAGACCACCAGAGCAATCGCGGTGATGATCAGGTGCAGGCCGAGCTGCACTGCCGGTGCCACACTCGCGACGTCGACAAGGCCCAACACGCCGTAGAGGACGACGACAACCGCCAATGCCCCGATGACGGCACGCCACAGCGGGCCGCGTTGGGATTGCCCGCGCCGGTTGAACCAGAGCGCCACGCCGGTCAGACCTCCGGCAGCAGCGGCGGTCAGGGGCATCGCGAGACCTTGAACGCCAGCCTGCATGAGCAATACCGCGACCGGTTTATGGTGCGCAACAAGCCCATTGGAAAGCTGAGGGACAGCACGAACTGCGACCGCGGCTGCGGTGAAGAACAGCGCTGCCCGCGCACCGATGACATACCCGTCGAGCGCTTCCCGGCTGGTAGGCCGGAAGAGACGCGCAAGGATGACAGGCGCGACCATCACAATCGCTCCGAGCACTGGGATGCTCAGGCCCTGTGCAAGCAGTCGGACGCCGCTGTGGCCGGGGCCGAGCATGTTGAGGTACGAGTCGGCCAGCAGCGGACCAGTCAGAAGCGCCCAGCCCGCCCCGAGCGCCAACCCGGTCAGCGATGTCAGCGCGACGGTCGGCAGCCCGAGATCACGGCGAACACCACGTCTGTCGGACGTACGCGACGAAGAGCACCGGCACCGCGAACACGCTGATCGCGATCAGCGCCGCCTGCCATCGCATCAGAGCCGTGACGATCAGCGCCACCATCACCAGGCCCAGCGCTACCCGAAACGCTGTCCGTGAACGCGGCAGCAGGTGCGGGAGCAGCGTGCTGATCAACGACAGTCGGACCAACTGCTCGTTCGGTTCGGCAACGTACGCGTCTGAGCGCGAGCCGGTCGGGTCCATTGCCGGGCAGTTGGTAGAGATGTGCCCCGCAGTACCCGCAGAATGCCCCGCTGGGAACGTCGCTGTGGCATGCCCGGCACTGCACTATTGCTGAATGCTGTTGGACGGCGGCACTACTCGTCGTCATTGCCGGGCCCCTTTTTGGATATCGAGAATGTCGTGCGCCAGGTTGTCGGTATCGGGAGTGCCCAACCCGGTGACCAGGTCGTAGCCGGGCACCGCGATATGCACCGCGTTGCCGCCCATCACCACATCGTGGAAGGCCGGTCTGGCTGCGCCGGCTGCGACTTGGTAGAGCACCGGGTTGATGTTGCCTACCGGCTGGCCACCGTTGGCGGACAGGAACTGGTTGACCAACACGGTCAGCGCCGCCCAGATCGGCGCGGACTGCGACGTGCCGCCTCCGGCCATCCACTGCCCGTCGACGAGGATGCTGACGCCGCTGTACGGGTCGGCGTCAGCCGCGACATCGGGGGTCAGTCGGTGGGTGGAATCCCACGCCGAGGACACGCTGCTCTGCCACGGCGGTCGGGAGAATAACCGCGAGACTCCCCCGCCGGTGCCTTGCGACATGGGCGAGTCGAACCAACTGGCTTCGGAGACCCAGGCACCGTTGGCATCGGTGCTCAGGGTCGTTCCACCGACGTCGGTCATTGCCGGCACTGATCCGACGGCGTTCACGCCTTGATCTTTTTCCCCCGGTGGTGTGGACCAATCACCGTTGAAATCAGCGCATTCCAGGCCTGCGGAGTCCCCGCTGGACATGAAGGCCGACGTGCCGTGCGCCTCCGCGATCTGAACCGCAGATTCCACCGGTGCTAGGTCGGCGGCGGTGGCCATCCGGTCGCAACCGATGCCGAGCGAGGTGCTCCACACCGCGCCGGGAAACTGCCGGTCGGCGAGTTGGTACATCTGCCCCGCCTGCGCGTAGCTGGTCGAGCCACCGAAGGCCAACGCGTTGACGACGACCAATTTGGCGTCGGGGGCGATCGCGTGAACGACTTCGAGGTCCATCTCGGTTTCGCCAAGGACCTTGCCCGGCTGACCACCGATGAGCACCGGGGTGAAGCGCGGCGAGCCCAACTTGTCCGCCCAATGGTCGAGGTCGGTCTGCTTGAATCCGTCGATCTCGAAGAACACGACGGTTTGTCCCTTGCCGGTGAAGCCGTCACGGGCCAGGGGTTCGGCGTTGTAGGTGCGCAGCAGGGCCGGTGGCCTGAGCCCGCCGCGGGGAACGTCGAGCGGGATGTTCGGCGGTTGAGCGCGATGCATCAGCTGGTAGCCCAGGATGCTCCCGAGTTCGTTGACCTCGCCCGTCAGCGCTGCCGGAATCGACGGTTGCTGCGCGGCGGCGTAGAAGACTTGGCCGCTTCGGCTGCGGTAGTCGTGGATCGCCACCTCGAACGCTGAGCCGAGGTCGGCCGGCGTGCCCTCGATGTAGGCCCACTCGGCGCCTGGCTGCCATTGCACAGCCAGGTGATGGTGCTGCGTCCAGCCGATCAACGCGTCCGGGCGCGCGGAGTGGTGCAGCGACGCCGCCAGCGAGATGCGCTCCTGGTGCGCCGGGCCCAAGTCCTTGGAGGCGCTGAGCAGCCAGGCCATCGGACCGGCGATCACTCGTGGATAGCTGGCTCTGATCGGCCCGGCGCCCATGGCCAAGGCCAGGTACACCGCGGCCAGCAGGGCCACCAGACGCACGGCCACCCGGCCTGCCAGACGATTGACAAGGGCGCTCTCTGAGCGCCACAGTCGAATCACCGCTACTCCTTCGACGATTGATTCAGCATGCGTGCCGGCCATCGGCAAAAGTACTTCACATCCAAACCGGCTCTGCGCCGATTCGGTGAATTTTGCTCACGCGCTGCCGTTTACGCTACCGCGAGCCAACTCATATGAATCACACAAAATTGGACAGCAGGCTAGCATCAGCGTGGCCCACTCCCCGCCTGCACCAGAAAGACGAGAGGACCGCACTGATGATGCATGGACTAC
Source organism: uncultured Actinomycetota bacterium (assembly GCA_963755805.1). Classification (GTDB taxonomy): domain Bacteria; phylum Actinomycetota; class Actinomycetes; order Mycobacteriales; family Mycobacteriaceae; genus Mycobacterium. The sequence continues at coordinate 165,620 of CAVWLG010000041.1, forward strand.
GGCGTCGTTTTCTGGTGGTGGGCAGCGCCGCCGCTATTGCGTTGACGCTTGCAGCCTGTGGCACTCACACGACAGCCGGAGTTCCGGTGCAGGCAAAGAAGACCACGGCGGGGCAGTCCCCGGACACGGCGCCCGCCAACCCGGCACCGCCGCCAAAACCGTTGCCCGCCAGCAGTATCAAAAACCTCGGCCTTTCCACCGAAGACGTCGATGAGATCGTCGGGATGCCGCTGGACGACCGAACCGAACTCGCTTCACCCGGTGTGTCGTCGAGCGACTACGACCATCCCAGTTGCGCTCTGGCCATGGGACTTACCAAAGAAGCGCTTGGCGATGGCGAGTTCACCGCCTATCGCGGAATTTCGAACAGGGCGACCAAAGGCGACAGCCTGATCGGAGTGTTCAAGCAAATCGTCGCCACCTTCGAAACAGCCGCCAAAGCCAGCGAGCTTTTCCATAACGCCTACAGCACTCTCGGCAAGTGCAATGCAACCACCATCTCAGCCACCTCGGAAACGACTGTCTGGAAGATTTTGGCGCCCGGGCCATTCAACGGCGACGTCGCGAATTTCTCGTCGCTTCAGCAGACCGATAAACAGCAGAATCTAGGCTGGCGCTGCAGCCACGAGGTTCGGGTGAAGAACAACGTGCTCATCGAGGCGCTGTATTGCGGATGGGCCAACGGGGGCCCGGCAACCGCGGCCGCGGTGGACCAGATCAGCGCCCGGATACCGCCCCCGGACAAGCCCAGCCCGCGGGCGCCTTCCGATTTCCTCGCGCCCGACAAAATCAAATCTGTCATTTTGGGCGTCCCGCAGGTCGGCAAGATCCTCGGTTTCAACCTGGGGGTCAGCGAAAAGAACTACTACCCGGCAGATCCGCGCGATCTCGGCGCTCGAGTCGAACTGCAGTCCCCTGTTGGGACCCGATGCGAACTCTTACGGCGTCAATGTCGACTACACGGCATTTCGCGAAGTTGATTCTCGCGAAGACAAGGACACTTACCAGCACATCGTCAACCAACAGGTCGCGACGTACGCCGACACCGATACCGCGTCGCGAACTTTCCAGAGCGCGTTGAAGAATCTCGGTGGTTGCGATGGCGCTCGGGTGCCGGCCGCTCCAACCCAGACGAGCAGTTTCAGTTGCAGGCCCCCGCCATCAATGACAACAGTGCTCAATGGACTTTGGTCGACTTGACCAAAGGGCAGCCGAACACCTGGCGCTGCGTCTTCAATTTCCGCACACAGAGCAACGTCGTGTTCACCGCCAAGGTTTGTCAGTACGGCAACCCAGCCGACATTGTCGGTCAGATAGCCGACCAGATGGCGAATTCCATTCCGAAGTAGCGCTTGCCGGTTAGGCTCCCCCTCGCGCGCTGAGCTGATGAGTTGCACGCGTTCGGTGCCCGGGGACGTTAAAGGTTCAGATCAGAGGAGGCAAGAATCTCGATGAAACGTGGACTTCTAACACTCGGCTGCGCGGGACTCACGGTGCTGACGGCGGCGACACCGATGGCGGTGGCCGATTCGTCAGCTGCTCAGGTGACGGGTTCCAACTATCGACTCGGTGCTGTTGTCAGCCGAGACCGTCGGAGACATCCTCGGCACCAACCTGCCCGTTCAAATGAAAGGCAAACGGCCGGCGCCCGAAGCGCAACTCGACCAGCATCCAGAGTGCGCACCGCTTCTGGCTCCGGGGACCAAGTTCTACGGTTCGGACCTGAATCTGTTTCGCATCACGCTGTTCAAGGACGACAAAGACGACCCGGATTACATCGTGCTTCAGACGGTGGCGACCTTCCCAGACGCTCAAACGGCTCAGAACGTGTTCAGCAAGGGCCTCCAGCCGACCGAGGCCTGCAACACGACCGTGCAGATCACCGACCTCGACAGCAAGCCGACCTGGGAGCTCTCGGCACCCAAGGTCACCGGCAACGACGCGAAGTGGCACCAAGCCCAGCTCTACCAGGGCGACCCGGTCGGCTGGAACTGCTACGTCGACCTGCACTCCGCCGAGAACTCGATCTTGCGGGCCCAGATCTGCCAGATGGGCAATGCGGGTCCGTCGGTCAGTCAAATGATGGATCAGATGGTGGGCGGGCTCCCGTCCTGAGTTGAGCAAAAGCCACTGCCGTACGCCGGATCTGAATGACATGGAAGGGCGAATTCAATGAAGCGGGTACAAACTTATCTCTGCGTGCACGAGCCTGATTGTGCTGACCGCGGTCGGCTGCTCGCACGCCAAGAACGACGAAGAAACCATCAACCCGTCGGTGAACAAGCCGGCGCCGACGGCCACCTCGCAACAGGTCGCCGCGGGTGACCCCACTGCCCCACCGGCGGCCGCGCCGACATCCTCGCCGGCACCAGCCACCCCTGCGCCACCAGCAGTGGTCGCACCCGGCAAGGTGGACGCGCTGCTGCTGTCGCTGGACGACACCGGCGGAATCATCAACGGCACTTTGAATTACGAGCAGAAGTTCAAGACCCCGCTGCAGCCCTATGGGCTTGGGCAACCAATCGGCGTGCGCGGTGCTGTTCGGACTCAACACGGCCGCCGTCGGCAACGACTTCACCACGTTCCGTGCGCTGCGCCAACAGGAGAGCAAAGACAACTACGCGCACGTCGTCGAGCAGGAGATTGCCGCGTACGCCGACGCGGCAACCGCGACCTCAGCTTTCCAGAACGCGTTCAAGTCCGTGGATCAGTGCAACAACATCTCGGTGCACAGAGCCACCGACAACGCCGCGACCACCTGGCAGTTCCAGGTTCAGAACGGCGACCCGGCCAGCGCTAACTGGCACAACACCGAGCTGACCAACAACAACGCCGACGGCTGGGGATGTTCACACGGTGCGCGGGTGAAGAACAACGTGATATTCGCGGCCCGGGTGTGCCAGCGCGGTGACACCGGCGCCGACGTGCCAACCATCCTCGACCGACTCGGAAATTCGATTCCCGCCTAGACCCTCACATCGTTCGCCGGAGTTACAGCAGCCGGCGGCCGTCGACGCCGAAGAAATGCAGGTGCGCCGGATGTGGATGTACCCGCACCCGGGAGCCGCGCGGCGGGGGGTCCTGGCCGTCGGTGCGGGCGACGATCGAATGGGTTAATGCGTTGTCGGCATTGGCGATTCGCCCATACAGATAGGCGTCCGCGCCGAGTTCCTCGACGACGTCAATCAGCATCTCGACGCCGATGCCACCGATCTCCAAGTGCTCCGGCCGGACGCCGACGACGATTTCGGCTGTCGCAGAACTGATCTCGCGCGGCAGCGGGATCGACCAGTCCCCTAGAGCAATGTGGTGATCGACGACCGGGACGGTCAACAGGTTCATCGCCGGCGATCCGATGAACTCCGCCACGAACATGTTGACGGGATTCCGGTACAGCTCGCGCGGTGCCGCGCACTGCTGCAGGATGCCGTCGCGCAGCACCGCGACGCGATCGCCCATGGTCATCGCCTCGACCTGGTCGTGGGTGACGTAGACGGTGGTGGTGCCCAGCCTGCGTTGCAGACCGGCAATCTGATTGCGGGTCTGCACCCGCAATTTCGCATCCAGGTTGGACAGCGGTTCGTCCATCAAGAAGACCTGCGGGCGACGAACGATCGCGCGTCCCATGGCAACTCGCTGGCGTTGCCCTCCGGACAGATCTTTCGGTTTGCGATCCAGGTACGGCTCGAGGTCGAGCAACCGCGCCGCATCCAGAACCCGTTCCCGGATTTCACTTTTCGACAGCCCGGCGATCTTGAGGGCGAAGCCCATGTTCTGCGCGACCGTCATGTGCGGGTAGAGCGCGTAGTTCTGGAAGACCATCGCGACGTCGCGGTCCTTCGGATCGTCGTCGGTGACGTCGCGGGCACCGATCAAGATGCGGCCGGAGTCGACCGGCTCCAATCCGGCGATCATCCGCAACGACGTGGTCTTGCCGCACCCGGAGGGTCCGACGAGCACCACGAACTCGCCGTCGCCGACGCTCAGGTCGAGGTGGTCGACCGCGGGATGCGCGCCACCCGAATAGCGCCGCGTCGCTTGATCGAAAGTCACTGGAGCCACGAGCTACCCACCCAACCCGGTGACGGCGATACCGCGAATGAAGGCGCGCTGCGCGATCGCGTACACGAACAGCAGCGGCAGCAGAATGAGGATGGACGCGGCCATCAGTACCGGCCATCGCGACACGTATTCACCCTGCATTCGGACCAGTCCCAGAGTGAGTGTCGAGATGCTGTTGCGCTGAATCATCAACAGTGGCCAGAGGAAATCGTTCCAGACGTTGACCCAGGTGAGCACCGCCAGCACCATCACCGCCGGCTTCGCATGCGGAAGCAGTATCCGCCAATAGATCTGCCAAGGGGTACAGCCGTCAAGGATTGCCGCCTCTTCGAGTTCGTCGGGCAGGGTGCGGAAGAACTGGCGCATCAGGTAGGTACCGAACGCGCTGCCGAACAGCCCAGGCACGATCATTGCCCATGGCGTGTCGGTCAGTCCGGCGATCCGCATCAAGATGAATTGCGGGATTACCGTGACCGTCAGCGGAACCATCAACGTACCCAGATACAGGACGAATAACGTGTCGCGGCCCCGAAATCGCAATCGCGCGAACGCGTAACCGGCCAGCGAGCAGAAGAACACCTGCCCGGCGCTGACACACCCGGCATACAAGACCGAGTTGAAGAACATCCGCCAGAACGGCATCACAGCGAATACTTCGCGATAGTTCGACCACTGCGGCTGCGCGGGAAAAAGCGTCGGTGTGGTCACTTCGCCCGCACGCTTCAGCGAACCCGATACCGCCCACAGGATCGGGAAAAGCGCACAGGTAGCGATCGCCGTCAGGGCGGTGTACACCGCGACGCCGCGCAGAACTTTGGGTCTGAGCACCCGAGCGGTCACGCCCACGATTTTTCCTCCTGCGCCGCCCGGCGACGCCCGAGCCGCAGCTGCACCACGGTCAGCACCAGCAAGATGGCGAACATCACCCACGCCAACGCCGAGGCGTAGCCGAATTCCAGGAAGGCGAACGCGTGCTGGAACAACATGATGCCGAGAACGTAGGTCGCCGTTTCCGGTCCCCCGTTACGTCCGGTGAGCACGTAGACGAGGTCGAACGCCTGGAACGCGTGGATGATCGAGATGACGACAACGAACGACACGGCTGCCCGGATCAACGGCACGGTGATCGACATAAATTGACGCACCTCCCCCGCACCGTCGAGTCGGGCGGCCTCGTACAGGTTTTCCGGCACACCTTGCATTGCGGCCAACAAAATGACGGTGGCGAACGGCACACTGCGCCAGATGCTGACCATGCACAGTGACGTCATCGCCCACTTCGGATCCACCAGCCACGGGATCGGGTTGATTCCGACCCAACCGAGCACAATGTTGAGCAAGCCGTTGTCGGTGTTGAAGACGAACTGCCAGACGACGGCGATCACCACCGATGACACCGCCAACGGCAGAAAGATGATTGTCCGGAAAACGGCGATTCCCTTGATCTTCCGGTTGAGCACACCGGCCACCGCGAGGCTGATCAGGACGGTCGGCACGACCGTGCCCACCACATAAACCACCGTGTTGCGCATTGCGATGCTGAAGAGCGGGTCTTCGGTGAACAGATCGCGGTAATTCGACAAGCCGGCGAACTTGGCAGGAGTGAACAGGTCCCAGTTGTGCAGGCTCATGTATAGCGAAAACCCGAGCGGGAACAGCATGAACACGACGACCGCGGCCAGGTTCGGTGCGACGAACAAGCGTCCGGCTCGCGCGCGTCGCTTCGAAGGCCCGCGCCGCCGGGCCACGGTGGCGGTAGACGTATCGGCAGAGGTCATGGAGTTCGGAGCACCTCGTCGATGTTGTGCGACAACGCGCCTGTCAACGACGTCGCGGGACGCACACCGCGCAGGACCGGGCTGATGTTGCGATCTATCAGCGCAGCGATCTTCGGCCAGTCGGGAGTGACCGGCAGACCCTCGGCGTGTGCCGGCCCACCTGTGAGCACGGCGAGATTTCCAATTCTGCTGTGCGCCTTGGCGAAACCCGCCGAGTGGATCGCCGACTTCAACACCGGCACAAACAACCCGGATTCGGCGATCACGGCCTGTCCCACCGGGCCGGCCGCAAACTTCACGAACTCCCATGCTTGCTTCTTGCGCGGACTGCTCGCTGCGATGGCCAGCCCGGTGGTGCCGATATTCGACCGGGCACCATGCCCTTTCGGTCCGACCGGCAGGACGGTGATGTCGAAATTCAGACCGGCGGCGCGGTCGAGTGTCTGGTATCGCCAATGCCCGCCGAGCGCGATCGCCGCGTGGCCCGAGGTGAACAGGTCCGTCGTGGCCATCGACTGGGCCTCCGATGCGGTGGGCGCGACATTGTGCCGGTTGGCCAGGTCGGCATAGAACTGGATGCCGTCGATGAACGCGGCATCGTCGAAGTTGAGGTGCGTCGGGTTGATCCGCGGATCCGACCACGGGACACCGTTGTTCATGCCGAACAACAGGGCCGAATAGTACGGGGCCCAGGTGTCGACGAATCCCCACTGCGTGACCCGACCCGATCTGTCCCGCTTGGTGAGCGCCTTGGCTGCGTCGAGGAATTCGCCGAAACTCCACGGCTCATCCCACCGCCCGGGTGGCGGTGGCACGCCGGCGTCGGCGAACAGTGTCTTGTTGTAGAACAGGAAATTTCCCGACCACTGCTCCGGGAACGCGTACTGCCCGCCGTTATAGGCGAACGTCTCGTAGAGTGCGGCCACGCTGTCCGACTTGATCTCGGCGGCAAACTTGTTGTCGTGGGCCAACATTGTGTTGAGATCGAGCAGCACTCCCCGCTCGGCCAGTCCGGAGTAGGTGAATTCCCACGCCATCAGCACATCCGGACACTTGCCTCCCGCACAATAGATCGACTCATGCAGCAGCGCGTCCGCCCCGGATAGCAGCGTCCGTACTTTGATGTCGGGATGCCTGCGCTGAAACGCATCGATGACGCGCAATCGGGCGTCTCGCCTCTTCGGGGTTGGCCGCGAAGAAGAACGTCAGTGCGTCGTCGTCCGAGCTGCAAGCGGTGGGCCACAGCGCCATCGACGCCGCACCGATCGCGCCGGCACCGCGTAGCAAGGTCCGCCGATCGAAAGGTCTACCGCGACCAAGGCTGGTGTTCGTGGTGTCTCTCCGGCTCGCAGTGATGGAAACGTAGTTCTTTCGTAGTAGGTCCGGCTGTGGTGTTGCTGGGTGCGCCGCAACGAGCATCACTGCGCGAAATAGCGCACCCGCTGGATTCCGGTGCCACGCCGGGCCACATCGGCGAACAGGACGCCGCGCCGCTGCCCCGACGAGACCGAGGCCGCGACGGTGGTACCCGCGGCGATCAGCTTCGTCGCCGTCGCGCCCGAACATCGCCCGATCAGCTCGGCGACGTCAGCGGCCTCGTCGTCACCGAAAGTGATTGTCGCACCGGATGACAATGCCTGGAGCGCGGCAAATCTGTCACCCCGTCCCACGGCGTTCACGAACGTGTCGACCAATGTTTTCTGCCGTGAACCCACGCGACGGAAGCCGGCCGCGAAACCGGCGGTGCCGCGCAGCGCGCTGATTGCGGATCAGCCCCCGCGAAAGCTGGACGCCGGCCGGTAGCGCCGATAGGCCATTGCCCAGGAATTGCAGGACCATCGCGGGCAGCTCCCAGTAGGCGCGCAGCACCGCGATCTTCCAGTGGCCGTCGACCTGGCGCAGGTCGTAACGGAGGATAGCCGGAATCGTCATGGTGACAGCCGAACCCATCACCACCTCGAGATCGAGATCGCGGATCACCGATGAGCCACCGACGATATCGAGATCGCGGTGGAAGCCGATTTCACGCGGGCCGATGAAGGTGTCGTAGAACCGACCGATCTCGGACGGACCCGTGTGCGGCCGCGAACCCACCGGATCTTCGACGCGGCCATCGTGGGTGAACAGGCCCACCCATCCCTGGCGATCGTGGGCGGCCGCCGCTGCCGGCGAGCGCTCCACCGCCGCGAGCAGCGCCGACTCCGTCGGGCCCGTCATCGGCTTGCCACGATCGCGACACCCGCCGCGCGCAGGGCGTCAAGAGCCGCCGCGGTGGACTCCTCCCCCACACCGACGGTCAGATCCACCAGCACCCGGGTAGTCAAGCCCTGCGCCGCCGCGTCTGCCGCGGTCCATCGCACGCAATGATCGGTGGCGATGCCCACGACGTCGACCTGGTCGACCTGACGCTGCCGCAGCCAGTCGGCAAGGGGCGTGCCGTGGTCGTCGTGGCCGCTGAACCCGCTGTAGCCGGCGTCGTAGGCGCCCTTCCGAAAGACCGCCTCGAACCGGCCGGCGTCGAGATCGGGGTGAAAATCCGCACCGACGCTGTCGACACGGCAGTGCGGCGGCCACGACGAGATGTAATCCGGATGATCGGAGAAATGGTCACCGGGATCGACGTGCAGATCCTGGGTGGCAACCACGTGGCGGTAGTCAGCACCGTCGGCGAGGTAGTCGCGGATCGCGCCCGCCAGGTCTGCCCCGCCGGCCACGGCCAGCGAGCCGCCCTCGCAAAAGTCTTTCTGAACGTCGACGACGATCAGCGCGCGCATGACACCACGTTATCGCCGAGCGGGCCGGCGCTCGAGTCACCGCAACCATTCCGCTGGGTAGCATCGGCAAAGTTAACGCCGCTAGCTGCGCGTTGCATCAGGTAGCTTGTCAAACTATAGTCCAGACACGTGTCCAGAAAGCTCGTCGAGGCCTCGCCCGAACCTTTCACCGTGCTGATTCTCGGCACCTCCACTTCAGATCGGGCGTGAGTATGCGGATTGCGCTGTTGTCGTATCGCAGCAAACCGCACTGCGGCGGCCAGGGAGTTTACGTCCGGCACCTGAGCCGGAGCCTGGTCGACCTGGGACACCACGTCGAGGTGTTTTCCGGCCAGCCCTACCCCGAAGAACTCGACCCGCGGGTGGTGCTGACCGAGGTACCCAGCCTTGACATGTATCGCGAGCCCGACCCGTTCCGCATTCCGCATCCCCGGGAAATCCGGGACCGCATCGACCTCCTCGAGTTGGCCGGAGTCTGGACCGCGGGCTTTCCCGAGCCGCGCACTTTCAGCCTGCGGGCCGCGCGACTGCTGGCCGATCGGCAGGATGACTTCGACGTCGTGCACGACAACCAGAGCCTGGGTGTCGGCCTGCTGAGGATCGCGGCGGCCGGTCTGCCCGTCGTCGCGACCGTGCACCACCCGATCACCCGCGACCGGCTGGTGGATCTCGCCGCGGCACGCTGGTGGCGCAAGCCGTCGGTGCGCAGATGGTATGGCTTTTTGGCGAATGCAGGAGCGGGTAGCTCGCAGCATCCCCGAGTTACTGACCGTCTCATCGTCCTCGGCGACCGACATCACCACCGACTTCGGCGTACACCCGGACCAGCTCCACGTGGTGCCGCTGGGCGTCGACACGGACATGTTCGCGCCGTCGTCGGAACCACGAGTTCCGGGCCGCGTCATGGCGATTGCCAGCGCGGACGTGCCACTCAAGGGCGTCGGGCACCTTCTGCAGGCGATCGCCAAGCTCCGCCATCACTACGACCTGGAGCTGCAGCTGGTCGCCAAGCTCGAGCCGAACGGGCCCACCGAGAAGCTGATCGCCGAGCTCGGCATCTCCGACATCGTCCACATCTCCAGCGGACTGTCCGACGACGAATTGGCCCGGCTGTTTGCGTCCGCCGAAATCGCCTGTATCCCTTCACTTTACGAAGGTTTCTCGCTCCCGGCCGTGGAGGCGATGGCGAGTGGAACACCGATCGTGGCCAGTCGCGCCGGCGCGTTACCCGAGGTGCTGGGAGCCGACGGCGGCTGCGCCAGGCTGGTTCCGCCCGGTGACGCTGCCGAGCTGACCCGGGTCATGGGCGAGCTGCTGGACTCCCCCGACGAACTCAAACGGCTGGGCGCGGCCGGGCGACGTCGTGCGGTCGAGGTGTTCAGCTGGGAATCGGTGGCCGCACAGACGGTGCGCGTCTACGAGCAGGCCATCGCCCGCACCGGGACGGCCGGTGATCCGAGCGAAGCGGTGGGCGAGCTGTGCTGACAGTCGATTTCGATCGTCTCGGCATCGGGCCGGGCAGCAAGGTCATCGACGTCGGCTGCGGTGCGGGCCGGCACAGCTTCGAGGCGTACCGGCGCGGCGCCGACGTGGTGGCATTCGATCAGAGCGCCAGCGATATCGGCGACGTCGACACGATGTTCCGCGGCATGGCAGATGCCGGCGAGGTGCCGGCATCGGGCCATGCGGAAGCCGTCGTCGGCGACGCCCGGGCACTGCCCTATCCCGACCAGACCTTCGACTGCGTCATCGCCTCGGAGATCCTCGAACACATTCCGGGCGACGACGCCGTTATCGCCGAGTTGATTCGGGTGCTCAAGGTCGGCGGCACGCTGGCGGTCACGGTGCCGCGGTGGCTTCCCGAACAAGTCTGCTGGTTGCTCTCCGACGACTACCACAGCAACGAGGGCGGCCACATCCGCATCTACCGGGCGAACCAGCTACGCGGCAAAATCGCCGACCGCGGCATGACGTTCACCCACACCCATCACTCGCACGCGTTGCACTCTCCGTTCTGGTGGCTCAAATGTGCTGTGGGTGTTGACAAGTCGGATCACCCCGCCGTCACCGCCTACCACCGGATGTTGGTGTGGGACATGATGCAGCGCCCCTTGCTGACCCGGCTCGCCGAATCGACATTGAACCCGCTGATCGGCAAGAGCGTCGCGTTGTACTTCGAGAAACCGGTACCCGCCGTTGAGCTGGTCTAAAGTACCGGGCGTCGCCGGCGTCCTGTCCCCCGAGCAATGCCGCCAGACGGCGGAATCTATTGCGGCACTTCAGTATTCCTCGGGTGAGATTCCCATGGTCCGAGGGTGGCCATACCGATCCGTGGGACCACGTGGAATGCGCGATGGCCCTCACCGCGGCCGGACTGATCGAACCGGCGCGGCGCGCCTACGACTGGTGTCGCCGTCAGCAGCGTGCGGACGGGTCCTGGCCGATCCAACTGCGCGCCGGCGTCGTCGAAGACGCCAACAGCGACAGCAACTTCTGCGCGTACGTGGCGGTCGGCGTCTGGCACCACGTGCTGGTCACCGGCGATCGGAGCTTTGCCACGACGATGTGGCCGACGGTGCGCGCCGCCATCGACTTCGTGTTGGATCTTCAGCTTGAGGGTGGCGAAATCTGTTGGGCACGTAGCCCTTCCGGGCCACTGACCGAGGCGCTGCTGACCGGCTGCGCGAGCATTTTCCACAGCATCCGATGCGCGCTCGCGTTGGCGAATTTGATCGACGAGCCGCAACCCGAGTGGGAGCTCGCACTTGGCCGGCTGGGACATGCGATCGCCGTTCATCCCTCGGCTTTCACCGAGAAGCCGCATCACTCGATGGACTGGTACTACCCGATCCTCGGCGGCGCGTTGCGCGGTAGCGCCGCGACGGCCCGGATCGCGGACAGGTGGGGCGATTTCGTCGTCGACGGGCTGGGCATCAGGTGTGTCGACGACCGGCCGTGGGTGACCGGCGCCGAAACCTGCGAACTGGTGCTGGCCCTCGACGCGATGGGTGACCGGCAGGCGGCGCTGACACAGTTCACCGCCATGCAGCATCTGCGGGAGAAGGACGGCTCGTACTGGACCGGGCTGGTGTTCAGCGACGGAAAGCGTTGGCCTGTCGAGCGCACCACCTGGACGGGCGCGGCGGTGATCCTCGCCGCCGACGCACTGTCTCGCACCACCGCGGGCAACGGCATCTTCCGCGGCACCGACCTGCCGCGCGGCCTGGAAAGCGACTACGACTGCGAGTGCGCGGCCAGCCAGTCGGATCGCTAAACCGCCACCCCGGCGTCGCCGGCGGTCCGCTCCAGCACCCGCATCGACCCGGTCGCGGACTTCTCCGTGAACGCGCCGCTTTCCAATGCGCGGCAATAGATCTCGTAAGGTGGCCGTCCGCCGTCGCGCGGATCCGGGAAGACGTCGTGAATGATCAGCGCGCCGCCGGCGCTGACCCACTTCGCCCAGCCGTCGTAGTCCTTGCGCGCGGCCTCCTCGCTGTGACCGCCGTCGATGAACAGCAGTTGCAGCGGCGTGCGCCAGCCCCGAGCAACCACCGTCGACTTGCCGACCACCGCCACCACGTTGTCGTCCAGCGCGGCCTCGTCGAGCGTGTGCCGCAGTGCGGGAAGCGTGTCGAAACGCCCGGTGACGGAGTCGACCAGCGACGTGTCGTGATACTCCCATCCGGGCTGATGCTCCTCGGAGCCGTGGTGGTGATCGACGGTGTAGAGCACGCTGCTACGCGCTCGCGCCGCCGCACCCAGCAGCACCGTCGACTTGCCGCAATACGTCCCGATCTCGACGCCGACGCCGTGGTCGAGGTAGCTCATCGCCACGTCGTACAACGTGCGGCCCTCGTCAGCGGGCATGAAGCCGGTCACCCGATCGGCCAGGGCGAATAACCGGCTGGTCAGCTCGTCGTAGGCAGTGCGATCTGTGGAGGACATCATCCCCTGAACGTAGTGCACGGAGCCCGTCATTCGGTTGCCGCACCTGGGTCGGTGTAGTAGTGTCCGGACACGTGTCCAACCCGGTAGTTCGGGAATCGACCAGACGCCGCCTGACCGCCAAGCAAGCCGACACCGTTGACCGGCTGGGCAACGCGGCAATCGGTGTGCTGAGCCGAGAAGGCTTCTCCGGGTTGACGATTCGTATGGTCGCCGCGGAAGCGGGCGTTGGCGCGGCCACGGCGTACACATACTTCTCCTCGAAAGAGCATCTCGTCGCGGAGGTTTTCTGGCGGCGGTTGGCGTCCAGCCCTGTTGCCGCCGACCGAGTCGCCGGATCTGAACGTCCGCGTGATCGCCGTGCTGCGACAGATCGCGTTGCTGGTCGCCGACGAGCCGGCACTGGCCGGTGCGGTCACCAACGCGTTGCTCAGCACGGATCCCGAGGTCGAGCATCTGCGGCTGCGCATCGGCCGCGAGATACATCAACGCCTGGTCACCGCTTTGGGCGACGGACACGCGCCTGACCTGGTCGAATCACTCGAGCTGCTGTACGCGGGAGCTCTGGTGCGGGCCGGAATGGGTTACGCGTCCTACACCGAGATCGCCGATCGGCTGGAGACCTCGGCGCGACTGCTGTTGGCCGAGAAGCCATAGCAGGACGTCGCGGGCTGGCATGATCAACGCCCATGGACGCCGTCGACCATCCTGAACGCGATCAGGCCTGGGACACCACGGCGCGATCGGAGACTGAAACCCAACGGTTAGACCGCAATTGGCTCAGCCTGCTGCAGGAGTTGCGGGTCGTCCAGACCGGGGTCCAGCTGCTGACCGGCTTCCTGTTGACACTGCCGTTTCAGCCCCGCTTCGACGGGCTGAGCGCGACGATGCGGATCGTCTATCTGGCGACGGTGGGCTGCTCGGTCGGTGCCACGGTGTTGCTGGAAGCTCCGGTCGGGATGCATCGCATATTGTTTCGCCGGCACCGAACCCAGTTCCTGGTATCCGCGGCGGACCGGTTCGCGTATGCCGGTTTGCTGCTGATGGGCTTGGCGCTGATCGGCGTCACGGTGATCATTTTCGGCGCGGTGGCCGGTACCGGCTGCGGGTGCCGTCGCCGGGGCGTGCGCTGCCGTCGCTCAACTCGGTTTCTGGGTGGTGTTGCCGCTGTGGGTGCGCCATCGAGCACCCCCACCAGCGCCTTAGGCTGCGCTGCGCGGCCCGGTTTGCACGGGGCACAAGCTGGGTAACACATCCGTCATGTTGATTCGCAGAATCGCGCGCCCCTTGCTGTCCGCAGTATTCATCGGCCAAGGCGTCGAGACGCTACGTAACCCGTCGGTCACCCTCGAAGCCACTGAGCCCACCGTCGCGGCGCTGCGAACCTGCCAGAGCCGTACGGAGACAAGGTTCCGTCGAACCCCGAGACGGTCGCGCGGATCAATGCGGCCGTTCAGGTCAGTGGCGGTCTGTTGCTCGCCACCGGGAAACTGCCGCGAATCGCCTCGGCGGCACTGGCATTCACGGTGATACCGGGCAGCCTTGGCGGGCACCTGTTTTGGACTGAAAAGGACCCGCAACGTAAAGCGGAGCAGCGCCGCGCCCTGCTGACCGATCTGAGCCTGCTGGGCGGGCTGATCATCGCCGCGGCCGACACCGCGGGCAAGCCGTCGCTGGGATGGCGTGGCAGGCGGGCGGCAGGCCGGCTTTCGGAGGCGGTGACGTCGGCTATTCCGCTGACGGGGTCCGACGACTCGCGTGTTCGATTCCGAGTTGGCCGAACGAATCGCGCACGGCCTGCACGCCGGCGCCGAGCGCAGCCGGGAACTGGCCAGCGCGGCGGCCGAACGAAGCGCGCCGGTGGTCGAGGCGGCCCGCAAACGCGGCGAGGAATTGGCCAGCACCGCCGCCGAGCGCAGCGCGCCGGTCGTCAAGAAGGCCCGCAAACGCGCCCGCAAGCGTGGCGCCGAACTGGCCGAAACAGTGCGCGAACGCGGTGCCGAGTTGGCCGAGACCGCGCGCGAGCGCGGCAGCGAACTCGGCGAGAAGGCCTTGGAGCGCGGCAGCGAATGGGCCGACATCGCGCGCGACCGAGGCAGCGAGTGGGCAGACATTGCGCGCGACCGTGGCAGCGATTGGGCAGAAGTCGCCCGCGACCGCGGCGTCGAGTGGGCGGACGTCGCCCGCGAACGCGGCACCGAACTGGGCGAACGTGCCTACGAACGCGGCAGCGAACTGGCCGACACGGCTCGCGAACGCGGGGGCGAACTGGCTCACCAAGGACGGGTCAAAGCCCGCCGCTGGCGCTGACGGCGATCCCCGGCGCACTGCGTCGTCATTTCGGCTTTCGCGATCACCTAGCGGCGGTAGATTGAGGCCCACCGCTGCTAGGAGCCCGTCATGACATCAGCTGATTTCGACCCCAACTCGCCCTCATACCGCTTTCCGGCCGGTTCACCGCAGCGGCCGTATGTCCACCCCGGTGACTTGTTGCCGCGATTCTTCGCCCGGCTGATCGACGGCATCGTGGTGAACATCGTGGTGTTCGTGTTGACGATTTTCGTCTTCGCGCGACTACGGGTATTTGGTGACCGGCCTGTTCTCCGGGGTCCTGATGTTCGGCTATTTCGTGCTGCTCGAAGTGACCCAAGGCGCGAGCCTGGGCAAGCGACTGCTGGGCCTGAGCGTCCTCGGCCCGGGCGGGCGGCCCAGGCCCGACGTCTCCCAATCGGCGATCCGCAACTCGTTCACCTTGCTGGCAGTGGTGCCCTACCTCGGTCCCCTGCTGGCATTCGCCGCCTACGTGGTCATCGCCGTGACGATCAACGCCAGCCCGTGCAAGCAGGGCAAGCACGACGAGTTGGCCGGCGGTACCCAAGTGATCAAGGTCTAGCCGCGAGATACCGCACCAACGTCTCGACGATGGCGTCGACGCTCTGCCCGACGTCGATCGCCAACCCGCGCTCGTCGGAATCCAGCGGCTCCAGCGCGTCGAATTGCGACTCCACCAGCGACGACGGCATGAAGTGCCCGGTGCGTTCGGCTTGCCTGCGGTCGATCAGCTCCGGTGAACCCGTCAGATGCAGGAACTCGACAGTCGCTCGGTGCGAACGCAATTGGTCGCGGTATCGGCGTTTGAGCGCCGAACAACTCATCACGCCGCGGTCATGGTCGGCAAGCCACTGCCCCACGGCGGCCAGCCACGGATAGCGGTCGTCGTCGTCGAGGGGCGTGCCCGCGGACATCTTCGCGATGTTGGCTGCCGGATGAAAGGCGTCGGCATCGGCGAACGGGATGTCGAGACGACGGGCCAGCGCCGCGCCGACCGTCGACTTGCCGGAGCCGGATACGCCCATCACCACGATTGATGTGTCTGGCGGACAGCGCTTTTCAGCAGACACTGTGCCCGCTACGGCGATGGCAGATTACGGTTCCACTCCAGCCAGCCCACACCGGTCCGCCCGTCGGCGGTGCTCACGGTGGCCCAGACCCGCGGAAATTGGCTGACCCGGCCGTCTTTGGCGACCAGGCGCAGTGGTGCGTGCCCGCGCACGTCGACGGTCGCCGCGATGCCACCGGGATTGACCGCCAGCGTCGCGCTGACCGGCAATCCGTCCGCATCGAATGTCTGTGTCCGCAGAGATGGTTTGCAACTCGGTGACCGTTCCGCTGCGGTCTTGGACGTAGCCGACGCTCATCGGCGGAACGCCCGGGAATCTTGATGTCCACCCCGTGCAGGTGGGTGCCGTCATCGAGGTGCAACGCGCTCCAGAGCCAGTCCATGCTCCACCAGTCCCGCACTCCCCACGAGTGGTCCCGCTGGCCGGGTACCGCGTCGAGGGCGTAGCGACGCCCGTCGACGGTAACGGATCCTGTTACCGTGCAGGGAATTTCGTATCGAGTCGCCACCCGGTACTGGTACGGCGTGCCGTCGGTGGTCCACTCCAGTTCGATCGCCACGTCGGCCGGATCGCCGGGTTCGTCTCGCAGCAGCGCGGCCGGATCGACATAGGACTGACCGTGGCCGCGTAGCGCTACCCGATAGGTTCGCAGCGGGTCGACGGCCGAATGGGTGAAATCGATCGCATCGGTGCGCACCGCCCACGGGTCGGCCGGCAGCGGAACCTCGAAGTCGACGACGGCGACGGTGGGCAGGTCCGGACCGCACAGCAGGGCATGCAGCCAGGCCGTCTGCTGGTTGGGGATCAGCCCGAGACGTATCCAGCCACCGAATCCTTGTGCAGCATCGGCGAAGTCGGCATACCAGCTCTCGTTCCACAGCGGCTCGTCGGTCGGAGGGTGGGCCGACTCGTCATCGGTCGACGGGCAGAGCGGCTCGACTGCCGCCGGCGCGGGCAGGATGGCCAGTGCATCGGTGTCGAGCACATGCTCGCAATGCCGTTGCAGCATCGTCATGAACATCGCGTCGCCACGTTCGGTGCGCTCCACCAGCATCGACGACACGATCGCCATCATCACCCCGAAGAAGCTCTGCCTGCGCACGCCTTCGCGCACATCGGCCAGGCTGATCGGCGCGTCCGGCCCGAGCGCGCGGTGGTAGCCCTCCAGCAGCGCGTCGTAGTGCTCACGGCGATCCGCGACCGGCAGCGCGCAGCCCAGGAAGTAGGCCAGATCGGTCATCGCGGGACCCCAGGTGACCGTCTGCCAATCAACCACGGTCAGTGGGCGTTCCGCGCCGTCGGCGCCGAACAGCATGTTGTCCAAGCGATAGTCGCCGTGAATCAAACCGTGGATGCGGTCCTGGGCTGCCTCCTCGGCCAGGTAGCCATCGAATCCGCCGACCAGTCGCTCGCACACCAGCGCGATGCTGCGGCGAGATCTGGTCGCCGTAGCGGTCGACGAATCCGGCGAACAGCGCGGTGATCAACGCCTGGTTGATCGGCGCGTCGCGATTGAGCCACGACGCGTCAGCGAGCGTGGTGTCACCCAGCAGCGGACCCTGCAGGCGAGCCAATTCGGTGACGGCGGTGTGAGCTTGCTCCGTTGTGGCGCCGCGGATTTCATCGCCGACGACGGCCGGGGTCGCATCGCCGAGCAGCACGTCGAAAATGCCCGACGCCGCGTCGAACGCGTTGTGGTAGCACGGCGCGACCGGACCGTGCAGGCGCGGAGCGATGTCGCGGTAGAAGCACACTTCACGCTCGTAGAGGCCCAGCGTCATCCCGGTCTGACGACTCATCGGGTCGGTGGCCGCGACCTTCAGCACCACCGAGTCCGGTCGGTCGGCATCCGCTGCGGTGTCGGCGTAGCTCAACCGAACCCGATAGCACTCGCTCATCTGGCCCGTGCCGATCCGTTCAGCGGTGAAATCGGTTACGGTTCCGGCGCCGATGGCTGCCGTCAGCCAGGCAGCGGTGAGGTCGGCCGGCCGTTCGACGACGTTGTCGGTGTGCGGTGTCATGGCTCATCCACGAAACCACATCCACCGTCATCGCGCCAGGGAAAAGCCTTCCCAGGCCAGCCGCCGTTCGGGGTGCGGGTCGAACTCGAGATGGGACTTGCGGTCGAAGACCATCACCGCGCGGTCGGTGTCGGTGTAGGCCGGCCAGTCGTCGCCCGGGTTGCCGGTGCGGCTGAATGATCGCCAGCGCCTTTGCACTTCGCGGGTGACCCGCAACGCCGACCGGCGATCGATGGGCGCGGTCAGCAACGCGCCGAGCTTGGTGCGGTAGAAGCCGAAAACCGCGAGCAGTTCGGTGGCGTGCGTGGCCCCCAGCCCGGACCAGCGCAGCACCCGGGGCGCGTAGTCGTAGCGGTACAGGTAGGTGGGCGCGTGCCGGCCGTGGGCTTCGGCCATCCCCCACGCCGCCGAGCCGAAGGCGAAATCGCCGCCCAGCCGGATGCACGCCGATCGCTCGGGGTAGTCGGGGTAGGCGCCGGTAATGCGTTCCGCGTGCAGCCGGATCGACTTCGGCCAGCAGCGCTTCGATCATCGGCTCGTTCGTCGGCAGCAGTTGCAGGAAGCGGGTGAACAGCCGCCCCTCGTCTGCGTTGGTCCCCACGATGAGCGGAACGCGATGTGCTTTGCCCTGCTGCATCGCGTCGACCGGGTCCAACGGCAACACATCGTCACCGAATACCGGTCCGATGGGGAACGCGCCCAACATGTCTCGCACACCGTCGTTGATCAGACGATTCTGCGCCGCCACCAATTCTGCCGGGCGTCGCCTTCATCAGCGCGTCGACGGCATCCTGCTCGCCGGCTCCCAGCATCGGTGGCGAACCGCGCCGCGAACTCGCGCGGCGACATCGGTCGACCGTGTCATGCCGCTGGCCGGACTCTCCGAAATCACTTGGGCGAAAAGGCCTTCGGCATCCGGCGCGGCCAGCAACGCCGCGACGGCATGCGCACCGGCGCTTTCGCCGAAAATCGTCACGTTGGCCGGATCCCCGCCGAACACCGCGATGTTGTCCTTGACCCAGCGCAGCGACAGGATCAGATCGCGCAGAAACAGGTTGCTGTCGATGGTGACGTCCGCCGTCGACAGCGACGACAGATCCAGGCAGCCCAGCGCGCCGAGCCGATAGTTGACCGAGACGTAGATGCAGCCGCGCTTGGCCAGCGCCACCCCGTCGTAGATCGGTGTGGCCGAGCTGCCCATGATGTATCCGCCGCCGTGGACGAAGACCATGACGGGCAGCGGCTCGGTCGGGCGCCGCCTCCGGCGCCGATGACGTTGAGGGTGAGGCAGTCCTCCCCCATCGCCTGATATTTGCCGACGCCGAGAATGGCGTAGCGATGCTCCTGCGGTGCGCATTTGGTGAAGCCGTGGCAATAACGCACACCGCGCCAGGGTTGGGCCGGCTCGGGCGCCCGGAACCGCAGCGCACCCACCGGCGGCCGGGCGTACGGGATGGATCGCCAACGGTGAACGCCGTCGCGGGTGAAGCCTTCGACGGTGCCGGCGGCGGTCGTCACGCGGACCGTGTGTTCGTGCATCACCTGACGGTAGCGAACGTCAGGTGGTGGCGCTCGGCAGGTCCGGTTCGAGCACCTGGATCGTTCCGCTGGTGCCGTCGACCTCGATCAGCGCCCCGGGCGGGAGGCGTCGCGTCGCGTCGTGCACATCGACCACGCAGGGAATGCCGAATTCGCGGGCCACCACGGCGGCATGTGACATCGGTCCGCCGAGTTCGGTGACGACGGCGCCCGCGTAGGAGAACGCGGCGGTGTAGCCGACGTCGGTGACTTCGGCGACGAGGATCTCCCCGGCTTCCAGGTCGTCGATGGTGTCCGGCCGGACGATCCGGACCCGGCCGCGGACCCGGCCGCCGCTGACGCCGGCGCCGGTCAGACGCCTGGCCGGCGTGAAAGCACGGATGCCGCGACGGTTGTGGGCCGCCAGTCGCCGCTGAAGACTGCGGGCGGTATCACGTCGGCCAGCCTGTGCTGTTCGGCGCGGCGGCGCGCCACGAGGCCGGCGGTGTCGGCGGGCAGCGCGTCGAGTTCATCGACCAGCAGATAGAACACGTCATCGGCGGTCTCGAGCATGCCCGATGCTCACCAGCCTGCGTCCGAGCTCACGAAGTAGGTTGCGCAGCAGCCAGTTCGCGCGCACCATCCGGTCGCGGCGGACTTCGCGGTCGCGAATCTGGTGGGCGGCCAGCAGCGCCACCGGCCGAGCGCGCAAGCGGGATCGACGGGCGAGCTTGTCTCCGAACGGAGTTGGCGTCTCAAGTGATTTCGACGACCATGCGGAGCATCAACTCCGGGTCGTCGGCGTAGCTGGACGATCGCATCTCCAGCTCCGCGGGACCGCGGTGGCCGAACGCCTTCAGTTCGGCGAGCAGGGTCGCGGTGGAACTCCGGGGCCTGGGTGGACAGCTCGTCGAGATGGTCGCCGGCGCCGGCCAGAATCCGGAGCACGTTGGGATCGCGTCGCGCGGCATCCGCGAGTCGATACACCGCGCTCAGCGGACCCGCGCTGGCCAACTCCTGGCCGACCGGCAGCACCATGTCGCGTCCGTTCAGACCCGCGCAGGATCGTGCTGAGCGCGGCGAACGCCATGAATGACCCGGATGCCAGCACCCAGCCGTCGACGACGTGGTCGCGCGCCAACAGGATCAAGCTCTGCAGTCGCGGTTCGGTGAGCTGCGAAAGATCGCCCGCCGCAATCCCTTCCAGTCGTTCGATGTCGTCGACGAAGTCACCGGTGTCGCGGTCCGCACCGATGATCAGCCCGGCCAGGTTGACGCCGAACACACCCAGGTTGCGGATGGTGCGCAGCGGACCCGCGGCGCTGCGTGATTCGGGCGGTAGCTGCTGCTCGCCGTGTATCGGCATGGAGGCCACGCTCGGGCCGAAGAACTGGCTCTGCCGGACCACCGTCCCCGGCTTGACGAAGGGCACGACTTCGGCCATGTAATGCGCGGTCGTGATCGCGCCGTACAGACGGTGGGCGAACACTCCGACAGTGCGCGTGGCCATTTCGCGCTGGATCAGTCCGCCCGGACGCAGGCGTCCGGCGATGACCGCACCCGATGCGCGTAATCCTTTGACCGTCACCGACGCCGACGACGGCGAGAAGGGCCCGGGCAGCGCCTCAGACAGATTGGTGGCCAGATACGTCGGGAAGCGGCGGTCGATCGGTGTGTCGAACTCGCCGTTGCCGCCGTCGCGGGCCGGCCATCTCCGTCGCGACCCCGTCTGCGGCCGGGACATCGACCGCCGGGATGTCCTGCACGTGCGTCAATCGCCACGGCAGCGATGTCGACCACGGGCCGATGCTGACCTGGCCACGCACCGCCAAGGCGACGTCGTCCAGACAGTCCTGGGCGGTCCAGGCCGGATCGACATTCCATTTATCCTGCAGCAGAGCGGTATTCAGCGATGGCGCACTCAGCAGGAGGTCGAGTTCGGCCGCCGGGCTCAGCTTTCGAAGCAGTCGGGGCGCCGTCGGCCGCCCGAGCTTCGCGGCTATCTCACCGAGGGTGAGCTCTCCGGGTGCGGCGAGGTTCACCGCTCCGCTGCCGACGTCCGGGTCGACGGCGGCGCGGACGAAGGTCCGGTGCGCGTCGTCGCTGTGCACGACTTGCAGGGTGCGGTTCGCGGTACCGGGGAAGAACGCGGAAGCCAATGCTCGCCGCACCCAGTTGTCGACGCCGCGGCCGAGGATCGCCGCGGCGCGAATCGTCACCCACTCGGCGCCGGACGCGGCGATCAACTCTTCGGCGCGGGCCTTGTCCAGGCCGAGCGTCGAAACCGGTTGCAGCGGATCGTTTTCCGACAGCAGCGCACCGCTTCCGCCGATGCCGTAGACGTGGGCCGACGAGGCGAAGACGATGCGGCGGGTCCCGCTGTGGCCATGCCGCGTCGAGCACGTTGCCGGTGCCGCCGATATTGACCTCGCGGTCGCCGGGTTGACCCGAGGCCGGGTTGACGCGCCCACGCGCAGTGCACGACGACCTCCGCGCCCGCAACCGCCCGCCGCACCGCGGCGGCGTCGCGAATGTCGCCCTGCACGAAGGTCGCTTCGCTCGGCCAGCTTTCGGGTTGACGGCGAGCCAGGCCGACGACGTCGTGGCCCGCACTGAGCAGGCGTAACACGACGCCGCGACCAACGACTCCGCCGGCCCCGGTGACAGCGATCCTCATGGGCTAGTCGTCGTCGTCGAGGAACGCGGCATTGACCAAGTCGTCGAGATCCATTGTCGCTAGGTCTTTTTCCTTGTTCTGATCTGCTTCTGCGCCATTGGCCTCGTTGGCCAGGCCAAGCAACAGGTCCAGCACTCCGGCCTGCCGCAGTCGCTTGACCGGGATGGACGCCACCACCCGCTGGATCTCCGCTTCACCGGGTGCAGCTTTGGGGGCTACCTCGGCCGAGGCGCCGACCAGCTCCTGACGGAAGTATCCCGCCAGCGCCGCGGAGTTCGGGTAGTCGAAGATCAGCGTCGGCGAAAGCGGCAGCCCGGTGGCGGTTTTGAGCCGGTTACGCATCTCGACAGCGGTCAGCGAGTCGAAGCCCAATTCCTGGAATGCCATGTCCGGGTCGATGGCCTCCGGGGTGCTGTTGCCCAGCACGGTCGCGATATGCGAGCGCACCAGATCCAGCAGCACCGACTGCTGCTCGTCCTCCGGCAGACCGTCGAGCCGTTGCAGCAGTGCGGACTTCGACTTGGCGGCGGCCAGCGAGTCGTCGACCTGACGCCGCGCCGGCGCGTTGATCAGGTCGACGAACATCGGCGGCAGGGTGCCGCCGTCGAACTTCACCCGCAGGGCGGCGGTGTCGATGTGTGCGGGCAGCAGGAACGGCTCGTCGATCACCATCGCGGTGTCGAGCAGTTGCAGCGCCTGCGTCGAGGACATGGCCACGATGCCGTCGCGGGCGAACCGCGCGAAGTCGACCGCCTCGAGTTCGCCGGTCATGCTGCTGGTCTGATCCCACAGACCCCAGCCCAGCGAGATCGCCGGCAGACCGCGAGTCCGCCGATGCACCGCCAAGCCGTCCAGGAAGCTGTTGGCCGCTGCGTAATTCGCCTGGCCCGACGATCCCACCAGACCGGCCATCGAGGAGAACATCACGAACGCCGACAGGTTCGAATCCTTGGTCAGCTCATGCAGATTCCAGGCGGTGTCCACCTTGGCCCGCAGCACCGCGTCCACCCGCTCCGGCGTCAGCGACGTCACCACGGCGTCGTCGAGCACACCCGCGGTGTGAATCACCGCGGACAACGGATGCTGGACCGGAATGTCGGCGAGCACCTTGGCCAGCGCCACCCGATCGGCGGCGTCGCAGGCGACGATCGACACCTCGGCACCGCCGGCGGACAACTCCGCGGCCAACTCCGCGGCACCGGGCGCGTCCGGGCCGCGCCGGCCGATCAGCACCAGGTTGCGCACACCGTGATTGGCGACGACGTGACGCGCCAGCGCCGAACCGGCCATGCCGGTACCGCCGGTGATCACCACGGTGCCCAGCGCCCAGGCATCCGGCATCGTCAACACCACCTTGCCGGTGTGACGGGCCTGGCTCAGGTACCGCAACGCCGCGGGCGCACGCCGCACATCGAAAGTGGTTACCGGCAACGGGCGCAGCGTCGCGTCCTCGAACAGCGCAGCAAGGTCGGAGAGCATCCGCTCGATGTGATCGGCCCCCGCCTCGAACAAGTCGAAGGCGCGGTAACGCACGCCGCTGTGTTCCGCGGCGACCTCACCGGCGTCACGGATATCGGTCTTGCCCATCTCGAGGAAGACCCCGCCGGGGACGACCAGACGCAAGCGAGGCGTCGACGAAATCGCCGGCCAGTGAGTCCAGCACCACATCCACGCCACGACCACCCGTCGCCGCCCGGAACTTGTCCTCGAACTCCAGCGAGCGGGAGTCACCGATGTGGTCGTCGTCAAAGCCCATCGACCGCAACGTGTCCCACTTGCCCTGGCTGGCGGTGGCATAGACGTCCAGCCCGAAGTGCCGCGCCAGCTGCACCGCGGCCATACCGACGCCACCGGCGCCGGCATGGATCAGGATCCGCTGGCCCGCCTTGACATCGGCCAGCGCGGTCAGCGCGTAGTAGGCCGTCGCGAACACCACCGGTGCGGTCGCCGCTTCGGTGTAGGACCACCCCGACGGGATGTCCATCAGCAGACGCGCATCGGTGATCGCCATCGTGCCGGTGCCCTCGGGGAACAACCCGGTCACCCGGTCACCGACCGCGAAACGGCTGACATCAGGGGCGGTTTCGATCACGACACCGGACGCCTCGACGCCCATGACGGCGTCTTCGTCGGGATACAGACCGAGCGCGATCATGACGTCGCGGAAGTTGGCCGGCATGGTGCGAACCGCGACCCGTACCTGACCGGCGTCCAGAGCCGCGTCGGCGTCCGGGATCGGTTCGAGCACCAGGTTCTCGAACGTGCCCCTGCTGGACATGCCCAGTCGCCACGCGTCGCCACCCGGTGGCACCAACAGCGCGTCCACCGCCCGGCTTCCGTGCACCCGGCCCGTGTACACCGTGTCATTGCGCACCAGAACCTGCGGCTCACCGGCCGCCAGTATCGCCGCGATCGTCGTATCACTCAGTGGCGCATCGGAATCCGCCAACACGATCCGGCCCGGGTGCTCGGTCTGCGCCGAGCGCACCAGCCCCCAGACCGCGGCACCGGCCAGATCGGTGACGTCCTCCCCCGGCCGTCCGACCGCACCGCGCGTCGACACCACAAGCGTTCCGGAATCGTGCTCGTCGAGCCACGACTGCAACGCGGCCAGTGCTTCGTGGGTGCGACGGTAGGTGGAGCCCAGCGCATCGTCGTCGGCGGGCTGAGATTCGAACACGTCGTAGGACGGTGTCTCGGCGGGTGATCCAAGCACCGCAGGCGACCAGACCACTTCGAAAATCCGGTCCGGGACCAGACCCCGACACCGCGGCCATCAACTGCTGCCGCGACACCGGACGCGCCACCATGGAGGCCACCGACAACACCGGAAGCCCCAGCGCGTCAGACAGTTCCACCGACACCGACGACGGGCCGGAAGGCACGATGCGCGCCCGCACCGACGATGCGCCCGCCGCATGCAGCGACACGCCCTGCCACGAGAACGGCACCAGGACACCGTCTTTGCCGTCGTGCTCGGCCTCGGTGGCGGTGATCATCGCGTGCAGCGTGGCGTCGAGAACCGCCGGGTGTACCCCGAATCCGGCCGGCGACACCCCGGCGTCGCTGGGCAGCGACACGTCGGCGAAGATCTCGTCGCCGCGGCGCCACACAGCGGTCAGCCCTTGGAATGCCGGGCCGTAGCCGTAGCCGCGCGCCGCCAACCGCTCGTAGAGCCCGTCGATGTCGACCGGGGTCGCGCCCGGTGGTGGCCAGGCGCCCAGATCGGTGCCGGGCTCGACGGCGCCGGGTCGCACGATGCCTTCGGCGTGCAGGGTCCATCCCGAGTGCGCGTCGGCGCGGGACAACACCGACACCGCACGATGGCCCGATTCGTCGGCGCCATCGACGACCACCTGCACCGCCACCGAACCGGTTGCCGGGATCACCAGCGGCGCCGCCAGCGTCAACTCGTCGACGACCGAGCAGCCGACCTCGTCGCCGGCGCGGATGGCCATCTCGACAAAGCCCGCACCCGGGAAGATGACCACGCCGCCGACCGCGTGATCGGACAGCCAGCCCTGCGACCCCGCCGAGAGCCGGCCGGTCAGCACAACCCCGCCCGAGGTCGGCAGTTCGACCACCGCGCCCAACAGCGCGTGCTCGCTGGCCAACAGTCCGAGGCCCTCGGCATCGACCGCGGCGTCGTCGGCGGACAGCCAAAAGCGGCGTCGCTCAAACGCATACGTCGGCAGCTCGACGAATCCGGCGCCGGGCAGCGTGGCACGCCAATCCACCCCGACGCCCGACACGAACGCCTGCGCCACTCCGGCCATCAGGCTGTTCGGCTCGGGACGGTCTTTGCGCAGCAACGGCACCGACGCCACTGTCGGCCTCGGCCAGCGACTCCTCGATCGACGAGGTGAGGCCGCCGCCGGGGCCCACTTCGATGAATCGGCTGGCGCCAGTCGAATTCGCGTAGCGGATGCTGTCGGCGAACCGGACCGCCGCCCGGATGTGCTGCGTCCAGTAGTCGGCCGATGCGAAGTCGTCGCCGGCCAGTTCTCCGGTGACATTGGAGATCACCGGGATGGTGACCGGGTTGACCGTCAGTTCCCGTGCCGCTGCCTTGAATTCGCCGATCATCGGCTCCATCAGCGGCGAGTGGAACGCGTGCGAGACCGCGAGCTGGTGCACTCGCCGACCCTGCGCGCGCAATTGCTCCGCGATGGCGTTCACCGCGTCCTCGTCGCCGGACACCACGACCGACGACGGGCCGTTCACCGCGGCGATCCCGACAGTCGTCGGTCAGCAGCGGACGCACCTCGTCCTCGGTTGCCTGCACCGCGACCATGGCGCCGCCGGCCGGCAGCGCCTGCATGAAGCGGCCGCGCGCGACCACCAGCAGCGCGGCGTTCTCCAGCGACAGAGCACCAGCGACGTGCGCCGCGGTCAACTCGCCGACCGAATGGCCCATCACGAAGTCGGGCCGCACTCCCCAGGACTGCAGCAGGCGGTACAGCGCAACCTCGACGGCGAACAGCGCCGGCTGGGCGAATTCGGTTGTGTTCAAAAGGTCTTCGTCATGACCCCACATCACCTCGCGCAGCGGGCGCAGCAGGTGGCGGTCCAGTTCGCCGACCACGGTGTTGAACGCCTCGGCGAAGACCGGGTAGGTGGCGTGCAGCCCCATGCCCATACCGAGCCATTGCGAACCCTGGCCCGGGAACACGAAGACGGTCTTGCCGGGCAGACCGGTGCCGGTGATCACGGACGCACCCGGCTGACCATCGGCCAACTCAGCCAGACCGGCCAGCAGTTGGTCGCGGTCGGCGCCGAGCGCCACGGCGCGATGCTCGAATGCGGCGCGACCCGCCAGTGACCATCCCACATCCGTGGCCGCCAATTCGCCGCGTGCACCGACAAACTCGGCCAACCGCGAGGCCTGCGATTCCAGCGCGGCGGTCGACTTCGCGGTCACCACCCACGGAACGACGGCCGGCGGCGATGCCGGGCTCGCCTCGGCGGTCTGCTCGACCGGCGGGGCGGACTCGATGATCACGTGCGCGTTGGTGCCGCTGATGCCGAACGACGACACCCCGGCCCGACGCGGGCGACCGTTGGCCGACTCGGCCTTCCATGGCTGCGGTTCGGTGAGCAGTTGCACCGAGCCCATCGACCAATCCACATGCGGGCTGGGCGCATCCACGTGCAATGTCGCCGGCAACACCTCGTGGCGCATGGCCAGGATCATCTTCATCATCCCGGCGACACCTGCGGCGGCCTGGGTGTGGCCCATGTTCGACTTGATCGACCCCAACCACAGCGGCGTGCTGCCGGTCCTGCCCGTAGGTCGCCAGAATCGCTTGCGCTTCAATCGGATCGCCCAGCGTGGTGCCGGTGCCGTGGCCTTCGACCACGTCGACGTCGGCGCCGGTGAGACCCGCGCTGGCCAGCGCCGAGCGGACCACCCGCTGCTGCGAGGGGCCGTTGGGTGCGGTCAGCCCGTTGGAGGCGCCGTCCTGGTTGATCGCCGAACCGCTGACCAGGGCCAGGATCGGGTGGCCGAGACGCTGGGCGTCGGACAGCCGCTCCAGCACCAGCATCCCGCCGCCCTCGGAGAATCCGGTGCCGTCGGCGGCGCCGGCGAACGCTTTGCAGCGGCCGTCGGTGGAAAGTCCACGCCAGCGGCTGAATTCGACGAAGATGTCGGGTGTGGCGTTGATCGTGACACCACCGGCCAGCGCGAGGTCGGACTCCCCCGACCGCAGCGACTGCGCGGCCATGTGCAGGGTCACCAGCGACGTCGAGCACGCGGTGTCCACCGATACCGCCGGGCCTTCCAGCCCGAGCACGTAGGAGACCCGGCCGGACGCGACGCTGGACAGCTGGCCGGTCAGCCGGAAGCCCTCCACCGGCTTGGCCGAGAACATGCCGTAGCCCTGCGTCATCAGGCCGGCGAAGACGCCGGTGGCGCTGCCCCGCAACGTGGTCGGGTCAATTCCGGCCCGCTCCAACGCCTCCCAGGTCAGCTCGAGGAACATCCGCTGCTGGGGATCCATCGCCAGCGCTTCGGACGGTCCGATGCCGAAGAACGCGGGATCGAAATCGCCGACGTCTTCGACGAATCCGCCGACGCGGGTGTAGCAGGTCTCGGCGACGTCGGGGTCGGGGTTGTACAGATTGGCCAGGTCCCAGCCGCGGTCACCGGGGAATTCGGTGATGACGTCGCGGCCTTGGATGACCATGTCCCACAGGTCTTCCGGCGAGTTGACTCCGCCGGGGTACCGGCAGGACATGCCGACGATCGCGATCTGCTCGTCGCCGGTGATCCGCACCGCGGAGACGTTCTTGACTTCCTGCGGTACACCTGCGAGTTCGGTGCGGAAGTAGGACGCCAGCCGGCTCGGTGTCGGGTAGTCGAAGATCAAGCGTCGGCGAAAGCGCCAGCCCGGTGGCGGCTTTGAGCCGGTTGCGCATCTCGACGGCGGTCAGCGAGTCGAAGCCCAACTCCTGGAAAGCCTTGTCGGGATCGATGGCCTCCGGCGTGGTGTTGCCCAGCACGGTGGCGATGTGCGAGCGCACCAGATCCAGCAGTACCGCGTGCTGCTCGTCCTCGGACAGTCCGTGAATGCGTTGCGCCAAAGCGGACTTGGACTTGCTGGCGGCCAGCGAATCGTCGACCCGCCGACGGGTCGGCGCGTTGATCAGGTCGAGGAACATCGGCGGTACCACGGCGGCGTTGGCGCGCAGCGCGGCGGCGTCGATGTGCGCGGGCAGCAGGAACGGCTCGTCGACCACCATCGCGGTGTCGAAAAGCAGCAGCGCGTCGGCCGACGACAGGGCCTTGACACCGGTGCGGGCCAGCCGGGCCCGGCCCGCCTCGTCGAGTCCGCCGGTCATCTCACTGGCCTGATCCCACAGGCCCCAGCCCAGCGAGATCGCCGGCAGACCGTGCGCCCGGCGGTGCGCGGCCAAACCATCGAGGAAGCTGTTGGCCGCCGCATAGTTTGCCTGGCCCGAGGATCCGACCAGGCCGGCCATCGACGAGAACACCACGAACGCCGAGACGTTCGAATCCTGGCTCAGCTCATGCAGATTCCAGGCCGCGTCCACCTTGGCCCGCAGCACCGCATCGACCCGCTCCGGCGTCAACGAGGTCAGCACCGCATCGTCGAGCACACCAGCGGCATGGATCACCGCCGACAGCGGATGCTGCACCGGAATGTCGGAGATCACTTTCGCCAGCGCAGCGCGATCCGCGGCGTCACACGCCACCACCGACACGCTCGGCACCGGCGGCCGACAACTCTGCCGTCAGCTCGGCGGCACCCGGCGCATCCGGACCGCGGCGGCCGAGCAACAACAGCTGCCGCACACCATGATTGGCCACCAGGTGACGGGCCAGCGCCGAACCGGCCATGCCGGTACCGCCGGTGATGAGCACCGTGCCCGCGTCCACGCGTCCGGCATGGTCAGTACGACCTTGCCGGTATGACGGGCCTGGCTGAGGTACCGCAGAGCCGCGGGCGCACGGCGCACGTCAAAGGTCGTCACCGGCAACGGCCGCAGCACACCGGCGTCGAAGAGTTCAGCGAGTTCCAGCATGTACTGGTGCATCCGGTTGCGGCCGGGCTCGAACAGGTCGAACGCGCGGTAGCGCACACCGGGATACTCCTCGGCGATCTTTCCCGGGTCGCGAATGTCGGTCTTACCCATCTCGAGGAACACCCCGCCGGGCTTGACCAGTCGCAGTGAGGCGTCGACGAATTCACCGGCCAGCGAGTCCAGCACGATGTCGAAGCCCCGATCGCCGACGATGGCACGGAACTTGTCCTCGAATTCCAGCGTGCGGGAATCGCCGATGTGGTCGTCGTCAAAACCCATCGCCCGCAACGTGTCCCATTTGCGGGCGGCTGGCGGTGGCGAAGACTTCCAGCCCGAAGTGCCGCGCCAACTGCGCGGCGGCCATGCCCACACCACCGGTTCCGGCGTGTAGCAGCAACCGCTGGCCGGGCTTGACGTCGGCAAGGTGGACGAACGCGTAGTAGGCGGTGGTGAATACGGCCGATATCGCGGCGGCTTCGGCGTAGGACCAGTCCGACGGCATCGGAAGCAGCAGCCGGGTGTCGCCGGCGACCAGCGTGCCGCTGCCGTCCGGGAAGAAGCCGTACACGTCGTCGCCGACGGCGAATTCGGTGACGCCAGGACCGACTTCGACGACGACGCCCGCTCCTTCGCCACCGATCAGCGCGTCGTGGGTGAACATGCCCAGCGTGATCATGATGTCGCGGAAGTTGGTGGAGATGGAGCGCAAGGCGACGCGCACCTGGCCGGGCTCCAGCGGCGCATCGGCGTTGGGCACCGGCTCCAGTTGCAGGTTCTCGAACGTGCCCGCGGTGGACAGACCGAGGCGCCACGGCCCCTCGGCCGGCGGCACCAGCACGCCGTCGACGGCACGGCTGCCGCGGACCCGCGCGGTGTAGATCGTCTCGCCGCGGACCAGTACCTGCGGCTCTCCGACCGCCAGCACCTCTGCGATCGTCGAATCAGTCAGCGGTGCATCGGAATCCACCAGCACGATCCGGCCCGGATGCTCGGTCTGCGCCGAGCGCACCAACCCCCACACGGCGGCACCGGCCAGATCGGTGACATCCTCGCGCGGCAGCCCCACCGCGCCGCGGGTCGACACCACCAAGACACCCGACTCGTGTTCGGCCAGCCAGGATTGCAGCGCCGCCAACGCCGTGTGCACCCGTTCGTAGCTGGCGGTGACCGGATCGCCTGGAGCCGAGGCGGACTCGAACACCTCGTACGCCGGCGTCTCGGCGTGCGAGGCCGACGATGCCGGCGACCAGGCCAGCTCGAAAAGCCGATCCCCGACGGCACCGGAAATCGCCGCCATCAACTGCTGCTGGGAAATCGGGCGCGCAACCATCGACGACACCGACAGCACCGGCAAACCCAGCCCGTCGGCCAGTTCCACCGACACCGCCGACGGACCCGACGGCGCAATCCGCGCCCGCACCGCCGACGCTCCGGCCGCATGCAGCGACACGCCCTGCCACGAGAACGGCAGTGCCACACCGGCGCCGTCGTGCGGTGACCGCGGCCGCGTGCAGCGCCGCGTCGAGAAGCACCGGGTGCACACCGAATCCGGTTACGCCGCCCGCCGCCTGAGGCAGCGTCACCTCGGCGAAGAACTCATCGCCGCGACGCCACAGCGCGGTCAGACCCTGGAACGCCGGGCCGTACTGGTAGCCGCGCTCCGCCAGCCGCTGGTAGCCGTCGGTCACGTCGACGGCGAGTCGCGCCCTCGGGCGGCCACACCGACAGATCCGCCGCCGGCTCGACCGGAGCCGGACGACAGGATGCCCGTCGCATGGCAGTTCCACGCGGAATCCGCTGTCTCCCTGGAGAACACCGACATGCTGCGCTGGCCGGATTCGTCGGCGGCGCCGACCACCACCTGCACCGCCACCGAACCCGACGCGGGCAACAGCAACGGCGACTGCAACGTCAGCTCGTCGACTCACCGGGCAGCCGACTTCGTCGCCGGCGCGGATCGCCAACTCGACGAAGCCCGCACCCGGGAACACCGCCACTCCGTCGACGGCGTGGTCGGCCAGCCAGCCCTGGGTGGCCGTCGACAGCCGGCCCGTCAGCACCACCCCGCCGGAGTCCGGCAGTTCGACCACCGCGCCCAGCAGCGCGTGCTCGCTGGCGCCGAGCCCCAGTCCGGCCGCGTCAACCGCTGCCCCATCGCCGGAGAGCCAAAACCGCTTTCGCTCAAAGGCATACGTCGGCAACTCGACGAAGCCGGCCGCCGGTAGCGCCGCCCGCCAATCCACCTTCACGCCCGACACGAACGCCAGGGCAGCCGAACTGAGGAAGCGCCGCAGGCCGCCGTCCTCGCGGCCAAGGGTCGGCACGACGACCGCTTCGGCACCGCCGTCGGTCGCGGTGTCTTCGATGCCGGCGATCAGCGCGGGGTGCGGGCTGGACTCGATGAAGGTCCGGTAGCCGCTCTGGGATGCGGTGCGCACCGCATGAGTCGAATTCGACGGTCTGCCGGATGTTGCGGAACCAGTAGTCGGCGTTCAGGTCGGCGGTGTCCAGGACGCCGCCGGTGACGGTGGAGAAGAACACCGTGCGGGCCGATTGCGGCTCGATGCCTGCCAGCGCCTCGGCGAGCTGGTCGCGGATCTCGTCGACGGCAACCGAATGCGACGCGTAGTCGACGTCGATGCGACGGGCCCGGATTTCGCGCTCGGTGCACAGCGCGACGATCTCGTCGAGCGCGGCTACCTCACCGGAGAGCACGACGGCCGATCGCCCGTTGATCGCGGCGATGCTGACCCGATCGCCGTAGGGCGCCAACAGTTCTCGCGCCTGCTCGGGTCCACACGCCAGCGACGCCATGCCGCCGCGGCCGGACAGCGCCAGCAGCAGTTTGCTGCGCAGCGTCACCACCCGCGCGGCGTCGCGCAGCGACAGGGCGCCGGCGACGTAGGCCGCGGCGATCTCACCCTGGGAATGCCCGATGACGGCGTCCGGGCGTACCCCGATCGACCGCCACAGTTCGGCCAGCGAGACCATCACCGCGAACAGCGCCGGCTGGACCACGTCGACGCGGTCCAGGCCCGGCGCACCCGGCGCGCCGCGCAGTACGTCGATCAACGACCAGTCGACGAATTCGGCGAAGGCCTCCGCGCACGCGTTCATCTGCTCAGCGAAAACCGGTGCGGTGTCGAGTAATTCGACACCCATACCGACCCACTGCGAGCCTTGGCCGGGGAACACGAAGACGGTTTTGCCCGCCGGGGTGGCGTGGCCGGTGATCACCGACGCGCCCGGCAGCCCCTGCGCCAGTTCGCCCAGGCCGGCCAGCAACTGGCCGCGGTCGTCACCGAGCACCACCGCCCGATGCTCGAAGGTCGACCGCCCCGCCAACGACCAGCCCACATCGGCGGCATCCAATTGCTCACGGGCACCGACGAATTCAGCCAGCCGCGGCGCTTGCGCCTCCAGCGCCGCCGCGCTCTTGGCCGACACCACCCACGGCACCACCGACGGTTGGGCGGCCGCGCTCTCGGCCGGCTCGACCGGCGGGGACTCCTCGATGATCACGTGCGCGTTGGTGCCGCTGATCCCGAACGACGACACCGCGGCGCGGCGGGCGTGACCGTTGCGACTCGCGCTTCCATGGCTGCGCTTCGGTGAGCAGCGACACCGCGCCCGCCGACCAATCCACATGCGGGCTGGGCACATCCACGTGCAACGTCGCCGGCAGCACCTCGTGGCGCATGGCCTGCACCATCTTGATCACGCCGGCCACACCGGCGGCGGCCTGGGTGTGACCCATGTTCGACTTGATCGAGCCCAGCCACAGCGGTTTTCCGGCCTCGGCCCGGTCCTGGCCATAGGTGGCCAGCAGCGCCTGGGCTTCGATCGGGTCGCCCAAAGTCGTTCCGGTGCCGTGGCCCTCGACGACGTCGACCTCGCCGGCGCTCAATCCGGCATTGGCCAGCGCGGTGCGCACCACCCGCTGCTGGGACGGGCCGTTGGGAGCGGTCAGCCCGTTGGAGGCGCCGTCCTGGTTGACCGCCGTGCCGCGCACCACCGCGAGTACCCGGTGGCCCAACCGCTGCGCATCGGAAAGCCGCTCCACCACCAGCATTCCGCCGCCCTCGGACCAGCCGACACCGTCGGCCGCGCCGGAGAACGGCTTGCAGCGGCCGTCCGGCGACAGACCGCGGTGCCTGCTGAATTCGACGAAGACCGTCGGGGTGGCGTTGACGGTCGCGCCGCCGGCCAGCGCCAGGTCGCACTCCCCGGACCGCAGCGACTGCACCGCCATGTGCAGGGCCACCAGCGACGACGAGCATGCGGTGTCCACCGATACCGCCGGGCCCTCCAGCCCCAGCACGTACGCCACCCGGCCGGTGGCCACGCTGGAGGTCATACCGGTCAGCCGGTAGCCCTCGATCTCTTCGGCGAGCATGCCGTAGCCCTGGGTGATGATTCCGGCGAAGACTCCGGTGGCGCTGCCGCGCAGCGATGGTCGGGTCAATTCCGGCCCGCTCCAACGCTTCCCACGACAACTCCAGCAGCATGCGGTGCTGCGGGTCGGTGGCCAGCGCCTCGCTGGGAGCCACGCCGAAGAATTTGGCGTCGAAACCCGCCGACGTCGTCGACGAACCCGCCGGAGCGGGCATAGCACTTGTGCGGCGCGTCGGGGTCATCGTCGAACAGTCCGGCCAGATCCCAGCCACGGTCGGTGGGGAAGTCCGACATCACGTCGCGCTCGTCAGCGACCATGTCCCACAGGCTGTCCGGCGAATCCACCCCACCGGGGAATCGGCACGACATACCGACGATGGCGATCGGCTCACCGGAGCGCTCCAGCAACGCGCGGTTCTTGTTCTTCAGCCGCTCGACCTGTACCAGCGCCTTACGCAACGCCTCGGTTGCATGCTGAAGTTGGTCAGCCATGTCGTTACCCCTCGCCTAACGTCGGTCGTCGCTCAATGAAGAATTGCGGCCCTGGATGAGGAGCAGAGTCACTCGCCGCGCAGACGGCGGCTTACCTGCTCTTCGGCCCGAGAACATCGTTGGCGGGCGCCGACTCGCCCACCCCGCGCATGGCCTGGCTCCGCAACTGTTTCCGGTGCCCAGCGATCCATGGCGAGACTGTACCCGCCACAAGTCAGCCGAGCCTAAGCCCGGTCAGCGCCACCCGTCGGCGGCCTTGGCGGCTTGCATCAGGGCGGCGCACAGCTCGCGTAATTCGGGGGTGCCGGCACCTTCGTCCAGCGCGGTGGCCACGTCCTCGGCGGCACATCTCACCTGGTAGACCCGGTCCGACAGGTCAGCGGCCTCGTCGGCGGACAGCACTACCGCGTCCGCGGGCAATGACACGCCCTTGACCCCGTTGATCGACGCCCGCTGCTCGTAAGCACGCTGTCGGCACGATTGCCGGCAGTACTGGCGGCGGCGACCCAACCCGCTGTCGGCGACGTCACGGCCGCACCAGCGGCACGGCTGCGGGCGGACGCGGCGTGGCACGGGGCCGACTTTAGTCGGGGGGTCAGCGGAATCCCGGTATCATGGACAGTCGGGTCGCCCAGCAGACCCGGCGACCCCTCGGGAACTACGCCGCCCCCTGCAGCGTTGTTCAAGGCGCTAGCTGCTGAGAAGACATTAAGAGGAGTGCTAACCAATGGCCGATCGCGTCCTGAGAGGCAGTCGCCTTGGAGCCGTAAGCTACGAGACTGACCGCAACCACGACTTGGCGCCGCGTCAGATCGCGCGCTACCGCACCGAGAACGGTGAAGAATTCGACGTACCGTTCGCCGACGATGCCGAGATCCCCGGCAACTGGCAGTGCCGCAACGGCATGGAGGGCACCCTGATCGAGGGTGACCTGCCCGAGCCGAAAAAGGTCAAGCCGCCCCGCACCCACTGGGACATGCTGCTGGAGCGCCGCTCGGTCGAGGAACTCGACGAACTGCTCAAAGAGCGTCTCGACCTGATCAAGACCCGCCGTCGCGGCAGCGGCGCCTGAGTCACTCAGAACAAGAAGTCGAACGCTACCGGCGTAAGCGCGGCATCCGGGAAGAACGCACTGGGGTCGAAGGCGGACGGATCGAACATCTGGGCTTCGAGAATCGCGAACGGCGACACGTCATAGATGCCGGTGGGCGTCACTAACCAGGCACCGATGGCGTCGTCGACTCCGTTGCTGCCTAGATGGGTAGTGCCCGGGCCGACCAGATCGACGTAGTCAAAGCTGTAGCCGTTTCCAAAGTTCGCAAGATCGATCACGCCGTGGTCAATGTTGGTGCCTTCAATGCTCGGCAGCAAAATCTGCTGGTCAACAAATTGGTCGGATGATCCGTTGAACGCCACTTTGTCGATGACGTGGGCTTCCAGATCGCCATTGGTGAGCGGATTGCTGCTCAGGTTGAGGGGCTGGCCATCCACCGTCACGTTGTTGGTGAAAAAGTTGGTCACGAACGGCGCCAAGTCGCTGGAATTAAGGTCGATCGTCTGATTGCTGAAAGCGGTATTCGCAAACACGTCGCCGGTTTGATAAGTGATATCCGGGTCACCTACGAATGTGACACCAAAGGGATCAGGCACCGGGTTGTCAAGATCGAACAGTTGGCTTTCCAGGTAGGCCAGATCGCCGTAATCGCCTCCGTTTTCCCACTGCGACACATCGTAGGTGCCCGTCGGCGTGATCAACCAGGCACCGACGGCATTGTCGATGCCATTGCTGTTCAGATGGGTGGTGCCGGGTCCGACTAAATCGATGATTTCATAGCCGTAGCCGTCGGGGTTGTAATGAATATCGATGAAGCCGCTATCGATGTTGGTTCCGGGGACGCTCGGCAGCAAAATCTGTTGTTCAGCGAATCCGTTGGATTCCAGCTTGTCGATAATGGTCGACTGCACACCGGAATCGATAAACGGATTGGCGACGCTGACGGGGTGACCATCGACCGTCACATTGTCGGCAAAGAACTGTTGTACGTACGGCGCCAAGGTAGCCGAATCGAAGTCCAAGGTCTGGTGCCCATATGCGGCGTCGAAGGAGGCGTCGCCGGTCTGGTATGTGAAATCCGGGGCACCCAAGAATGTGATACCGAACGGATCGGGCACCGAGACGGTAGTGGCGTCGAGATCCGCGGAGGCGACCCCCATCGCCATGTACGCCGCCGCAGCGACCCCGCCAGAGGCGAGAGAGACGGACTTGAAGATGCTGCGCATGTTTCCTCCCGGTGGCGTTGACCCCCGGGCCTAAACCCAACCGCCAGCGGGGGCTACGGGATCGTAGCAGCTTATCTCAGCGTTAGCTCAGTAAGTGACCGGCGTACGCCGCCTGCGGTGCAACCGTCCGTCAATCCCCCACTGAGCGACCTTCACCACGGCTTCCCGAATGTTGGAGCCGCTCATCTTCGACACGCCGAGTTCGCGCTCGGTGAAGGTGATCGGCACCTCGGCGACGACGAACCCGTTGGTGATGGTGCGCCAGGTCAGGTCGATCTGGAAGCAGTAGCCCTTCGAGTCGACGTGGTCGAGGTCGATCTTTTCCAGCACGTCGCGACGGTAGGCGCGGTAGCCGGCGGTGATGTCGTGGATGCCGATGCCCAGCGCCAGCCGGGCGTAGGTGTTGGCCGTCCAGGACAGCGCCCAGCGCCGCTTGGGCCAGTTCTGCAC
Organism: uncultured Actinomycetota bacterium; assembly: GCA_963755805.1. GTDB lineage: Bacteria > Actinomycetota > Actinomycetes > Mycobacteriales > Mycobacteriaceae > Mycobacterium. Next base: position 202,961 of record CAVWLG010000041.1, read on the forward strand.
GTTGCCGCCCTCGACATAGCGCGAGCCGATCACCAGGTCGGCGCCGCCGTCGATGGCCTCGAGCAACAGGTGTAGTTGCTCGGGTGCGTGGCTGCCGTCGGCGTCCATCTCGACGAGCGTGGTGTAGCCGCGGCTGAGCCCCCAGGCGAATCCGGCCAGGTAGGCCGCGCCGAGGCCGTCTTTGACCGTGCGGTGCATGACATGAATGAGGCCGGGGTTCGCCGACGCCAGGTCGCTCGGCCAGCTGCCCGGTGCCGTCCGGGCTGTTGTCGTCGACCACCAGCATGTGCACCTCGGGCAGGGCCGCGCGCAGCCGCTGCACGATGAGCGGGAGGTTCTCCTGCTCATTGAAGGTGGGGATGATCACCAGGGTGCGCAGGCTCGGGCGCTCGCCCGCACCCCGCGACACCGAATCGCCGGTGGTCATAGGTCTCCTTTTTCTGGCCCTTGGCGGGCGGGATGTCGGCCATCCTCGTCAAGATCGGCATCGGTCGACACCGTGTCACCGTCGGCCACTGCGTCGTCGCCGGGCGAGTCGTCGTCGGAGTCTTCCGACGCGGGGGCACCCCTGTTTGCCAACTCGGACAGCCGACGGTGGATATCCGCGAACCAACCATTGTGCAGTATCGCGGCGAACAGGACCGCCAGAGCGGCCAGCACCAGAGCGCCCTGCACGATCGGACCCCATTTGGCGGCCGGGGTCATCGACGTCTTGAGGCGGACCTGGTTGTCCAGGTAGGCGGGCGTGAAGAACCGCGTTCGCTGCAGCTCACGGCCATCCGGGGTGACCAGAGCGGAGATCCCGACGTTGCTGGCGACGACGGCGTAGCGGTCCAGCTCCACAGCGCGAAGCTTGGAGAACGCCAGCTGTTGCTCGCTCATCGTCTGGTTGAAGTTGGCGTTGTTGGCGGGCACCGCGAGCAGTTGGGCGCCGTTGCGGACCGAGTGCCGCAACGCCCGGTCGAAGCTGACTTCCCAGCAGGTGGCGATCCCGATCGGGGTGCCGCCGGCCCGCACGACACCCGAGCCTTTGCCCGGGACGATGTAGCCGGCCATATCGGCCATCCCGGACAGATGCCGGAAGAATCCGCGCCAGGGCAGGTATTCCCCGAACGGCTGCACGATCCGCTTGTCGTGGCGGTCGCCGGGCCCCGACTTCGGATTCCAGACGATCACCGTGTTCGTCTGGGCCGGCTCATGCGCCGGCCGATCCGCGAGGTCGAGCACCGTGCCGACCAGGATCGGCGCCCCGATCGCCTCGACGGCCACCGCGATCTCCTGCGCTGCGTCAGGATTGTCGATCGGATCGATCTCCGACGCGTCTTCGGGCCAGACTACGAAGTCGGGTTGTGGCGCGCGACCGGCGCGCACGTCGTCGGCCAGCCGGCGGGTTTCCCGGACGTCGTTGCCCAGCACCGCAAGTCGCTGCGCGTTGAATTCCAGTCCGAGCCGGGGCACGTTGCCCTGGACCACGGCCGCGGTGACGGTGGGTTCGTTGCCCGATCCGGTGCCGGAGTGGCGGACCTGCGGCCAGACCGCGGCGGCGAGGAAGAACATCAGGCAGATGCAGAACGCGGGCAGCAGGACAGCGGGCGGGGCGTCGGCGATCCGGGCATCCTCGGCGGTGGGCCGGTCGGCATTGCGGCGGCGCTGCGACGCCCGCCACCAGGACACGGTCTCGATCACCAAAGCGGCGGCGCCGCAGCCGGTGAGCACGATCGCCAGCGAGAGCAGCGGGACGCCGCCCAGTCGGACCAGCGGCAGGAACGGCCCTGACGTTTGGCCGGCGGCCACCACGCCCCACGGGAACCCGCCGAACGGAATGGTGCACTTCAGCCATTCCTGCGCCGTCCACAGCAGCGCGAACCAGATCGGCCAGCCGGGAAGCCGCCGAACGGTGACGGCCGCCAGCCCGAAGAGTCCCGGGAACATCGCGCACAGCACCACCAGCGCCAGCAGCGGGACGGCGCCCACCAGAATGCTGATCCAGCGGATCAGCGGCAGATAGAACGCCAGGCCGAACAGGAACCCGTAACCGAAGCCACCGACAGGCGTGGTCGCCGGCCGGGTCAGCACCCAGGCCAGCACGCCGAAGGCGAGGATGGCGGCCCACCACCAGTTGAACCGCGGATAGCTCGCGCACAGCAACAGACCGGCAATGATGGTGGCGCTCAGGCGCATCAGCCGCGGCCGCAGCCATCGGGCTGCCTGGGGCGCCCGGATCCGCGTTTCGCGGACCAGCCAGGCCACAGAACTGCGGTCAGGTACACCAACCGCTGCCACAGATACCTGCCGATCCGGGCGGCCTGCTCGCGCACCTGTGCCAGCCGGTCAGGGCCGACGGCAACCGGTTCGGACTCGGGTTCGGGCGATTCGGCATCGCTTGCGACGTCGTCTATTTCGTCGTCGTGTTCGGGTCGTCGTGGGCGGGCTCGACGTCCAGAACCGGGGGGATCTCCCCGGTGACGTCGGCGTCCGCAGTGTTCGCTGAGTCGCTGGCGCCGCTGGGACGGGGATTTCACCGGTAACGGCTTCGTCGTCCTTGATCGGGTCCTTGATCGCCGGGAAAACGTCGGTGTCTCGCTCCGCAGGCCGGATCCGGCGGTCGAACCGCCTGATGCCCCTAGGCATGGATCACCGCGCCCCGATGCACCGTCTGCCGGCAACGCGGCAGCGGATCGGTCGGGTCCAGCCGCGGCAGCACCGGCACCCGCGATCGCGGATCGGTCGACCATCGACGCACGGCATCACTCGGCGCGCTGGCTTCGAATTCGTCGATGTCCCAGACGGCGTACGAGGCGGGAGCGCCCGGGACCAGGCCGCCCATCAGACCGTCTCCTGCGCCAGCGGCCCGCCATCCACCGCGGGTCGCGGCGGCAAAGGCCGCACGCGCCGAGATCGCACTGTCCGGTGTGTGGTGGTGGACGGCGGCCCGGATCGTCGCCCACGGATCGAGGCCGGTCACCGGGGCGTCGGATCCGAACGCGAGGGCCACGCCTTGGGATGCTAGCAGCGCAAACGGGTTGAGACGCCCGGCTCGGTCGATACCGAGACGACGGGCATACATGCCGTCGCGACCGCCCCAGAGCGCGTCGAAATTGGGCTGCATGCTGGCCATCACTCCCCACGCGCCCAGCTTGGCCGCCTGCTCGAGCGGTGACCATCTCCAGGTGCTCCAGGCGGTGACCGCATCGGGCAACCGCGGGCACGCCGAGGTCGTCGACCACCTGCTCCAGGGCGGCAACCACGCTGGCGACCGCGGCGTCGCCGATGACGTGGAATCCGGCCGTCACACCGGCTTCGGTGCACGCCCGCAGATGTGCCGCGACGGCCTCCGCGTCCAGGTAGCAGGTCCCACAGTGGTCGGCGTCGCGGTACGGATCGTGCAGCCAAGCGGTACGCGACCCCAGCGCGCCGTCGACGAACAGGTCGCCGGCCAGCCCGGCCGCGCCGGTGTCGTCGAGCAGCGCGCGGGCCTGCGCCGGGGTGCTCACCGCCTCGCCCCAGTAGCCGATCACCTCGACACCGTTGGCGCGGGCGCTCAGGGCGCGCAGCTCACGCCAGTCGTCCAGGCCGCCGATCTGCGGGCCGGCGCATTCGTGCACCGCGACAATCCCATTCGCGGCCGCGGCGTGCAGCGCAGCCAGCCGGGCTTCGACGCGCTGGCCCTCGGTCAGCAGGTCACGTGCGGCGGCGCGGACCCGGTGGTGGGCGTCGGCGACCAGCGGGCGCTGCTCGTCGAATCCGGTCGCCGACGTCAATCCGTCGACACGCTGCCGCAGACCGGTGGATGCCAGCGCCGAGTGCACATCGACCCGGGCCAGGTAGGCGGGCCGATCGCCGAGCACGGCGTCGAGGTCCGCGGTGGTCGGCGCGGCGTTCTCCGGCCACGACGACTCATCCCACCCGTGGCCCCAGATCGGCTCGACCCGGGTTGGCCGCCGCAAAGTCGGCGACCAGCCGCAGGCAGTGCGGCAGCGACGTCGCGGCGCGCAGGTCGAGACCGGTGAGCGTCAGCCCGGTGGCGGTGAGGTGAATATGGCTGTCGACGAAAGCCGGGGCGACGAAGCCGCCGGCCAGATCGACGACGTCGGCATCGGCGAACTGGCCCCGGCCGACGTCGTCGCTGCCCAGCCACACCACGGCGCCGCCGCGCACCGCCATTGCGGTGGCGTCGGGATGGCTTGGGCTGTGCACCCTGCCATTGAGCAGCAGGGTGGCTGGGACGTCAGTCACGCCGATAGAACCTACGGGGTGCGGCCGGCGGCTATTCAGGCCGCAAGCGTGGCAGGGCCGGCGGGTCGACCTCGGTGACGTCGATGACCTCGCCGTCGATGTAGTCCGGTCGCGGCGGGCGGTGGTACGGGCCGACCCCGGTGACCGTGATCAGCGGGACGCGCCGCCCGAGGCCGCGGACGGCCATCGCGCCGAGCAGCGGGCGGGCGGCGGCCCGGGTCGGCGGCAGCAACAGCAGCAACCCCGCGACGCTGGTCAACAGGCCCGGCATCACCACGAGCAGGGTCCCGAGTGCGACCGCCATGCCGTCGGCGGCCAACTTCGACTGGCCGGCGTTCAGCCCGGACCGCAGCCGGTTGAGCTGCGCCTTGAGTTGCGAGCCCGCGAGCGCCAATCCCCCGGCGAACGCAGCCAACAGCAACAACAGGGTCCATCCGAGCCCGATCGTCGACGCCAGCGCCACCACGACGGCGAGCTCGGCGACGACGTAGAGCAGAAACAGTCGCGACACCATGAGATGGCAACGTCGCAGACGGCCGCCGGAGTTCCGCAGACCTTGCGTCACGCGGTTAGATGTCTGACGTGACGACAATCGAGATCGACACCCCGGCCGGCCCGATCGACGCCCTGCTCGACGTCCCCGACGGCCCGGGCCCCTGGCCCGGCGTGGTGATCATTCACGACGCGATCGGTTACGGACCGGACAAAGAATCGATCAACAGCCACGTCGCGGCGGCCGGATATGTCGCGCTGACCCCGAACCTGTTCTCCCGGGGCGGCTGGGCGCGCTGCATCACCAAGGTCATCCGCGAAGTGATCACCAAGCGCGGGCGCTCGCTCGACGACGTGCTGGCTGCCCGCGACCACCTGAAGGCCCTGCCGGAAACCACCGGCCGCGTCGGCATCGCGGGATTCTGCATGGGCGGACAATTTGCACTTGTCATGTCGCCCAAGGGTTTTGACGCCTCGGCACCGTTCTACGGCACGCCGCTGCCGCGGGAACTCAGCGAAACGCTGGACGGGGCCTGCCCGATGGTGGCCAGCTTCGGCCGCCGGGATCCGATCGGCCGCGGGGCATCCGAGAAGCTGCAGCGGGTGCTCGACGACAAGGCGAATCACCAACGACGTCAAGTCCTATCCGAAGGTCGGGCACAGCTTCGCCAACAAGCTTCCCGCCCAACCGCTGCTGCGCATCACCGGATTCGGCTACAACCAGGCCGCCACCGACGATGCGTGGTCGCGCGTCTTCGCGTTCTTCGGCGAACACCTACGCAGCGGCGCGTAACTCCAGAGCCGACGTTGTTCGGCATGCCGCCGCGCAGCTTGCTGAACAGGTTGAACACCTTGCCGACGATGCCGTACTCGCTGTCCGATGGCGTCGTAGACGAGGCCGGTCTGCGACTTGTCCAGGATCGTCGCGGTCGCTTCGATGGCCTCGCTTTTCGGGTGTCCGCCCATATCGCAGATCGCCAGCGTGACCCGCGGGGTGTTGCGAATTCGCTTGACCTTCCACGAATTCGCCCTGCGTGATGACCAGCAGGCGCTCGTCTTTGTTGGCTGCCCAGATCGCCGTGGGCTTGGGGCGGCCGTCCTTGGTGAACGTGGTCAGCAGGACGTATTGCGCCTTGGCGATGTCTGCGAAAGTCGGTGACATCGCCGTCAGTCTAGGGCGTTGAAGACGCCTAGGCTTTAACCCGAAACTTGAAGGAGCAACCAACGATGAAACGTTCCTCTGTTGCCGACAAGGTGGTTGCCGTCACCGGCGGTGCGCGCGGGATCGGCCTGGCTACCGCGACCGTTCTGCAGGATCTGGGCGCCAAGGTCGCGATCGGCGATATCGACCGATCGGCCGTCAAGGAGGCAAGCAACCAGTTGGGCCTCAAGGTTGGCCGCCGACTGGACGTGACGGATCGACGGTCCTTCACCGAGTTTCTCGACAACGTTGAAGAGCGCCTCGGGCCTGTCGACGTATTGGTGAACAACGCCGGGGTCATCGCGGTCGGCAGCGCGGTCGACGAGGCCGATGCCGCCACGCAACGGCTGCTTGATGTCAACGTCTACGGCGTGATCCTCGGAACCAAGCTGGCGGCACAGCGGATGCTGCCGCGCGGTCACGGTCACATCATCAACATCGCGTCACTGGGCAGCGTGCTACCGACCGAGGGCATCGCAACCTATTGCGCGACAAAGCATGCCGTGCTGGGGTACACCGATACCGTTCGCATGGAGAATCGCGGCAGCGGTGTCCACTTCTCGGCGATCATGCCGACTCTGACCAATACCGAGATGATTACCGGCATCGGGCACGCGAAGGGCTTCAAGAACGCCGAGCCGAATGATGTCGCCCGGGCAATCGCCGGAGTGATCGCCAAACCGAGACCGCGAGTGCTCGTTCCCCGTTCGATCGGCGCGACCGTGGCGGGTCAGCGTTTGATGCCGCTGCGGGTAGCCGAGGCGTTGGGACGCGCGTTGGGGACCGGACGCGTTTTCACCAGCGACGTCGAGGTCGACAAGCGCAAAGCCTATGCGCGGCGAGCTGGGACGTCCTGAACCACACTCCCAACGGCTCGCTGGCGCGAATCAGGTTGCCGGGCGGCAGGTTGACTGCCGCCCAGTTCGTAGCTCTGGCCCATGCATCAGCGGCGTTTCGGTTCGGCGGCACTAGAACTGACGGGCCGCGGCAATCTGCAGATCCGCGGGGTCACCGATGCCGAGGCTGTGGCTGCAGCCGTGGCGGAGGCGGGCCTGCTGCCGTCATCGGCCTGCGCGATCGTCGCCTCACCGCTGACCGGCAGGGTGGGCGGTATCGCCAACGTGCGGCCTTGGGTCACGGATCTGGATGCCGCAATCCAGGCCGAGCCCGTGTTGGCGCAGCTGCCGGACCGCTTCCTGTTCAGCGTCGACGACGGGCGCGACGACGTGTCCGGGCTGGGTGCTGACGTCGGTGCGCACGTCGTCGGAGACCACGTCGGCCTGGTGCTGGCCGGGCGCGATGCCGGTGTCCGGCTGACCGCCCGCGAGGTGGTCGACACCTTGATCGCGGTAGCGGTGCGATTCGTCGACGTCCGCGGGAAAGCCGCGCGAGTAAGCGAATTGGCGGATCCTGCGCAACTCCTGCCTGGTGTCGAGCTCGGTAAAGGCTTTCGGAAGGTCATCCGCTCGCCGGTGGGCTGGATCGAACAGGACGACGGTCGGGTGGCGCTGGGCGCAGCGGTGCCGCTGGGCGTGCTGCCGGCGCGGGTCGCGGAATACCTGGCCGCGATCGAGGCGCCGCTGGTCGTCACACCGTGGCGCTCGATTCTCGTCTGCGACCTCGACGAAGGCGTCGCCGACACGGTGCTTCGGGTGTTGGCGCCGATGGGACTGGTGTTCGACGAGAACTCGACCTGGGCAGCCGCTGTCGGCGATCCCGGTGACGAAGATTTCTAGCGCGGCATCCGGCGCCAGACGAACTGCGGAAGCAGTCGGAAACCGAAGAAAACCGGCCGCAGCGCCCACGGAATCCACACCGTCCGTCGGCCCTTGGCCAGCGCCCGCGCCGTCGCCGCGGCCACCTGCGCCGGGGTGCTGGGCAGCGGAGCCGGAGTCATGCCCTGCGTCATCCGTCCGATCACGAAACCGGGCCGCACCAGCAACAGTCGTACTCCGGTCCCGTGTAGCGCGTCGGCCAGTCCGCTGGCGAAACCGTCCAGGCCTGCCTTCGCCGACCCGTACACGTAGTTGGCGCGACGTACCCGAACGCCGGCCACCGACGAGAACACCACCAGCGCTCCCCTGCCGGCCTGCCGCATCGCCGCGGCCAGATGGGTGAGCAAGCTGATCTGCGCGACGTAGTCGGTGTGGACGACCGCGACGGCGTGCGCGGCGTCGTTCTCGGCGCGACTCTGGTCGCCGAGGATGCCAAACGCCAGCACCGCGGTGTCGATCGGGCCGTACTCGGCAATGATCGAATCGACCAGCGGGCCGTGCGATTCCAGCTCGTCCGCGTCGAACTCGAGGCATGCCACCCGCGCCGCTCCGGCTGCGCGGATCGCCGCGGTCTGTTCGTCGAGCCGGTCGGCGTTGCGGGCCGCCAATACGATCGACGCGCCGGGGGCGAGCCGCACCGCGAGTTCGATGCCGATTTCGCTGCGGCCGCCGAGAATCAGCACTGTCGGTGTGCCCGTGTCATCCACGGCTGCGATTATGTCCTGCGCTAGCGTGAGCGGTGATGGGGAACTCCACAGCCCGGCTGACCAACGACGCGCTGGCATTTCTGACCGAGCGTCACCTCGCCATGCTGACCACGCTGCGCGCCGACAATTCGCCGCACGTCGTGGCGGTCGGCTTCACCTTCGATCCGAAGACCCACATCGCCCGCGTGATCACCACCGGTGGCTCGCAGAAGGCGGTCAACGCCGACCGCGGCGAGGTCGCGGTGCTCAGTCAGGTCGACGGAGCGCGCTGGCTCTCATTGGAGGGTCGGGCGAGCGTCAACCGCGAGACCGATGCCGTGCGCGACGCCGAGCTGCGCTACGCGCAGCGCTACCGCACGCCACGGGAGAACCCGCGACGGGTGGTTATCGAAGTTCAAGTCGAGCGGGTGCTCGGGTCCTCGGATCTGTTGACCCGCAAATCCGACTAGCCCGCTAGACGAGCGTGGCGCCGGGCGCCCTGATCACGAGCGGCACCGCGGGGAAATACGCCGCCAGCTCCGGTCGTGACTTGGACAGCGCAGCAGTGCCGTAGCCACGGTGCCGGTAGTCCGGGTGGATCCAGATCCGGACGTGCACCTCATGGCCCTCGAGCTCGCCGAACACCATGCCGACCTTATCGTCGCCGTCGACCGCGACGAACCAGGCCGCTTCTTCGGCATCGAATCGCTCCTCTGCGGAACGGATTTCGTCTTCGAGGTCGGCGGCGGGAGCGCCCGAGCCGTCGCCCTTGGCGCCGATCTCTTTGGTGCGTGCGGCGAAAATATCGTGATCGGATTTGCCGGAGAACGCCCGCAGTGCCATGGTGTCGCCCGAACTGGCCGGCCGGTCCTTGAACGTGAAGCTCAAGATGTTGTTCAGATCCTCGAGCTCGGCGGCAATGATCTTGCGCGAGTCTTTGGTCAGTTGGTCGAACGACATGCCGATCACCGCTTCAGCGCCCAGCCGAGAGGTGCCGAGCAACTCGACAATGCCGTCGACCGCGGACGGTCTGTCGTCGGCGGCCACGATCAGGTCCAGCACTTCGTGCCGTCGTTCCAGCGCGTTCATGAAAGCGTTGGTGATTTCTCGGCGGGCCGCAGCGCGGTCGTGATCGGTCATCATATGAGCCTAATACTCAGGGCGGTCGCAGTGCTTGACTTGTCGCGGCTAGACGGACACCACGATCAGTTCGTGCGGACGGTGATTCACCGATTGAGCACCGTCTTCGGCCACTACCACGATGTCTTCGATGCGGGCTCCCCACTGGCCCGGGAAGTAGATCCCCGGTTCGACGGAAAACGCCATACCCGCCTGCAGCGGGAGATCGTTGCCCGCGACGATGTAGGGCTCCTCGTGCACCGAGAGTCCGATGCCGTGGCCGGTGCGGTGCACGAAGTATTCGGCGAGCCCCGCTTCGGCCAGCACGTCGCGGGCCGCGGCGTCGATCTGCTCGGCGGTCACCCCGGGGCGCACCGCCTCGACGGCCGCCTGCTGCGCCCGCTGCAGAACTGAATACTGCTGCGCCACTTCGGGACTCGGCTCACCGATGCTGTAGGTACGCGTCGAGTCGGAGTTGTATCCCGGCGCATAGGGGCCGCCGATGTCCACGACAACGATGTCGCCGACCTGGATCTCGCGATCGGAGTATTCGTGATGCGGGTCGGCGCCGTGCGGGCCGGAGCCGACGATGACGAACGCCACCTCCGTATGTCCTTCGGCGACAATGGCTTCGGCGATGTCGGCGGCGACGTCCGCCTCGGTCCGTCCGGGCAGCAAGAAGTCCGGCACCCTGGCGTGCACCCGGTCGATGGCCGCGCCCGCCTTGCGCAGCGCGTCGATCTCGGCGGCGTCCTTGACCATCCGCAGCTCGCGCAACACGTCGGTGGCCAGCACCGGCAGCGTGCCGAGGACATCGGCCAGCGGCAACAGGTGCAACGCGGGCATCGAATCGGTGACCGCCGTCGCTGCCGGAGCGCCACCCACGGCGGCGGCGACCAGCTGGTACGGATCGTCGCCGTCGACCCAATCCCGCACCGTCACGCCAAGATCGGCGACCGCGGACTGTTTCAGCGACGCCAATTCCAGTCGCGGTATGACGATCGTCGGGTCACCGGAGACCGGCAGCACCAGCGCAGTGAGGCGTTCGAAGGTCTGCGCGCGTGAGCCGATCAGATAGCGCAGGTCATATCCCGGGGTGATCACCAGCCCGGCCAGGCCGGCCTTCGCGGTGGCGGTGGTCGCGGCCGCCACCCGGCGGCGGTAGACCTCTGCGTCGAAGCGGTCAGAACCCATGGGCCTCAGGCTACTGGCAGGATGACGGACATGTCCGCACCGCTGTTGCTGCTCGACGGCGCCAGCATGTGGTTTCGCTCGTTCTTCGGCGTCCCGTCCTCGATCACCTCACCCGACGGCCGGCCGGTCAACGCGGTCCGCGGGTTCCTGGACTCGGTGGCCACCGTGATCACCCGACACAAACCCGGCCGGCTGGTGGTCTGCCTGGATCTGGACTGGCGTCCGCAGTTCCGGGTCGATCGCATCCCGTCGTACAAAGCGCATCGGGTCGAAGAGGAAAACCCAAGCGGGCAAACCGATGTCGAGGAAGTACCGGACGAGCTGTCGCCGCAAGTCGAGATGATCGCCGAGATTCTCGACGCGTTCGGCATCTGCACCGGCGGTGCCGCGGGTTACGAAGCCGACGACGTGATCGGCACGCTGGCCGCTCAGGAGCGACGCGATCCGGTGGTCGTGGTGAGCGGCGACCGCGACCTGCTGCAGGTAGTTCGCGACGCGCCGGTCGCCATCCGGGTGCTCTACCTCGGTCGCGGTCTGAGCAACGCGACGCTGCTGGGGCCCGTCGAGGTGGCCGAGCGCTACGGCGTTCCCGCCGATCGGGCCGGCGAGGGCTACGCCGAGCTGGCGTTACTGCGTGGCGACCCGTCCGACGGGTTGCCCGGCGTACCGGGCGTCGGCGAGAAGACCGCCGCGACGCTGCTGGCGCAGCACGGCTCGCTGGAGGCCATCCTGGCAGCGGTCGACGACCCGAAATCCTCACTGGCCAAAGGTGTCAGGGCCAAGTTACGGGCCGCTGCCGACTACATCGAGGCGGCGGGGCCGGTGGTGCAGGTGGCCACCGATGCGCCGGTCACGTTCTCGACGGCCACCGACGCGCTGCCGCTGGTTGCTGTCGACCCGCCACGGGTCGCTGAACTCGCGACCCAACTCGGGGTCGGGTCCTCGGTCGCTCGGCTGCAGAAGGCGCTCGACGCGCTGCCCGCGTCGTGAACCGGCGCTACTTGGGCCGGCCCACCTCGTAGGTGCCCTTGTTGTCCTGGAACGTCACGGTCAGCGACCGCTTGGTGCCGTCGATGCTGACGTCGCAGTCGAAGCTGGCGCCCTTCTTGACGGTCGGGTTCTGACCGTTGTTGCACTTGACGTCCTTGACGTTCTTCGCGCCGTAGCCGTTGGTGTTGTCGGTGAGGATCTGCTGCACGCCGGCCTGGGCTTTGCCGACGTCGAGCTTGGTGGTCACGAAGAATCCCGGCGCCCAGAAACCCAGCACGAGGATCACCGCGACGACGGCGGCGGCCAACAGAGCCGAGCACGGTGCCGATCGTCTTCTTTGAACGCTTCGGGCCGGCGGGCGGCTGCCCGTACGGCCCCGCGTACTGACCGGGCTGCGGGTATTGGCCCGGCTGACCGTACTGGCCTGGTTGTCCGTATTGACCCGGCTGGCCCGGCTGGCCGTATTGGCCTGGCTGGCCTGGTTGCCCGTATTGGCCCGGCTGGCCGTATTGGCCCGGCTGCTGGCCGTAGGGAGCGGTCTGGCCGGGGTATTGGCCCGGCTGCGGGTAACCCTGCGGGTATGTCTGCGACGGCGGGTAGTACTGGGTGGTCGGTTGCTCGTACTGCCCGTACTCGGTGGGCGTGTATGCCGGCGCCTGCCAGGTCTGCTGCTCGCCGCCGGAGGCCTGCCAGGCCTGGTCAGAGCCCGGTTGGTGCTGCCAGGGTGACGCCTGCTGGGTCTGATCCTCGCCGGAGTTCTGACCTTCACCCTGAGGCGGCTGCCACGGCTGCGTCGGGTCGGTTCCCTGCGGTCCGCTCATCGTGTCTCGGTCCTCTCAGTGCTGATTGCAGTCCTCGCGTCGGTCGCCGTTGGCAACCGTAACCTCGGCTCAGCCTACCCGGGGTCAACTGCCACGACGCCGCGCCGAATCGCATCGATCGCGCGTTTGGCGGTCGCCCGTAACTCTGGTTGGGGGGCGGCGTTGCGGACCTGGTCCAGGAGGTCAAGCACCTGTCGACACCACCGGACGAAATCTCCGGGCGAAAGCGCCGATCCGGTGCCCTCGGAGTCGGCGGCGGCCAGGGCGGTGACCAGGTCGCCGTTGCTGGCCCACCGGTGGATGGCCGCGACGAATCCGTCATCGGGTTCGCGGCTCGGCGTGATGCGATGACGATGCTCATCGGCGCGCAATTGGGCCGACAGACGGCGCGTCTGCGTCAGCGCCTGCCGGAGCCGCGCCGTCGGGATCTGATCGTTTCGAGGCGCCCCGGGCCCATCGCTGCCGCGCGTTTCGTACAGCACCGACGAAATCACGCCGGCCAACTCGGCATCCTTGAGTCCGGTCCAGGCGTCGGTGCGCAGACATTCGGCGACCAGCAGGTCGCTCTCGCTGTAGATCCGGGCCAGTAGCCGGCCGTTGTCGGTCACCGTGGGACTGCCGTCAGTAAGCGCGATGAAGCCGCGCTCGGTGAGCAGTCCCACGATCCGGTCGAAAGTGCGGGCCAGCGAATTGGTGGCGGCGGCGACCTTCTGCTGCAGGGCGGCGTTGTCGCGTTCGATCCGCAGGTAGCGTTCCGCGACCCGCGTCCGGGTCTCGCGATCGGATTCGCGATGGGCCGGGTGACGACGCATCTTCTCCCGCAGCGCTGCGAGTTCCGGGTCGCCGTCGCGGCTTTCGGTGCGCTTGCCGCGACGGCCACCGGGCGCCGACAGGCCTTCCGCGGCCGAACGCAGCGCCGACGCCAGGTCCCGGCGAACCCGGGGTTGCCGATGTTCGACGCGCTTGGGCAATGTCATCGACCCGACCGGGGCCGACTCGCCGGAATAGTCCGCCGATGAAATCCTTCCCGCCCAACGGTTTTCGGTCAGGACCAGGGGCCGCGGGTCGGTGCTGTCACGGGCCGGCTCCAGCACGACGGCCAGCCCACCCCGTCGTCCGTGGGTGATCGTGATGATGTCGCCGCGGCGCAGGGCCGACAGCGCGTCGTTGACGGCTTGCCGGCGTTGCAGCCGCGATGCCCGGGCCTGCGTGCGCTCCTGCTGGCTGATCTGCTCGCGCAGTCGCGCATATTCAAGGATCGGCGCATCGTTGCCGCCGAGCTCGGCCGCGACTTCGTCGAGCAGCTGTTGTCCGCGCTCGACGCCGCGGACCAGGCTCACCACCGAACGGTCCGCCTGATACTGCGCGAACGACTGCTCCAGCAGCCGGTGCGCCTGCTCGGTGCCCACCCGGTTCACCAGGTTGATCGTCATGTTGTACGACGGCGCGAACGAGCTGCGCAGCGGGAAGGTTCGGGTCGACGCCAGACCCGCGACCTCGGCCGGTTGGGTGGTCTCCTCGCCCGGTTGCCAGAGCACCACGGCGTGACCCTCGACGTCGATGCCGCGCCGGCCAGCCCGGCCGGTGAGCTGGGTGTACTCGCCGGGCGTCAGCGGGAGATGCTGTTCGCCGTTGTACTTCACCAACCGCTCCAACACCACGGTGCGGGCGGGCATGTTGATACCCAATGCCAATGTCTCAGTGGCGAAGACGGCCCGGATCAGCCCCGCGGTGAACAACTCCTCGACGGTGTGCCGGAATACCGGCAGCAGGCCGGCGTGATGCGAGGCGATGCCACGCAGTAGCGCCTCCCGCCATTCGTAATAGCCGATCACGGCCAGGTCGGAATCCTCGAGATCGCCGCAGCGGTGGTCGATCACCTCGGCGATCTGCGCCCGCTCCTCCTCGGTGGTCAGCCGCAGCGACGAGCGCAGACACTGCGACACTGCGGCGTCGCAACCGACCCGGGAAAACACGAAGGTGATCGCCGGCAGCAGGCCGTCCGCGTCGAGCATGCTGATCACGTCCGGCCGCGACGGCGGGCGGTAGAAACCCGACCGTCCGGAGCCTCCTCGGCCGCCCCCGTGGCGCGGACCACGCCAGTCGGACAACCGATCGGCCTCACGGCGATGGGCGATGTGGCGCAACAGGTTTGGGTCGACGACTGCGTACCGCTGATCCCCCGGCTCGTGAGCCTCGTAGTCGAACAGGTCGAAGAGTCGCTTGCCGACCAGCATGTGCTGCCACAGCGGGACCGGTCGGTGGTCGTCGACCACCACCGAGGTGTCGCCGCGCACGGTCTGAATCCAGCCGCCGAATTCTTCGGCGTTGCTCACCGTCGCCGACAGGCTGACCAGCCGCACGTCATCGGGCAGGTGCAGGATCACCTCCTCCCACACCGCCCCACGCATCCGGTCGGCAAGGAAGTGCACCTCGTCCATCACCACATACGAAAGCCCCCGCAGCGCGGGCGAATCCGCGTAGAGCATGTTGCGCAGCACTTCGGTGGTCATCACCACCACCGGGGCATCGGCATTCACCGACATGTCGCCGGTCAGCAGCCCGATCTGCTCTTTGCCGTAGCGCGCTACGAAGTCGTTGTGCTTCTGGTTGCTCAGCGCCTTGATCGGTGTGGTGTAGAAACACTTGCCGCCGGACGCCAATGCCAGGTGCACCGCGAACTCGCCGACGATGGTCTTACCGGCTCCGGTCGGCGCGCACACCAGCACGCCGTGGCCCCTCTCCAACGCCGCGCACGCCCGTCGCTGAAAGGGGTCGAGCTCGAATTCCAATTCCGCAGCGAACCGGGCCAATTCACCCGTGAGGGCCTCAGGTGATGTCGTCATGAGGTCCGGCGATGCTCGACGGCGCCCCGACCGACAGATGGCGTTTCGACCGCCGACGGTGGGTCGAGGACCGAAGCTTCGTCGTCGTCGAGGGTGGTCAGCGCTTCGCGCCTGGCTTTGCGTCGATCGTGCACGCGGGCGATCTGGATGGCCAGTTCGAGCAGCAACGTCAGCGTCAGCCCCAGCGCCGTCATGGAGAACGGGTCGGAGCCCGGCGTGAAAACCGCTGCGAATACGAACATCGCGAAGATCAGGCCGCGGCGCCACGACTTCAGCCGCGCGTAGGTCAAGATGCCGACGAAGTTGAGCATCACCACCAACAGCGGGAATTCGAAGCTCACCCCGAACACCAGCAGCAGGTTGATCAGGAAACCGAAATAGCGGTCGCCGGACAGCGCCGTTACCTGTACGTCGCTGCCCACGGTCAACAGGAATTGCAACGCTTTGGAGACCACCACATAAGCCAGCACCGCACCGGCGACGAAGAGCAATGCCGCCGGAACCACGAACGCAACCGCGAAACGTTTTTCCTTCTTGTACAAACCCGGGGTGATGAACGCCCAGAGTTGGTACAGCCACATCGGGCAGGCCAGCACGATGCCCGCCGTCAGCGCGACTTTCAGCCGCAGCATGAACTGGTCGAAGGGTGCGGTAGCCAGCAACCTGCACTGGCCGTTGGCGATGTCCGCGCGTGCGGACGCCGGCAACGCGCAATACGGGTGGCGGAGCCACTCGCCGAGGCTTTCCAGCCCGAACATCGAGTGCGAATACCAGACGAAGCCGAACGCGGTGGTCACAATGATCACCGCCAGCGAGATCAGCAGCCGCGACCGCAGCTCGGTGAGATGTGCGACGAGCGACATCGTCGCGTCGGGATTGGTGCGGCTGCGTCGGGATCGCGGATCGAGCCGTCTGAATAAACCGGTGGTGCGCACGGTAATAGGCGCTCGGGCGCCGTGGCGGCGGTGCCGGGCTAGGCCGAGCGACCGTCAGCCGCCGGCGGCTCTACCCGCTCGGAATGCACCGGCTGAGCCGGCGCGGCTTGGGTGGCGGACGTTTCGGGCTTGCTGTCGCTTTGCAGTTCACGAACCTCGGACTTGAAGATCCGCAGCGATTTGCCCAGTGAACGTGCCGCATCGGGAAGCCGCTTGGCGCCGAACAGAACAATCAGCAGGACCGCGATGATAGCCAGGTGCCACGGGCCAAGAGCGTTCACTTGTGTTTACCTCCACACGTCCCCACGATGCTACCGCAGCCACCGTCTGATCAGCCGGAGCGCGCCACCGCCTGATATGCCTCCAGTGCGGCCGCGGCGTCCCGGGCCACTTGGGCAGCCAGTGAGTCGGGACCGAGCACCCGCACCGCCGGCCCCAGCCCCAGCACCTGGCGGGCCATCCAGTCTTCCGAGGCATAGGTCATCGCCGCTTCGCAGTAGCCGTCGGGCAGTTCCTGCAGCAGACGCATCGGGTAGTACTCGAACATCCACGAGGCCGCGGGCGCCAGGCGC
Organism: uncultured Actinomycetota bacterium; assembly: GCA_963755805.1. Classification (GTDB taxonomy): domain Bacteria; phylum Actinomycetota; class Actinomycetes; order Mycobacteriales; family Mycobacteriaceae; genus Mycobacterium. The sequence continues at coordinate 219,828 of CAVWLG010000041.1, forward strand.
AAAGTGGCCGACGGTAGCGCCGGATCGGCGTCGAACAACGACGTGTCTGGCGGCGCTTGGATCGCGGGTTCCGGTGGCGCAGAAGGCTCGTCGAGCACCGAGGCGTCGACGATGCGGTCGAAGCGGAACAGCCGCACACCTTCGGCTTCTCGTGACCACGCCTCCACGTAGCTTTGGCCACCGACGAGCACGATCCGGATGGGGTCGACGATTCGGGTGGACAGCGTGTCGTGCGAGGCGGCGTAGTAGTCGATACTCAACGCCCGGTTGTCGCGGACCGCGGCCCGCACCGCGGCGGAGGCCTGGCTCTCGACCGGCGCCGGCTCGTCGACTGCCGAGACGTCGTTGCCGTGCCCGACCGCTCCGGCGGCCGTCTCGATCTTGGCGATGGCGCTGCGCGCGGCAGCCGGGTCGACCACGCCCGGGATGTCGGCGAGCGCACGCAACGCCACCAGCAACCCGGTGGCCTCCGGCGAGGTGAGCTGCAGCGGGGTGTCCATCCCCGCGGAGAACGTCACCTCAATGGTGTCGCCGGTGAATTCGAAGTCGATCAGGTCGCCCGGACCGTAGCCAGGCAGGCCGCACAACCACAGCTGGTCGAGGTCCTCCCCCAGCTGCTTGACCGAAACACCAAGGTCAGAGGCGGCTTGAGTGCGGGTAACCCGCGGATTGGCCTGAAAATAGGGCACCATGTTCAGCAGTCGCACCAGCCGCGTCGACACGGGAGTCATACCCGCTCCTCCTCTACGTGAGCGCGCAACAGGCTCAGCACCTCGTCCCGCAGCGTTGCGGGTTCCAGAACGACGGCATCGGCGGCATATCCCGCGATATCGCGCGCCAGCCGGCCGGTGGTTCCGATGTCCACCTCGATGACGTCGCCGTCCCGGCCGTTGACCGGCCGCGAGCTCACCGGTGTTCCGGCGCGCCGCAGCGCGGTGGCCCGACCCTCGGCGACCCAGACCTGAGCGCGCACGCCAGTCGGCGCATCGCCGACGGCTTTGGCGACGATCTCGCGCAGATCGACGTCCTTGGGCCTGGCGGCGCCCCCGGCGGAGCCGATCGTGGTCACCTCGGCGCCGATGCGGGATAGCCGGAACGTTCGGGTGGCGTCGCGGTCGCGGTCGTGCCCGACCAGATACCAGCGGCCTTTTTCGGTGATCACGCCCCATGGCTCGACGGTGCGCACGGTGTACGGCTCGGCGCGCGACGGCCGATGCTGAAACTGCACGGCCTGCCCTGCGGTGATCGCCGCCAGCAACGCATTCAGCACGTCTTCCGATCCGCGCAGTCCTACGCTGCCGGCCGGCGACGCGATGGCGACCGGCGCGTCTGGGTCGACGTCGACACCGGCGGCCCGCAGCTTCAGCAGTGCGCCCTGTGTCGCGGTGATCAGCTCGGGCGACTCCCACAGCTGGGTGGCCACCGCGACGGCGGCGGCCTCGTCGCCGGTCAGCTCGACAGCGGGCAGCGCGTATGCGTCACGGTTGATCCGGTAGCCCTCCACCGGGTCGTAGGACGACACCCGGCCGGTTTCCAGCGGGATGCCAAGATCGCGCAGTTCGTTCTTGTCGCGCTCGAACATTCGCGAAAATGCTTCATCGCTGGCGCTATCGGCGTACCCGGCCACGCTGGACCGGATCTTCTCCGCGGTGACGTAGCTGCGAGTGGACAGCAACGCGATGACGAGGTTCATCAATCGTTCGACTTTGGATACCGCCACTGTTGCAGCTTAAGGGTGCGGCAAAGCCGGTCCGGATCCGCCGTGGCGACCTGCGCCAAGGACATTTTCAGGACGTAACTGTTGCCGCCGCGGACCGGGCCGGCCGGGATATCTGAATGATCTTCTACTGCAACGCGATTCGACAAGATCGCAACACTACATGCTGGCGATCAGCCTTTTCACCCGCTCGTCGACCGACCGGAACGGATCTTTGCACAGCACCGTGCGCTGAGCCTGATCGTTGAGCTTGAGGTGCACCCAATCGACGGTGAAGTCGCGTCCGGCCGCCTGGGCGGCGCTGATGAACTCACCCCGCAGCCGTGCCCGCGTCGTCTGGGGCGGCTGGTCGACGGCCGCGTCGATTTCCTCGTCGGTGGTGATCCGCGCCGCCAGCCCCTTGCGCTGCAGTAGATCGAAGACGCCGCGGCCACGTTTGATGTCGTGGTAGGCCAGGTCAAGCTGGGCGATCTTCGCGTCGGACAGCTCCATGTCGTAGCGGTCCTGGTAGCGCTGGAACAACTTGCGCTTGATCACCCAATCGATTTCGGTGTCGACCTTCGCGAAGTCCTGGCTTTCCACGGCGTCCAGCTGGCGCCCCCACAGGTCGACGACCTGCTCGATCTGAGCATTGGGCTCGCGCGTCTGCAGGTGCTCGACCGCGCGGGCGTAGTACTCCCGCTGGATGTCCAGCGCGCTGGCCTGACGTCCACCGGCCAAACGCACCGGGCGCCGGCCGCTGGTGTCGTGGCTGACCTCGCGGATGGCGCGGATCGGGTTGTCCAGGGAGAAGTCCCGGAACGCCACGCCGGCCTCGATCATCTCCAGCACCAGTGACGCGGTGCCCACCTTGAGCATGGTCGTGGATTCGCACATGTTGGAGTCGCCAACGATGACGTGCAGGCGCCGGTACTTCTCGGCGTCTGCGTGCGGCTCGTCGCGGGTGTTGATGATCGGTCGGCTCCGGGTGGTGGCCGAGGAGACACCCTCCCAGATGTGTTCGGCGCGCTGCGACAGGCAGAAAGTGGCGGCCTTCGGGGTTTGCAGCACCTTGCCGGCGCCGCAGATGAGCTGGCGGGTGACCAGGAACGGCAGCAGCACGTCGGAGATCCGTGAGAATTCACCGGCGCGCACGATCAGGTAGTTCTCGTGGCAGCCGTAGGAGTTGCCTGCTGAGTCGGTGTTGTTCTTGAACAGGTAGATGTCGCCGCCGATGCCCTCGTCAGCCAGCCGCTGCTCGGCGTCGATCAGCAGGTCTTCGAGCACGCGTTCGCCCGCGCGGTCATGGGTGACCAGCTGCACCAGGCTGTCGCACTCGGCGGTGGCGTATTCGGGGTGGCTGCCCACGTCCAGGTACAGCCGCGCCCCGTTACGCAGGAAAACATTGGAGCTGCGGCCCCATGAGACGACCCGTCGGAACAGGTAGCGGGCCACTTCATCGGGTGAGAGGCGGCGATGACCGTGGAAAGTGCAGGTGACACCGAATTCGGTTTCGATGCCCATGATTCGCCGCTGCACAATTCGAGCGTACTTGCTGAAGGCGGAACTGGTGTGGAGCCCCCGCCGATGGGTCGGAGACAGCTGCATCAAGCACGTCGCCGACTCCAGCCGCTAGCTCGTCATTAACGCGAAAGCGATTGCCCAGACTTCACGTTCACGATTCGGCCGGCTCGGGCGCCTCGCCGAACCGGCTCAGCGCGAGCGCCGCGATGACGGCGACGGCGAACCCGGCCTCCACCATCCAGCCCAGGCCCGGGCGGGTGCGATCGCCCAGCCAGGCCACTCCGACCAGGGCCGGGCCGACGGTTTCGCCGACCACCATCCCGGCGACGGCCGTGGTCACCGATCCGCGGCTCAAAGCGGAAGTGAGCAGCAGAAAGCCGGCGGCACCGCCGGCCACCAGGGCATAGACGGCTGGATTGGTATAGAACGAAGCCTCGGTCAGGTCGATCGAATCGACCAGCCGAACGGCGATCTCGACGACTCCGAAGCCCGCGCCGGCCCCGAACCCCAGCACGAGTGCGCGGGTCCGGTCGCTCAAGCGCCCCGCGGCCGCGCCGGCGGCGAGCACGAAGGCGGCGATCACGAGCAGCGCCCAGCCCAGCCCGGGCGGGCCGTGCCCAGTGCCCTCCGGCCCAGCGGCGACGCCGAGCATCGCCAGGCTTGCGCACACCACCGCCACGGCGGCCCACTCCATCGCCGACAACCGCGTGGACAACACCCATGCGGCCACGATCGCGGTGACCGCGAGCGACGCAGCGATCGCCGCGGCGACGACGTAAATCGGCACCAGCCGAAGCGCGGCGACCTGCAGCACGAAGCCCAGGCCGTCCAGCGCGATACCCACCAGGTAGCGCCATTGCCGAAGCGCCCGTAGTAACAGAGCGGCGTCGACTCCGGAATCACTGTCGCCGGAGTTCACCGAGCGGGTCGCCGCGGCCTGCAGCACCGTCGCGGTGCCGTAACACACCGAACATCCCAGCGCGAGCAGCAAGCCGATCAGCATGGCACAGAGCCTATTTCGACGATTCCTCCGCCGAGTCGTCCGACGACTCGGAAGCATCCCGTTCAGGCAACAGCCGTTCCAGCGTGGCACCGGTGATCCGACGGAACGCTCGCCGCGGCCGGCTGGTGTCGAGAATGGCAACCTCCAGCGTCGAGACGCTCAACGTGTCATCGTCGCTGCCGTTGCCGGCGCCCGCCTTCAAGGCGTTGACGGCGATGTGCACAGCATCGGAAAGATCCGCATTCTCCGCGTAAGAGTCCTTGAGAGCGGTGGCGATCGGCTCGATCGTCCCGCCCATCACCACAAAGTGCGGCTCGTCGGCGATCGACCCGTCGTAGGTGATCCGGTACAGCTCAGGTGGTTTGGTCTCACCGTAGTGAGCGACTTCAGCCACGCACAGCTCGACCTCGTACGGCTTGGCCTGTTCGGTGAAGATGGTGCCCAGCGTCTGTGCGTACACGTTGGCCAACTGCCGGCCGGTCACGTCACGACGGTCGTAGGCATATCCGCGGGTGTCCGCGAATTGGATGCCGCCACGACGAAGATTGTCGAACTCGTTGAACTTTCCGGCGGCGGCGAAGCCGACGCGGTCATAGAGCTCACTGATCTTCTGTAATGACCGCGAAGGGTTTTCGGCAACGAACAGCACACCGCCGGAGTAGACCAGAGCCACCACGCTGCGGCCGCGGGCGATGCCCTTGCGCGCGAGCTCGCTGCGCTCGCGCATCGCCTGCTCAGGCGAGATAAAGTACGGAAAACTCATGAATCACTTCCCGCGCGATCGGCATCGGGTCCGAAAGTATCTGTGCGCGAACGCGTTTGGATGACCTCGCGGGCCAGCTCGGCGATGCGCTGCTCGCCGACGTTGATTGCTCCGTCGGCGCCGATGGTGACGGCGGTCGGGAAGATCCCGCGGACCAGGTCCGGCCCGCCGGTGGCGGAATCGTCATCGGCGGCGTCGTACAGGGCCTCGACAGCAACTCGTAGCGCCGAATCTGCATCCGTCACTTGCGAATACAGCTTCTTGATCGATGACTTGGCGAAGATCGAGCCCGAGCCGACCGACTGGTAGCCCTCTTCTTCCAGGTTCCAGCCACCGGCAGCGTCGAACGAGACGATGCGGCCCGCCTTCTGCGAATCCGGGTCATCGATGTCGAATCCGGCGAGCAGCGGCAGCGCCACCAGACCCTGCATCGCGGCGGCGAGGTTGCCGCGCACCATGATCGCCAGCCGGTTCACTTTGCCCGCGAAGGTGAGCGGCACGCCTTCCAGCTTCTCGTAGTGTTCGAGTTCGACGGCGTAGAGGCGGGCGAATTCGACCGCGATGGCCGCGGTGCCGGCGATCCCGGTCGCGGTGTAGTCGTCGGTGATGTAGACCTTCTGCACGTCCCGCCCGGCGATCATGTTGCCCTGCGTCGAGCGGCGGTCGCCGGCGAGCAGGACCCCGCCCGGGTATTTCAGCGCGACGATCGTGGTGCCGTGCGGCAGCGCAGAGGTGGGCGTGATCGCGTCGGCGCCAGTCATGCGCGCAGGCAGCAGCTCCGGTGCCGCATGGCGCAAATGGTCAGTGAAGGAGGAAAGGCCACCGGTGGCGATTCCGGGAAGGGCAGAGTTGCTGGCCGGGCGATTGTGGAAGGGCCAGGTCACTGGCCGCCCTTTTGGACGTATGCACGGACGAAGTCTTCAGCGTTCTCTTCCAGAACATCATCGATCTCGTCGAGCAGGTCGTCGGTCTCCTCGGTCAGCTTTTCGCGACGCTCCTGGCCCGCGGCCGTGCTGGTCGTGGGGTCGTCATCATCGCCGCCGCCACCACCGCGCTTGGTCTGCTCCTGGGCCATGCTGCCTCCTGCGTCATCATCGGGCGTGAGACACGTCCGTCTGTTTCTCCACCCTACCGGTGAATGGCGGCAATGCCCTGGCATAGCCGCCATGTCCTCACCACTCAGGTGGTCAGTTGCTCCACCAGCTCGACCGCGCTGTTTACCGAGTCCAGCAGCGCTCCGACGTGCGCTTTGCTGCCGCGCAGCGGCTCCAGCGTCGGGATGCGGACCAGGGAATCACCACCGAGATCGAAAATCACCGAGTCCCAACTCGCCGCGGCGATGTCGGCGCCGAAGCGGCGCAGGCATTCTCCGCGGAAGTAGGCGCGGGTGTCGGTCGGAGGGTTGTCGACGGCGTCGATTACCTGCTGCTCGGTGACCAACCGTTTCATCGAACCGCGGGCCACCAGTCGGTTGTACAGACCCTTGTCCAGCCGGACATCGGAGTACTGCAGATCGACCAGGTGCAGCCGTGGCGCCGACCAAGCGAGGTTCTCCCGTTGCCGGAAACCTTCCAGCAGGCGCAGTTTGGCGGGCCAGTCCAGCAGCTCGGCGCATTCCATCGGATCGCGCTCCAGCAGGTCGAGCACATGAGCCCAGGTCTCTACGACCTTCGACGCGCTCGGATCGGGGTCGCGACTGTCGACCAGCTTTGCCACCCTGTCCAGGTAAATCCGTTGCAGCGCAAGGGCAGTCAATTCACGACCGTCGGCCAGCGCAACGGTCGCACGCAGTGACGGGTCGCGGCTGACCGCGTGCACGGCGTGCACCGGCCGGGCCAGTGCCAGATCGCTGAGATCGATGCCATGCGACGGGCCGTCCTCGATCAGGTCGAGGGCCAATGCCGTGGTGCCCAGCTTGAGATAGGTCGACGTCTCGGAGAGGTTGGCGTCGCCGATGATGACGTGTAACCGCCGGTATCGGTCGGCGTCGGCGTGCGGCTCGTCGCGGGTGTTGATGATGCCGCGCTTCAGCGTGGTCTCCAGCCCGACCTCGACCTCGATGTAATCCGAGCGCTGCGAGAGCTGGAAGCCGGGCTCGTCACCGGACGGTCCGATCCCGACTCGGCCGGAGCCGGTGACGACCTGGCGGGACACCAAGAACGGGGTCAGCCCGGCGATGACGGCGGAGAACGGAGTTTGGCGGCTCATCAGGTAGTTCTCGTGCGACCCGTAGGACGCACCCTTGCCGTCGACGTTGTTCTTGTACAGCTGCAGCTTGGCGGCGCCGGGGACGCTCGCGACATGCCGGGCAGCGGCTTCCATCACCCGCTCGCCGGCCTTGTCCCAGATCACCGCGTCCAACGGGTCGGTGCACTCTGGCGCGGCGTACTCCGGGTGGGCATGGTCGACGTAGAGCCGCGCGCCATTGGTCAGGATCATGTTGGCGGCACCGACCTCGTCGGCGTCGACCACCGGCGGCGGCCCGGCCGAGCGGCTCAGGTCGAAACCGCGGGCATCCCGCAGCGGCGATTCCACCTCGTAGTCCCAGCGGGTGCGCTTGGCGCGCTGGATCCCGGCGGCGGCGGCATAGGCCAGCACCGCCTGCGTCGAAGTCAGGATCGGGTTGGCGGTCGGGTCCGACGGCGACGAGATGCCGTATTCGACCTCCGTTCCGATAATCCGTTGCATCCCTCGAGCTTAGGCGTGCTCGCGCAGCGGGCGGTTCGCGACCCAAGGTGGGGTTCCCCAACCACCGCGCCACCAGAGGACGAGCCGAAACCGCATCACTGAGTCATCGCCCCCTGCTGCCTGCGTGGGTTATCGTCGGCCCGGCGGGGCGCGTGGAGGACGAATTGATCAAGCCTGTGCGGTATGGGCCGGACCCGGTTCCCGCGCGCAGTCGCGACGTTGCTCCGGCGGCGGAGCGGCGGTCGTTGTCGCTGCTGCTGATCGAGGACGACCGTGCTGATGCGGTGCTGGTGGAAGAACTGATCGCAGAGTCAGCCACCGATATTCGGGTGGTGTGGGCGCCGTCGATGGCGCGCGCCGAGGAATTCCTTGCGCGACGAACGCCCGGATTGCGTGCTCCTGGACCTGCATCTGCCGGACGCAATCGAGTTCGATGGCATCAGCCGCATAGCCGAGTGGGACGGCACCCTTCCGGTTGTCGTGCTGACGGGATTGAACGACGAAGCATTCGGGGTGTCAGCGGTCGCCGTGGCGCGCAGGACTACTTGATCAAGGGGCGCGTGGAACCCGAAATGCTGCGGCGGAGCTTGCTGTACGCGATCGAACGCAAACGTGCCGAACTGATTGCGGTGGACCTACATGCGAGTGATCTTGCGCGCCCAGGAAAATTCGCGGCTGGAACGTGGTCTGCTGCCCTCCCCGCTGCTACTCGACGGCTCTGAAGTCGACGTGGTGACGCGATACCGGCCCAGCCGCGCGCGCGCGTTGCTGGGCGGAGATTTTTACGATGTCGTGCAGACGCCGGACCGGACGGTGCACATCGTTATCGGTGATGTCGCTGGGCACGGGCCCGATGAGGCGGCGCTTGGGGTGGCCTTGCGGATCGCGTGGCGCACGTTGACGCTGGGTGGCGTTCACGGTGAAGCCGCGATGCGGCAACTGGAGCGAATCCTGCACGCTGAAGGCGGCGGCCACGGAATATTCGCGACAATGCTGAGCCTGGCGATCGCTCCCAGCAGTCCGCAGGTTCTCTCGGTCCGCGCCGGCCACCCCAGAATGCTGGCACACGGCCCTGGCACCGTGGATTGGGTGGAGACGCCGGGTGGCCCCGCGCTGGGGTTCGGCGGTCAAAGCTGGCCGCAATATGCGACGGAACTCCCTGAGGGTGGTGGTTTGGTGCTGTTGACCGACGGTTTGTTCGAGGGGCATTCGGGCCCCGGCTCGCAACGCCTCGGCGAGGACGGTTTGCTCGAACTGGCCCGACCGCTGGCACCTCTGCCCGGCCCGGCGTTTGTCGACGCGCTCATCGACCAGGCCGAGGCTCGGGCCCAATCTCATGGCGGCTTCAACGACGACGTCGCGGTGGTGCGAGTAGAGCGCAGCGTCAGGTGAAGATCGGATCCAGGGGCCGGCCGAAGACCATGCGGACGGGCGCCGCTCAGATCAGGACTGACGGTGGCGGGGTGGCAGACCTTGGTGTTGTCGGTCATCGGGATAACGGCGCTGGCCGGCGCGGCAACCGGCGCGGTCTTGTTGCACCGCACGGATGCGGTGACTCGCCAGTTGACTGATGAAATTCTGCCCGCGCGGGTGTCGGCCTATCGATTGCAGGGCGGGCTGAGTGATCAGGAGACATCCCTGCGCGGCTATCTGATTTCTGCTGACCGGCAGTTCCTCGCGCCTTACGTCGACGGGCAACGCGCGGAACAGCAGGCGGCGGCGGACATCACCGCCCGACTCGGTGATCGCGCCGATTTACTCGCCGATTTGACCGCGATCGGGCGCGCGGGAACGGCGTGGCGTGACTCCGATGCGCGCCGCTGATCGACACCGTGACCCCAGGCGCGCCGACCGTGGTGGATATCGGGACCGCCGACCGCGGGAAGGCCGATTTCGACCGGATCCGGGCGCTGTGTGACACCCAGAATGCCCATCTGGCGGCGGCACAGACCGCGGCGGTGAACGAGCTGAACGCGATGCGCAGCTGGCGTGACCGGCTCCTGCTCGCGATGGCGGCAATGTTTGTGGCCGGGGCGTTCCTGCTGGCGTTGTTGATGCGCCGCACGGTGACCCGCCCCTTGCAGGCGCTGGCAGCGTCGTGTCGGCGAATTGTGGGGGGCAACTTTGCCGACAGCATCGCCGTGCACGGGCCCAAAGACATCCGCGCGATCGCCGAAGACGTCGACAACATGCGGCAGCGCATCGTCGCTGAACTGGACGCCTCCGTGTCCGACCGGGCTCGTCTGGAGATGCAAACGGAGGAACTCGACACACAGGCGGTCGAGCTACGGCGGTCCAACGCCGAGCTCGAGCAGTTCGCCTATGTCGCGTCCCATGACCTTCAAGAACCGTTGCGCAAAGTGGCCTCGTTTTGCCAACTACTCGAGAAACGTTACGGTCCACGCACTCGATGAACGCGGGGTCGAATACATCGGATTCGCCGTTGATGGCGCCAACCGCATGCAAGTGCTGATCAACGATCTGCTCACCTTTTCCCGAGTCGGTCGCGTCAGGGCCACCCACGAGATCGTCGACCTCGACGCCACGCTGGACGCCGCGCTGGGCAATTTGGTCGTCGCGATGGAGGAATCCGGGGCACAGCTGGTTCGCGGGGGCGGCCCGCTTCCGCAGGTGCTCGGTGACGCTACCCTTTTCACGATGTTGTGGCAGAACCTGATTGGGAACGCCGTCAAGTTCCGGCGCCCGGATCACGCGCCTCAGATTGAAATCGATTGCGAACGCGGCGACGGTGATCATGACGGCGACTGGGTCTTCAGCGTGACGGACAACGGCATCGGCATTGCGCCCGAGTTCGTCGAAAAGGTATTTGTCATCTTCCAGCGTCTGCATGGCCGAGACGCGTACACCGGAACGGGCATCGGGCTGGCCGTGTGCAAGAAAATCGTTGAGCTGCACGGCGGTACGATCGGTGTCGACGCCACCACCAGCATCGGAACTCGACTCTGGTTCACCTTGCCTATCAGCGCCGCCAGCGATGAAAGGCCCGCCGACGCAGCCCAAGGAGCTCAGCGATGACATCGAAGGGCGGCCCCATCGACGTCCTGCTGATCGAAGACGACCCCGGCGACATTCTCATCACCCGGGAAGCGTTCGAGCACCACAAGATTCACAACACGTTGCATGTTGCACGCGACGGACAGGAAGGCCTCGACTATCTCTACCAACGCGGTGCACATGAGGGCGCGCAACGGCCGGATCTGATCCTGATGGACTTGAATCTGCCGAAATACGACGGCCGCCAACTGCTCGAACAGATCAAATCCGATCCGGACCTGTGTCATATCCCGGTCGTCGTACTCACCACCTCGGCCGCCGAGGAAGACATTCTGCGCAGCTATCGACTGCACGCCAACGCTTACGTCACCAAACCCGTCGGCTTCGACGAATTCATGAACGTCATTCGCCAGATCGACGAGTTCTTCGTCCAAGTCGTGCGACTTCCAGGCCGTTAATCTTTCTGGTGTTGGTTGACGCTGGTCACTGAAGTGATTACCTTCACTTGGTGCCTGCCTCTGCTGCGCCCGAGTCCACCAAAAACCTGTCCGGAAAGCGCTACGGCGAAGTCCTTCTGGTGACGCCCGGCGAGGTGGGACCGCAGGCCGCGGTCTACAACACCTTCGGCCTCAACGACTGTCCCGCCGAGTTGTGGTCGGCGCTCGACGCGAAGGCCATCGCGGCCGAAAACGGTGCTGCCACAGCCTTACTCGACGGCCCGCGGTACTGGCTGATGAACGAGATCGAGAAGCCGACCCAGGGTCCGCGGATCATCAAGAACTTCGGCGGGATCGACATGGTGCTGGAATCCCAGACCCTGCTGTCGGCGATGAACCCGGCGCCCTACACCGCGAACCAGGTCCACCGGCACAGCGTCTCCACCTTCGACGCCGGCGAAGAGGTCTACGAACTGTGCGACCCCGCACTGCGGCGCTGGCTGATGCAGACCTGGAGCCAGATCGTCGATCCCAACCTGTCGCGGTCCGATCTGCCCGGGCTCGGCGAGCGGCTCGACCTGCCGGCCGGATGGACCTACCAAGCCCGAACCCTGACCAGCCCGTTGAGCATCGACACGACGACGCACGCCGCCCAGGTACTTCGGGACGACCTGACCAACAGCTATTCGCTACTGGCCGGCTGACCTATCGTTTGGCGCCGCGCTTGCGACCGCCGCTACAGGTACTGGCGCCGGCCCGCGGCGCCCGGCTTCGCCGCGCTTGCGACCGCCGCTAGAGGTACTGGCCGAGGTTGGACTCGGTGTCGATCGCCCGCGAGGCACTCGAACTCTTGCCGGTGACCAGCGTGCGGATGTAGACGATCCGCTCGCCCTTCTTGCCCGAAATCCGCGCCCAGTCATCGGGGTTGGTGGTGTTGGGCAAGTCCTCGTTCTCGGCGAACTCGTCGACGATCGAGTCGAGCAGGTGCTGGATCCGCAAGCCTGACTGACCGCTTTCCAACACCGACTTGATGGCGTTCTTCTTCGCCCGGTCGACGACGTTCTGAATCATCGCGCCGGAGTTGAAGTCCTTGAAGTACATGACTTCTTTGTCGCCGTTGGCGTAGGTGACTTCCAGGAACCGGTTGTCGTCGATCTCGGCGTACATCCGGTCGACGACCTTCTCGATCATCGCCTTGATGCACGCTCCACGGTCACCGCCGAATTCGGTGATGTCATCCGCGTGCACCGGCAAAGTCTCGACAAGGTACTTCGAGAAGATGTCCTGTGCCGATTCGGCGTCCGGTCGCTCGATCTTGATCTTCACGTCGAGGCGGCCGGGCCGCAGGATCGCGGGGTCGATCATGTCCTCACGGTTGGAGGCGCCGATCACGATGACGTTCTCCAGGCCTTCGACACCATCGATCTCGCTGAGCAACTGCGGGACGACCGTCGTCTCCACGTCGGAGGAAACGCCCGTTCCGCGGGTGCGGAAGATCGAGTCCATCTCGTCGAAGAACACGATCACCGGTGTGCCCTCGGACGCCTTCTCGCGGGCCCGCTGGAAGATCAGCCGGATGTGACGCTCCGTCTCGCCGACGAACTTGTTCAGCAGCTCGGGGCCCTTGATGTTGAGGAAGTAGGACTTGGCCTCACGCGCGTCTTCACCGCGGACCTCGGCCATCTTCTTGGCCAGCGAGTTGGCAACCGCCTTGGCAATCAACGTCTTTCCGCAACCGGGCGGGCCGTAGAGCAGCACACCTTTGGGCGGGCGCAGCGCGTATTCGCGGTAGAGGTCCTTGTGCAGGAACGGCAGCTCGACGGCGTCGCGGATCTGCTCGATCTGGCGGCCCAGCCCACCGATGTCGCTGTAGGTGACGTTGGGGACCTCTTCGAGCACCAGGTCCTCGACCTCGGCCTTGGGGATGCGCTCGAAGGCATAACCGGCCTTGGTGTCCACCAGCAGCGAGTCACCGGGACGCAGCTTGCGGGGACGCAGGTCGTCGTCGCTCGAGTCGTACACACCCTCGGGCAAATCCGCGGCGACCAACGGCTCGGCCAGCCACACGATGCGCTCCTCGTCGGCGTGGCCGACCACCAGAGCGCGGTGACCGTCAGCCAGGACCTCGCGCAACGTTGAAATCTCGCCGACTGATTCGTACGTGCCGGCCTCGACGACAGTTAAAGCCTCATTGAGGCGAACCGTCTGTCCCTTCCGCAACGAGCTCACGTCGATGTTGGGCGAGCATGTCAGGCGCATCTTGCGCCCGGAGGTGAACACGTCGAGGGTGTCGTCCTCGTGAGTGGCCAACAGCACGCCATAGCCGCTGGGCGGCTGTCCGAGCCGGTCGACCTCTTCGCGCAGCGCCAGCAGTTGCTGGCGGGCTTCTTTGAGGGTCTCCATCAGCTTGGAATTGCGCGACGCCAACGAGTCGATTCGCGCCTCTAGCTGGTGGACGTCGCGAGGACTGCGTCCGGAGCCGTGCGATCCGGCGGCGTTGTCCAGCTGTTCACGCAGAATGGAGGCCTCGCGCCGAAGCTCTTCCAACTCGGCGGCGTCCTCGGCGGAGAGATCCGGTTCGCGGGGGCTACCGAACGGTTCACGCTCAAACTCACCCATGGTGCGCTCCTTTCCCGCTCCGGGACGGTGGTGCGGCTGATACGTAGACGCTACCGGCGATTTCCGATTCATGCGGGAACTCGAAATGGGGCACACTGGCATCAGCGTTAACATCATGTTGAGTCGGCTTTACCGAGAGGACCTCAGTGACCGTGAAATCCCTAGCCACAGGCATGGCGGCGTTGGCTGCCATCGGCGCGGCCGCCGCGGGTGTGACCTGTATTGCATCGGTTACCGCTGTGTCGCCTAACGTTCAGCCCGTCGTTTTCGGCGTGCCGCTGCCGCTGGACCCGGTGGCACCGGTCGGGGTGGACCTGCCCACCGCCGACCAGCTGGCGACCGTTCTCAACACCTTGCAGGACCCGAGCGTGTCGTTCGCCAACAAGGGCGACCTCGTCGAGGGCGGCATCCCGGTATCCGGCCGGCCTTGCCGACCACGAACTGCAGAAGGCCGCTACCAAGGGCAGCCTGCCGCTGACGTTCAACATCACCAACATCGTGCCCGCCGGCCCCGGCGCCGCGACGGCCACGATCACCGCGTCCGGTCCGCGCCTCGCCCCGACGCCGGAGTACCTCCGGTTCGTCGATCAGGGCGGCTGGAAGCTGTCACACGACTCGGCGATGACGCTGATTTCGGCCGTGCGTTCGCGCTGACGGCCGCTGAATGGGCCGGCGCCTGACCGCAGTCTTGAGCACCGCCGCAATTGCGGCGGTGCTCGGACTTCCGGGGTGCTCCAACGACGAGGACAACGCTTCGCCGGAGACCGCGGCGCCGTCGACATCGGCGTCGCCGAGTGCGGCGGCGGCCCCGCAGGTCGCTCCGCTGCCGGCACCCGATGCGTTGGCAGGCGTGTTGTACCGGTTGGCTGACGCCGCGGTGCCGGGTCCGCAGAAGCTGAACCTGGTCGAGGGCGCCACCCCGGAAAGCGCCGCTGTGTTCGACCAGTTCGCCAACGCGTTGATCAACGGCGGCTACACACCGGTGAAATTCGATGTGCGCGACGTCAATTGGTCGGACCGGGATCCGGCCGACGTGGTGGCCAACGTCGACGTCACTTCATCCAATTCGCACGGTCCCAGGTTCGCGTTTCCGATGGAATTCAAGCCCTACCAAGGTGGTTGGCAGCTCTCGGCCCGTACCGCCGACGTCCTGCTGGCGTTCCGGACCGACACCGCCGAGCCGCCGACGACGCCGGGTCGCTGACACCGGGTGTGGATCGGCTGGCTCGAGTTCGATCTGCTGCTCGGTGACGTGCGCTCGCTCAAGCAGAAGCGGTCGCTGGTTCGGCCCGTAATCGCCGAACTGCAAAGGAAATTCAATGTCTCGGTCGCCGAGACAGGGTCGCATGATCTTCATCGCCGGGCCGGGATCGGCGTGGCGATGGCCGCGGCCGATCGGGCACACGCCGTCGATGTGCTCGACGCTGCCGAACGCCTGGTCGCCGCGCACCCGGAATTCGAATTGCTCTCGGCGCGAAGGGATCTGCGCCGCAGCGACGACTAGTGAGAATCGACGACGACGGCTGGGTCGGGCGCTGCTTTCGGTTCAGCGGCGTCGGCGTGACCGCACCCGGAGCCAGCTTGCGGGCAAACACCAAAAATGCTGTGTGCCCGCGCATGTTGTGTTGAGGCCGCACCGCCAACCCGACGACGTTCCAGCCGCGCTGCATCGTCTCCCACGCGCGAGGCTCGGTCCAGCACTGCTGCGCGCGTAGCGCCTCCACCGCCTTGGACAGCTGCGTCACGGTCGCGACGTAGATCATCAGCACGCCGCCGGCGACCAGCGCCCGCGAGACGCGGTCGACCACATCCCACGGCGCGAGCATGTCGAGCACCACCCGGTCGATCGAGCCGTCGGGCAGATCGGCGTCGACGATGTCGCTGACCACCAGTTGCCAGTTATCGGGGATGCGACCGAAGAACGTCTCCACGTTGCGGCGCGCGTGCTCGGCGTGATCAGCCCGCACGTCATAGGAGATCACCTGCCCGTCGGGTCCGACCGCGCGCAGCAGCGAGCAGGTCAGCGCCCCGGATCCGGCGCCGGCCTCCAATACCCGTGCGCCCGGGAAGATGTCACCCTCGTGCACGATCTGCGCGGCGTCCTTCGGGTAGACCACCTGCGCGCCGCGCGGCATCGAGAGCACGTAATCCACCAGCAACGGCCGCAGCACCAGGAACTGGTCGCCGTTGGCCGACTTGACCACGCTGCCCTCCGGCTGGCCGATCACCGCGTCGTGCGCGATCGCGCCGCGGTGGGTGTGGAACTCGCCGCCGGGACTGAGCACCATCGTGTAGTGCCGGCCTTTGGCATCGGTGAGCTGCACTCGATCACCGATGACGAACGGGCCGGTTGCAGACACAGCGGACAAGCCTGCCAGCAGACGCGCCGCCGGACGTGCGCGGGGTTGTCCGACCTGCCTTCTAGGCTGCGGATATGAGTCGCGCAGCGGGCGAACCGACCAGACGGCGCCCTGCCCTGTCGCCGTCGCGGGCGGCCGACTTCAAGCAGTGCCCGCTGCTCTACCGCTTCCGGGCGATCGACCGGCTGCCCGAACCGCCGTCGACCGCGCAGGTGCGCGGCTCGGTGGTGCACGCCGCGCTGGAACAGCTCTACGGTCTGCCTGCGGCAGAACGCGGCCCGCAGACCGTCGACGCGCTGGTCGGTCCGGCGTGGGAGCAGGTGCTCGCCGCCGAACCCGAGCTGGCCGAGCAGTTGGACGCCGAGCAGCAGACCCATCTGCTCGGCGAGGCCCGCAAACTGCTGTCCGGCTATTACCGCCTGGAAGATCCGACTCGGTTCGACCCGCAGAGTTGCGAGCAGCGCATCGAGGTCGAACTCGCCGACGGCACGCTGCTGCGCGGGATCATCGACCGCATCGACGTCGCGCCCACCGGCGAGTTGCGGGTGGTCGACTACAAGACCGGCAAGGCCCCACCGGAGGCGCGGGCGCTCGCCGAGTTCAAAGCCATGTTCCAGATGAAGTTCTATGCGGTCGCGCTACTGCGTTCGCGGGGCGTGCTGCCGACGCGGCTGCGGCTGATCTATCTGTCCGACGGTCAGCTGTTGGACTACTCCCCCGACGAAGCCGAGCTGCTGCGTTTCGAGAAGACGTTGATGGCGATGTGGCATGCCATTCAATCTGCCGGCGCCACAGGCGATTTCAGGCCGCGACCGTCACGGCTGTGCGACTGGTGCGCCCACCATTCGCACTGCCCCGCCTTCGGCGGCACCCCGCCGCCGTACCCGGGCTGGCCGGATGCTCCCGACGAAGGCAACGCCGACACCGTCCTGCAGCACGGAGCCGAGCCGGCCGCCTGAGCCGCTACTGCAGCGGCGACATCTCCTGCAGCATCGTGGGTATCAGCTCGCTCACCGTCGGGTGGATATGCACCGTGCGGGCCAGCGTGGTGTACGGCGCCTTGGCCGACATCACGTCGAGGATGCCGTGGATGGCTTCGTCACCACCCACGCCCAGGATGGCCGCGCCGAGGATCTGATGGGTCTCGGCGTCGACCACGACCTTCATAAAGCCTTGCGTCTCACCCTTTTCCACCGCCCGGCCGACGCGGGTCATCGGTCGCTGCCCGACCAGCGCGGGGCGGCCGGACGCGCGCACCTGCTCGACGGTCATCCCGGCGCGGCCCAGCGGCGGGTCGATGTACAGCGCGTAGGTGGTGATCCGGTCACTCACCCGCCGCGGGTCATCGTCGAGCAGGTTGGCGGCGACGATCTCGAAATCGTTGTACGAGGTATGGGTGAACGCGCCTTTGCCGTTGCAGTCGCCCATCGCCCAGATGTGATCGACGCTGGTTCGCAGTTGGTCGTCGACGACGACGTATCCGCGGTCGTCGGTGTCGAACTCCGGCCCGCTCGAGGCCGAGGTCATCGGTGTTGGGGCGCCGACCCACTGCCAGCAACAGGTGGCTGCCCGCCACCGGCGCGGCGCCGGCTCGCGGCGTCAACTCGAATCCGTTGTCGCGCTTGGCTATTCGGATATCACCGGCGTCGACGAACGATGTCGAATGCCTTCGTTCTCCAGGATCGTCCGGATGGTGTCGGAGACATCCTCGTCTTCGCGGGAGGTCAGTCGCGGGCCTTTTTCGACCACGGTCACCTGCGCGCCGAACCGGCGGTACATCTGGGCGAATTCAAGCGCGATGTAGCTGCCGCCGACGACGACGAGATGTTCGGGCACAGTGTCGAGTTCGAGGATCGACACGTTGGTGAGGTAGTCGACGTCGGCCAGCCCGGGAATGTCCGGCACCACCGCGCGGCCACCGACGTTGAGGAAAATGCGGTCAGCCTGCAACGTGTCGTCGCCGACCCGCAGCGTGTGCGGGTCTTCGAACTGGGCGTGCCCGCGAAAGACGGTGCAGCCGTCCATGCCGTCCAGCCAGTCTTCGACACCCTTGCGGTCATCGAGAACGATGCCGTCCTTGCGCGCCTTGACTTTTGACATGTCGACGCTGACCGGGCCGGTGTTGACGCCGTAGTCGGCGCCGCGGCGGGCCAGGTGCGCGGCATGCGCGCTGGCCACCAGCGTCTTGGTCGGGATGCAGCCGGTGTTGACGCAGGTGCCGCCGATCAGTTTGCGCTCCACCATCGCCACGGTGTGGCCGGCCGCGGTCAACCGCCCTGCCAGCGGGGGCCCGGCCTGGCCGGCGCCCACCACGATCGCGTCGAAACGCTGTGTCACAGAGCGGCTGTGAGGGCGGCGAGCGCGAATCCGCCGCCCACTGCGACGGCGTCTTCAAGCAGGGCGGCAGGCAGGTCGCGGCCGAACGACTTGGCCAGGCGGGCCCGCGCCTGGTAGCCGCCGAGCGTGCCCAGCACCGCGCCGATCACGCCGGCGCCGAGCGCGCTCCAGGTGAAGGCCCAGCGCGGTGCCGACAACAGCCCCGGCGAATCCGCCCGAAAGGATCCGGCCGATAAACGACGGCGGCGCCGTGCGGGGCGGTGTCTTGGGCTGTTGGTCGAGGAAGAGCTCGCCGAGCGCAAGCACGGTGAAGACAATGGCGGTGATCAGATTGCCAACCCAGGACGCCCAGTGTCCCGTTCAGGTTGATCCAGTGCAACACCGCGGCCCAGGCGACGACAGCCGGCGCGGTGAAGGTTCGCAAACCGGCGATCACGCCGATTCCAAGAGCCAAGCAGCAGAACGTAGAAATGCGTCATATGCGACATGCTAACCGCTCCTCGGGGTTCGGCAAACAAACGCGGCACTAGCCGGACGCTAACACAGCGCAGCCGCCGACAGCGGGGCATGCGAGATCAGAACCGGAAGAACCGGACGTCTGACGCCAGTATCGCTTTCGCGCCGATCGCCGCGAGGTCGTCCATGATCGCGTTGACGCCCCGGCGGGGCACCAGCGCCCGCACCGCAACCCAGTCGGGGTCGGCCAGCGGAGCGATCGTGGGCGACTCCAATCCCGGCGTGATCGCCGTGGCGTCGTCGAGAACCGAACGCGGGCAGTCGTAATCCAGCATCAGGTACTGCTGGCCGAACACCACGCCCTGCACCCGGGCGACCAGTTGATCGCGGGCAGCGGCGTCCGGCCGGTCGGCAGCATTCGGATCGATCTGCTCGATGAGGACCGCCTCCGAGTCGCACAGTGTCTCACCGAAGGCCACCAGGTTGTGCAAGTTCAAGGTGCGACCCGAGCCCACCACGTCGGCGATCGCGTCGGCCACTCCGAGCTGTATCGAGATCTCCACCGCGCCGTCCAGCCGGATCACCGTCGCCTCAATACCGCGGGCCGCCAAATCTTGTCGCACGATGTTGGGATATGCGGTGGCGATTCGTCGGCCGGCCAGATCGTCGATCGTCCAGTTCCGCCCGGCCGGCGCGGCGTACCGGAACGTGGAGGACCCGAAGCCGAGTGCGAGTCGCTCGTGCACCGGCGCGCGGGACTCCCGCGCCAAATCCCGTCCGGTGATGCCGAAGTCGAGCTCACCGGAGCCGACGTAGATGGCGATGTCCTTGGGCCGCAGAAAAAAGAACTCGACATGGTTGTGCGGGTCGATGACGGTCAGATCTTTGGGATCGGTGCGTCGCCGGTAGCCGGCCTCGGACAGAATCTCGACGGCCGACTCGCTCAGCGCTCCCTTGTTGGGGACCGCGACGCGCAGATTGGTGGACCCGTTGCGCTGTTGCGACGTCATCAGAGTTTCCGGTACACGTCGTCGAGCGTGAGCCCGCGGGCGATCATCAACACCTGAGCCCAGTACAGCAACTGGCTGATTTCTTCGGCCAGCGCCTCGTCGGATTCGTGCTCGGCGGCCAGCCACACTTCGCCGGCCTCTTCGAGAATCTTCTTGCCCAACGTATGCACGCCGGCGTCCAGCGCCGCGACCGTGCCGCTGCCCGCTGGACGGGTGCGGGCACGTTCACCGAGTTCGGCAAACAAATCCTCGAAGGTCTTCACGGCCAGCGATTGTTTCATGCGCAGCTGAGCAAAGTCACGGCGGTTTCAGCTGGCGGCTGGTGCGCCGCCGACGTGAGCTGCCTCGTCGGGCATGTCTTCCAGAGAAACACCGTTGGTTTCCCGGACCCACCGCCAGACGAAAACAAAGGACAGCACCGCACACAGCGCGTAGAAGCAGTAGGCCCCGCCCAGGGCGTGCCGTAGCGCGGGGAACGTCACCGCAATGGTCCAGTTGGCCATCCACTGCACGCCTGATGCCAGGCCCAGCGCTGCCGACCGAATGCGGTTGGGGAACATCTCGCCCAGCAGCACCCACAGCACCGGTCCCCAGGACACGGCGAACGCGACCACGAACAAGTCGGCGGCGACCAGTGCGACGATCCCGGAGGCCCCGTCGAGTTGCGGCTGACCGTTGCTGAAGGACGCGCCGGCGAACACGACCGTCATGGTGATCAGCATCAGCGACATGCCCGCAGATCCCGCCAGCAGCAGCGGTCTGCGACCGACCCGGTCGATCAGTGCGATCGCCACCAAAGTGATCAACACGTTGACCCCGGTGGTCACCAAAGCAATGGTGAACGACGATTTTTCGCCGAATCCCACTGTCTCCCAGAGCAGATCGGAGTAGTTGAAGATCACGTTGATGCCGACGAACTGCTGAAAGACGGCCAGCCCCAGGCCCACCCAGACGATGCCGTAGAGCCCGCCCGTCGGTTTGCGCAGATCGCGCCACGACGGTTCGGCTTCCTGTTCCAAGGAGTCGGCGATACGAGTGATCGTCGGCTCCACGTCGCGGGCGCTCAGCAGTTGCCCCAGCACCTGCCGGGCCTGCGAAATCTGTTGTCTGGCAACCAGGTAACGCGGCGACTCGGAGATCGTAAAGAGCAGCGCGAAGTACAGCAGCGCCAAAATCAACTCGAAGAAAAAGGTCCAGCGCCACGCTGTCAGGCCCAACCAGAGCGGCTTATTGGGACCGCCGGCGAGGTGGAACGGCACCCAGGTCAGTGCCAGCGACCCGAACAGGCCGCACACGATGGCGAGTTGCTGCAGGGAGCCGAGCCGGCCGCGAAACCGCGGCGGTGAGACCTCGGCGATGTAGGCCGGAGCCGCAACCGAGGAGAAGCCGATGCCGATACCGCCGATGAGGTGGAAGACGATGAACATCCATATGTTGGCTGCCAACCCGGCGCCGAGCCCGCACACGAAAAACGATGCGGCCGAAAGCTTCATCATCACCACGCGACCCATCCGGTCGCCGATCCGGCCGGCCCACACCGCTCCGATCGCCGCACCCAGCACCGCCGATGCCGCCGCGAAACCCAGCAGACCGTTGCCGATGTGAAAGGTCGCCTGCAGCGCCTTGACCGAGCGGTTGGTCACCGAAATGTCGAAACCGAACAGCAATCCACCGATCGCGGCCACCGACGCGAAACGAACAGCGGACCGGAATGCGGCGCGCGCAGCGCGCGGGTCGACGGGCAGATCTTCGTGCGGGACGGTCGGCCCACTCTCGAAGGCGCCGTCACCACTCATGAGAGTTCCTCCATCCGCAAGCGGTCCCGGCGACCTCAGAGCGCGGCCCCCAGTACACCATACGGCCGAAGAGCTCAGGGCTCAGTCCTCCGGGTTGTAGCCGAGGTTGGGGCCGAGCCAGCGCTCGGCTTCCTGCAGGGTCCAGCCCTTGCGCTTCGCGTAGTCGGCGACCTGGTCCTGGGCCATCCGGCCGACCACGAAGTACTGCGACTGCGGGTGCGAGAAATACCAGCCGCTGACGGCAGCACCGGGCCACATCGCCATCGACTCGGTCAGCTCGATGCCGGTCCGCTCCTTGACGTCCATCAACTCCCAGAGCGTCGCCTTCTCGGTGTGCTCCGGGCAGGCCGGATAGCCGGGGGCAGGGCGGATTCCCCGGTACTTCTCACCGATGAGCGACTCGTTGTCCAGCTGCTCGTCGGGCTGGAATCCCCAGAACTCCTTGCGGACCCGTTGGTGCATCCGTTCGGCGAACGCCTCTGCCAGCCGGTCGGCGAGCGACTCCAGCAGGATCCCGTTGTAGTCGTCGTTGGCTGCCTTGAACTCGACGATCTTGTCGTGGCTGCCGAGCCCCGTGGTGACGGCGAAGGCGCCGACGTAGTCCCGGAGGCCCGTTTCTTTGGGGGCGATGTAGTCGCCCAGCGACCGGTTCGGGATGCCGTCCCGGTGCTCGCCCTGCTGGCGCAGGTTGTACAACGTGGTCAGCACCTCGGTACGGGTGTCGTCGGTGTAGACCTCGATGTCGTCGCCGACCGCGTTCGCCGGGAAGAATCCGATCACCCCGTTGGCGGTCAGCCACTTCTCCTTGATCAGGGTGTCGAGCATCTCCTGGGCGTCGTCGTACAGCTTGCGGGCCGTCTCGCCCGACACCGGGTTGTTGAGGATGTCGGGGAACCTTCCCTTCATCTCCCAGGCGTTGAAGAACGGCTGCCAGTCGATGTACTCGCGGAGCTCGGCGATGTCGTAGTCAAGAAACTCCCGCACGCCGAGACCCTGGGCGGGCACCGGCGGCGTGTAGCCGTCCCACTCGATCGGCGTCCGGTTCGCGCGGGCCTTCTCCAGCGTCAGCATCGGCCGCTCGCTCTTCTGGGCGTGCCGTTCGCGCAGGGCTGCGTAGTCGGTCTCGGTGGCCTCCAGCAGGGCTGGACGCTGCTTGTCGTCGAGGAGCGCTGCCGCGACCGGCACCGAGCGGGACGCGTCCTTGACCCAGACCACCGGACCGCTACGACGCGGCGACACCTTCACGGCCGTGTGAGCGCGCGAGGTGGTCGCGCCACCGATCAGCAGCGGGATCTCCAGCCCCTCACGTTCCATCTCGACGGCGAAGTTGACCATCTCGTCCAGGGACGGAGTGATCAGGCCGGACAGCCCGATGATGTCGGCGTTGTGCTCCTTCGCCGCGTCCAGGATCTTCTGGGCGGGCACCATCACACCGAGGTCGATCACTTCGTAGTTGTTGCACTGCAGGACGACCCCGACGATGTTCTTGCCGATGTCGTGGACGTCGCCCTTGACCGTCGCCATGATGATCGTGCCGTTGGTGTCCTTATTCGCGGTGGTACCGGACTGTTCCTTCTCCTTCTCGATGTACGGCAGCAGGTACGCCACCGCCTTCTTCATCACCCTGGCCGACTTCACCACCTGGGGCAGGAACATCTTGCCCGCGCCGAAGAGGTCACCGACGACGTTCATGCCGTCCATCAGCGGGCCTTCGATCACCTCGATCGGGCGACCACCCGCGGCGGCGATCTCGGCCCGCAATTCCTCGGTGTCGGCGTCGACGTTGGCGTCGATGCCCTTGACCAGGGCGTGGGTGATGCGTTCGCGGACCGGGAGGCTGCGCCACTCGGCCGCCACCGGGTCTTCGGCCTTCTCGTCGCTGTTGAACCGCTCGGCGATTTCCAGAAGCCGCTCGGCCGCATCCTCGCGACGGTTCAGGACGACGTCCTCGATTCGGTCCCGCAGCTCGGGGTCGATCGAGTCGTAGGGCACCAACGCGCCGGCGTTGACGATGCCCATGTCCAGGCCGGCCTTGATGGCGTGGAACAGGAACACCGCGTGGATCGCCTCGCGGACGGGGTTGTTGCCCCGGAACGAGAACGACACGTTCGAGATGCCGCCGGAGATGTGCACCCCGGGAAGGTTCTCCTTGATCCAGGCGCAGGCCTCGATGAAGTCGATCCCGTAGGTCGCGTGCTCCTCGATACCGGTCGCCAGCGCGAAGCAGTTCGGGTCGAAGATGATGTCCTCGGCCGGGAAGCCGACCTCTTCGGTCAGGATCCGGTAGGCGCGCCCGCAGATCTCCTTGCGGCGCTCCAGGTTGTCGGCCTGACCCTGCTCGTCGAAGGCCATCACGACGACGGCGGCGCCGTACTTGCGGCACAGCCGTGCTTCGCGGATGAACTTCTCCTCGCCCTCCTTCATGGAGATCGAGTTGACGATCGGCTTGCCCTGCACGTTCTTCAGGCCCGCCTCGATGACATCCCACTTCGAGGAGTCGATCATCACCGGGACGCGGCTGATGTCCGGCTCGGCCGCGATCAGCTTGGTGAACCGGTCCATCGCGGCGATGCCGTCGATCATGCCCTCGTCCATGTTGATGTCGATGACCTGCGCACCGACCTCGACCTGCTGCAGGGCGACCGACAGCGCGGTGTCGTAGTCCTCGGCCTTGATCAGGTTGCGGAACCGGGCGGAGCCGGTGATGTTGGTGCGCTCACCGATGTTCACGAACAAGGAGCCGTCGGTGATGTTGAGCGGCTCCAGCCCCGAGAGCCGGGTGGCCTCGGAAATGTGCGGCAGTTCCCTCGGTCTCACGCCGTCGACGACCTTGGCGATCTCGGCGATGTGCGGCGGCGCCGTTCCGCAGCAGCCACCGACCAGGTTGACCAGTCCGGCCTCGGCGAACTCGGCGATGTAGCTGGCCTGCCGCTCCGGGGACTCGTCGTACTCGCCGAACGCGTTGGGCAGGCCGGCGTTCGGGTAGCAGGAGACGAAGGTGTCCGCGATCCGCGCTACCTCGGCGATGTAGGGCCTCATCTCCGGCGCGCCCAGGGCGCAGTTGAGGCCGACCGCGATCGGCTTCGCGTGCCTGATCGCGTTCCAGAACGCCTCGGTGACCTGACCGGACAGCGTCCGCCCGGAGGCATCGGTGATGGTGCCCGAGATGATCACCGGCCAGCGGCGACCGCGGTCCTCGAACAGCGTCTCGACGGCGAACACCGCGGCCTTGGCGTTCAGCGAGTCGAAGATCGTCTCGATGATGATGAGGTCGGAACCACCGTCGACCAGGCCGTTGGCAGCTTCGAGGTAGGCGGCGACCAGCTGGTCGTAGGAGACGTTGCGGGCTCCGGGGTCGTTGACGTCCGGCGAGATCGACGCGGTCCGCGTCGTGGGCCCGATTGCGCCGGCGACATAGCGGGGCTTCTCCGGGGTGCTGAACTCGTCGGCGGCCTTGCGGGCCAGGGCAGCGCCGGCGTAGTTCAGCTCGTAGCTGAGGTCCGCCATGTCGTAGTCGGAGAGCGAGACCGCGTTCGCGTTGAACGTGTTGGTCTCCAGGATGTCGGCGCCCGCTTCGAGGTACTCCCGGTGGATCCCCTCGATGATCTGCGGCTGCGTCAGGGTGAGCAGATCGTTGTTGCCCTGAAGAGCGCTCGGCCACTCCGTGAACCGGTCACCGCGGTAACCGGCCTCGTCCGGCCGGTCCCGCTGGATCGCGGTGCCCATCGCGCCGTCGATCACCATGATCCGCTGGCCGCAGAGCGGCGGTCAGCTCGTCGGTGCAGTCGGGGCGGATGTTCGGCACAAAGGTGTCCGACTCAGAGTTGTCGCGTCAGCCTCACGCACGTTCCTTCCGTAACGGAAGGCGTCCTTAACTCTGCCGAGCGTGGCGGATACCGGCAGCGACCCGGAACCGTTGCAACGCCTCTCGACCAGAAAAGTCTACGTCGTCACTGACCGACGTCTGGACGCCCAGCTCGACCCGACCGCGTTGACCCGATCGCGCCGAACGTATTTCGTCGTCGACCGCGTCGGCGCCGGTTGATTTCGACACCGTCTCGGGCGGAGGTCGGTGTCGTAGGCGTCGCTCGATTGCGGCGCATTCATCGCGGACAAGCGTGCCCGGACGATGGAAATAGCCGCTGCTCTGCGCGCCGCGACCTTGATCACGCCGTACCCTAATTGCGTGACCTCGCCGGATGTCAGCTCCTCGTTCCCCGAACTGCACAACACGATCGTCGTGGCTGCGTTCGAGGGCTGGAATGACGCGGGTGACGCGGCCAGCGATGCGCTCGAGCATCTGGATGCCATCTGGGAGGCCGATCCGATCGTCGAGATCGACGACGAGGCGTACTACGACTATCAGGTGAACCGCCCGGTCATCCGGCAGGTCGACGGCGTCACGCGGGAATTGGTGTGGCCGTCGATGCGGATCTCGTACTGCCGCCCACCGGGCGCCGACCGCGACATCGTGCTGATGCACGGCGTCGAGCCGAACATGCGGTGGCGCACCTTCTGCGCCGAACTGCTGGCCGTCGCCGACAAGCTGAACGTCGACACCGTGGTGATCCTGGGCGCTTTGCTGGCCGATACGCCGCACACCCGGCCGGTGCCGGTGTCCGGGGCGGCCTACTCCCCCGAGTCGGCGCAACGCTTCGGGCTGCAGGAAACCCGCTACGAGGGGCCGACCGGCATTGCCGGGGTGTTCCAGGACGCCTGCGTCGCGGCCGGGATACCCGCGGTCACGTTCTGGGCGGCGGTGCCGCACTACGTGTCACAGCCGCCCAGCCCGAAAGCGACTGTCGCCCTGCTGCGCCGGGTCGAGGAAGTGCTCGACATCGAGGTTCCGCTGGCCGACCTGCCCGCGCAGGCCGAGGAGTGGGAGCTGGCGGTCACCGAGATGACGACCGACGACGACGAGATCGCGGAGTACGTGCAGTCTCTGGAGCAGCGGGGCGATGCCGAGGTCGACATGACCGAGGTGCTGGGCAAGATCGACGGCGACGCGCTGGCGGCCGAGTTCGAGCGCTACCTGCGCCGCCGCCGACCGGGTTTCGGCCGCTAGCGACGATCGCACTTAGGGCTTGTCCAGCACCTGGTTGTAGGCGCTGGTGGATCGGCCCAGTGCCTTGACTTCCTCGTCCATCCGCGGCAGCAGTTCGGTCGCCGTCTTGGCGACGGCGTTCTCGCCGACGGGGGTCGACAGCACCGGCTTGAGCCAGCGGAGCCAGCCCACCCAGCCCGGGCAGTAGACCCGCCGCTTGCGGTGCTCGATGCCCTTGACGAACGCCGTCCGCGCAGTCGTCCACCGACGTGGTTTTGTTCAGCGGCCAGGGCAGCTTGGACAGCAGTTCGGTGAAGGACGGCAGGTCGGCCTTGCTGTCGCGGACCAGCGCCGTGTCGATCCAGGACATGTGCGCCGAGCCGACGGTGACGCCATGGCCGGCGACCTCCAGTCGCAGCGCGTTGGCCAGGTGTTCGACGCCGGCCTTGGAAGCGTCGTACGGGCTCATGCCGGGCGCCGCCGCGAACGCCGCCAGCGACGAGACGATCAGCACGTAGCCCTTGCGCCCGATCACTGCGGGCAGCGTGGCGCGCACGGTGTGGAATACGCCGACCAGGTTGATGTCGATGACCCGCTGGAACGCCAGCGGATCAACCTGCAGCACCGATCCGTAGCTCGCGATGCCGGCGTTGGCCACCACGACGTCGATACCGCCGAATTTCGTGACCGCCTGCTCGGCGGCGGAGTTCATCGCGGCCAGGTCGCGAACATCGGCGACCACGGTGAGGACCCGCTCGTCGCCGCCGAGTTCGCCGGAGATCGCCGCCAGCGCGGCCGCATCCACGTCGGTCAGCACCAGCTTGGCGCCCTTGGCGTGCAGGCGGCGGGCCACCTCGGCGCCGATCCCGTGGGCACCGCCGGTGATGAATACGACTTGCGAGTTAACTGACGTCATGGCGGCAACCTACCTGCTACCGCCGCGCGGAGGACAGTTCCACTCCCAGTAGCGCATCCGCCAACGCGGCCACCGTCCGCGGCGCCTGGGCGTCATGGCCGCCGTATTCCAGCGCGTCGGTCGTCCAACCATCAAGTGCGGCAATCGCTTTGGGCGTGTCAAGGTCGTCGGCCAGATATTGGCGGACCCGGGCGACCACGTCGGCGGCGTCCGGCCCGGCGGGCAACGTGGTCGCGGTCCGCCACCGCTGCAGCCGAGCGTCGGCATCGTCGAGCACCTGCGACGTCCACTCGCGATCGGCCCGATAATGCCCGGCCAGCAATCCCAGTCGGATGGCGGCGGGCTCGACGCCCTCGGCGCGCAGCCCGGACACCAGAACCAGGTTGCCGCGGCTCTTGGACATCTTGTGGCCGTCCCAGCCGATCATGCCGGCGTGCACGTAGTGCCCGGCGAATCGCCTTTCGCCGCTGACGGATTCGGCGTGCGCGGCGGTGAACTCGTGATGCGGGAAGATCAGGTCGCTGCCACCGCCCTGGATGTCCAGGCCGCTGCCGATGCGGCTGAGCGCGATCGCCGCGCATTCGACGTGCCAGCCCGGCCGGCCGGCGCCGAACGGTGAGGGCCAGCTCGGCTCGCCGGGGCGCGCGGCACGCCACAACAACGCGTCGAGCGGATCGGTCTTGCCCGCCCGGTCCGGGTCGCCTCCTCGTTCGGCGAACAGCGTCAGCATGGTGTCGCGGTCATAGCCCGATTCGTAGCCGAACTGCGGGGTCGCGTCGGCGCGAAAGTAGACGTCGGGATATTCGGCGTCCTCGACGATGTAGGCGGCCCCGGAGGCCAGCATCTTCTCCACCAGTTCGATGACCTCGGCCACCGCGTCGGTTGCGGCGACGTATTCCCGGGGCGGCAGCACCCGCAGCGCGGCCATGTCCTCGCGGTACAGCTGGACCTCGCGGGCCGCCAGCTCGCGCCAGTCGATGCCGTCGCGGTTGGCCCGCTCGAACAGCGGGTCGTCGACGTCGGTGACGTTCTGCACGTAGTGCACGTCGTGGCCGAGGTCGCGCCAGATCCGGTGGATCAGATCGAATGCCAGATAGGTCGCGGCGTGGCCGAGGTGGGTGGCGTCATAGGGCGTGATGCCGCAGACGTACATGGTGGCCGTCGGCCCGGCCGACACCGGGCGCACCTGCCGATCGGAGCTGTCGAACAGCCGCAGTTCCGGGCCGCGTCCCGGCAGCGCCGGTAAGGGTGCCGAGGGCCAGGACTGCATACCGTCGACTTTAGGCGGGCGACGATGCGGGCCGTACGAGGCCCGCTGAGGAACCCGACAATGCAAGCCGGGGGCGCGTCGCTAGCTCGCCAGCCGGATCGCACCCAGCAGCAGGTCCGCCAACTCGGCGCGACACATCAGGAAGTCGGGCAGATACGGGTCGGGGCGGTTGTAGATCATCTCCGAGCCGTCCAGCCGCGAGGCGTGCATGCCGGCCGCCAGAATCACGCCCGCCGGGGCGGCCGAGTCCCACTCCCACTGCCCGCCCGCGTGGATGTAGGCATCGGCGTCGCCGCGAACCACCGACATCGCTTTGGCTCCGGCCGAGCCGATCCGGACGAATTCCACGTCGAGCTGCCGGGCCAGGTAATACAGCACGGCCGGCGGACGGTTGGAGCTGGCGGTGATCCGGATCGGGCCGGAAAGCTCTGCGGTGGGCGCGGTTACGGTGTCGCTGCGGTGCACCTCCCCCATCGCGGGCAAGGCGACCGCGGCGTCGGTGATCGCCCCGTTCGGACCGCCGTGGCGCTGCCACAGCGCCACGTGCACGGCCCAGTCGTCGCGGCCCTCCCAGGAGAATTCGCGGGTTCCGTCCAGCGGATCGACGATCCAGACCCGGTCGGACTGCAGCCGGTTCAGGTCGTCGTAGGCCTCTTCGCTGAGCACCGCGTCGCCCGGACGCTCGGCGTGCAGTCGCTTGAGCAACAACGCATTGGCCTGGCTGTCGCCCTCGTCCCCGAGCAGCCACGGGTGGTCGAAACCCACCCGGTCGCGCACGGCCAGCAACAGCTTTCCCGCCTCTTCGGCAAGGTCGGCGGCCAGCGCGGCGTCGCTCATGGGCTCAGGGGTCACGGGTCCAGTATCTCCGACGGGCCTCGCGCGGTTCGTCACGATCCAGTTGTTGGTGAAGCGTTGAACTGCGCTGATCTCGTCGCCGAGCCGGCCGACGATGAAGTTTTCCACCTGGCCGCCCACCAGCGGGATGTTCACCTGCACGGTGGTGCTGAAGTCCAGCCGCGCACCGGCGTCCACCGGCACCAACGACACCTTCCCGACCGCGGACACGGGCGCGCCGGGAACCGTCACGTCGATCGTGCCGCGTGCGTGACCGTCGGAGGCCGGGTGCCAGCTTTCGGTGCGTGCCATTTCGAAATCGCCGGGCGCCAGCGCGGTGACCACTTTCGGCAGCCGGTTCGCGAAAAGGCTGACCGTCAGCGCCGCGGTCACGCTGCCGTCCGGGTCGACGGTCAGGCCGTCCAGCGTCGCGGTGCCGCTGTCGAAGGCGGCCAGCCGCGCCTGCCAGTAGTCCTCGTCGGCGAACGCCGCCAGGATTTCGTCGACGGCGACGGGCGCGTCGAGCGACAGCGCGAACGAGCGTGACATCGAGCGCCGCTAGAACGCCGGCCAGGGAATCGGGCGGTGCCGGTCCGGCCCCGGCATCACCGGATGGGCGAGCAACACGCGGGCCCGCAGCCGCAATGCCGCGATCTCCGCGCTGGTGATGTGCTCGGCCAGCGCCTCTCCGAGCGAGTCGGCCAGCCCGTCGACCAGGCAGGACACCTTCTCCAACGTGTTGTCGTCGATGGTCTTGCCGGCCCAGCCCCACAACACCGTGCGGAGCTTGTCCTCGACGTGCAGGCACACCCCGTGGTCGACGCCGTACACGTCGCCGTTGACGCCGCGCAGCACGTGACCGCCCTTGCGGTCGGCGTTGTTGACCAGCACGTCGAACACCGCCATCCGCCACAGCCGGACGTCGTCGGCGTGCACCAGCTCGACCGGGTCGCCGGCGTAGTCATAGGCACGCAACACCGGCAGGTAGCCGCGCGGACAGCGATCCGCCGGAACCAGGTCGACGAGATCGAGCTCGGGCCCGGGCTCCGAATCCGGCGTGTCACCGGGCTGGTCCACCCACAACTGCAGCATCCCCGGGCCGGCGGGTCCGTGCCGAATGATGGTGTAGGGCACGATATTCCAGCCCAGATGCGCCGACACCAGGTAGGCGCTGAGTTCGCGGCCGGCCAGGGTGCCGTCGGGAAAGTCCCACAGCGGCTGCTCGCCGGACACCGGTTTGTAGACGCAGTGCACGGTGTGCTCGTCCAGCGTTGCCTCGCACAGAAAGGTGGCGTTGCTCGCCGAGCGAATGCGTCCCAGGACCGTCAGCTCGCCGGTGCGCAGGACCTCGCGATCGTCAGGCCTCTGCGTCATCGTCCGGCCCGAGCAGCGCGCTGCGCCGGTAGCCGTTCGTCCGCGCACAAATGTGCCCGTCAGAGTCCAGCGGCTCCTCACACAGCGGGCACGGCGGCCGGCCGGCGGAGATGACGGCGTTGGACCGGGTGGCGAACTCGCGGGCCGACTGCGGCGTGAGGAACACCCGCACGGCGTCGGGGCCCTCGTCGGTGTCGTCCAGCACTACCGACGCGTCGAACTCGGTGTCGCTGACGGCCAGTAATTCGACAACCACCGTCTGCGCCTCGGAATCCCAGCCCAAACCCATGGTGCCGACCCGAAATTCCGCGTCGACGGGTGTGACCAGCGGGCTGAGGTCTTCGACCGTGTCGGTCTCGGGCGGAACGGGTGTGCCGAACCGCCGGTTGACCTCGACCAGCAGCGCATCGATGCGTTCGGCGAGCACCGCCACTTGCTGCTTTTCCAGCACCACCGACACCACCCGGGCGTCGTGAACGGCCTGAAGGTAGAAGGTGCGGTTTCCGGGCTGCCCAACGGTCCCGGCGACGAATCGGTCGGGTGAGCGGAAGACGTGGATCGCACGAGACATGGCTCTTCCAAAATACCGGCAGTTGCAGCGGAGTCGTAAATCCAGGCGTCGGGCGACGGCTCAGTCGGTCGAGCCGCCGACGACCGCGTCGTCGGCAGGTGTGTCGCCCTCAGGAGCCGGTGGGGGCGTCAATGCGGACGTCAGGCTCGCGCCGGTGTGGTTGGAGTGCAGCACGAACGGACGAAGCCGCGTGTAACGGATCACACTTACCGACGCCGGGTCGGCGGAAATTCGCTGGAAGCCATCCAGATGCAGGCCCAGCGCGTCGGCGACGACCGCCTTGATGACATCGCCGTGAGTGCAAGCCAGCCACAGCACGTCGCCGTTGTGCTGCTCGGCCAGCCGCGCGTCATGCTCACGCACCGCCGCGACGGCACGGGTCTGCACTTCGGCCAGCCCTTCGCCACCGGGAAACACCGCCGCGCTGGGATGCGCCTGGACCACCGCCCACAGCGGCTCCTTGAACAGCTCGCCGAGCTTGCGGCCGGTCCATTCGCCGTAGTCGACCTCGGCCAGTCGGTCGTCGACGTCCACCTCGACACCGAGTGCGGCTGCGAGCGGCTCGACGGTCTGCCGGCACCGCAGCAGCGGCGAGCTCACGACTGCGCGGATCGGGAGCTCACCGATCCGGTCGACGAGTCCGGCGGCTTGTTCGCGCCCCTTGTCGTCGAGTTCGACGCCTTCGGAACGGCCGGCCAGCACGTGCGCGGTGTTGGACGTGGACCGGCCGTGCCGCAACAGGATGACGGTCATACGGCGCTCACCGCCCCCGTGGCCAGCAGAATCAGCACGGCGACGCCGGCCACCACCCGGTAACCGACGAACCAATACATGTTGTGGCGCACCAGAAAACGCAGGAACCACGACACCGCGGCCAAACCGACGACGAACGCGATCGCCGTCGCCACCAGCAGTTGCGCGCCGGTCGCGCTCATGCCCTCCAGCACCGGGTGAAACGCGTCCGGCAGCGAGAACAACCCGGACGCGAGCACCGCCGGAATCGCCAGCAGGAACCCGAAGCGGGCGGACAGTTCGCGCTGCTGGCCGAGGAACAGGCCCGGCGCTGATCGTCGACCCGGACCGGGAGACCCCGGGCACCAGCGCCAGGGTTTGGGCGATGCCGACGACGACGGCGTCGCGCCAGGTCAGTTGCTCGACATCGCGGCTCTGCTTCCCGACGCGTTCGGCCAGGGCGATCACCGCGGAGAACACCACCAGCGCTGTCGCGATCACCCACAGGTTGCGCACGCCCGAGCGGATCTCGTCTTTGAACAGCAGGCCGAGCACGCAGATCGGGATCGTGCCGATGATGACGTACCAGCCCAGCCGGTAATCGGCCGTGCGATGCGCGTGGAGTCCGCAGATCCGCTGAACCACGCGGTCACGATCCGCGCGATGTCGCGGGCGAAGTACACCAAAACCGCTGCCTCGGTGCCCAATTGGGTTACGGCCGTGAACGACGCACCCGCGTCGCCGGCGAAGAAGACCCGGGACACGATCGCCAGGTGGCCCGAGGACGAGACCGGCAGAAACTCGGTCAGACCCTGCACAACGGCCAATACGACAACTTGCCACCACGACATCGCCTGCACCGCATGCACGACGACGACCGTACCGGGTGCCCGCGGTCGCTACGGCAGACAGCCCTGCGGTCGGATCTAGCTGGACGCTTCGGCGACGGCAACTGCGTCGCGGACGGCGGCGCCCAGGCTGCGCTCGTCGGTGATGTCGACGTCGACCACATTGCGTTGCGCCGTGGCGACAACGTCTTCCGGTTGCGGGACCGGGCCTTTGAGCCGCGGACGGTACACCTCGACCAGCAACTTCTGGCCTTCGATGCAGAATGCGAAGCTTCGGCCGTCACCGACCTGTCCGAAGCCGCTGGCTAGGATCTTGGTGGAGAAAACTCCGACCCACATGTCCTCGATAGCAAACTCTCCGTCTGAGAATTGGCCATGTTCGGCAACGCTCATAGGGCGACCATACCTCGCCGTCTCGCCCGGGCAACTACGCCAGACCCGAGCCACATCGGCCAATGTTCCCTAGGATCGAACTCCAATCGGATCACCCCTGTCAGACCGGTGCGCCCCCGAATAGCGGATAGTTACCCTGTGCCAGCAAAGCCTAAACACGACGCATGCGTGCGTCGGATCACCGCTATTGGGCTGCTGTTTTCGCTGGTGCTCCCGACGGCGTGCTCGAAGAAGACCTTCGACGACATCCCGGCGACGATCGCGCCGGCGCAGGCGGCGGAATCTCCCCCGCTGACGCGGGCTCCGGCGGGATCGGTCCGTCCGCTGGCCGGCCGGCCGCAGACCGCGTTGTTCGACGGCCGCACGGGGCTGCTGGCCATCGCTGTCTCCCGGGACCGACCCGACGGCGCCGGCGAGCCCTCACCTCGATGGGCACGCAGCAAACATCGCAACGGGTGATCGAGCTGCCCGGGCCGGCGACCGGCTTGGCCGGCGACAACGCCGGCACCGCCTATCTGTCCACCCGCGGCGGGTATTTCGTCGGTCGACCTGTCCGCCGGACATGTCACGACGCTGAGCGTTCGTGACGCAGAGCACGTCGACTTCAGCGCGATCAGCCCGTCGCTCCGACGGCACCGTGGTGCTGGGCACCACCGACGGACAGCTGTACGTGCTTGCGCCCGGGGCGACCGACGCCACTCGGATACAGGTTCACGCTCACGTCGATTCGCTTGCCGCTCAAGGCAATACCGTCGCGGTGCTGGATCGCGGGCAGACCACCATCACCACCGTCGGCGCCGACGGCAGAATCGGCCAGTCGCTGCGCGCGGGCCAGGGTGCGACCACGCTGGTGGCCGATCCGGCGGGCCGACTGCTGGTGAGCGATACCCGGGGCGGTCAACTGCTGGTGTTCGGGGCCGACCCGCTGATTCTTCGTCAGGCCTATCCGATCGCGGATTCGCCGTACGGCGTCGCCGGATCGCGTGGGTTGGCGTGGGTGTCGCAGACTTCGGCGAATAGTGTTGTTGGTTACGATCTGTCAACCGGAATACCACTGGAAAAGGTACGGTACCCATCCGTGCGGCAACCCAACGCGCTGGCCTTCGACGATGCCGCGGGCACGCTATACGTCGTCTCGGGCGCCGGCGACGGTGTCCAGATCATCGAGCACGCGGCGGCGGGCCCCCGTTGACGGCGGCGCGGCACGGCAAGATGCCGGTGGGCTGGGAAACCGAGTTGTCAGACGAATACGAGTGGGCGCCTTTGCGTTTGCCGCCTGACGTCACCCGGATCAGCGCCTCCACCCGGCTGTCCATCGAAGCGGAGTATCGCGGCTGGGAACTGACCCGGGTGCGGCTCTACACCGACGGAAGCCGACGAGTGCTGTTGCGCCGCAAGAAGTCTCGTGCCGAGAATGCCGCCGGCGCGCACCCCGATCAGCCGGATCTGTGACGGTGGGCCAGCCCGGCAACGACGGTTCCGCGACGTATGCAGCGCTGCGCCGCTTGCTGTTCCTGGTGCCCGCCGAACGCATCCACGGGATGGTGTTCGCCGGGTTGCGCGGCGTCACCGCGGCCGCACCGGTCCGCCGGCGACTGCGCCGTCGGCTGGCGCCGATCGACCCGGTGCTGGCCAGCACGGTATTCGGGGCGCACTTCCCCGGCCCGCTGGGTTTGGCCGCCGGTTTCGACAAAGACGGCACCGGCCTGGATGCCTGGGGCGCACTGGGTTTCGGCTACGCCGAAGTCGGTACCGTCACCGCGCAGGCGCAGCCCGGCAACCCGCCTCCACGGCTGTTCCGGCTGCCCGACGACCGGGCCTTGCTCAACCGGATGGGGTTCAACAACCACGGCGCCGCCGCACTGGCGGCGAGATTGGCCGCCCACCGGCCCGACGTTCCGATCGGCGTCAACATCGGCAAGACCAAGACCACAGCGCCGGAGGACGCCGCGCAGGATTACCGGGCCAGCGCCCGATTGGTCGGGCCGCGCGCCGCGTATCTGGTGGTCAACGTGAGCTCGCCAAACACTCCAGGACTGCGCGATCTGCAGACCGTCGAGTCGCTGCGGCCGATCCTGTCGGCCGTGCTGGCCGAGACGTCCACGCCGGTTTTGGTGAAGATCGCACCCGACCTGGCCGACACCGATATCGACGACATCGCCGACCTGGCAGTCGAACTCGGCTTGGCCGGCATCGTGGCCACCAACACCACGGTGTCGCGCGACGGGCTGCGCACGCCCGGTGTGGAGCAACTCGGCAGCGGCGGCATCTCCGGTCCACCGGTAGGCGCCCGCGCCGGCGAGGTGCTGCGACGACTCTACGGCCGGGTCGGTGGTCGGCTGACGCTGATCAGCGTCGGCGGCATCGAGACCGTCGACGACGCCTGGGACCGGATCACCGCCGGAGCGTCGCTGCTGCAGGGCTACACAGGTTTCGTCTACGGCGGCGGCCTGTGGGCCAAGCACATTCACGACGGCCTGGCCGTTCGGCTGCGCGAAGGCGGGTTTGCCTCGCTGAGCGATGCGGTGGGGTCGGGCACGAGTTAGAGTCAGAGCGCCAGCTGCGAGGTCACGAAATCCGTGGTGAGGCGATGCCATTCATGCCACCGACGCACCATGTGATGACCGACTCCCTCGATGCCCACCCATTGCGCATCGAGTCCGCGTCGGCAAGCACGCTCGACTTGGGCGCGGGAGTTATCGGGGTCGGTGATGCTATCCGCGGTGCCATGAACGGCCAGCAGTCTGGTGTGGGCCGGGATCAGATCGCCGTCGCCGTGCTCCCACCAAGGCGCAAGCGCTACCACCGCGCCGACGCCACCGCCGGCGGCCAGGTGCGCGGCGACGCGGCCACCCATCGAATGACCCACGACCGCAATGTTGTCCGGTTCGCACCGGCGCTGGATGTCCTCGAGAACCCGTTCGGCGTCGCGCAGCGGATCCATGCGCGGGCTGTTCCATCCGCGGAGCCGGTATTGCACCTGCCGCACGTCCACCTCGGGACCCAGGCGGCGCCGCAACGCACGCGCAACGAATACCATTCGCACGTTCGCCAACTGCCAGCGCCGGGATGACTGCTGGCTGCGCACTCTGCCGCCCGGCAGCACCAGCACACACCCACGCGGTGCGGTGCCCGGCATCGACTACTTCTGCTCGTACGTGGCGTGAATCACGGCTCGTGCGATCGCGTGCTGAAAAAGGTTGAAACCCAAGAACGCTGGGCTGGCGTCTTCCGGCAGATCGAGCTTGTCGACGTCGACCGCGTGCACGGCGACGAAGTAGTGATGCGGCCCGTGGCCCGCGGGCGGCGCTGCGCCGATGTAGCGACGCGCACCGGCGTCGTTGACCAGCGTCAAGGCGTCGCCGGGCAGGTCGCTGCCCTCACCGGCGCCGGCCGGCAGTTCGGTGACCGATGCGGGCAGGTTGGCCACCGCCCAGTGCCAGAAGCCGGACGCCGTCGGGGCATCCGGGTCGTACACGGTCACCGCGAAACTTTTTGTGCCGTCCGGGAATCCCGACCAGGACAGCTGCGGGCTGACGTCCTCGCCCCCGGCCCCCATGATCCCGCTGACTTGCGGGTTGGCCAGCGCCTGACCGTCGGCGAATGACGACGACTCCAGATGAAACGACGGCAACTTCGGTAGCGCGGCGTACGGGTCGGGCGTGGTGGTCATGGTCGATCCCCTCTCGTGTTTTCGGCTAGCAGTGCGTCAGGAAAGTGTGCCAGCACCTCGGTGCCGAACTTCAGCGCGTCAACGGGTACCCGTTCGTCGATGCCGTGGAACAACGCCGCGAAATCCAGATCGGGCGGCAACCGCAGCGGCGCAAAGCCGAAACAGCGAATGCCCAAGCGTTCGAAGGCTTTTGCATCCGTCCCGCCGGACAGCATGTACGGCACCGTCCGGGCGTCCGGATCGACGGAAAGCAGCGCCGCGTTCATGGCGTCGACCAGGTCACCGTCGAACGTCGTCTCATACGACGGCAGGGTGGTGATCCATTCACGCGTGACATCGGGCCCGATCAGCTCGTCGACCTCGGCCTCGAATGCCGCCAGACGGCCGGGAAGCACCCGGCAGTCCACGATCGCTTCGGCGGTGGCGGGCACCACGTTTGTTTTGTAGCCGGCCTTGAGCATCGTCGGATTGGCGGTGTCGCGCAGCGTGGCCTTCAGAATGCGGGCGATCGGCCCGAGCTTCTCGACGGTCCCGTCCAGATCCGGCGAATCGGTGTCGAAGGTGAACCCGGTTTCTTCGCCGACGGCCGTCAGGAACTGCACGACGCTGTCGGTCGGGACCACCGGGAAGCGGTGACGGCCCAGCCGCGCGACCGCCTCGGCGAGCGTGGTGACCGCGTTCTGGTCATGGACCATCGAGCCGTGACCCGGTCGACCGTGCGCGGTCAACCGCATCCAGTGCATGCTCTTCTCCGCGGTCTCGATCAGATAGAGCCGCCGCTCGCCACCGTCGCGGCGCGGCACCGTCAGCGAGAACCCGCCGACCTCTCCGACCGCCTCGGTGATGCCCTCGAACAGGTCGGGCCGATTGTCCACCAGCCACTGCGACCCGTACTTGCCGCCGTTCTCCTCGTCGGCGACGAACGCAAACACCAAGTCGCGCGGCGGGACGATGCCGGCCCGGCGGAAATGGCGGGCCAAGACGATCATCATGCCGACCATGTCCTTCATGTCGACCGCGCCGCGGCCCCAGACGTAGCCGTCCTCGACCGCGCCGGAGAACGGGTGCACGCTCCACTCAGCCGGCTCCGCGGGCACCACGTCGAGATGCCCGTGGATCAGCAGCGCACCGCGCGAGCTGTCCGCGCCCTCGAGGCGGGCGAACACGTTGCCCCGCCCGGGTGCACCGGACTCCAGATATTCGACCTCGTAGCCGACGTCCTCGAGCTGCGCGGCCACCCAGCGGGCGCAGTCGGCCTCGCCCTTGGTGGTTTCGAGCTCGCCGGTGTTGGTGGTGTCGAATTGGATCAGCCGGCTGACCACGTCGACGACGTCGTCGACAGGACTCTCGGCGGGCACCGTCACAGTCACCTTTCCTACCATTGACGCCGACATGGCGGCGCGGCGCGCAAGGCGCGCGGGCAGGTTTGGGCGTGGGCCGACCCATCCGATAGCCTTAGCTGCCAATTCATTGGCGTCGGTCCGAGTGGCGGAATGGCAGACGCGCTAGCTTGAGGTGCTAGTGCCCTACTAATGGGCGTGGGGGTTCAAGTCCCCCCTCGGACACCCAACATCTCGTCGCGAAAGTGCAACTGACGACGCAATTCCCAAGTAGACCCGTCGGTAGTCGCACTTTCGCAACGGCTCGGGTGCTGCCAGGTTCACACTCGAGGGATGGCACGCACCTTCCGCGACCGCCGGGACGCCGGCCGGGTGCTGGCCCGGGAACTGGCGTCGTATCGCGGCAGAGACGGGCTGCTCGTGCTGGGGCTGGCCCGCGGCGGCGTGCCGGTCGGCTGGGAGGTCGCCGCGGCGCTGGGCGCGGACCTCGACGTCTTCCTGGTGCGCAAGCTGGGCGTGCCGCAGTGGCCCGAGCTGGCGATGGGCGCGCTGGCCAGCGGAGGCGGTGTGGTGATGAACGACCGCGTGCTGTCGAGCCTGCAGATCAGCGACGAGCAGGTGCGCGATGTCATCGATCGGGAAACCGCCGAACTGCATCGCCGCGAGCTGGCGTATCGGAATGGACGGCCGATGGCCGACCCGCGCGGCCGGACCGTCATCATCGTGGACGACGGAATCGCCACGGGCGCAAGCATCCTGGCCGCGGTGCGCGCCCTGCGAACCGCCGGTCCAGAGGCGATCGTCGTCGCGGTCCCGGTCGGACCGCGGTCGGTCTGCCAACTACTGGCCCAAGAGGCCGACGACGTGGTGTGCGCGACGATGCCCGACGATCTCGAGGCGGTAGGCCAGAGTTTCGCCGACTTCCATCAGGTCAGCGACGACGAGGTCCGCGACCTGCTGGCGACGCCGGGCGCGGGCGGCTACTGACGGGTGGTGTGGTCGTCGCTGACGCTGTCGCCGGCGGCACCCTCGGAATCCGGATGCGCCGAAGTGGCATCGGCCTCGTCGACGGCGTCCGGGTAGTCGGCGGCATCTTCGTCGTCGGTGGGCGGCTTCAGCGTCGTGCGCCGCGGGACCTGCCTCACGGCGCTGCCGCTCCTGCAGTGCGTCGATGATCAGCAGCACCACACCCAACACGCTGGCGCCGATGCAGACCCAGGCGACCAACTCATTGCTGGTGATGACCGCGAAAACGAGCGCGGCAAGACCGATCACCGCTAATACCAGCGAGATAATCAGCACCGGTTAACCTCCAGCCGACGGGGCGACACTGCCAACTGTGCAGGATAGTGCCCGCTGTTGCCAGTATCGCCGACCGGTCTAGTTATTACCCCGATTGAACTGGTTGAATCCCGCCGAATCGTTGGTCGCGCTGGAATCCACCGGCGCCGCCGAACCGCGCTGGCCCAATTCCTCGAGCTGAGACTCCAGATAGGTCTTGAGCCGAGTGCGGTATTCGCGCTCGAAGGTGCGCAGTTGCTCGAGCCGGCCTTCCAGCACCGTGCGTTGCTGGTTGATCGTGCCCATGATCTCGGAGTGCTTGCGCTCGGCGTCAGCCTGCAGCGCGTCCGCCTTCTCCTGCGCCTGACGCAGCTGGGTCTCCGACCGGGTCTGCGCGTCGGACAGCAGTGCGTCTGCACGCTGACGGGCTTCGGAAACCGTGGTCTCGGCCTCGCGACGGGCATCGCCGACGATCTGGTCGGCGTTGGCGCGGGCGTCGGACAGCAGCTTGTCGGACTCCGCCTGAGCTTGGCCGGTCAGACGGTCGGCGGTGTCCTGCGCCAGGCTGAGCACGCGAGCGGCCTTGATGGCCTGCTCCTCGCCCAACGGCTGGGAGACGACCGGGGCTGCAACCGGAGCGGGCTGCGGCGGCGGCTTGACCGGCTCGGGTTCGGGCTCGTACACCGGAATCGTTTGGGTGGCTTGAGCACTGGCGCTGCCACCGGCGCGCGCACCGGCCAGTTCCTGGTCCAGCTCGGCGACTCGCTGACGCAGATCCGAGTTCTCCTCGATCAGGCGGGTCAGCTCGTTTTCGACCAGATCGAGGAAGGCGTCGACCTCGTCCTCGTTGTAACCACGCTTGCCGATCGGCGGCTTGCTGAACGCCACATTGTGGACGTCTGCGGGTGTCAGCGGCATTCCTAGCCCCCTTGAGTGTGGACGGTCTAACCGACCAGGAAAGTGTAGAACGGGATGAACGGTGTCGTAGCCATACTGCAACTGCGGCCCATCCTGTCACACCAGACCCGCCGGTTGCCGAAACGGTCAATAAATAAGACCGAATTTCACAGATTAAGAGGTAACAAATCGGCCCCTTATGTGACCTATATCCGGGCCCCAGCAAACTGCCTCAAGTCGGCAATTAGCGGCACGCCGCGCCGGCTCGGGCCGATCAGACGCGATAGTCCAGCGCCATCGTCATGCCGATGAACGCCACCAGCAGCAGCACCATGATGGACAGGTCGAAGCGCACGGCACCGACGGTGAGCTGGGGTATCAGCCGTCTCAACAGATTCACCGGCGGATCGGTGACCGAAAGGATGATTTCGAGGATCACCACGGTCAAGCCGCGCGGGTGCCAATCCCGGCTGAACGATCGAATGAACTCGACGACGACGCGCGCGATCAGCAGTAGCCAAAAGATGAACAGCGCAAAACCAATGATGTGCACGAACAGCGTCAACGAGAGCCCGACCTTAGTGATGAAGATGTGACCTTGGCGACAGCCCACGCTGCTTTCCAGCAGGGCAAAGTCAGCCTACCGGCTCGGACGCGGAGCCGCCGGATGGCTACTGGTAGGCGTAAAACCCGGTCTCGGCGATGCGTCGGCGCTCTTCAGGCGAGACGTCGACGTCGGCAGGTGAGAGCAGGAACACCTTGGTCGCCACTTTGTCGAATGAGCCACGTAGCGCGAACGCCAGGCCTGCGGCGAAGTCGACCAGTCGTTTGGCGTCGGCGTTGTCCATCGAGACCAGGTCCATGATCACCGGAGTGCCGTCGCGGAACCGCTCACCGATGGTGCGGGCCTCGCTGTAGTCCTTGGGCCGCAGCGTGGTGATCTTCGACAGCGGGCTGCTCTCGTCGAACAACATCGCCATCCGGCGCGGGTCCATCGCGAGCGCGCCGCGGGTGGAGCCGCGCAGCGACCCGAAACGCGGCCGGGTCATCTCGGTGCGCTCGTAGTCGGGTCCGCGGAACCGCGGTTCGTCGGCGTAGCCGCCGCGGTAGCCGGCCGAGCCGTATTCGGCGGTCTCGCTGCGCGGGTCGTCGTACTCACGACCTTCGTAGCGGCCGCCGTATCCCTCATCGCCGAAGCGCTGACGCGCGTAGCCGCCGGTCCGCGCCGGAGCGTGGTCGTCGTAGTACTCGTCGTCGTAGTCCTCCATCGGAGCCATACCGAAGTAAGCCTTGACCTTGTGCAGTGTGCTCATCGCTTGACCCTTCTACAGCTCTGGGGATTCCGGTGTCTGTGATGAAGATGTGACTGGAGTGACTATTGACGGTGACGGTATCGGGCGTTGGCCCAACAATGCGGTACCGACACGCACACACGTCGAACCATGTTTGACCGCGGTTTCGAGGTCGTTCGACATCCCGGCCGACAATCCCGCCGCATCCGGGTGCGCCCGACGCACTCGCTGGTGTTCTGACTGCAGGCGCGCGAACGCCCGGTCGGGCTCCCAGTCCAGCGGCGGGATGCCCATCAGCCCAACCAGTTCGAGGGATTCCGCGGCGTCGACCTGCGCACAGATGTCATCGACCGCCGCGGTGTCGGAGACGTCGACGCCGCCGCGGGACACGTCACCGTCGAGGCTGATCTGGACGTACACCCGCAGCGGATTCGTTCGGTGTCCCTCGCCGAGCGCGCCTGCGACGGCACGGTCGAGTGCGGTCACCACCCGGGTGCTGCTGACCGAGTGGGCGGTGTGCGCCCAGTCGGCCAGCGACCGGGCCTTGTTGCGCTGGATCTTGCCCACCATGTGCCAGTGCCGGCGACCGGTCGCGGGATCGCCCTCCCCCGGGCCGTCCAGCAACCTATCGACTTCGGTGACCTTTGCCGCCGCTTCCTGGTCGCGGGATTCGCCGAAGGCGGCGCATCCCAATCGCGACAAAATCGCTACATCGGTAGCCGGAAAGAATTTGGTAATAGGCAGGAGTTGAATTTCGTCGAGTTTGCGGCCGGCCGCTTCGGCGGCCGCGGCAAGCCGCGATCGTAACGCCGACAAAGAATCGGCCAATTCCATTTCCCGCTCCGGTCGGGGTGAAAGGTTTACCGCCACACTCATTCCATCCACACCACCGAGGCCAGCCGACCGGTCGGGGCCCCACGCCGGTGGCTGAACAGGTTGGTGTCGTCGACCGTGCACCGCGGGTCGACGTCGACGGCGCTTACCCCCAAAGCCTCTAGCTGACAAGCGATTCCGGCGCGAAGATCCAGCCCCGGCGTACCGGCAGAGGTGGTGGTGCGACTGCCCGGCAGCGCCGCCTCCACCTCGTCGGCCATGGCCGCGGGCACCTCGTAGTTGCGGCCGCTGACCGCCGGGCCCAGCAGCACCGAGATGTCCGGTTCGTGCGCACCCAGACCCACCATCGCCTCGACCGCACGGGCCACCACGCCGTTTTGCGCGCCGACCCGGCCCGCGTGCACGGCCGCCGATGACACCTGCCCTCGC
The DNA here is from genome assembly GCA_963755805.1 of uncultured Actinomycetota bacterium. Classification (GTDB taxonomy): domain Bacteria; phylum Actinomycetota; class Actinomycetes; order Mycobacteriales; family Mycobacteriaceae; genus Mycobacterium. The sequence continues at coordinate 263,260 of CAVWLG010000041.1, forward strand.
GTCGGCCAACAGCACCGGAACGCAGTCGGCAGTCACCACCGCCAATGCCAATCGCGGTGTGCGCGTGACCAATCCGTCCGTGTTGTCGAACGCGGTCTCGCGTGGACCGTCGACCACCTCGACGTGATCACTGTGCACCTGATTCATCCACACCACCCGGTCGGGGCCCAGACCGATGGCCGTGGCCAGCCGCGCGCGATTGGCGGCGACCGCAGCCGGCTTGTCGCCGACATGGTCGCCGAGGTTGAAGCTGTCGAAGGGCGGCGACGAAACACCGCCCGCCCGTGTCGTGCTGACCCTCCGGATGCGAACGCTCACCTGTCCAGTATCCGGCGGGAGCAAGGCCGCCATGTCGTCGCGCGGCTAGCGCCGCATGAATGGCGGCACGTCCACATCGTCGTCTTCGCCGCCGATGTCGAAGGTCGCGCCGTTGGTCGGCACCGACACGCTGACCGCGTCGGCGGGCTCGAACAAGCTGGAGCTGACTTTGCCGTGCTTGCCCGACGTCGACCGTCGTCGGCGGCCGGCATTGGTGGTGCTGACGACCGGCTTTCGACCGGGCCCGCTCGCGTCGAATCCCGCCGCGATCACCGTGACCCGCACCTCGTCGCCGAGCGAGTCGTCGATCACCGTTCCGAAGATGATGTTGGCGTCCTGATGAGCGGCGTCCTGCACCAGCGATGCGGCCTCGTTGATCTCGAACAAGCCCAAGTCGCTGCCGCCGGCGACCGACAGCAGCACGCCCTGGGCGCCCTCCATCGAAGCCTCCAGCAGCGGCGAGTTGATCGCGATCTCCGCGGCCTTGAGGGCACGGCCGTCACCGCGGGCCGAACCGATGCCCATCAGCGCGGTGCCCGCCCCGCTCATGACGCCCTTGACGTCGGCGAAGTCGACGTTGATCAGGCCCGGGGTGGTGATCAGGTCGGTGATCCCCTGCACACCGTTGAGCAGCACCTCGTCGGCGCTGCGGAAGGCGTCCATCAGCGACACCGCGGCATCGCCCATCTGCAGCAGGCGGTCGTTGGGGATCACGATCAACGTGTCGCAGCTTTCGCGCAGCAACGAGATGCCGTTTTCGGCCTGGGTGCTGCGGCGCTTGCCCTCGAAGGAGAACGGCCGGGTGACGACACCGACGGTCAGCGCGCCCAGCTTGCGGGCGATGCTGGCCACCACAGGTGCTCCGCCGGTGCCCGTTCCACCGCCTTCACCTGCGGTGACGAAGACCATGTCGGCCCCGCGCAGCAGTTCCTCGATCTCGTCCTTGGCGTCTTCGGCGGCTTTGCGGCCGACCTCGGGGTCGGCACCGGCGCCCAGCCCACGGGTGGAGTCACGACCGACGTCGAGCTTGACGTCGGCATCGCTCATCAACAGCGCCTGTGCGTCGGTGTTGATGGCGATGAACTCCACGCCCTTGAGCCCTTGCTCGATCATGCGGTTGACGGCGTTCACGCCGCCGCCGCCTATCCCCACGACTTTGATGACGGCCAAGTAGTTGTGCGGCGGGGTCATCATGCTGTCTTCCTCCCTGGTGGGACTGCTCTATTGCGGATCGGCTCGGCAAACCTAAACCTCAAGTAAAGAGTTAGAGTTATGTCAAGTTGATTCGCGCAAACAGAACGGTATGGCCGCCGCGTACCTGATCGATGCAGGCGCGCCGACAAGCCGCGGGCGAATTTCGGCAGAATTTGGCACCGCGTGGCTCCAGACCTTTGCGCCGGCCCGGCCGGCGCACCTGGGCGCGGATTCTGCGGTCGCGATGCGGCCCAACCGATTAGCGGCTCTTTGCGCTATCCGAAGTAGGCGAAGCTGCAGGTGGGCCGCGGTTCGGTCTGATAGGAAACCAATTTGCCGTCCATCGTGATAGTGCAGGTGACGGCGGTGTCGCCGCCGTCGGCGCTGACCGATGTCGAAATCTCGTCGTACACCGGATACTGCTTCTCCCACGGCAGCGTGACATCGGTCTCGGTTTGTTCCGGGCCGCCGTTGATCTGATACCGGAGAGTCACCGGCCCGGCGACGCCGATCACCCGCATTGTCGCGGTGCCGATCGGATTTGCGGGGTCGGCCTTCGCCTGCGGTGTGGGTGCGGCGGCGACGACAGCGAGGCTGAATGCGGCGGTGACGGCTGCGTAGGTTCTCACGTCTTGAAATTTACGACGACGCGGCTCAATCATCGTGGGAATCGCGGTCGGGGGCGAAGGCTCATCTGACGGTCGGCAGATCCGGACTGGAGACGTCGTAGGTCCGCCCCGGCCGGGTCAGCAGGGCCGCCAGCTTCAGGGCCTTTTCCTCGGTCCGCTCGTTGGTCCCCCAGATCACTGTGCGCCCGTCGGCCAATGTCAGCGTGATCGACGCGACCGACGGCGCGGCGATTCGGCTCACCTGCGCGACCACTTCGGGTCGCAGCGCGGTCAGCACCGCGAGCGCGGCCTTGGTCGCCGGGTCGGCCGGACCGGGATTGTCGACGTCGATGTAGGGCAGCGCCGGCGGCGGCGGTGCGGTCGCGAAGTCGACGCCGTCCCGGTCGAACAGATGCGGTCCGTCGGGTAAATCCTTGACCACCACTGGAATTCGCTCAACGACGGTGATCATCAGCGCCGACGGGTAGTCGCGTTGCACGTGCGCGCTGGCCACCCGGCGGATTGCGGCCACCCGGTCGGCGATGCCGTCGGTGTCGATCTGCAGTAGCGGCGTTCCAGGCTTGACATGCGCTGCGTCGAGCACCTCGTCGCGGCTGACCGCGCCGATGCCGTTGACGACGATGCTGCGGGCCGACATCACCGGGGTGAAGTACAGGATCAGCCCGATCCCGGTGATCACGACGATCAGCAGCAACGACAACAGGAACAGCTTCAAGCCCCGAACTGACCCGCGCGCAACAGGTTTGGGAGTGGCGGCCGCGTCCGCGAGCCGCACGTTTGGCCTCGCGGCGGGCCTGCTCGATAGCCGTCGCCCGGGCTTGAGCTTCGCGGCGCTCGGCGCGTTCCCGGCGCTCTCGACGCCGCGGCCCCTCGACGACGTCGGGTTCTTCGGGCTCTTCGGTTCTTCGGCCCCGGCCGGCTCGGCAGCGCTGCCGTCGTCGTCACCAGCGTCCGTGACCGGCTCGGCTGCGGTCAGATCCTCGACGGGCTCGTCGGGCGTCACATCGTCGGGCTCGGTCATCGCGACGCCCCCGGCCGGCCCGGCGCGCTGCGGTTGGCCCGCACCCGCAGCGCGTTGACGATCTCGGGCGCAAGCATCGTGACGTCGCCCGCACCCATGGTGACGACGACATCGCCGGGTGCGGCGGCGGCGGCCACCGCCTCGGCGACCGCGGAGAAATCGGGCAGGTACTGCACCGGGACGCTGACGTGCTCGGCGATGCTGGCTCCGCTCACCCCGGCGATGGGCTGTTCGCGGGCGCCGTAGACGTCGAGCACGAACACCTGGTCGGCCCCGTCGAGCGCCGCACCGAATTCGGCGGCGAAAGCCTGTGTCCGCGAATACAAGTGCGGTTGAAACACCACCAGCGAACGGCCGGTACCGGCCTGCTCCAGTAACGTCCGCACCGCCTCCAGCGTGGCGCTCACCTCCGTCGGATGATGCGCGTAATCGTCGAAAACTTTTACCGCAGAAGCAGTCCCGATCAGTTCGAAGCGACGGCGTACGCCTTCGAAGCCGGCCAGCCCGTCCAGCACGCAGTCGACCGAGGCGCCGATTTCGATGGCAGCCAGTAGCGCACCCAGCGCGTTGAGCGCCATGTGCCGACCCGGCACCGCGAGTCGCATCACCAACGGATGGATTTCGCCGTGGAGCGTGACGTGCGCGACCGCCTCGGTCCCCTGCTGTTCCCACGACAGCAACCTCCCGGCCAGCGCTTGGCCGGGCCCGTGATCGGACGAGTCGGAGGAGCCGTACCGCAACACCCGGATGCCCAGCGCTGCAACGCGTTCGGCCAGCGCCGCCGCGCCCGGGTCGTCGGTGCAGACCACCAGTGCGCCGCCCGGGGCGATGCGCTCCGCGAACGCGTCGAACACCGCGATGTAGGCGTCGGAGCTGCCGAAGAAGTCGAGGTGGTCGGCCTCGATGTTGGTGACCACCGCGACATTCGGGGTGTATTCCAGCAGCGAGCCGTCGCTCTCGTCGGCCTCTGCGACGAAGCAGTCACCACTGCCGTGGTGGGCGTTGGTGCCGGCCTCACCCAGTTCACCACCGACCGCGAAGGACGGATCCCGGCCGCAATGTTGCAGGGCCACAATCAACATCGACGTCGTGGTTGTCTTGCCGTGCGTCCCGGTCACCATCAGCGTGGTCCGCCCGGCCATCAGCTTGGCCAGAACGGCCGGGCGCAGCACCACCGGAATGCCGCGCCGGCGGGCCTCGACGAGTTCGGGGTTGGTCTTCGGTATCGCGGCGTGAGTGGTGATCACCGCGGTCGGCCCACCCGGCAGCAGATCCAGCGACGACGCGTCGTGGCCGATCCGGATCTGCGCGCCACGAGCCTGCAGCGCGCGCACACCGCGCGACTCCTTGGCGTCGGACCCCGACACCTGCCCGCCCCGGTCCAGCAGGATGCGGGCGATTCCCGACATGCCTGCTCCCCCGATTCCGACCATGTGCACTCGCTGCAGTTCGGGGGGCAGCGGCTGGTTCATCGGCGCGATCTCCCCGTCGTCCGCGTGCTGCGCGCATCCCGTGCTGCGCGCGCGATGTCCAAGGCGATGCGGGCCACCTGTCGCGCCGCATCCGGATGCCCGACCAATGCCGCGGCCGTCGTCATCGCCGCCAGCCGCGACTCGTCGTGTGAGCAGCCTGCGCCACCTGGTCGGCGACGAATTCCGGCGTCAGGTCGGCGTCGGCGATCAGCAGGCCGCCGCCGGCATTGACCACCGGTAGCGCATTGAGTCGCTGCTCGCCGTTGCCGATCGGCAGCGGCACGTACACGGCGGGCAGGCCGACTGCGGTCACCTCCGCGACCGTCATCGCGCCGGAGCGGCAGATCGCCAGATCGGCCGCGGCGTAAGCCAGATCCATCCGGCTCAGATACGGGACCGCGACGTACGGCGGGTCGCCGGGTTGCGGGTCGCGCAGGTCGAGGGTGTTCTTGGCGCCGTGCGCGTGCAGCACCGAAACCCCGGCGGCCGCCAGCTCGCCGGCCGCCGCGGCGACCGCGCGGTTGAGGGACGCGGCACCCTGCGAGCCGCCGAACACCAGCAGCACCCGAGCGTCGTCGGCGAAACCGAAGTGCGCCCGCGCCGTCGAGCGCAGCGCGGCGCGGTCCAGCGAGGTGATCGCCTCTCGGACCGGCACACCGACCACTTCTGCACGTCGCAGACCGGGATCGGGCACCGCCGAGAGCACGCGTTGCGCGCTGCGGGCCCCGACCCGGTTGGCCAGGCCGGCGCTGGCGTTGGCTTCGTGGATCACCACCGGCACCCGGCGGCTGCGCCGCGTCGTGCCGCGGGCGGCCAGGTAGGCCGGCAGCGCCACGTAGCCACCGAATCCGATCACGACGTCGGCATCCACTTTGTCCAGGACGGCGCGGGTCTGCCGGACCGCGCGCAGTACCCGGGGCGGTAGACGCGCCAGGTCACCGGTGGGCTTGCGCGGCAGCGGCACCGGGGTGATCAGCTCGAGGTGATAACCACGCTCGGGAACCAGCCTGGTCTCCAGGCCACGTGCGGTGCCCAGCGCGGTGATGCGGACGGTGGGATCCAGTGCGACCAGAGCGTCGGCCACGGCCATCGCAGGCTCAACATGGCCGGCCGTACCGCCGCCCGCGAGCACCACCGACAACGACGAATGCCCGGTTGGCGATGTCGCCGATAACCCCGTGACCGAGTCACTCACCCGTAGCGCTGACCTTCCAGTGCTCGACGGCCACGCGCTTGACGCTGGCCGGTGGACCGCTTTCCGCCTACATGATGCCCTGCCAGGCCGGCCCGCCGATCCACGGCAGGCGGTCTCGCGGACCGCGCGGCGGATTGTTTGCGCTGCGGCTTGCTCGGCTTCGGCTTCGGCTTGCTGCGCAACCGGTCGCGCAGCGCCTCGACCCGGGTCGGCGAATATGGCTCCGGCAGCGGCAGCCGCAGGATGCGGTTCATCCGGTCATCGCGTCCGGCCCGGAGCGCAGCAACCGCCTCGGGTTCGTGCCGAGCCGCGTTTGCCATCATGCCGATCATCAAAAGTGTTGTAGCCGTTGATGTTCCACCGGCAGAGATCAGCGGCAGCTGGATCCCGGTGACGGGCAGCAGGCCGATCACGTAGCCGACGTTGATGAAGGACTGACCGATCACCCACAAGGTGGTGGTGGCGGTCAGCAGCCGCAGGAACGGGTCGGCCGAGCGCCGCGCGATACGCATCCCGGTGTAGGCGAACAACCCGAACAGTGCGAGCAGGCCGAGCGCACCGACCAGGCCCGAGCTCCTCGCCGATGATCGCGAAGATGAAGTCGTTGTGGGCGTTGGGCAGGTAGTTCCACTTCGCGGTGCCCTGACCGAGACCGTCGCCGAAAATACCGCCGTTGGCCAGCGCAAACTTCGCCTGACGCGCCTGATACCCGCTAGTCCTGAGGATCCTGACCCGGGTCCAGCCACGACCGCACCCGGTCAGAGCGGTAACCGGCCGATACCGCCAGCACGCCCGCCGCGACGATCGCGGCGGCCAGCGAGCTCAGAAAAACCCGCAGCGGCAGACCGACATACCAGAACAGGCCCAGCAGGATGATGCTCATCGACACCGTCTGGCCAAGGTCGGGCTGCGCGAGGATGAGGGCCAGCGCGATGACCGCCGCCGGTACCAGCGGGATCAGCATCTCCCGCAGCGAGGCCCGCTCCATGCGTCGCGCCGCCAGCAGGTGCGCACCCCAGATCGCTAAGGCGATCTTGGTCAGCTCGGAGGGCTGCATCGAGAAGCCGGCGATCACGAACCACCCGCGGGATCCGTTGGCTTCCTTGCCGATTCCCGGGATCAGCACCAGCACCAGCATCACGATGGTCACGGCGAAGCCGGTGAACGCCATCCGCCGCATGAACCGCACCGGCAACCGCAGTGCCAGGTAGCAGGCGAACAACCCGACGATCGTCCACAGCACCTGGCGGCCGAAGATCGTCCACGCCGATCCGTCGTCGTCGTAGGAACGGACCCCCGACGCCGACAGCACCATGATCAGGCCCAGCGTGGTCAACAGCGCCGCCACCGCGATGATCAGGTGGAACGATGTCATCGGCCGGCCCAGCCATGCCCCGAGGGGGGTGCGGGGCTCGCCGGCGATCACGGCCGTCGCTTTGGCGGGCTTGGCGTCGTCGGCCTCCGTCGCGTCGGCGTCCGTCGACTGGTCAACCTTGGTTCCCCGGCGCAACAGCCGGGTCAGCGCGATCTTCACCCGCCGCTACCGGCGGGTGGCGCGGACCGCGGCTGCGAATGCGTCGCCGCGCTCCGCGTAGCCGGTGAACTGGTCAAATGAAGCGCCGGCCGGCGCCAGCAGCACCGCGTCGCCGGGGCCGGCGAGGTCGCGGGCAGCGGTCACAGCAGCGTTCATGACGCGAGTGCCGACAGTCTCGTCGGACAAGGGAACCACGTGTGTCACATACGTAACAGGAGACTCAGCAGTCGCATGCATAGCAACATCCTCGCCTGCCACAACCTGTACGACGGGCACATCCGGTGCGTGTCGCGATAACGCCTCGGCAACCATTGCCCGATCCCGGCCGATCAGCACCGCTCCAACCAGCCGCGACGCCACCCTTTGCACGGTCTCGTGCACCGATGCGCCCTTGAGCAGACCGCCGGCGATCCACACCACCCGCGGGTAGGCCAGCAGCGACGCCTCGGCGGCATGCGGGTTGGTCGCCTTGGAGTCGTCGACGTAGCTGATCTGGTCGACGACGGCGACGAGCTCGGCGCGGTGCCGGCCCACCCGGAACGACGACAGCGCCGAAGCGATCGCCTCGCCCGGCACCCCGATGCTGCGGGCCAGCGCCGCGGCCGCCAGGGCGTCGAGCACGCCCACCGGGCCGGGCACCGGGATGGACGACACCGGGGCCAGCGCCTCGCCGCCGGAGCTGGGCAAGGAACCGGCTGAGGCAAAAGCACAGTCGATCAGCTCACCGTCGCGCACGCCGAGTTCGCCGGCCGCGGGTTCACCGAGCCGAAAACCCACCCGGATCGGCGCCGGGGCGGCCGCGAGCAGCTCGGCTGCCCGCTGGTCGTCCAGGCCGGCCACCGCCACCCGGCCACGCAGCACGCCGGCCTTCGCGGCGGCGTAGTCAGCCAGGGTGCCGTGCCAGTCGAGGTGATCTTCGGCGATGTTGAGCACGGCCCCGGCCTCGGGTCGCACCGACGGCGCCCAGTGCAGCTGGAAGCTCGACAGCTCGACGGCCAGCACGTCGGCGGGCTCGTGCAACTCGTCAAGCACCGGGTTGCCGATGTTGCCGCAGAGCCGGCTGTTGAGGCCCGCGGCGACGAGCATCGCGTGCAGCATCGACGTGGTGGTGGTCTTGCCGTTGGTGCCGGTGACCGCCAGCCAGCGCCGCGGCGGCCCGTAGTGGCCGGCCTGGTCGAGTCGCCAGGCCAGCTCGACGTCACCCCAGACCGGGACACCGGCGGCCGCGGCGGCCGCGGGCACCGGCGCGGTCGGCGGAAATCCGGGACTGACGACCACCAGCGCGTAGTCGGCGATGTGCGCGGCGGCGGTCGCCGAGTCCACGGTCGGCGTGCCGGCGTCGGCGAACTGCCGTCGGGTGGCCGGGTCGTCGTCGCACAGCGTCGCCGTCGCGCCCAGGGCCGCCAGCGCTGCCAGCACCGCGCGGCCGGTCACGCCGCCCCCCGCGACCAGCACCGGCGCCCCCGCCGACAGCGGCTCGAGCGCGGGATCGGGCTCAACTCAGCCGCCGCCGGTCGCGGCGAGCCATTCGCTGTAGAACAGCGCAACGCCCAGACCGCAGCTGATCGCGGTGAGTAGCCAGAACCGGATGATCACCGTCGTCTCGGCCCAGCCGAGCAGCTCGAAGTGGTGATGGAAGGGCGCCATCCGGAACACCCGGCGACCGGTCGTCCGGAATGCCAGGATCTGCACCACCACCGAGACGATCTCGGCGACGAACAGCGAGCCGAGCACCACCGCCAGGATCTCGGTGCGGCTGGTCACCGAGATGCCGGCGATGATCCCGCCCAGAGCCAGCGACCCGGTGTCGCCCATGAAGATCTTGGCCGGCGCGGCGTTCCACCACAGGAAACCGATGCATGCGCCCGCGGTCGCGGCGGCGATGATCGCCAGATCCAGCGGGTCACGCACGTTGTAGCAGCCCAGTCCTGGCGCGGTCGCGCACGCGTTGCGGTACTGCCAGAACGTGATCAGCACATAGGCGGCGGTCACCATGGCCATCGAGCCGGCGGCCAGGCCGTCCAGTCCGTCGGTGAAGTTGACCGCATTGGACCAGGCGCTGACGACGATCACGCAGAACAGCACGAAAAGCGCGGGAGCCAGTGTCACGGTGGCGATTTCGCGCACATACGACAGGTCCGAGGTGCCAGGTGTCAGCCCGGCGTCATTGCGGAACTGCAGGACCAGGATGCCGACCAGGACGGCGGCGGTGATCTGGCCGACGGTCTTGGCCGTCTTGTTCAGCCCCAGATTGCGTGATCGCCGGATCTTGATCAGGTCGTCGACGAATCCCACGGCACCGAGCGTGGTGGCCAGGAACAGCACCAGCAGACCCGAGGCCGACGGGCCGTTGCCGTTGAACGCCAGGCCGGCCAGGTGGGTGCCGAGGTAACCCGCCCAGATGCCGGCCAGGATGGCGACCCCACCCATCGACGGCGTGCCGCGCTTGGTCTTGTGGCTCGGCGGGCCGTCCTCGCGGATCTCGTGGCCGAAGCCCTGCCGGTTGAACAGCCGGATCAGCATCGGGGTCAGCAGGATCGACACCGTCAGCGAGATCGCGACGGCGAGCAGGATGTCGATCATCGGGTGTCGCCTCGGCTGTCTGCGGCCAGCGAATCGGCCAGCGCACCAAGTCCCGCGGCGTTGGAGGCCTTGACCAGCACCACGTCGTCCGGGCTGCAGTTCAGCCCGCAGCATGGCCAGGGCGGCGTCAGCGTCGGCGACGAGGACGGCTCCTCGTTCACCCTCGGAACCCCACGCCCCTTCCATGACCGCGCCGTGGTGCATGGCGCTCATAGACCTCCCCGTTCCGACGACAATGAGTCGAGACACATCTAATCGCACCGCCAACCGGCCGATGCGGTCATGCTCGGATATCGCGTCGCCGCCGAGTTCGCCCATCTCGCCCAGCACCGCCCAACTGCGGCGCTTTCCGGCGGGGCCTGGCCCGCCCGAGACCGAAATCCAGGCCAGTGCCTGCAGACCGGCGCGCATCGAATCCGGGTTGGCGTTGTAGGCGTCATCGATGATCGTCACCCCGTCGGCGCGGGTGCTCACCCGCATCCGGTGACCCGACACGGGGCCGGCGCCGGCCAGCGCCTCGGCAACCTGCGCGGTGGTGGCGCCGCATTCGAGCGCGACAGCGGCCGCGCACAGCGCGTTGCTGACGTGGTGATCGCCGTGCACGGCCAGGCTGATGTCGAGCCGGCGTCGTCGCCCGCGTGCAGGGTGAACTGCGGCCTGGCCAATTCGTCGAGCGTCACCGGGCCGGCCCACACATCGGTCCGGCTGTGCCGGCTGATCCGTACCACCCGGGCCGCGGTCACCTCGGCCATCGCCGCCACCGCCGGGTCGTCGACGTTGAGCACTACCACGCCGGAAGGCGGAACAGCTTGTGGCAGTTCACTTTTGGTTCTGGCGATGGCTTCCCGCGAACCGAATTCGCCGAGGTGTGCGGTGCCGACATTGAGCACCACCCCGATGGCAGGCGGCGCGATCGCGGCCAGCGCGGCGATGTTGCCCGAGTGGCGGGCCGAAAGCTCGAGGATCAGATAGTCGGTGCTGGGCGTGGCGCGCAGCACCGTCCACGGGTGGCCGAGCTCGTTGTTGAACGATCCGGGTGGCGCAATCACTTCGCCGAGCGGGGCGAGCACGGCGGCCAGCAGGTCTTTGGTCGACGTCTTGCCCGACGAGCCGGTGATGCCGACGATCGTCAGGCCGCCGGCCACCAACTCGGCGGCCACCGCGGCGGCGAGCTTGGCCAGCGCGGCCAGCACCGCCGCGCCCGCGCCGTCGCTGTCGTGCTCGAGAACACCGGCCAGTCCCCCGTCGGTGCGCTTCGGGGCGGCCGGAACGACGATCGCGGGCACGCCGACCGGCCGCGCGGCGAGCACGGCGACGGCTCCGGCCGCCACGGCGGCGGCGGCATGGTCGTGTCCGTCGACGCGAGCACCCGGCAACGCCAGGAACAGCCCGCCGGAAGTGACTTTGCGCGAATCGAATTCGACGGTCCCGGTGACGTGCAGGCCGGCCGCATCCTCGGCGGAGACGTCGGCCAGTTCACCGCCGACGATCGAGGCGACCTGCGCCACGGTGAGGTCGATCATCTGCGCCGCCCCTCTCAGCGCCGCCGCCAGCTCGACCCGGTCGTCGAAGGGCTGCGTCTGACCATTGCGGGTCTGGCCGGTTTCGTGGCCCTTACCGGCGATCAGCACCACATCCCCGGCCACCGCCCACGCCACGGCGTGATCGATCGCCGCACGCCGGTCCCCGATCTCGACCACATCGGTGTCGGCGGCGGCTTCGGCTGTGCCGGAGAGGATTTCGCGGCGGATCGCGGCCGGGTCCTCGCTGCGGGGATTGTCGTCGGTCACCACCACCAGATCGGCCAACTCCGCGGCGACGCGGCCCATCTGGGCCCGTTTACCCGGGTCGCGGTCGCCGCCGGCACCGAATACGACGGCCAGTCGGCCGTCCGGGCGGCGGAGCGTTCGCAGCACCTCGTGCAGCGCGCCCGGCTTGTGCGCGTAGTCGACCAGCGCGAGGAAGTCCTGCCCACGGTTGATCTGCTCGAGCCGCCCGGGGACCTGGGTGTGCCGCAGGCCGGCGGACGCCTGCTCCGGGGAAACCCCGACTGCGTCGAGAACCGCCAGTGCGACAAGACAATTGGCGATGTTGTAGTCGCCGGGGAGCGCGATGCCCATCCGGTGGTGGACGCCGGCCGGGTCGATCGCAGTGAACTCCTGCACACCGGCCTGTGCCGTACTGGCCTCGGCGCGCCAGTCGGCGGGGCGGCCCTTGGTGCTGACCGTGACCGCCTTGGCGGCGCGATGCGCCATCGCGCGGCCGGCATCGTCGTCCACGCACACCACCGCGCGCCGGGCATGCAGCGGCGACGCCGGGTCGAACAGTCGCGCCTTGGCCTCGAAGTAGTCCTCCATGGTCAGGTGGAAGTCGAGATGGTCGCGGGACAGGTTGGTGAATCCGCCGACCGCGAACCGGATGCCGTCCACCCGCCCCAGGGTCAGGGCGTGACTGGACACCTCCATCACCACCGTGTCGACGCCACGCTCGGCCATCGCCGCCAGCAGCGCCTGCAAGGCAGGCGCCTCGGGCGTGGTCAGGGCGCTGGGGATGTCTTCGCCGTTGATCCGCAGGCCGACGGTGCCGATCAGGCCGACCGTGCGTCCAGCCGACCGCAGACCGGCTTCGATCAGGTATGTCGTCGTGGTCTTGCCCGACGTCCCGGTGACGCCGACGACGGTGAGGTGCTCGGACGGGCGCCCGTACACCGTGGCGGCGACGTCGCCCAGAACGCTGCGGGGTTGGGGGTGGACGAGCACGGCCGCCGAGCCGGCGTCGCGGTTCAGCTGCGCCAGCCCGTCCGCATCGGTGAGCACCGCGATGGCCCCGCGTTCGACCGCGTCTGGAACGAAGCGCGCGCCGTGTGTCGTCGCGCCCGGTAGTGCGGCGAACAGGTCGCCGGGCTGGACATCTTGTGCTCGCAGGGTCACGCCGGTGATCTGCAGATCCGACGCGGTGCCGCCCTCGGCGGGAACCGCGCCCACCTGGGCGGCCAGTTCCGACAGCGGGACGCCCGCGACGGAGGTGGGACGCAGCGCAGCGGGCACCGCCATCACCTCCGTCTGTCGATGGGTTCTGACGCCCGGTTCAGCGCCACGATCAGCCCTGACACCTTATCGAGCGGCAGATTTCCGGCCGAATTCGACTAAAAGGTGCACGGTTCTGCTTGTCATCTCACGGTTTTGGCGTAGGCGTCGGGGTATCGGTTTCGCGCATCCGACAGTCAGACTTAGCGGACAGAATCGTCTGCTTGGCGGTGCCGAACTCGAACTCCACGCCGTCGGCGCCGGATATGGTCAGATCTCTGTTATTGGGCTGGTCGACGAGCATGCCCACGGTCGTTGCGCCGAAGTGCGCGGCCCCGTCCTTGACGATCTGTAACGCACGCGGCCACAGGCTGTCGGGTATCGGCTGGTCGAAGACGATGTAGTAGTACACCTGCTGGGCGCGGGTCCATACGTAATCGCCTCCACAACCTCGCCAGCTGTTCTCCTTCACATGCCAATTGATTCCCGGCACCAAGTCAGTGATCTCCTGCGCCATCCGATCCATCTGGGCCGAATACTCGGTCTTGGCCACCTCAAAGGAGGGCTTCGAACGCAACCCGCTCTCCAGTTCTGCCACCCGCGATGGACCCGGATTGCCCTGCGATCCGGAATCTGTTGCGCCACAACCAGAAACAGACATACACACCACGATCCAAGCACTGCACACGAATACGCGGACCACGGTCATCCCCCCGGATGCGGATAGGGCGTCAACGGCGTGGGTGCCATCACCAACTGCTTTCCGCCGTCAGGCATATCGGCGATCCCGGCGGCCACCACCGCCAAGTTGTAGCCAGACATTCTCAGCATCTGCTCACCCCCGGGCCCCGAGACCGCACGAGGATAGTCGGCATGGCTGTGGACGCCCTCCCGAGTGACGCCGTCCGGACTGAGCCCGGCTTGCGAGGACAACTCGGGCATCATCCCGTCGTAGGGGTCTGAGCCCCAGCCATGCAGCGGCGCGAGCGGCGCGAGTTCGGGAATCCAGTCGTCGCCGGGTGGGGCTTTCATGACAAACGCGTGTCCCTCAGGCAAGCCCGAGCTGGCTTGGGTTCTCAAGCTCCAGACCCGGCGAGCCGTAGAACACCGCGTCATTCACCGGGTGTAGGCCCTGCGCATTGAGTTGTTGCAGCGCCAACGAGGACGTGAGCGATCCGTAGCTGTGCCCAAACAAACTGAGATGGGCATTGGGGTTACCGGTATGCAGTTGCTGCAGATATGGCGCCAAGGCGGCGGCCCCACCCCGCGCCCGGTCATCGGTGATCGTGCGCCACACATCACGCGGGCTGCCGGTCTCTATGGGGTTTGCCGGCGGGTCGTAGCCCATCCATGCGATGGTGGCGACCGAGCCCGGGATCCCCAGCCGATCGAGCTGTTTCTGCGTCGTGTCCCGAAGATTGCTGGCCTCGGTGACCATGCCGGGTAACGAATCCTTGGTGCTCGAGCCGAGTCCGGGAACCGTCACCGAAATATGAGTGGCTGTATCAGGGTTGCCCACGGCCACTGCCGCCCGGACCTTCTGACTCGGGTCGGTCGGAATCTCGAGCTGGGTCAGGTACGTCTCGGGGGCCCGCCTGAGGGCATCATCGATGGAATCGAATTCGCCCATCCGGTTCTGGGCGGCATTCAACTGATTGTTGAGGTCCTGCAGTCGATTCGGGTCACCGCCTGCCCTGGCGATGGATTGCTTGAGGTCGTTGATGTGCGCGTGCAGTCTTGGCGCGCTCTTCGCGTACCCGTTCCTGGTTGGCATCGCTTGCACGCTGGGTCGGGGTCAAGCCCTGCGGACCGACGGGTGGGCCGGCGTCGGTTGGGACGGCAACGTCGCCATCGGCCATGTTGATCGCGGCGGCCAGCTCATCGTCGACAGCGTTGGCCTCGGCGAGAATCGCATCGAGCCGCGGCTGCAGCTGCGCCTCGGCCAAAAGCGCTTCCATCGGAAGGCAATTGGTCGTCGGGACCAATACGTTGGTCGTCGCGTCGATCGCCATGTGCATTCCGGCGGCATCCTGGCGCAACGTCCGCAGCTCGGACTGCACATGCTCGATACCGTCGGCGGCCTGATCGGCCGCCCGGGCCACCGCGAGCGCCTCGTTGCCGTGCGCATCGAGGTCTTGGCGGATGCCGGCGTTCACGTGCTTTCTGGCCTCGGCGGTAGCGCCTTCCCAAGTGTCGAACACCGACAGGGTACTCAGCTGGCGCGACGCCTCCAACGTAGCCTGCCCGCGTGCAGTCGCCGCCTGGAATACCGCGCGCACCGCACCGGCATTCCACCGTTCGATGTCGGCCACTGTCAACACAACTCAGGCCGGGTCGGCTGGCCCGTCGGCGCCGGGATGCACTGCGCGCAGCTTCTCGACGTTCTCGCGCTCGAGCGCGGCGAAGCTGATGCCGTCGTTGTTCAGATTCAGCGCATGATCGCCAACATTGGTCAGCAGTCGGCGCGACGTCTCCAGCCACGCTGCCGTCCGGGTCTGCAGCGCGGCCGCCGAACTGCCAACCCATCCTGACTGCGCCGAGGCGATGCGGTTGTCCGACGACAAATGGGCAGTCGCCAGATCGTCGCCCTGGCCGGCTACGTGCGCCGCCGAGCCCGCCAATGCTTCGATGTCGACCCGAAAATTCTTGCCTGCCGCCATCACCGTTACCTCCCGCTTTGCTGTGTCATTCTCCAATAGCAGGAACGGGTGACCCGCCGCAATTCAGTTCCGGCTACATGGCCTGCAGCAGCAGCGGCGGACCGGGGTCGGGCGACAGCGGGACATTTCCGCGCTGCAGCAGCCAGCCGGCGATGTTGTGGAACAGCGGGGCCGCCGAGTGGCCCGGCGTGCCGTCGGCATTGCGCGCCGGGTTGTCCATCATGATGCCGATGACATAGCGCGGGTCGTCGGTGGTGGCCATTCCCGCAAAGGTGATCCAGTAGACGTTGTCGTAGTAGCAGCCGCACGCCGGGTTGATCTGCTGCGCGGTGCCGGTCTTACCGGCGATCTGGTAACCCTCGACCGCGGCAGCCGGTCCGGTGCCCTGCTGAACGCCTGTCGGGTCGCGTTGCACAACAGCGCGCAACATGTTGCGCACGGTGCGCGCTGTCTCCGGCGACACCACCCGAACCCCTTCGGGGCGTGGATCTTCGGTGCGCGCGCCGTCCGCGCTGACGGTCGACTTGATGATCCGCGGCGGCATCCGAACACCGTCGTTGGCGATCGCCTGGTACATGCCGGCCATCTGGATCAGGGTCATCGAAAGGCCCTGCCCGATCGGCAAGTTGGAGAACGAGCTGCCCGACCACTGCCCGACCGGCGGCACCAGGCCCGCGCTCTCGCCGGGCAGGCCGATCCCGGTGCGCTGGCCCAGACCGAACTTCTCGAGCATGTCGAAGTAGCGTTGCGGCCCAACGCGTTGCGCCAGCATCAGCGTTCCGACGTTCGACGACTTTCCGAACACACCGGTGGTCGTGTAGGGCGCGACGCCGTGCACCCAGGCGTCGTGAATGGTCACCCCACCCATGTTGATCGAGCCCGGAACCTGCAGCACCTCATCGGGATTGGACAGTCCGTACTCGATCACCGACGAGGCGGTGATGATCTTGTTCACCGATCCGGGCTCGAACGGCGAGGACACCGCCGGGTTGCCCAGCTGCTTGTCGCCCTGACGACCGATGTCCTGGGACGGGTCGAAGGTGTTGTCGTTGGACATGGCCAGCACTTCGCCGGTCTTGGAGTCCATCACGACCGCCGAGACGTTGCGTGCACCGGAGAGGTTCTTGGCCTGCTGCACCTGCTGCTGAACGTAGAACTGGATGTCGTCGTCGATGGTGAGCTGGATCGTCGAGCCGTTGACCGCGTGGTGCTGGTTGCGGTAGCTGCCCGGAATCACCACGCCGTCGGAGCCGCGGTCGTAGGTGACCGATCCGTCGGTGCCGGCCAATTCGGCGTCCATGGAGTCTTCCAGGCCGAGCAAACCGTGTCCGTCCCAGTCGATTCCGCCGACGACATTGGCCGCCAGCGATCCGCCCGGATACTGCCGTAGGTCTTGGCGCTCGGCACCGACCTCGGGGAATTTCCGGGTGATGGTGGTGGCGATGGCAGGGTCGACGGCGCGGGCCAGATAGACGAACGACTCGTCGCTACGCAGCTTCTTCAGGATGGTGGCCTTGTCCGGCTTGTTGTTCAGCCGCACCGCCACCTCCTTGGCGATCTCGTTCAACCGCCGTTGCGGGTCAGGCGCTTTCGCGTTCTTCTGCTTGGCGTCGGTCAGTTGCTTGAGAATGCGCTTCGGCTGAAAGGTCAGAGCGCGGGCCTCGATGGTGAAGGCCAGTTGGTTGTTGTTGCGGTCGACGATGCTGCCGCGGACCGCTTTCGAGACGTCGGTGACCTTGAGCTGACCCGCGGCCTCGGCCCGCAGCCCGGCGGCCTTGGGCACCTGCAGGTAGAACAGCTGAGCGCCGGCGATCACCAGTGCGAGAAAGATGACCCCGTTGCCGACGCGATGCCGGAAGACGAACGACGCGCCGCGGCTTCCGACCTCCATCGCCTGGCGGGTACGACGCTCGCGCGTCGAGCGGTCCGGCGCGCTGGCCTTGGCCCGACGTGGCTTGCCGGACTTCGTCGGACGATTCATCGCGGAACTCCGGGTGTGGTGACCGTCAGCGGGCCGAACTGCTCACCGACGAGCGGCCCGGAGGGAGCCATGTGATGCGGCATGCCCGGCAGGTCGGCCGGCGACTGCGCGGCGGGGGGCAGCACCACCAGGCCGGCCGGCGGCCCGGGCGCAGCATTGGGCGGGGGTATCACCGGGGCGACGGGGGCGGCAGGCGCGACCAGCGGCGCGGGCGCCACCGGGATCACGGGTGCAGGCCCGGCGGCGGGCGGCAATCCCGGCACGATGGGCATGCCCGGTACCGGCCCCGGTCCCGCGCCCGGCATCGGAAGCGGGCCGTCGGGCGAGGGAAGGTGCTCGGTACCCAGCGTGGTGGCGCCATCGGGCGTGCGGACCATCCCGTCGGGGCCAGGTGCCAGCGGGCACGGCCGGTGCGCCGTTGCCGGGCAGTACAAGTGCGGGCACCTCAACCGCATTGGCCGGCGGAGCCTGCGGGGACATCGGCTTTTCTTCCGGCAGCTTGCTGTTCAGTGGCGGCGGCGGAACACCCTGGGCCGGCTTGGGGGTGCCCACCACCACCCAGTTTCCGGCGGGGTCCTGAACCAGATGCGCGGTGTCGCGGGTCGGGATCATGCCCAGACCACGGGCCGCCTCGGCCAACGCCGGCGCGGACTGCGCCTCCTGCACGTCGCGCTCGAGGGCTTCCTTTTCCTGCTGCAGCAATTCGGTGCGCTGACGGGCGCTGCCGAGCTGATAGGACCGCTCCGCGGCGTCGGTGGACAGCCACAGCGTGAGAGCGAGTCCGGCGCCGAGCGAGCCGATCACGAGCACGACGAACGGGACCTTGGCCGCCAGGGTGCGCGGCCGAAGATCGATCGACGTCAGCTTGCTGAGCAGGCGCTCGCGCAGCGGCAGCCGAACGACTTTAGGAGCCTTGGCTTTCCGCGCCTTGGCCCGGGCCTTGGCCTGGGTGGCGCTCTTCGCGCGGGCTGGTCGCTCGACCGGCCGGGCGACCGGCGTGGTCTGTGGCGCGGACCGCGACGTGCGCGGCTCACGGGCCGGCGCAGTGGGCTTTCCGGTGCGGGCGCGGTTGCGACGCGCGGGCGTCGAGTCGGCGGCTCGCTGACCCGACTTCCGGGAAGCACTCGACTGGCCGCCGCGCCGTTCACCGGCGCGTGGCGGTTGCGCTGGGCGCTTGGCTTTCATGAGCCTCCCCTCCTCGCTGCGTCTGATTTCGATTGCACGCGTTGGACGGCGCGTAATCGCACCGCGGCACTGCGCGGATTTCGCTGGACTTCCGCGTCGTCGGCGCGTTCGGCACCCCGGGTCAGCAACGTGAATCGCGCTGCGTGTCCGGGTAATTCGACCGGTAGGTCCGGACGGGCTGCTCGAGGTCGTCGCATCGGCGAACGCTCGCTTGACGATGCGGTCTTCGAGCGACTGGTATGCCATCACCACGATGCGTCCGTCGACAGCCAGCGCGTCCAGCGCGGCAGGCAGCATGTCGCTCAACGCATCCAGTTCGCTGTTGACCGCAATACGCAAGGCCTGGAACGTCCGCTTCGCGGGATGTCCACCGGTCCGGCGGGCCGGAGCCGGAACTGCTTGGTAGATCACCTCTACCAGCTCCGCGGTCGAGGTGAACGGTGACGCGTGCGCGCCGCCGGACGATGTGCGTCGCGATGCGGCGGGCCAACTTCTCCTCGCCGTAGCGACGCAGGATGTCGCTCAACGCGGCCGCGTCGTAGGTGTTGAGGATCTCGGCGGCGGTCAGCGGCGCGGTGGGGTCCATCCGCATGTCCAGCGGCGCATCCTGCGCGTAGGAGAAGCCCCGCTCGGCACGGTCGAGTTGCATGGACGAGACACCAAGGTCGAAAAGCATGCCGTCGACGGATTCGGTTGATCCGTAACCTGATTCGGCCAGCGCCGTCTCGATGTCGTCGTACCGGGTTTGCACCAGGGTGAGCCGATCGGCGAACCGCGAGAGGCGGGTACGAACGATGTCCAGTGCGGTCGGGTCGCGGTCGACACCGATCAGCCGCAGTCCGGGCAGTTCGGTGAGGAAGCGCTCGGCGTGCCCGCCGGCACCGACGGTCCCGTCGATGAGCACCGCGCCCGATCCGTCGGCGTGGTGGCGGGTCAAGGCAGGGTGCAGCAATTCGAAGCAGCGATCGAGCAACACGGGCACATGGCCGAAACCACCGGTGGCGTCAGGCATGTGGACACCTTCTCGACGTGAGATGTGCTGGGCGGCCGGGTAAGTCGCATCGGCTCGCGCGGCCGTTGCATCGAGGTCCCTGTCCGATTGCACGAGCCTGGCGTCGGGGAAGTACGTCAGGGTCGGTTCGGACAGAGGCCACGTTGCACGGGCACGCGCCTCAGATAATGTCGCCGAGTGCTTCATCGCTGGCTGCGGAGAAGTTCTCTTCGTGGGTTTCTTGATACTGCTGCCAGGCCGCCGCGTCCCAAATCTCCAGGTACTCAATCGATCCGATGACGACGCAGTCCTTGGAGAGGTTCGCGTAACGGCGGTGGTCGGCCGACAAGGTGATCCGGCCTTGTGCGTCGGGGTGCTGTTCGTCGGTGCCGGCAGCCAGGTTGCGCAGGAACGCCCGCGCCTCGGGGTTGCTGCGCGACGTCTTGCTGGCTTTGCGGGCGAGTTCCTCGAATTGCGTTCGCGGATAGACGGCGAGGCTGTGGTCTTGGCTCTTGGTGACCATCAACCCCCCTGCCAGCGCATCGCGGAACTTGGCGGGCAAAGTAAGCCGCCCTTTGTCGTCGAGTTTTGGCGTGTAGGTGCCGAGAAACATCTGGCTACCTCCATGCCTTTCGACTTCCGCCACGATACCCCACAATCCCCCACATCGCTCCATTTAACGACACGAATGTCACCACTTGGTGTCGTTTCTGCAGGTTCTCGGCCACTACGCGGTCCGCGCGAGCCTATCGCGGCACCGGATGAGCCTTACGAAAAGAGGCTTGAACTGCGGTTATCGCCCGGAGTGGGGCGTAGTGGGTCGCCCCGCGCGGTCCAGGCCGTAACGCGGCCTTCAGTGGGGCACAAAAAAGGGCAGCCGCTGGCTGCCCTTAGTGCGTCCCGCGCGCTACTCCTCGAAGCGGCGGCGGAACCGGTCTTCCATCCGGCTGGTGAACGACGCCGGCGTTCTTGCCGCGGCGCTGACGTGCTGCAGACGCGGGTCCCGGGCGCTCACCCCGTCCGGCGAGGCGCGGACCGGTGATGGCAAACACCACGCCGGCGAACATCACCACAAAGCCGACCACCGACAGGACCGGGAATGTTCCGATCATGGTGGCCTTAAACGCCACCCCGGAGACCAACATCGCAAGTCCGAGCACAAAAAGCGCCGCACCCTGCAGCCGTCGCCGCGCCGTCGGCGCCCGCAATCCGCCGCCCCGAACGCTCGAGGCGAACTTGGGGTCCTCGGCGTAGAGAGCGCTCTCGATCTGGTCGAGCATCCGCTGCTCATGATCGGAGAGTGGCATCAGTCCCTCCTTGCCGAAACCCTGTCACGTAAATACCGATAGCACGCCTGCGCGCGCTGCGGGGATAACTAAGAAGAATGATACGAGGTCCATCTGCGCGTTACCACCGCTTCGCCCGCTGATTGTACTTGCGACCGGTCGGTGATCGACGCTGCGGCACCGCGCCCGATAATGGGATGGCGCCCCACACTGCACGACTGACGACGACTGAGGAGACCGCACGTTGGTGACTTTCCTCATCAACCTGCCGCCGCAGGACATGCAGCGACGGCTTTCCGACGCCCTGGGCGTGTACGTCGACGCCATGCGCTATCCGCCCGGCACCGAGAATCAGCGCGCCGCGATGTGGCTCGAACACACCCGGCGACGCGGCTGGCAGGCCGTCGCAGCGGTCGAGGTCGACGCGCCGGCGGGGGCGGAGCCGTCGTCCGCCGAGCTGAGCGAGGCGCCGCTGCTGGGCGTGGCCTACGGGTATTGCGGCGCGCCTGACCAGTGGTGGCAGCAGCAGGTGGTGGCGGGTCTGCAGCGCAGCGGCTTCCCCGACCCCGAGATCGACCAAGCTGGTGACCAGCTATTTCGAGCTGACCGAGCTGCACATTCACCCGCGGGCGCAGGGCCGCGGCCTTGGCGAAGCGCTGGCCCGGCGGCTGCTTTCGGAACGCAGCGAAGCCAACGTGTTGCTGTCGACGCCGGAGACCAACGGCGAAGCCAATCGAGCCTGGCGGCTCTACCGGCGACTGGGCTTCATCGACGTCATCCGCGGCTACCACTTCACCGGCGACCCACGGGCATTCGCAATTCTGGGGCGCGCGCTGCCGCTGTAGTGGCACCGGCGCCGTCGCGGTCTGGCACGATGACCTGGTGCGCGCCAGCGGTATACAGCTCTCATCCCGGGGTTTCACGGCGCGGCTGGGAAGCCGCCGCGTCACGGCGTTGGCATTGCTGCTGCTGGTGATACCCATGCTCGCCGGATGCGTGCGGATCAAGGCCTCGATCACCATCTCCCCCGACGACCTGGTTTCCGGCGACATCATCGCGGCGGCCAAACCGCGCAACGACAAGGACAACGGTCCGCAGCTGGATCCCAATCTGGCCTTCGGCCAGAAGGTCGCGGTCTCCAAATACGACCGTGACGGCTACGTGGGCTCGCAGGCTACGTTCTCCGACCTGACGTTCGCTGAATTGCCGGAGCTCGCGCGGATGAACTCCGACGCGCAGGGGGTGAACCTGTCGCTGCGCAGAGCCGGCGACCTGGTGATTCTGGAAGGACGCGCGGACCTGACCTCGCTCAACGATCCCGATGCCGAAGTGGAGTTGTCCGTCGCGTTTCCGGGGTCGGTGACCTCCACCAACGGCGATCGCGTCGATGAGCAGACCGTGCAGTGGAAACTGAAGCCCGGCGTGGTGAGCATGCTCAGCGCCCAGGCTCGCTACACCGATCCGAGCACCCGCTCATTTGAAGGGGCGGCGTTGTGGCTGGTCTTGGCGTCGCTCGCGGTGGCCGGTGCCGTGGTCGGGCTGGCCTGGTACACCCGCGACCGCTCGCCTCGGATCGCCGAGCCTAGCGACCCGCCGTCCAGCTGACCAACGTCAGCAACCGCGGTCAGCTCGTGGGCGACCAGTAATCCAGCATCTGGGCGAACGTCTCGAACGCGGGTGCGGAATTGCCGTAGGTGGCTTCGAGATGGATGCTCAGCGGATAGCCCAGGTCGGCGACACCGTCGATCACCCGCTTGTACAGGTCCAGAGTCAGTTCGCGCCGTTGCGCCGGTTCGGTGTTCGCCAGTGTCGTGACGAACGCCTGCTCCTCGGCGACGGCGGCGTTGCCCGGGTCCTGGATCAGCCAGTTGATGAAGCCGACCTTCTCCTCGAGCTTCGGCACGAAGCCGAAGCCCAACAGGATCTCCGGCCGGTGGTCGGTCTCTTTCGCGAAGTCGGTCAAAAAACCCACGATCGCATCGGAATACAGCAGCTGTGTCTGCGCGAAGGTGGCGCCTTGATTGCACTTGAAATTCAGCCGGCCCGTCTCACCCTCGCGGGTAGGGATCAGGATCACGCCCCGGTTGTCCACCAGCTCTTGGTAAATCGACAAGGCGTCGGTCGGTGCGACGCCAGAGCCCTCACCGTCGGCCATCGTGCGCGGAACACCGACGAACACGATGCCATCGATCCCGGCTTCGACAAGGTTGCCGAGTCGCCGGCGGAGCGCCGGTTCGTCCATGAAAGCCGTGACTTGACTGCACAATCCACGCACGCCAGGCATTTCGGGCCTGATGGTCGACCAGAAGTCCAGCACATCCAGCTTGGGCTTCATCTCGATCGGCCGGTCGTCGTCTTCTTCGATCAACCCGGGCATCATCACGTGCCCGATCCGGCCTTCGATCCCGGATTTCGCTGCCAGCTGCACCACTTTGTGGGCGTCTTCGAGAGCTTGCTCCGTGCCGCGGTCAACGTTCGGCGGCACCAACTCAAGCGCGATGGTGTTCAAAGTCAACGAGCTGCTCCTCATTCAACGACTAGTTCCCTCGCCGCAGCAGCCAGGAGCCGCGAACCCGCGTCGGCCCGGGAGCGGCCTGGCCAGGCGGCCCGCGACACACATCTCCGACAGCATAGTGAGGCCTTCGCCGCACCTGTCCGGCGACGGTTGATCGCGCCGCAGGGGCGAGCTGGGGCTGGCAAAACCCGCTGGACAACGCCGCGCCGAATAGACTTACCGGGCCATGATCGCCAGCAACCGGGAAGAGGTGTCGCGCTGAGCGCAGGAGCAGCGGCAACCGTCGAGCTGGCCGACGCCGCCATCGACCAGTTACGCAGGTATTTGCGCGACCGGCGAGACAAGGCCGCCCACATCGGACGCGACTATGACGCGCTGACCGCCGGCCTGGAAGATTTCGTCCTCGGCGGCGGCAAGCGGCTGCGCCCGGCTTTCGCCTACTGGGGTTGGCGGGCCGTGTCGAACGAGGACGCCGACGAGCACGTGCTGCTGTTGTTCGCTGCACTGGAACTGCTGCACGCTTCGGCGTTGGTGCACGACGACGTGATCGACAGCTCGGCGACTCGACGCGGCCGGCCCACCACGCATATCCAGTTCGCCGCCTTGCACCGCGAACGCGGCTGGCGCGGTCCGGCTGATCAGTTCGGGATTTCGGCGGCGATCCTGCTCGGAGACCTGGCGCTGGCCTGGGCCGACGACATCGTCGCCGACGTCGACCTGCCGCGCGATGCCGGCAGACGGGTGCGCCGGGTCTGGGCCGATATTCGGACCGAAGTGCTCGGCGGCCAGTATCTCGACATCGTGGCCGAGGCCAGCGCCGCCGAGTCGATCGCATCGGCGATGGCCGTCAACACCTACAAGACCGCCTCCTATACGGTTTCGCGCCCGTTGCAGTTGGGGGCCGCCGCGGCGGCTGATCGGCCCGATGTGCAGGCGCTTTTCCACGAGGTCGGCAATCAGCTGGGCGTCGCGTTCCAGTTGCGCGACGACGTGCTGGGCGTGTTCGGCGATCCGGCCGTGACCGGCAAGCCGTCCGGAGACGATCTGCGATCCGGCAAGCGCACCGTGCTGTTGGCGACCGCGATGGAGTTGGCCGATGTGTCAGATACCGCTGCTGCCAAGCTGTTACGTAGCGTCGGTCGGCACGGACTTGAGCGACGCGCAGGCACGCGAACTGTGCGAGGTGATCGAACGGGTCGGAGCGCTGGCCGCGGTTGAGGACCAGATCGCGACGTTGACCCGGCGAGCGCTGGACTTGGTGGCCGACGCACCGATCTACGACGTGGCCAAGACCGGCCTATCCGATCTCGCCACGCTGGCCGCAAACCGGTCCGCCTGACGCCCATGTCCATTCCCACGACTACCCCTGCGTCGGCTACCGCTGCGCCGCGGCCACTTTCACTACTACGAGAATTCGCCGCCACCGCCGATGGTCGGCCGGCGCTGCTGGGCTGCCTGGGCGCGGTGCTGATCACCACTGGCGGACTCGGGGGCGGCAGCACCAAGCAGCACGATCCGCTGCTGGAGACGTTGCACCTGTCCTGGCTGCGCTACGGCCACGGGCTGGTGCTGTCCTCGATCGTGTTGTGGATCGGCGTCACATTGATGCTGTGCGCGTGGCTGTGGCTGGGCCGGCGCGCATTGGCCGGCGATGCAAGCGAATACGCCATGGTCGCCAGCGCCGCGTTCTGGCTGGCGCCGCTACTGCTGTCGGTGCCCCTGTTCAGCCGCGACACCTACTCGTATCTGGCTCAGGGTGCGCTGCTGCGCGACGGACTGGATCCCTACGCAGTCGGGCCGATCGACAATCCGAATGCCTTGCTGGACAACGTCAGCCCGATCTGGACTATCACCACCGCTCCCTATGGTCCGGCGTTCATCATGATCGCCCGGCTGGTGACGATGCTGGTCGGTAACCATGTGATCGTCGGGACGATGCTGCTGCGGCTGTGCATGCTGCCTGGCTTGGCAATGCTGATTTGGGCAACGCCGCGCATCGCACGGCATGTCGGCGCGAACGTGCCCATCGCGCTGTGGATCTGCGTGCTCAACCCGCTGGTGATCATTCATCTGATGGGTGGCGTGCACAACGAGATGTTGATGGTGGGCCTGATGGCCGCCGGCATCGCACTGACCTTCAATCGGCGCCACCTCGCCGGCATCGCCGTGATCGCCGTCGGGACGGCAGTCAAGGCCACCGCCGGACTGGCCCTGCCATTCATGGTCTGGGTGTGGATGCGTCACCTGCGTGACCGACGTGGATACCGCCCGCTGCAGGCCTTTTCGGTGGCAGCGGGCGCGTCGGTATTGATCTTCATCGCGGTGTTCGCCGTGCTTTCCGGGGTCGCCGGGGTGGGACTCGGCTGGCTGACCGCGCTGGCCGGCTCGGTGAAGATCATCAACTGGCTGAGCATTCCGACAGCGACCGCGAATCTGGTCCATGCCGTCGGCGGGTTGTTCTTCTCGGTGAATTTCTATGGGGTGCTGCAGGTTACCCGTGCCGTAGGAATCGTGATCATCGCGATCGCACTGCCGCTGTTGTGGTGGCGGTTCCGCCACGACGACCGCCAGGCGCTCGCCGGGATCGCATGGGTGATGCTCTTCGTGGTGCTGTTCGCGCCGGCCGCCCTGCCGTGGTACTACTCCTGGCCGTTGGCGGTCATTGCCCCGCTCGCCCAGTCACGGCGCGCCGTGGCCGCGATCGCGGCGCTCTCTACGTGGATCATGGTCATCTTCAAACCCGATGGCGCCCATGGCATGTACTCGTGGCCGCACGTGCTGTTGGCCACCGCGGTGGCAGTATTCGCCTGGCGCACGATCAACCGATCCGAGTCCCCGGCCCAACCAGCCGACCAGACTGTCAGTACCCCATAGCCTGCGCGCGCCGCAGCACTTCGCGGGCCTGATGCGCGTGCAGCGCATCGATCGGACGGGCGTTGCTGAGCGCGTCGCGTGAACCGTCCCTCGTCACCGTCAGCGACGGATCGGGGGTGAACAGCCAGCGCACGATCTCAGTGTCGCGGTAGCCGCCGTCGCGCAGAACCACCAACAAGCCCGGCAGGCTTTTGACCACTTCGCCGGCGCTGGTGAAGAAAATCTGCGGCACCACGACATCACCGTTGCGACGCACCGCGACGAGGTGCCCATCCTTGAGATGCTGCTGCACTTTGGTCACCGCCACCCCGAGCAAGTTGGCGACATCGCGAAGATCGTAGGTCGGTTCGTCGGGGTCGAGAACATCGTCCCCAGTCGGAATCCTGCTCACCGAAACAGTGTAAGGCCGCCCGCGACCGGTGTTGTGCTCACGCAGTGTCGGTATCGGTGTGCGCCGCATGTTGCCGCCTACGATGGGCGCGTGGCTGCTGCGGCGAACGAAGACCCCCTCGAGGGGGCACTACTGGACGGGCGCTATCGCGTCGCGACCAAGATCGCCACCGGCGGCACCTCGACGGTCTACCGCGGCCTCGACACCCGGTTGGACCGACCGGTCGCGCTCAAGGTGATGGACTCCCGCTACTCCGGCGATCAGCAGTTCCTGACCCGCTTTCAACTCGAGGCCCGCAGCGTGGCCCGGCTCAAGGATCCCGGGCTCGTCGCGGTCTACGACCAAGGCCTGGACGCCCGGCATCCGTTTCTGGTGATGGAGCTTGTCGAGGGCGGCACGCTGCGCGAACTACTCGCCGAGCGCGGACCGATGCCGCCGCACGCGGTCGCCGCGGTGCTGCGGCCGGTGCTGGGCGGGCTGGCCGCCGCGCATCGCGCCGGCCTGGTGCACCGCGACGTCAAACCCGAGAACGTGCTGATCTCCGACGAGGGCGAGGTCAAAATCGTCGACTTCGGGCTGGTGCGCGCCGTCGCGGAGGCCGGAATCACGTCCACCAGTGTCATTCTCGGCACCGCGGCCTACCTGTCCCCCGAACAGGTCAAAGACGGAAATGCCAGCCCGCGCAGCGATGTCTACGCCGCGGGGATAGTCACCTACGAGCTGCTGACCGGGCAGACGCCGTTCTCCGGTGACACCGCATTGTCGGTCGCCTACCAGCGTCTGGACACCGACGTTCCGCTACCGAGCAGCGTGATCAGCGGAGTGCCTTCACAGTTCGATGATCTGGTCGAGCGTGCGACCGCCCGCGATCCCGCCAACCGTTATGCCGACGCGCAGGACATGGGCGCGGAATTGGACGCGATCGTCGCGGAGTTGCACCTTCCGGAATTTCGGGTGCCCTCGCCGCGTAATTCGGCGCAACATCGCTCAGCCGCGGCGCACCTCAGTCCCGTCGACGAGAATCGGACCACCGACCACAACCGCACGACAGACCTGCGCCAGCCACCCGCCAAACGTCCGCCGCTCCATCAGCCGACTCGTCAGCTGACTCGCGACCCGCAGGAATTCCAAGAAGTACCAGGGCAATTCGCCGGCATCGACCTGGTCGAGTTCGCCTTCGAACGCCAGCACTCTCGGCGCATGATGCTGATCTGGATCGCGATCGTGTTGTCGGTCACCGGCATGGTGGCCGCCGCGGCGTGGACCGTCGGCAGCAACATCAGCGGATCTCGCTCTAGTCGCGCAACATCTCCGCGACCAGGAACGCCAGCTCCAACGACTGCTGGGTGTTCAGCCTCGGGTCGCACGCTGTTTCGTAGCGTCCGCTCAGATCGGTGTCCGAAATGTCCTGGGCGCCACCGAGACACTCGGTGACGTTATCGCCGGTGATCTCGACGTGGATGCCGCCCGGGTAGGTACCCAGCGCTCGGTGCACCTCGAAGAAGCCCTGCACCTCGTCGACAATGCGGTCGAAGTGCCGCGTCTTGTAGCCGGTGGACGACTCGTGGGTGTTGCCGTGCATGGGATCGCACTGCCAGATCACCTGATGGCCGGTCGCCTCCACTTTTTCGATGATCGGCGGCAACAGGTCACGCACCTTGTTGTTGCCCATCCGGCTCACCAGCGTCAGCCGGCCCGGCTTGTTGTACGGGTCGAGGCGTTCGACGTATTCGACCACCTGGTCCGGCGTCGTCGACGGCCCGATCTTGACGCCGATCGGGTTGGCGATCACCTCCGCGAACGCAATATGCGCGCCGTCGAGCTGGCGGGTGCGGTCCCCGATCCAGAGGTAGTGCGCGGACAGGTCATACAGTTGCGGCTCACCGTCCTCCGCGTCGGACAACCGCAGCATGGCGCGCTCGTAGTCCAGCACCAACGCCTCGTGGCTGGCGTAGATTTCGGCGGTCTGCAGGTTGCGGTCGGCCACGCCGCAGGCGCTCATGAACTTGAGCCCGCGGTCGATCTCGGAGGCCAGCGCCTCGTAACGCGCACCGGCGGGCGAGGTCCGGACGAACTCCTGGTTCCAGTCGTGCACCAGATGCAACGACGCCAGCCCCGACGAGGTCAACGCGCGCACCAGGTTCATCGCCGCGCCGGCGTTGGCGTACGCCCGCACCAGGCGCGACGGGTCGTGCTCACGCACGGCCGCGTCCGGGGCGAATCCGTTGACCATGTCCCCGCGGTAGGAACGCAGCCCCAAGGCGTCGAGATCGGCCGAACGCGGTTTGGCGTACTGCCCGGCGATCCGGGCCACCTTGAGCACCGGCACGCTGGCGCCGTAGGTCAAGACCACCGCCATCTGCAGCAAGGTGCGGATATTGCCCTTGATGTGCGGCTCGGTGTTGTCGACGAAGGTCTCCGCGCAGTCGCCGCCCTGCAGCATGAACGCCTCGCCGCGGGCGACCTGGGCCAG
The DNA here is from genome assembly GCA_963755805.1 of uncultured Actinomycetota bacterium. Classification (GTDB taxonomy): domain Bacteria; phylum Actinomycetota; class Actinomycetes; order Mycobacteriales; family Mycobacteriaceae; genus Mycobacterium. The sequence goes on from CAVWLG010000041.1 coordinate 292,588, forward strand.
CATCTCCTGCAGCCGCACGATTTCCGACGGCACCGTCACCGGCGGCACACTTTCCAGAACCTTTCGCAACGGCTCGACCTGCTCGCGCGTCCAGCTCGGCTGCTGCGCGGCCGGCTTGGCCAGCGCGGCGTCCAGGCGGGCCCGTAGCTCCGCCGGCAGCGGAGGCAGCGACGGGAGCTGCTCGATCGGTACGTCAACGGTCCAGTTCACCTGTCTATGGTAACCGGGCTGAGCACGCCCCCAATCCGGCCGCTATCAGCGCCGATGCGAATAGACCGAGCTACCGCCCGTCGTTCGCCGAGGTGATCACCTGATACCGCGTCCGCTGGTCACGAGCGTCGACCAGGGCGTCGTGCACATTCTCCGACCGTCGCGGCATCCGAGGGCTGCCATGCTCCTCCCAGAGCTGGCGCAGCTCGTGGGTGAAACGCGGTATCGCGGGCGGGAGGTGGGTCATCGGGCCCCACAGTTGGCACAGCGCCACATGGTCGTAGGCGCCGACCCAGGCCCACAGCTCGATCGGCTCGTCGCCGTCGACATCGAAGAAGCTCTCCAGGTCGGCGCGGATCTGCGCGCGCGAACGCCACAGCTTCGATGCCGGTGGCGGCAGCTTCGGCAGCACATTGGCGCGCACCCAGCTTCCGGCTCGATCCGGATCGAATTCGGTTGATATTGCGTAATATTCGCGCCCGTCTTCGTCGACGACGCCGATCGAGATCAACTCGATGTTGTAGCCGTCGTCGATGAATTCGGTGTCGTAGAAATAGCGCACCGCCGGCTACCCCACACCGAACCCGGTGGCGAGCACGCTCGGCACCTGCTCCGGCGGTGGCGCTGGATGCACTTCGCGGTCCAGCTGCGCGTCGACCATGCGGTGGGACGGTACCCGTGGCGTTCCGGCGATGGTGTACTGCAGCCACAGCTTGGCCCGCACCACCGGGCGCCGCAGCTTCCGTTCACGTTGCAGCGCGCGGCTCATCTTGTTCAGCCGGGTCATGTAGAGGTAGCGGGCCCACGGGGCCTGCGGGCGGGACAACCGGATCGCCCCGATGAACAGCAGCGGGACGAAGAACATGCCGATCAGGCCCGTCCAGACCTTGCCCTTGAGCACGACCAGCACCGCCAGCGGCAGCGTCAGCGCCATCGCGAAGACCACACCGGCGCGCAGCACCACCGAATGGGTGGTGTCCTGCCACAGGCTGAGGAAGAACATCAACGGATGCAGTCCCAGCACCAGCAGCCCGCCCACCGCGATCGCCGCGAAGACCGCATCCACCGACGTCCGCCCGTCCTCCTCCCAGTAGACGTCGGACAGGTGCAGGATCAGCGCGTACTCGTCGAGCACCAGCGCGGCGCCGATACCGAAAATGATTGCCGTGGCGGTGAATTCGGACTCGTTTCCGTTGACCGACAGCGTCACCAGCGTGATGCCGGAGATCATCACCAGCACCACGCCGACCACCACGTGGTGGATGTGCTTGGACCCGATGTGGATGTTGCGCGGCTCCCACCATCGAGGCGGCCCGCCGATGCCCTTGCGACGGCGGATCAGGCGCACGAAGGTGCGCGTCACGAAAAAGGTGAGGATGAAGGCGATCAGACAGCACAGCAGCGGTAGTCGGCCGCGACCGATGATGTCGTGTTCGAACCAGTGCAGCACGTTAAAAAGCTACGCGCACTTGGCGCCGATGGCCGTCCACGACACCGACTGGCGCGCTGGCACCGATAGGCTGGTCACCGACATGACTAGATGGCGCTCGCCCGACGCGGGCAGTTCGCGCGGGCAGGTGGCCACCGCGCAGCCAACCAGCTGGCGAAACGCCTGCTGGTTGCTGCTTCAGCTGCCGGCACTGGCGGCGCTGGGATACGCCGGGTGGCGGCTGATCGGGACCACGCCGTACCGGATCGACATCGACGTCTACCGCATGGGCGGCCAGGCCTGGCTGGACGGCCATCCGCTGTACGGCCACGACGCCAAGTTCCACACCCCGATCGGCTTGAACCTGCCGTTCACCTATCCCCCGCTGGCCGCGGTCTTCTTCGCCCCGTTCGCCTGGTTGGGCATGCCGGCCGCCAGCGTCACCATCACGCTGATCACGCTGGCGCTGCTGCTGGTCTCCACGATGATCGTGCTGACCGGGCTCGACGTCTGGACCACCACCCGTGTGGTGCCCGGACCCGCGTGGTTGCGCCGGTGGTGGTTGACCGCGCTGATCGTGGCCTGGGCGACGCTCTACCTCGAGCCGATCAAGGCCAACTTCGCCTTCGGGCAGATCAACGTCGTGCTGATGACGCTGGTGATCGCCGAGTGCGTGCCGCGTCGCACGCCGTGGCCGCGCGGGCTGCTGCTGGGGCTGGGCATCGCGCTCAAGCTCACGCCGGCGGTGTTCCTGCTGTACTTCCTGCTGCGCCGGGACCGCCGCGCCGTCCTCACCTCGCTGGCCTCCGTCGTGGCGCGATCGCGGCCGGCTTCGCGCTGGCCTGGCAGGACTCGTGGGAGTACTGGACGCACACCGTGCGCAACACCGATCGGATCGGATCGGCGAGCCTGAACACCAACCAGAACATCGCCGGCACGCTGGCACGGCTGGGACTCGACGAGCATCAACGATTCCTGCCGTGGGTGCTGGCCTGCTTCCTGGTGCTGGCGCTGACGGTGTGGGCGGCGCGTCGGGCGTTACGCGCCGGCGAGCCGGTGCTGGCGGTGATCTGCATCGCGCTGTTCGGGCTGGCGGTATCGCCGGTGTCCTGGTCGCACCACTGGGTATGGATGCTGCCGACGGTGCTGGTCACGTCGGTGCTGGCCTGGCGGCGGCGCAACATCGCGCTGGCTTTCGTCAGCGCGGCCGGGGTGGCCGTCATGGTCTGGACGCCGATCGACCTGATGCCCAAGCATCACGAGGTCACCGCTTCGTGGTGGCGTCAACTGGTCGGCGCGTCGTACCTGTGGTGGGCGCTGGCGACCATCGTCGCCGCCGGCGCTACCGTCGCCGTCCGCGGTGCCGCCGCGACTGCGCCCCATGCGTCGAAGACGCCCGCGCCGGTGTCAGCCGTCAGCTGATCACTGCGTAAAACCGCTACCCGGCCGCCGTCTCAGGAATCCGAGACGGCGGTTCTTTTCCCGAGGGCGCCTCGCCGCTGCCGTTTTTCAGTGTTGCGGCATATATGTCGACATATTCCTGATCGGAAAGACCCATCAGTTCGTAGATCACCTCGTCGATGACGGCGCGTTCGATGAAGCGGTTGCCCGCCAGCCCTTCGAACCGGGAGAAGTCCATCGGCTTACCGAAGCGAACGGTGACCTTGCTGAACCGGAGCATCGAGGTTCCGGGCGGGTTCACCTTGTTGGTGCCGATCATCGCGACCGGGATCACCGGGACGCCGGTCTCCAGCGCCAGGCGCGCCAATCCGGTCTTGCCCTTGTAGAGCCGGCCGTCGGGTGAGCGCGTGCCTTCGGGATACATGCCGAGCAACTTGCCTTCGTCCAGAACCCGCTTGGCGGTGTCCAGCGCGCCCTGAGCTGCGTCAGCGCTACTGCGGTCGATCGGCACCTGGCCGACGGCGGTGAAGAACCACCGGCTCAGCCAGCCCTTGAAACCGGTTCCGGTGAAGTATTCCGACTTGGCCAGGAACGTGATCCGGCGCCGCACCACCAGCGGCAGGTAGAAGCTGTCCATCACCGCCAGATGGTTGCTGGCCAGAATCGCCGGGCCGGACTGCGGGACATATTCCAGTCCTTCGATTTTCGGCCGGCCAAGGATGGCGAGCAACGGGCCGAGGAAGATGTACTTCAAAAGCCAGTACGCCATGGAGCCTCCTTCTCAGCCGCGCCAACAGTGTTCAGCGCCAAGAGTACCCATCGAGTGTGTGTGCGACCACATGACACTTGCGACTTGCTAACACTCCGCCGCCAGTCGACCGATGTGGTAGGAATTCGCCGCTGCTAGTCCTCGACGGTGACGGTGATGGGCTGGTACCGACTCGTCGGCGCCGGCTCGTCCGTGGCCTCTTCGGCGCGACCACCGCTCGGCGGGCCGGCGGGTGGCTGCGGCGTCGGCCGGTCGACTTGGTCGACGATCGCCCGGATCACCGCCAGCAGGGTGACGCTGTGCTCGGCGATCACGGTCAGGAGCGGATGTTCGTCTCCGCTGACGATCGCGGCCAGCGCGCACACCGGACACCACACCTGTTGACATTTGCCGGTGCCGGGCCCGTCGCCGACCATGGCTGCCGCCGCCAGGCGGACCGCCGGGTCGATCTGGTCGAGAATTTTCTGCGCGAGCTTGCGAAGCTCCGGCCCGATGTCGGAGTCGCAGCGCCTCGTCATTTTGGCCACACCTCCGGGTCGGGTCGAAATCGCACCGTCAATTCGCCACCGCGAAGATGCGCGTCCAGCACTGTGCATCGCCGCAGGACGGACGCCAGTCGAACTCTGCGTCGCATCCCGCCGGCACCGACGATCAGATCGTCGCCGACCCGGCCCAGGCTAAGCGCGCCGGAATCGATTTGCGGCAACTCTAGCCGCAACCGGTAGACGGACTGCAGTCCCGAGCCGGATTCCAGATCCACCACCGGGCGCAGCGGCCCCGGGGGCGCCGATCCGTCCCGTCGGCGCGCACTGTCCAGCAGTTCGGCAAGCGCTTTGGCCCCGATCGGCTCGCCGGCCAGATGCGGGGTGAGGACCAGCGCCACATCACCGATCGCGGCATCGAGTTCGTCGAGCACGATCCGCTGCTCACTGATTCGCTCCGAATACCAGTCGAAAGCCGGATGTGCCGGCAGGTTGCGGTATTCGTACGAATCATCTTGCATCAGGATCTGGTTGACGATTAATTCCTCGACGCGCACACCCATCAATGCCAGCGAACCGAGCGTCCGGATCGCTTCGGCCGCCACCACCCGCTCCGCGGTGAGCACCAGGTGCGCGCCCACTCGCGTCCCGTCGCTCAGCAGTGCGCTGAGCTTTTCGACGCTGCCACTCATGCGTTCCAACAACTCCACCACGGCGGTGGAACGCATGTCGTCGGCGCCGGCGGAAAGCCGGCGGTGGCGCGGCCACGCCCGCTCGACATAAAGGGCGAACGTGGCCGGCAGAGTCAGCATCCGCAACGCGTCGGCGGTCGACGCGCAGTCGACCACCAGGTGATCCCACTGCCCGCACCGCGGCCAGCTCCCCGACCTCGTGCAGGCCGAGCACTTCCTGGATACCGGGCAGCGCCGAAAGTTCTTCCGGCGCAATATCTTCCAGCTCTGATTCGGGGAAGCGACGGCCGAGTGTCTCGACCACGGTGCGCCAGCGCGCCTCGAGCAGCGCCAGGGTGTCCATCGCCAACGCGTCAAGGGAACCGGTTTCAAGATCGGCCATCACCCGCACGGCGTCGCGGTGACCGTTCGGCGCGACCGTCACACCTAGTACGTCGCCCAGCGAGTGCGCCTGGTCGGTGGAGACCAGCAGCACCCGCTCGCCGGCGCGCGCTTCATGCACGGCCGTCGCGGCCGCCAATGTGGACTTGCCTACCCCACCCTTGCCGACGAAAAGACTGATCCGAGATGAAGGAGGGGGGCGCTACTGATTCACCCAGACTCACTCAGCCTCGACTCGTTTCTTCAGATCCTTCAATGCGGTGTCGGTCAACCTGCGCTCGGCTTTGCGTTTGAGCAGGCCGATCATCGGAATCGCCAGATCGACCGTGAGTTCGTAGGTCACATCGGTACCAGATCCCTTGGGCGCCAACCGATATACGCCGTCTAGGGATTTGAGCAACGAGCTGGAGACCAGCGACCAGCTCACTGATTTGCGGTCTTTGGGCCACTTGTAGGACAGCACCAGGGTGTCTTTGAGGACGCTGGTGTCCAGCACCAGCCGCGCCACCTTCGGGTTGCCGGCGGTGTCGGATTCGAGCACCTCGGCCTCCTTGTATTCCGTCACCCAATTCGGATAGGAGCCGATGTCGGCGATCACGTCCATCACCGTGCCAGGGTCCGCGTCGATATAGATCGTCTGGGAGGTCTTCTCCGCCACCTGATCGCTTCCTTCTCCGCGCTGCGCGGGTTGGGCTCCCCTGCCCGCCGAATACCTGCGTGGTCAGCGGCCGTAGCCTGCGCCCACGGCAGAAACGGTACTCCCCGACGGAACTCAGGCCTGGTCAAGCACCGGCGAAACCCCGACCGGACGGGAGCTCTCCAGTGTCGTCTTCACTTCGAAGGCCATCTTCTTCCCCGCGACCCGACGCCGGTGCGTCATTTTCGCGAGGTTCAGCTTGGCCAGCTGCGACGGTGCCATCCCGGACGGCTCGGCGTGCAGAAAGTAGTGCAGGAGTGCACCACCCAGCATCGGCTCGAGCCAGATTTCCATGGTGCCGGTGAGTGGCCCGGCCACTCCCCATCGAACGCCCTGCGGACCCGCGATCTTGGGTGACCTCCAGCCGCAGATCGGGCCACCATCGCCGCCAGTTCGACGGGTCACCCACGGCGGCACCGATGCGCGCCGGGTCGGCGGCGACGTACGTCTCGTCGGCAATTTGAACGCTGTGCACGGCCACTAGCTTCACATACAACGATCCCGGACGCGTATCTCCGCCCGGGAGTCGGCTGCCCGTCAACGGGACCGGCAAACCCGGTGCCGTCAACCGATAGGCTGACTCTCGCTTATTCGCCTGAAACATTGAAGCGAGGTCTGAAAAGAGTGCGCGAATTAACTGTTCCCGCCGAGTTCACGGTTGGCGAGCACGACAACATCGTGTCCACGGTGTTCGAGCACGAGCGCAACGACCCCGACGCGGTGATCTACCAGCGCCTGGTCGACGGAACCTGGACCGACGTGACATGTGCGCAGGCGGCGGCCCAAATTCGCTCGACCGCATTGGGTTTGATCGCAGAGGGGGTGCGCCCCGGCGACCGGGTGGCCATCTTCTCGGCCACCCGCTACGAATGGGCGATTCTGGATCAGGCCATCCTCGCGGCCGGTGCGGTCACCGTCCCGATCTATGAGACGTCGTCGGCCGAGCAGGTGCGCTGGGTGCTCAGCGACTCCGCGGCCGTGCTCGCGTTCGCCGAGACGGACGCCCACGCAACGATGATCTCCGAGCTGGCCGGCGACCTGCCCGAACTGCGACGGGTGCTGCACATCGACGGCTCGGGCCCCAAGGCGCTCGACCAGCTCGAGCAGGCCGGCTCGTCGGTCGACCCGGCTGAGGTCACCGCTCGAGTCGAGGCGCTGCGCAGCAACGACCCGGCGACGTTGATCTACACGTCGGGCACCACCGGTCGCCCGAAGGGCTGCCAGTTGACGCATGCGAACTTGGTCTACGAGACCCGCGGCACCAAGGAGGTACTGCCCACGCTGCTGAAAAAGGGTGAGCGGCTCCTGGTGTTCCTGCCGTTGGCCCACGTGCTGGCCCGTGCACTGACGCTGTGCGCGTTCCACAACAAGGTCGTCGTCGGATTCACCAGTGACATCAAGAATCTCGTGCCGATGTTCGGGGTCTTCAAGCCGACGGTCGTGGTGTCGGTGCCGCGGGTGTTCGAGAAGGTCTACAACACCGCCGCGCAGAACGCTGCCAGCGACGGCAAGGGCCGCATCTTCGAGATGGCCGCGCAGACCGCGGTCGACTGGAGCGAAGCATCCGACCGCGGCGGTCCGGGGCTGCTGCTGCGGGCCAAGCACGCGCTGTTCGACAAGCTCGTCTACCACAAGCTGCGCGCCGCGCTCGGCGGCGACTGCCACGCATCCGTGTCCGGCGGCGCTCCGCTGGGCGCCCGGCTGGGCCACTTCTACCGCGGCGTCGGTCTGACCGTCTACGAAGGCTACGGGCTGACCGAGACCAGCGCGGCGATCACCGTCAACCAGGTGAGCGCATTGAAGATCGGCACAGTCGGAAAGCTGGTGCCGGGCAACAGCATCCGCATCGCCGACGATGGCGAGTTGCTGCTGCGCGGCGGCGTGGTGTTCCATGGCTACTGGCACAACGACCAGGCCACCAGCGAGTCCTTCGAGGACGGCTGGTTCAAGACCGGCGACCTCGGCGCCGTCGACGAAGCCGGATTCTTGACGATCACCGGCCGCAAGAAGGAAATCATCGTCACTGCGGGCGGAAAGAATGTCGCCCCAGCCGTTTTGGAAGATCAGTTGCGGTCCCACCCGCTGATCAGCCAGGCCATGGTGGTCGGGGACGCGAAGCCGTTCATCGGCGCGCTGATCACCATCGACCCCGAGGCCATCGAGGGCTGGAAGCAGCGCAACGGCAAGCCCGCCGGGTCGTCGGTGGGAGATCTGGCCGACGACCCTGATCTGCTCGCCGAGGTCGACTCGGCTGTCAAGCAGGCGAATCTGTCTGTGTCGCATGCGGAGTCGATTCGCAAGTTCCGCATCCTGCCCGTCGACTTCACCGAGGACACCGGGGAGCTGACCCCGACGATGAAGGTGAAGCGCAAGGTGGTCGCGGAGAAGTTCGCCGGCGATATCGCGGCGATCTACGACAAGGGCTAGCCGCGGATCAGGTCGGAGAGTCGCCCGGCCAGGTCGTCCCACCGCCACTGCGCGGTGATCCACTCCCGACCGGCGGCGCCCATCGCGGCGGCACGATCCGGGTCGGCCAGCAACTCGCTGACGGCGTCGGCGATCTGTCGCACCGAACGGCCGTCGACCACTAATCCAGTCTTGTTGTGCCGCACTGTTTCTGGTGCGCCTCCAGAGGAGCCGGCGATGACCGGCACCCCGGTGGCCGATGCTTCCAGGAACACGATGCCGAGCCCCTCGACGTCCAGCCCGGCGCCGCGGGTGCGACACGGCATGGCGAACACATCAGCCATCGCGTGATAGGCGGGCAGATCGGCGGACGGAACGCCGCCGGTAAAGGTGACGTGATCGGTGACGCCGAACTGCTCGGCCAGCCCGCGCAGCGTATCGAGATACGGGCCGCCGCCGACGATGACCAGCGCGGCGCCGTCAACCCGTTGCCTGATCGAGGGCAGCGCCCGGATCAGCATGTCCTGCCCCTTGCGCGGCACCAACCGGGACAGGCACACCACGGTGGGGCGCTGGCCCAGTCCGTAACGGGCACGCATCTCGGTGCGACTGGCCGCATCCGGCCGGAACCGGTCGGTATCGACGCCAGGCGGCAGATGCTCCAGCGCGGCTTTCGGTCCGAACGCCGAGGCGAAACGCCCTCGCGTGTAACGGCTGACGTAGGTGACGACGTCGCTGTCGTCGCCGATGCGGCGCAGCACCGATCGGGCGCCCGGCAGCATCGACCACCCCACCTCGTGGCCGTGTGTGCTTGCCAGCACCCGTCTCGCGCCGGCGTGCCGGGCGCGCGCGGCCAGCAGGCCCAAGGGCGCGGCGGCGCCGAACCAGACGGTGTCGATGCCGTGCTCGCCGATCAGCCGTCGCATCCGGGCGTCGACGGTGGGCACGGGAAGCATGAGAGTTCCCTGGTGCCGCACGACCTGATATCCGGCCGTTCGGGCGTCGAAGGCGTCGGCGTCCTTCCACTGCGGCGCATACACCGTGAGCGTGTGCTCTCCGGTGGCGGCCAACCGGGTCACCAAGTCGACCAGATACGACTGGATGCCGCCGCGCCGAGGCGGAAAGTCGTTGGTTACCAGCAGGACCCGGGACACCTACGAAGGCTAGCCTGACGCCACCGGCGCTCAGCGCATGGGTTGACGGCTCAGCCACTGCTGCCAGTCGGCGACGAGGTCTGCGTCGTCGCTGCCGAGCACGTCGTGGACGGCGGTGGGCAGGTCGGTGTGCCGGGCGCCGCATGCGGCCTGAGTAGAACGCGCGCAGCGTCGACGCTCCGCGGGTGTCGGCGACGAACAGCGCGAACAACCAGGCCCGGTCATAGGCCTGCGACCGCTGCGGCCCCGGTTCGGTCAGGTCGGCGTCGGACGGCAAGGCCGTCGGAGGCGCGATTTCCGGCAGCGGGCTGTGCGGCCGTGCGACGTAGTCGGCCACGCCTTCGGTGAGCCATCGAGGTGCATCCAGCGCGGTGTCAGCGCGGGCCGCATAATGAAATAGCTCGTGGGTCAACACAATTCGCAGTGCGCGCTCAGTCATGCCCGCTGCGCCGGGGGCGAAGACGATCCGCTGGCCGAGCGCCGCCCGCTGAGCCGGATCGACACGGTCGGCGACGGCGATCGCCGCGATGTCGGCCCACTGCGCAGCCGACCCGCCGCCGGCTTTGGCCTCGAACTGTTGCTGTGAGGCGGTGGCGACGACGTCGATGTCGCGGGGCCAGTCGGTTCCCCAGAAGGCCTCGACGGCGTCGATGGCCTGGCCGATGTCCGCGGCGACGCGAGTCAGCAGGGCTTGCTCACGCGAGCCGCCGAGATTGGTGGTCCGCAGCATGCGGTCGCCGACCTCGAGGCTGTGCACGCCGACCGAAGGGGACCGAGGTTGCGGCGCCGCAGAGTGCTCGCCGGACCGCATCGTCAGGTAGCCGCCGAGAACCAACTCGGCGAGCAACAGGCAGGCCAGCAGCCGGCGCCCGGCGTTAGTAGCGGCGGGCGTCGTAGATCGGGCCGGAGGAGTTCATCGGCACTACCCGCACCGGCACACCGTAGGTGGACGAGTGGACCATCAGGCCGTCCCCGATGTAGAGACCGGCGTGCGAGGCGTCGGAGTAGAAGGTCAGCACGTCGCCGGGCTGCAGGTCGGACAGCGAAACCGGCTGTCCGCCGTGGGCCAGCGCCTGGCTGGAGTGCGGCAGCGCGATGCCGGCCTGCTGGAACGCCCACATCACCAGGCCGGAGCAGTCGAAACCGCCGGGCGCGGCGCCACCCCAGGAGTAAGGCGTACCGACCTGGGTCAGTGCGGCTTGGACGGCGATCGCACCCTGACCGCTGCCGGGTCCGGCGCCCGGTCCGGGGCCACCCGGTCCCATGCCCGGCGGCAGCGCCTCAGGCGCCGGGGCCGCAGCAGCGGTCAACGCGGCCGGCGGCGGAGGCGGGCCGGGCGCGGCCAAGGCGGTGCGGTCGTGCGGGCTCAAGGCGAGATACTGCGACTTTACGATCGCGATCTGCAGCTGCAACTTGCTCTGCTTGGACTGCAGACTCGCGCGCACGGAGGCGGCCTGCTCGGCTGCGGTCTTGGCGTCAGCGGCCGACTTCGCGGATTCCGTCTCGGCTTTGGCGGCCTCTTCGCGGGTGGCGCGGTAGGTCGCCATCTGCGCGAGCATCGCGGTGGAGATCACCCGCGAGACGGCCAGCTTGCCGATCAACTGTTGCGGGGACTCGGCGGTCATGATCGCGTTCATACCGTCGGTGCGGCCACCCATGTACATCGCGGCGGCAAACTTGTCGACGCCGGTCTGGAAGGTTGCCAACCGCGACTTCGCGGCGTCCGCCGCGGCATTGTCGTCGTCGTGCTTCTTCTCAGCGGCCTGCTGCGCGGCCAGCTTGTTGTTCAGGTCAAGCTGCGCGCTGTGCATCGCTTCGGTGGTCTGCTCGGCCTGCCGTGATAGCTCATTGAGCTTTGCCATCGCATCGTTGGCCGGGTCGGCCAGCACATTGCTGGAACCCACTCCGGAGAGGATGACGAATCCGGCTAGCGCTCCGACGGCCAAGCGCTGGGCGACGCGCAAAGACACGCGTTCGCTTTTGAGCCATTTTCGCAAAACGTTGCATCCTTAAAACCAGTCAGCTGGACAGCCGATTCTGTCTTAGGTCTCAGATAGGTTACGAAACGGCTTCGACGTTGTCCAACTCTGAGTTATTAAGAAAACAGCAAGATTTGAGGCTATCGCCGTTAGGCTACACCCGGGCGCTGCCGATGGATGGGAACCAGACGAAGCCGCGGTGCCATCCCCGCGTCGGCCAGCACATCGAGAGCGGCCCGCTCGTCTTCCAGCAAAGTTTCCGGTACCCCGAGTATCACGCTGACCACGCAATCACGACATCCCAGACCACGCACGGCGCAGTCTTCGCAGTCGATGACCACCGGTTCTGTCGATTCGGGCGGAGGTGAGGCCGCCCGTTCAGGCTCGCTGCTGAGCGCCATCTGGCTGCCCCTTTCCATCGTGTTGATCGACCTTGTCCGTGACGCTAACCGCGGGCACCGACAAGTTTTTCTGCGAAGCCGAGCCGCAGGACGCGTCACCGTCCGGGTCGTACGCCCGCGACGCGCCGCCGCAGAGTGCGGGTCATGTCGGGGTGACTGGCTAACGTCGCCGCCATGGGCGCGCGCGGTGCGGAGCAGTTGAGCCTCCCCGATCTGGACGAGGCCACCGAAATATCGCTGCGCGAAACGACTTTCGTGGTTGTCGACCTGGAGACCACCGGCGGCCGGATGAATGGCCGCGACGGCAAGGTTGCCGACGCCATCACCGAGATCGGCGCGGTGAAGGTCCGCGCCGGCGTGGTGCTGGGCGAGTTCGCCACCCTGGTCGACCCGCAGCGCAGTATTCCGCCGCAGATCGTTCAGCTGACCGGCATCACCACGGCCATGGTGTGCGATGCGCCGACCATCGCCGCGGTGCTGCCGATGTTTCTGGAGTTCGCCCGCGGCGCGGTGCTGGTCGCCCACAACGCCAGGTTCGACATGGGATTCCTGCGGGCTGCCGCCGATCAGTGCGGCATCCGGTGGGCCAGGCCGCAGACACTGTGCACCGTCCAGTTGGCCCGTCGCGTGCTCAGCCGCGAAGAGGCGCCCAGCGTGCGACTGGCGGCGCTGGCGCAGCTGTTCGCTGTCGCCAACGAGCCGACCCACCGGGCGCTCGACGATGCCCGGGCCACCGTCGAGGTGCTGCACGCGCTGATCGAACGGGTCGGCAACCAGGGCGTGCACAGCTACGCCGAGCTGCGGTCCTATCTGCCCAATGTGCCACCGGCACAGCGCCGCAAGCGGGTTCTCGCCGAAGGCCTGCCGCGCCGGCCAGGTATTTACCTGTTCCACGGACCTGCCGACGAAGTGCTCTACGTCGGTACGGCAATTAACTTGCGGCGCAGGGTAAACCAGTATTTCAACGGCTCAGATCAGCGCACCCGGATGAAAGAGATGGTCGCGCTGGCCACCAGGGTCGAGCACGTCGAATGCGCGCATGCTCTCGAGGCCGGCGTCCGGGAATTGCGGATGCTGAGCGCCCACGCCCCGCCCTACAACCGCCGCTCGAAATTCCCGCAGCGCTGGTGGTGGCTGGTGCTGAGCGACGAAGCTTTCCCGCGATTCTCGGTGGTGCGCACCCCACGCCATGACCGGGCAGTCGGCCCCTTCCGGTCGCGCGCCGACGCCGTCGACACCGCGGACCTGCTGGCCCGCTTCACCGGAGTGCGCACCTGCACCAAGCGGCTGGCCCGTTCGGCGCTCCACGGGCCCGCCTGCCCGCTGCATGAGGTGTCGCCGTGTCCCGCCGCCCGCGACGTCACGGCGGAGCAGTACGGCCCGGCGGCCGTCGTCGCCGCCGCGCTGATCGACGGCCTGGAGAACTCGGCGCTGTCGGCGGCCGCTCGGCGGATCGCCGAGCTCGCCGGGCGGCAGCGCTACGAGAGCGCGGCCCGGTTACGCGATCACACCGTCGACGCCGTGGAGGTGCTGTGGCGCGGACAGCGCCTGCGGGCGCTGGCCGCGCTGCCCGAGCTGGTGGCCGCCGCCCCGGACGGTGCGGGCGGCTGGCAGCTCGCCGTCGTCCGGCACGGTCAGCTGGCGGCGGCCGGCAACGCCCGCCGTGGGGTTCCGCCGATGCCCGTCGTCGAGGCCATCGAAGCCGGGGCGCAGGTGATCCTGCCGCAGCCGGCGCCGCTGGGTGGCGCGCTGGTCGAGGAGACGGCGCTGATCGCGCGCTGGCTGGCGGCCCCGGGCGTACGCATCGTCAGGACCAGCGGTGAGCAGGGTTGGTGCTCGCCGGTGCGCTCGGCGGGCCCGTGGGCCGAGTGGGCCGCAGCGGCCCGATCGGCCAGGGTGGCGGCCGAACAGGCCGTCACCAGCCGCGACTCAGAGCTGCTGACCGAACCGCACCCAACGCGCGAGCAGTTTTTCGGCCGCACCGCTGTCGATCGCCTCGACGGCACGGCCCAGCCCGTCTTCCCACGCCGGCAACCACTCGGCGCGGCTGGATAGCCCGGCATGCGCCACGATCGCGCCCGCGGCGTTGAGGACGACGGCGTCGCGCACCGGGCCTTTGGCGCCGGCCAGCACCGAGCGGGCCTCCTCGCGCATTGGCCGTCGCGTCGCCGCCCAGCAGGTCGTCGAGGTCGGCGCGCGCGAACCCGAACCCGGCCGGGTCGAATTTCAGCTTGTCCACCGTTCCGGCCTGCACCCGCCAGATGGTGCTCGTCGTGGTGGTGGTCAGCTCGTCGAGGCCGTCGTCGCCGTGCACCACCAGCACGCTGGACTGGCGCGCGGCGAAGACCCCGGCCATCACCTCGGCCAGATCGGCGAACGCACAGCCGATCAATCCGGCTCGCGGCTGACCCGGATTAGTAAGCGGCCCAAGCAAATTGAAGACGGTCGGCACCCCTATCTCACGCCGTACCGCTGAGGCGTGCCGATACGACGGATGGAACTGCGGCGCGAAGCAGAATCCGATTCCGACCTCGGCGACGCTGCGCGCGACGTCGTCGGGGTCCAGGTCGATGCGCACGCCGAGCGCTTCCAACGTGTCCGCGCCGCCGGCCAGCGACGACGCGGCCCGGTTGCCGTGCTTGACCACCGGGACGCCGCTGGCGGCCACCACGATCGCCGCCATCGTGGACAGGTTGACCGTGTTGACGCCGTCGCCGCCGGTACCGACCACGTCGACGGTGTCGGTACCGATCGTCTCGGTGGGCAGCCGGCGGCCGTGCTGCAGCATCACGTCGGCCAGCTCGGCCACCTCGGCTGAGGTCGGCGCCTTCATCTTCATCGCGACGGCGAAGGCCGCGAGCTGAGCCGGCGTCGCCGCGCCGGTGATGATCTGTTCCATCGCCCAGCCGGCTTGCCCGCGCGGCAGGTCCTTTCGCTCAGTCAGAGACTCCAGGACTTGCGGCCACGACAGCGACCTTTCCGAGGGCCGCTCAGCAGGCCCGGACGATGACGTCGCCACGCCACAAATGGTCCCACGATGGCCGACGACCGGCCCAACCGGGCGCGGCAGAGCGGCAGCGGGTCGCCATCGAGCGGGCCATGTGAATTTCGTGCTCCAAATTGCCGCCCCGGGTAGAGGTCGACAACTACAAAGCGTCATACTTGCGGATGTGACGAGTGCGGTAGGGACCTCGGGTACAGCAATCACGGCGCGCGTACATTCGCTCAACCGCCCCAACATGGTCAGTGTTGGCACCATAGTGTGGCTTTCCAGCGAGTTGATGTTCTTTGCTGGACTGTTCGCGTTCTACTTCACCGCGCGGGCGCAGGCGGCCGGTAACTGGCCGCCCCCGCCGACCGAGTTGAACCTGTACCAGGCGGTGCCGGTGACGCTGGTGCTGATCGCGTCGTCGTTCACCTGCCAGATGGGTGTGTTCGCGGCCGAGCGCGGCGACGTGTTCGGGCTGCGCCGCTGGTACCTGCTCACCTTCGCGATGGGGCTGTTCTTCGTGCTCGGGCAGGCCTACGAGTACAACCACCTGGTGAGCCACGGGACCACCATCCCCAGCAGCGCGTACGGCAGCGTGTTCTACCTGGCCACCGGTTTCCACGGGTTGCACGTCATCGGCGGTCTGATCGCCTTCATCTTCCTGTTGGCCCGCACCACGATGAGCAAGTTCACCCCCGCGCAGGCCACCGCGTCGATCGTCGTCTCCTACTACTGGCACTTCGTCGACATCGTCTGGATCGCGCTGTTCGCCACGATCTATTTCATCCGATGACCAGCAGGCTCAAGAACAGGAGTGCTCGGTTGAAGAAACTGGGGTTGAACCGATCACTGAGCGATCGGGCGCGCCGCCGCCTGCGTCGCCGGTTCTCGGCTGGACTGCTGCTGGTGTTGGCCCTCGTGGTCGCCGGCGGACTTGCCGCCGTCTTGACCCCCAGCCCGCAGGTGGCCGTCGCCGACGAGTCGTCTTCGGCGCTATTGCGAACGGGCAAGCAGCTTTTCGACACCTCGTGCATTACCTGCCACGGCGCCAACCTGCAGGGCGTACCGGACCGCGGGCCCAGCCTGATCGGTGTGGGCGAGGCCGCGGTCTACTTCCAGGTGTCCACCGGCCGGATGCCCGCGATGCGCGGCGAGGCCCAGGCACACCGCAAGGACCCCATCTTCGACGAATCACAGGTCGACGCGCTCGGCGCCTACGTGCAGGCCAACGGCGGCGGGCCGACCATCGAGCGCAACGCCGACGGCAGCATCGAGATGAAGTCGCTGCTCGGCGACGACCTGGGCCGCGGTGGCGACCTGTTCCGGCTCAACTGCGCGTCGTGCCACAACTTCACCGGTAAGGGCGGCGCGCTGTCCTCCGGCAAGTTCGCGCCCGATCTGGAGCCGGCCAACGAGCAGCAGATTCTGGCCGCGATGCGCACCGGGCCGCAGAACATGCCGAAGTTCTCCGACCGTCAGCTCTCGTTCGACGCCAAGAAAGACATCATCGCGTACGTGAAGAACGCGACCCAGGTGCGCAGTCAGGGCGGCAACGGTCTGGGCGGCTTCGGACCCGCACCCGAGGGCATGGCGGCGTGGATCGTCGGGATGGTCGCCATCATCGGCGGGGCGTTGTGGATTGGGGCACGATCGTGACGAACGACAGTGGACAGCCCACCGAGGCCGAACTGAACGCCATGTCGCGCGAAGAACTCGTCGAACTCGGCGGCCGCCTCGACGGCGTGACGACCGTTTTCAAGGAACCTCGCTGGCCGGTCGAGGGCACCAAGGCCGAGAAGCGCGCCGAGCGCTCGGTGGCGGCGTGGCTTTTGCTGGGCGGGCTGTTGGGATTGGCTCTGCTGCTGGTCTTCTTGTTCTGGCCGTGGGAGTACCAGCCGGAGGGTTCGGCCGGGAACCTGGCGTACTCGTTGGCCACCCCGCTGTACGGCCTGACGTTCGGCGGGTCCGTTCTGTGCATCGCCATCGGCGCGGTGCTTTTCCAGAAAAAGTTCATCCCCGAAGAGATTTCGATCCAGGATCGCCATTACGGCGAGTCCGGGTCGGATGAGATCGACCGCAAGACGGTCGACCGCCAATCTGACCGACGCGTTGGAAGGCTCGACGATTGCGTCGGCGCAAACTGATCGGCCTGTCGCTCGGCGCGGGCCTCGGCGCCTTCGGGCTGGGCACACTGGTGGCGTTTGCCGGCGGCCTGATCAAGAACCCGTGGAAGCCGGTCGTGGAGACCGCCGACGGCAAGAAGGCCGTGCTGTGGACCTCGGGGTGGACGCCCGCGCTTTCACGGCGAGACCATCTTCCTGGCCCGGGCCACCGGCGAGGGCAGCGGGCGCGCCGTTCATCAAGATGCGCCCCGAGGACCTCGACGCCGGCGGCATGGAAACCGTCTTCCCGTGGCGCGAGTCCGACGGCGACGGCACCACGGTGGAGTCGCACGAAAAGCTGACCCTGATCCTGGCCGCCGTCCGCAACCCGGTGATGTTGATCCGCATCAAGGCCGCCGACCTGTCAAAGGTGGTCAAGCGCAAGGGCCAGGAGAGCTTCAACTTCGGTGAGCTGTTCGCCTACACGAAGGTGTGCTCGCACCTGGGTTGTCCCGCATCACTGTACGAGCAGCAGGACTACCGCATCCTCTGCCCGTGCCACCAGTCGCAGTTCGACGCCCTGCACTACGCCAAGCCGATTTTCGGCCCGGCCGCGCGCGCATTGGCTCAGCTGCCGATAACTATTGACGCCGATGGGTACTTAGTCGCCAACGGTGACTTCATCGAACCTGTCGGACCGGCATTTTGGGAGCGCAACAACATGAGTCCGAAATTGAGTCCCCCCAGCATCGGCGACGTCTTAGCCGGCCAGGGTAACGCCGTCGATTCGCGTTACCACCTGTCGGCTGCGACCCGCCGCCAGCTCAACAAGGTCTTCCCGACGCACTGGTCGTTCCTGCTCGGCGAGATCGCGATGTACAGCTTCATCGTGCTGCTGCTCACCGGCGTCTACCTGACGCTGTTCTTCGATCCCTCCATGCAGGACGTCACCTACAACGGCGTCTACCAGCCGCTGCGTGGTGTCGAGATGTCGAAGGCGTTCGCGTCGGCCCTCGACATCAGCTTCGAGGTGCGCGGCGGGCTGTTCGTCCGCCAGGTCCACCACTGGGCCGCGCTGCTGTTCGCGGCGTCGATCATGGTGCACCTGGCCCGCGTCTTCTTCACCGGCGCGTTCCGCCGGCCCCGCGAGGCCAACTGGGTCATCGGCTCGCTGTTGCTGATCCTGGCCATGTTCGAGGGGTACTTCGGCTACTCGCTGCCCGACGACCTGCTGTCCGGCATCGGCCTGCGCGCCGCGCTCTCGTCGATCACGATGGGCATGCCGGTGGTCGGCACCTGGCTGCACTGGGCGCTGTTCGGCGGCGACTTCCCATGCGGCGGTGCAGGAAACGACTGCACGGCGGCGGGCTACATCGTTCCGCGGATGTACGGCCTGCACATCTTGCTGCTGCCGGGCATCATCCTGGCGTTGATCGGCGCACACCTCGCCTTCGTCTGGTTCCAGAAGCACACGCAGTTCCCCGGCCCTGGCCGCACCGAGACCAACGTCGTCGGCGTGCGCGTGATGCCGGTGTTCGCCGTCAAATCCGGCGCGTTCTTCGCATTCACCACCGGTGTGCTCGGCCTGATGGGCGGCTTGCTGCAGATCAACCCGATCTGGAATCTGGGGCCCTACAAGCCATCTCAGGTCTCGGCGGGTTCGCAGCCGGACTTCTACATGATGTGGCCCGACGGCCTGGCCCGGCTCTGGCCGGCCTGGGAGTTCTATTTCTTCCATCACACCATTCCGGCGACGGTCGCGGTCGGGACCCTCATGCTGGGCGTCTTCGCCCTGTTGATCGTCTATCCGTTCCTGGAGAAGCGGTTCAGCGGCGACCGGGCCCACCACAACCTGTTGCAGCGTCCGCGTGATGTGCCGGTACGGACATCGATCGGCGCCATGGCGATCGCGTTCTACATGGTGCTGACGCTGTCGTCGATCAACGACATCATCGCGTACAAGTTCAACATCTCGCTGAACGCGACGACCTGGATGGGGCGCATCGGCATGATCGTGCTGCCGCCGCTCGTCTACTTCATCACCTATCGCTGGTGTGTCGCACTGCAGCGCAGCGACCGGGCCGTTCTCGAGCACGGCGTCGAGACCGGCATCATCAAGCGTCTGCCGCACGGCGCCTACATCGAGCTACACCAGCCGCTGGGTCCCGTCGACGAGCACGGCCACCCCATTCCGCTGGAGTACCAGGGCGCTCCGGTGCCGGTGAAGATGAACAAGCTCGGCTCCGGCGGCTCCCCCGGCTCCGGCAGCTTCCTTTACGCCGACCCGGTCTCCGAGGACGCCGCTCTCACCGAAGCCCACCACGCCGCCGAGTCGCGCGCGCTCACCGCACTGCGGGAGCACCAAGGCGGCAGCAACGGCAACGGCAGCAACGGCTCAACGAACGGCCACCACTAAACGCCTGATCTGACAACGGCTTTGGCGACAAAGCCGTTCGGACCGGCTCGAGGCTGTGTCTGACGGCGACTAGCGGATTCAGGCGGCGAGCCGGCCGCGCAGTTGGCGCACCTGGCGCCACGGCACCAGCGGCATGACCAAGGTGATGGCACCGGCGATCGCGTAGCCGGTCAATGAGAAAGCCATCGTGGCCGATGGCCATCGCGTACGTCGCCGTAGCGACCGCAAGCAGCGCCCCGCCCATGGCGCCCATCAGGGCGGCAGTACCGCGCAGCCAGAAACGATCCACCTCCGCGTCCGCCAGCGCCGGCCGTTGCGTGGTGATCCGCTCGGTGGCGCCGTGCGTCACCCCGGCCGCCGACCCAGTCCTGATCGACCGTGCGCTCACCGTCCGGGCCGGCGAACCCGCCGACCGGGCCACCGGTGCGTCCCGGGTGATCCGGCGGGCACGCAGCAGCATCGGGATCGCCGCCAGGATGATCAGCGCGGAGATGATGATGATCGCGTAGAGCACCGAGGAGGTGTGCGGGTTGCCCTTGGCGGCGTGAAATCCCCGGCCCAAATCCATCAGCGCGACGAGCGCCGCAACGCTCATCCCGACCAGCGCCAGCCAGACGGCGGCGCATGAGCCGATCAGGATGCGGTCGGTCGTGGCCGGGGTGAGTTTGCCGCGCCCGCCCCAGGCTTGCGAATACCTGTCGATCATCAGCAGTTGACCTGAGGTTGGTTGTTCTCGTTGGCTGACAACACCGTTCCATCGCTGGCAGTGACCTTGCAGTTGAGCTTGCTCAATCGCAGCAGGCTGGACGCTTCGATTGAGCCGACGTCCGACGCCGAAATCGGCGTGAGCGTAATCGTCCACGGGATGTAGACGTTGGACAAGGTCCGACGCATGCCCGATGCGTCGGTGTAGGTGATGGTGATCTGGTCGAACGGCGCCTTGGTGCCGGTCACCGAGTAGGTGTACTGCTTGGGGCCGGCCGGAGCCGGCGGCGGGGCAGGCGCCGGGCGGCGCGGGAGCCGGAGCGGGTGCGGGGGCGGGCGCAGGGGCGGGCGGCGCGGGAGGCGGAGCGGGTGGCGGCTCGGGACGAAGGCGGCGGCGGAGGGGGCGGCGCCTCACTGGACGACGGCGGAGGCGGCGCATGCGTCGTCGTCGTGACGATGATCTCGTCCTGCATCGGCGGTGTCGACGTCGTCGGCGGCGCGGTG
This sequence comes from uncultured Actinomycetota bacterium, assembly GCA_963755805.1. GTDB lineage: Bacteria > Actinomycetota > Actinomycetes > Mycobacteriales > Mycobacteriaceae > Mycobacterium. Next base: position 313,305 of record CAVWLG010000041.1, read on the forward strand.
TTGGGCGTGGCCAGCTTCGTGGTGTCGGTCCGCGCGAACAGCAGCGACACCGAGACGACGAGGGCTATCGCCGCGACGATCGCGGCGACACCGACGATCCACGGCCAGCGCGCGGTCTTCTCCTCCTCGCTCGTGCGGAGCTGCCTCGTCGTAACTGTCGTAGTCGTACAGATCAAGATTCGCGGGTACATACGGTCCGCTGCTGATGTGTTCGGACTCGGGAGCCGAGTAGGCCCGCGAGTAGACATCGGTCTGGCCGGTCTGGTTTTCAGCGTCCGATTCCGCCGCGCCCGCGCCGAAATCACTGTCGCCACCGTCAATTCCGCCGTCGCCCTGGCTGGCCTCGACGCCGGGTTCCAGTTCTTCGGACTCCGGTCCTGGTGGATTCGGCCCGCTCATGATCGTCTGTCCTGTTCGACTACTTCATCGGCGTACGCAGCACCACCACTGTGTTGATGGGCGCGCGCTCCGATACTGCTCAATGTGCCTCGGAAAACCCTACCCAACCGGATCTCGCACGACATTCTGGGCGACCCGGTCACAGATCAACTGACGCCCGGATTGTGACCTTTGGCGACGACGGCTAGTGCTTCTCGGGACCCACGTAGTACTCGAAGACCAACCCGGCCGCCGAACTCAGGATGAAGACAACACCGGCGCCGATCAGCCATGGCAGCCACAAGGCGATACCGACCGCCGCCACCGATCCGGACAGTGCGATCAGGATCGGCCACCAACTGTGCGGGCTGAAGAAACCCAATTCCCCTGCGCCGTCGCTGATCTCGGCACCCTCGTAGTCCTCGGGACGGGTGTCGAGCCGGCGAGCGACGAACCGGAAGAAGGTGGCAATGATCAGTCGCCAGCCCGCTGGTCAGCGCCAAGCGCGGTGGTGCCGGCCCACTCGATCCCGCCGGTGGCGAACAGGCTGGTCAGCATGCCGTAGAGGACCGTGCAGAAGATGAAGAACGCCGCGATGAACTCGAACAACCTGGCTTCGATGTGCATGGGGTATCCCTACTTACTCGCCTGAGGCGCCATCTCGCCGCGGCGGGTGTCGAACGGGTGGGTGGTGACCGCGAGGGGAGACTGAGCGATGGCCTGCAACGCCTGGGCGTTGGTCTTCCCGGCGATCCGCTGCTGCAGGTAGGCCTTGAAGTCGTTGGGCTGAACCACCCGGACCTCGAAGTTCATCATCGAGTGATACGTGCCGCACATTTCCGTGCAGCGACCCACGAACGCGCCGGTCCGGTCGATCTTGGCGACCTGGAAGACGTTGACGGAGTGGTTGGCCGCCGGGTCGGGCATCACGTCGCGCTTGAACAGGAACTCCGGCACCCAGAAGCCGTGGATCACGTCGGCGGATGCCAGCGTCGAACTCGATCCGCTTGCCGGCGGGCAGGACCAGCACCGGAATCTCGGTGCTGGTGCCGACCGTCTCGACCTTGTCGAAGTTGAGGTAGGTGCGGTCTTCGGTGTTGAGGCCGCGGACCGGGCCGACCCGCTCTTCGCCGCGGGAGTCTTTGCCCTCGGGCTTGGAGACCATCGCGGCCTTCTTCGCCGCGTCGGCGCCGTCGTACTTGAGGGTGCCGTCCTTGAACTGGACCTTCTGGTAGCCGAACTTCCAGTTCCACTGGAACGAGGTGACGTCGATGACGACTTCGGGGTCGGCCTCGAGGTGCAGCATCTTCTCCTGCACCACGACGGTGAAGTAGAACAGCACCGAGATGATCAGGAACGGCGTCACGGTGAGCACCAGCTCCAGCGGCATGTTGTAGCCGAACTGGCGGGGCAATTCGGTGTCGGTGGCCTTCTTGCGGTGGAACACCGCCGCCCAGAACATCAGCGCGAAGACGATGGCGCCGACCACCAGAGCGGCGATCACGGATCCGATCCACAGCTGCCGGTTCCAGGCGCCTTCCTCAGTGATGCCGTTCGGCCAGCCCAACGCCACGGCGTGCGACCAACTGCAGCCACTCAGGCTCACCGTCAGCAGGCCGAGCATGCCGGCCAGCGCCGACCGTCGCAGCCGACGGAAACCCGAGGGACGGCTCTTCAACAAGCCCTGCGAACAGCCTGGTCCGCGAGATGTCACGGTCGCGCCTCCCTGAATCACAAGCTGGGCCGACCTCGCGCATCCCCCGCTCAAGGGGACTGTCGGCGGACTCGCACGTCGAATACTACGCAGCGTAGACCACGCACGCAGCGCAGCCGTGTGCAGGCCCGCCGCTTTTTGGGTCACCGCTTTGCGGCATCGATGAGCAGCGCGGCGTTGCGGCATACTTATCGGCGATGTGTGGACTGCTGGCCTTCGTGGCTGCCCCGGCCGGCGCCGAGCCGACCGATAGCGCGCACGCCGCGGCCGAGGCCATCGCGCAGGCGTCGCACCTGATGCGGCACCGCGGACCCGACGAGCCGGGCACCTGGGTCAACCCCGCCGGGACCGTCGTGTTCGGCTTCAACCGGCTGTCCATCATCGACATCGCGCATTCGCATCAGCCGCTGCGCTGGGGCCCGCCGGAAAGCCCCGACCGCTACGAGTTGGTGTTCAACGGCGAGATCTACAACTACCTGGAGTTGCGCGCCGAGCTCGCCGAACGGCACGGCGCGGTGTTCGCCACCGACGGCGACGGCGAGGCCATCGTCGCCGCCTACCACTATTGGGGCGCCGACGCGCTGCCGCGGCTGCGGGGCATGTTCGCCTTCGCGTTATGGGACACCGCGACCGGCGAATTGTTCTGCGCCCGAGATCCTTTCGGCATCAAGCCGCTGTTCATGGCGACCGGAGCCGGCGGCACCGCGGTGGCCAGCGAGAAGAAATGCCTGCTGGAGCTGGCCGATCTGGTGGGATTCGACACCGCGATCGACGAGCGCGCTGTGCAGCACTACACGGTGCTGCAGTACGTGCCCGAACCCGAGACGCTGCACCGCGGCGTGCGCCGGCTGGAATCGGGCTGTTACGCCCGTATCCAGCCCTGGCCGGCCGCCGGAGACCACTCGCTACTTCGTGCCGCGCTTCCAGTCGGTGCCGATGTCGCGCGGCACCGAACAGGCCCGCTACGACGAGATCACCGCGGTCCTGGAGGACTCGGTGGCCAAGCACATGCGGGCCGACGTCACCGTCGGCGCGTTTCTGTCCGGGGGCATCGACTCGACGGCGATCGCGGCGCTGGCCATCCGGCACAACCCGCGGCTGATCACCTTCACCACCGGCTTCGAGCGCGAAGGATTCTCCGAGGTCGACGTCGCGGTGGCGTCGGCCGAGGCGATCGGCGCCCGCCACATCGCCAAGGTGGTCGCTCCCGACGAGTTCGTCGAGGCACTGCCCGAGATCGTCTGGTATCTCGACGAGCCGGTGGCAGACCCGGCGCTGGTTCCGCTGTTCTTCGTGGCCCGCGAGGCGCGCAAGCACGTCAAGGTGGTGCTGTCCGGCGAGGGCGCCGACGAGCTGTTCGGCGGCTACACAATCTACCGGGAACCGTTGTCGCTGAAGCCCTTTGACTACCTCCCCCGACCGCTGCGCCGCTCGATGGGCAAGGTGTCCAAGCCGCTTCCGGAGGGCATGCGCGGCAAGAGCCTGCTGCACCGCGGATCGCTGACGCTCGAAGAGCGCTACTACGGCAATGCCCGCAGCTTCTCCGACGCACAGTTGCAGGATGTGCTGGCCGCATTCCGTCCGGAGTGGACGCACACCGACATCACGGCGCCGGTCTACGCCGATTCCGCCGACTGGGACCCGGTCGCGCGGATGCAGCACATCGACCTGTTCACCTGGCTGCGCGGCGACATCCTGGTCAAGGCCGACAAGATGACCATGGCCAACTCACTGGAACTGCGGGTCCCGTTCCTGGATCCCGAGGTGTTCGCCGTCGCGTCCCGGCTGCCGGTAGACGCCAAGATCACCCGGACCACCACCAAGTACGCGCTGCGCCGCGCGCTGGAGCCCGTCGTCCCGCCACATGTGCTCAACCGCCCGAAACTCGGCTTCCCGGTGCCTATCCGGCATTGGCTGCGGGCCGGCCCGCTGCTGGAGTGGGCGCACGAGATGGTCGAACGCCTCGGCGACCGACTACCTGATCGACCGCGCGGCTGTTCGGCGGATGCTCGACGAACACCGTTGCGGCACAGCCGATCACAGCCGCCGACTGTGGACGGTACTGATCTTCATGCTGTGGCACGCGATCTTCGTCGAGCACAGCGTGGTGCCGCAGATCAGCGAGCCGCAGTACCCCGTCGAGCTCTGAGGAACCGCGGCGGAGATCAGGCCAGGACGGTGGCGATTTCAGCCGCAGCTTCGTCGCCGTAGGCGTCGGCCAGCCGGGTCTTGGCGGCCGCGGCGTCCCACGTCCACTCCTGGGTGCCGGTCGACTCCAGCACCAGCACCGCGACCAGTGAGCCCAGCTGCGCGGAGCGCTCCAGGCTCAGGCCGCCGCTGCGGCCGGTGAGGAATCCGGCCCGGAAAGCGTCGCCGACGCCGGTCGGGTCGGTCTGGCTGGTTTCCGGCACCACGCCGACGTGGACGGTCGTGCCGTCACGGTCGACGATGTCGACGCCCTTGGCGCCGAGCGTGGTGACCCGCAGGCCGACCTTCTGCTCCACGTCGGCCTCCGTCCAGCCGGTCTTCGACTGCAGCAACTCCCACTCGTAGTCGTTGGTGAACAGGTACTCCGCGCCGTCGACGAGCTTGTCGATCTCCTCGCCGGACAGGCGAGGAAGCTGCTGCGACGGGTCGGCCGCGAAGGGCAGGCCGAGCTTGCGGCACTCCTCGGTGTGCACCACCATCGCCTCGGGATCGTTGGCGCCGATGATCACCAGGTCCGGCTTGCCGACCGAAGCGACGAGGTCGGCGAGCTTGATGTTGCGGGCCTCGGACATCGCACCCGGGTAGAACGAGGCGATCTGGGCCATGTCTTCGTCGGTGGTGCAGACAAAACGCGCGGTGTGAGCGGATTTCGAGATCAGCACGTGGTCGGTGTTGACGCCGTGCGACTGCAGCCACTTGCCGTAGTCGCCGACGAAATCGTCACCAGCGGCCCCGACCAGAGCCACGTCGCCACCGAGCACGCCGATGGCGAAGGCGATGTTTCCGGCGACGCCGCCGCGGTGGATCACCAGGTCGTCGACCAGGAAGCTCAGCGACACCTTCTCCAGGTGCTCGGCCAGCAGGTGTTCGGAGAACCGACCCGGGAACCGCATCAAATTGTCAGTGGCAATAGAACCGGTTACCGCGATCGTCACGAAATTCCACCCCTTCAAGTCCAAAATTCGGCTAGCTCAGCCTACCTGTGGCTATGGTGGCCTCTGCAGCGCGGGCCGACGGCCGCTAGCCTCCGGAAACGAACATCGCCGTGCTGCCTTGCGATCCGAGGAGACCCGTCTATGCCCGGTCCGTACTCGTCGGACCACCAGTTGGGCTCCGACGGACCGCCGTTCGCCGACACCCATCCCAGCGAGCCCCTTCCGGCTCCGCCGGGGTTCCCGCCGTTCACCTCCGGGAGCGGTCTATCCGGGGCGGTTGCCGCCGCCGTTGCCCTACCCGAAGCCCCGGCGCCGAGGGCTGCTGATCGGCGGCGTGGTGGCGCTGCTGGTGATCGCCGCGGTGGCCGCGGCGATCCTGTACGCCCCGCACCGCGCTCCGGCGGCCGCCGCCGGAGCGTTCTCCGATGCGACGGCCACGTCGGCGATCCAGAGCTATCTGGACGCGCTGCGAGCACCGCGATACCGAAGCCATCGCCCGCGATGCGTTATGCGGCATCTACGACGCCGTGCGGGACCGCCGATCCGATCAGGCGGTGGCCAAACTCAGCAGCGACGCGTTCCGCAAGCAGTTCTCCGAGGCGCGGGTGACATCGATCGACAAGATCGTCTACTGGTCGGACTACCAGGCCCAGGTGTTGTTCAGCATGCGCGTCCAGCCGGCGACCGGCAGCAGCACTCGAAGCGAAGTGCAGGGCGTCGCGCAGCTACTGAGCCAGCACAACCAGATTCTGGTGTGCTCCTACGTGCTGCACAGCGCCGGACTGTACTGAAACGTCAGTTGAAAGAGTCGCCGCAGGCGCAGGAGCCGGTGGCGTTCGGGTTGTCGATGGTGAAGCCCTGCTTCTCGATGGTGTCGACGAAGTCGATCGAAGCGCCCTGGATATACGGCGCACTCATCCGGTCGACGGTCAACTTCACGCCGCCGAAGTCGGCGGTGAGGTCACCGTCGAGGGCGCGGTCGTCGAAGAACAGGTTGTAGCGCAGGCCGGCACATCCCCCGGGCTGGACCGCGATACGCAGCGACAGGTCGTCGCGCCCCTCCTGGTCCAGCAGCGCCTTAGCCTTGGCTGCCGCGGCGTCGGTCAAGATCGCGCCGTGGGTCGTGGTGGCGGTTGACTCGTCCTGAACAGTCATTGCTTCTCCCTGTAAGTACTATGTCCTGGATGGGTTCTCTCAGCGATTAACCCACCTCCTCAAAGGTACCTTGTCGTGCCGCTATTCCCGAGTCGTGCCGCGACGTCGGCGGCCAATCCCATCAGCTGGTTGGCGGCATCGGCCAGTGGCCAGCCGCACCGAACCGGCGTGATCGGAAACCGAAGCGGCCCCCAAAATGCCCGCGGACTGGAATGTCTGCTCGTCCAGCATGACCTGCCCGGCCAGTACCACGCACCGGCACCTGCGACGGTCGCGCCGCCGCAGCCAGCGCGCCGACCACCTTGCCGCGCAGCGATTGCTCGTCGAACTTTCCCTCCCCGGTGATCACCAGGTCGGCGGCGGCAAGGTCGGCGGCCAGACCGGTGTGCTCGGCGACGATCGACGCGCCCGACTCGCACCGGCCGCCCAGGTGAGCAGCGCCGCGCCGATCCCGCCGGCGGCCCCGGCCCCGGATTCCGCGCTGACCGGCCGTCCGGCCGCCGCGTCGAGCTCGACCGGCCCACCGCTCCAGGCGGTCTTCGAGCGCGGCCACCGTGGCCGGATCCGCACCCTTCTGCGGGCCGAACACCCGGGCCGCGCCCCACGGCCCCACCAGCGGGTATTCCACGTCACAGGCCGCGATCAGCTCCACCCCGGCAAGACGTCGCCGCGGCGGCGTGCAGGCCACCGAGTTCTTCGATCAGCCCGCGGCCACCGTCGGTGCAGGCGGAGCCGCCCAAGCCGACCACGATGCGGGTCGCACCCGCGTCCAGCGCCGCGGCGATGAGCTGGCCAACTCCTCGGCTTTGCGCCGCGAGCGCGGTCTGCGGCGTCGGCGGGCCACCGAGCGCGCCAGCCCACACGCCTGCGCGCACTCCAGGTAGGCGGTGCGGGATGCCGCGTCCAGCACCCACTCGGCGCTCACGTCGTCGCTCAGCGGGCCACGCACCTAAGCTGCCGCCGCTCCCCCAACCGGCCGGCCAGCACATCGACAAACCCCGGTCCGCCGTCGGACTGCGGCGCGACGGTGATGCGGTCGCCGGGCCGGGACCGGTTCCAGCCCGCCGCGATGGCGGCGGCTGCCTGGACCGCGGTCAGGCTGTCGCCGAAGCTGTCGGGAGCGATGAGCAGTCTTAGAGCGGGCGCGGGGTGTGCCGACCCACTCATCTGAGCAACAGTAGGACTGGTCATCGGCGATACCCGAACCCCGCCATTTTCCAGACGGGTCGGGCGCGAAGTAACCTGGCGGGCGTGAAGCTGCTGGGCCGTAAGAAGGACGAGGGCGCGACCGGCGACGGGGGCGACGCCTGCGATCTCGGCCGGACGCCGTCGAGGCGGCCGCATCGCGCGCGCAGCAGACCACCGCGCCGAAGGGACGGCCCACACCGCGACGCGACGCCGGACGCAGGGGTCCGGTCGCGCCGGCGCCGATGACTTCTTCGGAGGCGCGGGCCCGGCGAAAAGTCGATCGGCGGGCCCAAGCTCAGTCGTGAGGAACGCAAAGAGCAGAGCTCCTTGCGACGCGCTCAGTCGACCGAACGGCGCGAGCGCATGATGAACGGCGACGAACGGTATCTACTGTCGCGCGATCAGGGACCAGTGCGCCGGTATGTGCGCGACATCGTCGACGCCCGGCGCAATGTGCTCGGACTGTTCATGCCGTCCGCCCTAGGGCTGATGTTCTTCATGTTCGCCGTGCCGCAACTTCAGTTCTACGTTTCTCCGGCGATGCTGTTGCTGATGGCCGCGATGGCGCTCGACGGGCTGATCCTCGGTCGCAAGGTCGCCCGAAGGGTCGACGAGAAGTTTCCCGAAGACACCGAAAGTCGTTGGAAATTAGGTCTTTACGCGACCAGCCGGGCCTCGCAGATGCGCCGGATGCGGGCTCCGCGACCCCAAGTCAAGCACGGCGCCAATGTCGATTAGGCCTTGATCCACGGTGCGAACCCTGGTGCTCGGCGGAGTCAGGTCAGGAAAATCGCGGTGGGCGGAGTTTGCTGCTGACCGAGTCGCTGGAGACAGACCAGCCGGTTCACTACCTGGCCACCGGACAGCTGGCCGACTCCGATCCGGCGTGGCGGCAGCGCGTCGACGCGCATCGCGATCGCCGGCCACCGCACTGGTCCACGGTCGAAACCGACGATGTCGCAGCGCAATTGCGGCGATCTCCGAACACGCCGACGCTGGTCGACGACATCGGCGGCTGGCTGACGGCCGCGCTGGATCGGCACCAGGCCTGGGAAGGCGGATGCATATCGGCCGACATCGACGAACTGACCACCGCCGTAGCGGAGTTCAGTGCGCCGCTGGTGCTGGTCAGCCCGGAGGTCGGGCTGACCGTCCGTGGCGCCACCGCGTCGGCGCGGCGGTTCACCGACGAGCTGGGCGCCCTCAATCAGCGACTGGGCGCGCTGTGCGAGCGAGTGGTGCTGGTGGTGGCCGGCCATCCGCTGCCGATCAAGCAGCCCGGGACATGACGATGTTCGCGCCGGTGACTCCACCCGACACGAATGCCGCGGCCGCCGCCCGCGCCCGACAGGACACCCTGACCAAACCGCGCGGCGCGCTGGGCCGGCTGGAAGACCTGTCGGTCTGGGTGTCGTCGTGCCAAGGACAATGTCCGCCAACGCAATTCGAGCGCGCCAGGATCGTGGTGTTCGCCGGCGACCACGGCGTCGCCACGATCCGGGGTGTCGGCCTATCCCCCCGAGGTCACCGCACAGATGGTCGCCAACATCGCCGCCGGCGGCGCGGCGATCAACGCGCTGGCCGACATCGCCGGGGCGAGCGTGCGCGTCGTCGACCTCGCCGTGGACGCCGAGTCGCTGTCCCCGCAGATCGGCGCGCACAAGGTACGACGAAGCAGCGGCGACATCGCGGTGGAGGATGCGCTCACCGAGCAGGAAGCCCGCGACGCGATCGACGCCGGCCGCCAGATCGCCGACCAGGAGGTCGACTCGGGCGCCGACCTGCTGATCGCCGGCGACATGGGTATCGGAAACACCACCGCGGCAACAGTTATAGTGGCGGCGCTGACGGGCGTCGAGCCGGTCGCCGCAGTCGGCTACGGGACCGGGATCGACGACGCCGGGTGGGCCCGCAAAACCGCGGCGGTGCGCGACGCGTTGTTCCGGGCCGAGCATGTGTTGGCCAATCCGGTTGCCACGCTGCAGTGCTGCGGCGGAGCCGATTTGGCCGGTATCGCCGGTTTTTGCGCGCAGGCCGCGGTGCGGCGCACCCCCGTGCTGCTGGACGGCATGGTCGTGACGGCTGCCGCGTTGATCGCCGAGCAACTGGCGCCCGGCGCCCGGCTGTGGTGGCAGGCCGGCCACAAGTCGACCGAGCCCGCACATGCGCTCGCGCTCGCCCGACTCGGCCTGGATCCGATCGTCGACCTGCGGATGCGACTCGGCGAGGGCAGCGGGGCCGCGGTGGCTTTGCCCGTGCTGCGGGCCGCGGTGGCCACCTGCGCGTCGATGGCGACATTCGCCGACGCCAACGTCACCGACCGCCCTTCGCCATCGTGATCAGGTCGCTGGCAGCGGCTTTCGCGTTCGAAACCATCGTCCCGATGCCGGTCAGGCCGGACCGGCCTTTCGGCCGTGGCGCGATGACCGCGCTACCGGTCGTTGGCGCAGCGCTCGGTGTACTGGTCGCCGCGGTGACGTGGGCGGGTTGTTGGGCGTTCGGCCCGGCCAGCCCGCTGGCCGGACTGCTCGGAGTGGCCACACTGCTGGCGGTGACCCGCGGTTTGCACATCGACGGCGTGGCGGACACCGCCGACGGGCTGGGCTGTTACGGACCGCCTGAACGCGCGCGCTGAGGTGATGCGCGATGGGTCGACCGGGCCGTTCGGTGTGGCCATCATCGCCGTGGTGATTGTCGTTCAGGGACTGGCGTTTTCGACGCTGCGCCCAGCCGAGATCGTGGTTTCGGTGTGCGCCGGCCGGGTGGCGGCGGTGCTGGCCTGTCGCCGGGGCTTGCCTGCCGCGCCCGGCAGCAGGCTGGGCGCGGCAGTCGTCGGCAGCCAGCCTGCACTGATCGCCGCGGCCTGGATTGTTGCGCTGCTGGCGGCTTCCTCGGTGGCGGGTGGCCGCCCCTGGCACGGCCCGGTCGCGGTGCTGGTTGCGCTGACGCTGTCCATGCTGCTGGTCCGGCACTGCGTCCGCAGGTTCGGCGGCGTCAGCGGCGACGTGCTGGGCGCCACAATCGAATTGGCGACGACGGTCAGCGCTGTCGTGCTGGCAGTGCGGGCCTGACTCAGCCCAGTCGTGACATCCAGCCGTGGGTGTCGGCGAACGTGCCGCGCTGGATCCCGGTGAGCGTGTCCCGCAGCGCCATCGTCACCTCGCCGGACTCGCCGTCACCGATGGTGAATTCGCTCGTCCCGTACTTCACCTGGGACACGGGTGTGATCACCGCGGCGGTGCCGCAGGCGAACACCTCGGTGATCTCGCCGGCGGCGGCCTTCTTCTCCCACTCGTCCATATCGATCTTACGTTCCTCGATGGCGAATCCTGCGTCAGTCGCCAACTGCAGCAACGAGTCTCGAGTGATACCTGGCAGCAGAGAACCGGACAGCTCCGGGGTGACCAAGCGGGCCGACCCGCCACTTCCGAACACGAAGAACAGGTTCATCCCACCCATCTCTTCGATGTAGCGGCGCTCGACGGCGTCCAGCCACACCACCTGTTCGCATCCTTTTTCGGCGGCTTCGGCCTGGGCGACCAGCGACGCGGCGTAGTTGCCGCCGAACTTCGCCGCACCGGTGCCACCCGGGCTGGCCCGCACGTAATCCGTTGACACCCAGACGGTTACCGGCTTGATGCCGTTCTTGAAGTACGCTCCCGCCGGCGAGCCGATCACCATGTAGCGGTACTGCTTGGCCGGGCGCACACCCAAGCCGGGCTCGGTGGCGAAGACGAACGGGCGCAGGTACAGCGACTCCTCGCCGCCGGCCGGCGGCACCCAGTGATTGTCAACGGCGATGAGTTGCCGCAGCGATTCGAGGAACAGCTCGTCGGGCAGCTCGGGAATCGCGATCCGTTGCGCCGAGGTCCGCAGCCGCGCGGCGTTGGCTTCGGCGCGAAACGACACGATCGACCCGTCGGCCCAGCGATACGCCTTGAGTCCCTCGAAGATCTCCTGCGCGTAGTGCAGCACGATCGCCGACGGGTCCAATTCGATCGGCCCGTACGCGGTGACCCGCGCGTCGTGCCAACCCTGGTCTTCGGTGTAGTCGATCGACACCATGTGGTCGGTGTGGTACTTGCCGAATCCGGGGTCGGCGAGGATCGCGTGCCGCGCGTCGTCGGTGATCGGGTTTGCGGCGGGTGACACCGTGAACTCGAGCACGTCGCTAGTCATGTGCGAAATTGTATAACCGGCGCGCTAGCGGGTTTTTGCGTTCGACGAACGGCGGCTTCACGACTTCGCACTCGATGCCGCGGCCGCGAACGTCGACGGTGACGTGCTGGCCGTCCTCGATTCCCGCGTCAACGTCGATGAGCGCCAGCGCGATACCGATTTTCAGCGTCGGGGAGAACGTGCCCGACGTGGTGACGCCGACGCCGGCGTCGCCGTCGAGGACATTCAGGTCGGGCCGAAGCACACCGCGACCCACCGCCCGCAGGCCGCGCAGCAGCCGTGGCGGGCCCGCTTGCTTCTCGGCCAGCAGAGCGTCACGACCGAAGAACGCATCCTTTTTCCAGCCGATCGCCCAGCCGCAGCGGGCCTGCAGCGGCGAGATGTCGGCCGAGAGTTCGTGACCGTGCAGCGGATAACCCATCTCGGTGCGCAACGTGTCGCGCGCCCCGAGGCCGGCCAACTGCCCGTCGGCCCGCGTCACCCCGGCGAGCAGCGCGTCGAACACCACCCCGGCAGAATCCCAGGGCGGCAGCAGCTCGTAGCCGTGCTCGCCGGTGTAGCCGCTGCGGCATACCCGCACCGGCACGCCCGCCAAGGTGGCGTCGGCGTAGCCCATGTAGTCCATGTCGGTGGGCAGGCCCAGTTCGGTGAGCACGTCCGTCGAGCGCGGGCCTTGCACGGCCAGCACCGCGTAGGACCGGTGCTCGTCGGTGATGGTCAGCTCCGCGGGTGCGGCGTCTTTCAGTGCGGCGACCACGGCGGCGGTGTTGGCGGCATTGGGTACCAGGAAGATCTCGTCCGGTCCGACATAGTAGGCGATCAGGTCGTCGATGACGCCGCCAGACTCGTTGCAGCACAACGTGTATTGCGCCTTGCCCGGCTGAATGCGATCGAGGTCGTTGGTGAGCGCGGAGTTGACGAACTGCGCGGCGCCGGGACCGCGAACCAACGCCTTGCCCAGGTGGCTGACGTCGAACAGGCCCACCGCGTTGCGGGTAGCGGTGTGCTCGGCGACGGTGCCGGCGTACGAGACGGGCATCAGCCATCCGCCGAACTCGGCGAACGTCGCCCCCAGTTCGCGATGACGGTCCGCCAGGGGTCCCTGCAACAAGTCACTCATAGACATTTCACCCTAATGCGAGCCTCCGCTGACTGCCCGCCTCCTCCCCCTCCGCTAGGCGGAGGACATCGTCGCCGGGCGGACTGGCACACTTGGCCGGTGGTCGATTCCCTGGACTTCGAGGCCATGCAGGCCGCCGGAATCGCTGATCCACGCGCGCGGTCCGGCCTGCTGGAATACCTGGCGGGCCTCGGCTTCACCGTCGACGACATGGCCGAGGCCGAGCGCCGCGGCCGGCTGTTCGGGCTGGCCGGTGACGTCCTGCTGCGGTCCGGTCCGCAGACCTTCACGCCTGCGAACGGCCGCGGAGTCGATCGGCGTGACGGTGCAGGACGTCGAATACGCCTGGTCCATGCTCGGCCTGACCGTCGACGACGTGGACACGCCGATGCTGAGTCAGGCCGACGTCGACGGCCTGGCGACCTGGATGGCGATGAGGACGCAGATGGGCGACGACGCCGCGGACGGTTACCTGCGGGTGCTCGGCGCGTCGGTTGCCCGGCTGGCCGAGGCCGTCTCGTCGATGATCCGGACCAGCACCCCCAGGCTGTGGCTCGGCGACACCGGCGACGAACTTGCCACCGCGCAGGCCTACCGGGACGTCGCCGAGTTCGTCCCCCGCCTCGGGGCGATGATCGACGTCGATCCACCGCCACCATCTGGTCAGCACGCGAACCTTCATCGAGGGCGTGACAACAGCGGGCCGTCGGCGGGCCTGGTGTGCGGCGTCGGTTTCGTCGATCTGTCCGGCTTCACGGCGCTGACCCAGACGCTGACACCCGCCGAGTTGTCGGCGACGCTCACCGAGTTCGGCGACACCGCCAGCGATGTCGTGCACGCCCACGGCGGGCGGGTGGTGAAATTCCTCGGCGACGCCGTGATGTGGGTGAGCTCAGATCCGGCGCGGCTGGCGAACATCGCGCTCGACCTCGTCGACCATCCCCGGGCGCGCGAGGCGGGAATCCAGGTCCGCGCCGGGCTCGGCTACGGCGAGATTCTGGCCATGAGCGGTGACTACTTCGGCAACGCGGTCAACCTGGCCGCCCGGCTGGTGGCCGCCGCGGCGCCGGGGCAGGTCCTGGCCGCGGCCGAACTGTACGAACAACTACCGGATTGGCCGGCCGTCGCTCAAGAGCCGTTGCAGCTCAAGGGTTTCGACGCCCCGGTGATCGCCTACGAGCTCGTCCGCGCCGGCGGCTGAGCCGGCTCGACGTAAGCGACCTCGACACCGGTCTGCAACGACAGCGCCGCGCTCTGGGCCACCAGCAGGGCCGCGAAAACCCCTACCCACAGCCACGCTTCGGCCGGAGCCAGATGTGCGGCGGGGTTTCGTACCGGTAGCGCCGTGACGGCCCGCACGACCACGGAGACCACCACGACCACGGTGACGTACGGCAGGCCTGTCCGGAACTTCTGCACCCGGGCGCTCGACGCCGATTCCGCAATCCGCGTGCTGCGTCCGATCCGCCACACCGTCGCGCACACCACGAGCACAGCCAGCGCGATCGGCACCGACAGGTCGTTGGCGTCACTCCACAACGGCTCGAGCGGCTGGCGCGATTTCGGGTCGGCAAGAGCAAGGGCCAGGTCCGACAGCGTCGCCTCGATGAAGAACACCCCGATCGGCGGAACCAGCACCGCGACAATGAATACGCAGTGTTTGGCGAGCGTCTCGGCCGAACCCGACACGAACTGCACGACGGCGTACAGCAGCATGTAGACCGACGCCACAAAGGAAATGCCACCGAGCAATTCCGCCGACGAGGCCCGGCCACCGGTGAGCGCGCAGCCATTCTCACCGGCCAGCAGGCTGTACTGGATGGCCGACAGGAACAGCCCGAGAAACGCGTTCATCAGCGCGACGCCCGTCAACGTCTCGTGTTCGACCTCGATCGCTCCGCGCGGTTTGCCGTCGCCGCGGCGTCGATAACCGCGGTCGAGCACGAGGTTGATGACGACGAACGCAAAGCCGGCGAGGACACCGGCCAACTGCGCGTAGTTCCTCGCCACGATCGATATGTCGAAGCCGGTCCACAGCACGCAGGAATCGGCAATTTGTCCCGTCGGCATCGGCGAAATAGTAGCCGCACCGGCCGCTTGAACAGGGCCAAGACACGGGCCGCGGCGCGGCCTTCGCATCGCCGGCGGGCAACCTGATCCATCGATCGTTAGGGTTGACATTCGTGAGCACCCAACCCGGTTACCTTGCCCCCGCCGTCGTCCGTCGCATCCTCGCTGCCGCGCCGCGGCGTCAAGTCGGCGGTGTTGATCGTCCCGGTGGTGTCGTCGGGTCCCGAGGACGTCAACGACGAGCCGGGTGCCGTCGTCGCCGCTGCCGATGCGTTCCTGCCGAAAGAGGCGGTCACCGAAATCGAGGACGGCTTGCGGGCTCTGAACGCCACCGGTGCCGGCGAGCAGGTGCACCGGCTGGTGGTGAAGTCGCTGCCGGTGGCGAGTGTGCTCACGGTCGGGTTGGGCAAGCAGCGCGACGAGTTTCCGGCGGATCTGATTCGACGTGCGGCCGGCACGGCGGCGCGGTCACTGGGTGGCGCCGAAGCCGCGATCACCACGCTGGGCGCGTTGCCCGGCGCCGGGGTGCTGGAGGCCGCGGTCGAAGGGTTGGTTCTGGGCAGCTACCGCTTCACCGCGTTCCGCACCGACAAGACGGCACCGAAGGATCCGGGTCTGCGCACGATCACGGTGCTGTCCACCGACAAGGCCGCCAAGGCGCAGGCCACTCACGCCACCGCGGTCGCCACCGCCGTCGCCACCGCGCGCGACTTCATCAACACCCCGCCCAGTCATCTCTTTCCCGCCGAATTCGCCAGCCGCGCAAAGGCATTGGGCGAGTCGGTCGGACTCGAGGTCGAAGTTCTCGACGACAAGGCCCTGCAGAAGAACGGCTACGGCGGCATCATCGGCGTCGGCCAGGGATCGTCGCGGCTGCCGCGGTTGGTACGGCTGTCCCATCGCGGATCGCGGTTGGCCAAAAAGCCAAAGCAGGCCAAGAAGGTCGCGCTGGTCGGCAAGGGCATCACCTTCGACACCGGCGGCATCTCGATCAAGCCCGCGGCGTCGATGCACCACATGACCTCCGACATGGGCGGGGCCGCAGCGGTGATCGCGACCGTGACACTGGCCGCGCAGCTGGAACTTCCGATCGACGTGATCGCCACCGTGCCGATGGCCGAGAACATGCCGTCGGCAACGGCTCAGCGCCCCGGGGACGTGCTGACTCAATACGGCGGAACGACCGTCGAGGTGCTCAACACCGACGCCGAGGGGCGGCTGATCCTGGCCGACGCGATCGTGCGTGCGTGCGAGGACAACCCGGACTATCTGATCGAGACGTCGACGCTGACCGGCGCGCAGACGGTGGCACTCGGCGCACGCACGCCCGGGGTGATGGGCAGCGACGAGTTCCGCGACCGGGTGGCCGCGATCTCGCAGCGAATCGGCGAGAACGGTTGGCCGATGCCATTACCGGACGAGCTGAAGGACGATCTGAAGTCGACGGTGGCCGACCTGGCCAACATCAGCGGACAGCGGTTTGCCGGGATGCTGGTGGCCGGCGTGTTCTTACGCGAGTTCGTCGCCGACGGAGTCAACTGGGCGCACATCGACGTCGCTGCGCCGGCCTACAACACTGGTGGCCCTTGGGGTTACACGCCCAAGGGCGGCACGGGTGTACCGACTCGCACCATGTTCGCGGTGCTGGAGGACATCGCCGCCAACGGCTAGCTGCGAGCGTCAGCCGGGGATCACTGCCGCTGGAACCACTTGACCTTCTGCCGCCAGGATTGCGCGGAAGTCAGCGCGAAACCGGCCCCGCATGTGCAGGCGAAGAACCAGACCAGGGCCGAGTCTACCGCGGCCCTGGATCGCCGGCACCAGCGCCGTGATGATCCGGACCGCGCAGGCGGCGATCCCGCTGGCACATGCGAACAGATAGAGGTTGGCGATGTGCGTCGACCGGGGGTCTTGGCGTAACACCAGCAGCGCGCGGAAGCCGAACGCGAGCAGATAGATCAGGGTGCCGCACAACAGAATCCAGTAGACGCTCAACCAGAAGTCGGTGGGCAGCGCGAAGAAGTCGCGCGCGTAGGTCTTGCTGCCGCGGCTCAGCGAGAACGTCGCCAGCAACAGCGGAATGCACAGCGTGGCCGGACGTTCGACGTATTGCTTGAACGCCGTCTGCAGCGCGTGATCGTCGGCAATCCGGCCGAGCGCGTTGTAGACGATCGCCGACGCCGCGACGACGTAGCAGTCGTGCCCGAGATAGTTCTGCAGATTCCACACACCGGTGAGGTCATGCAAGGCGACGCCGATGGTGTTGGCGGCCAGCGGCGACATCAGCGCCACCGCAGCCCCCTGCAGGGCGATGTTGAACGTCGCGGCGACTTCCCACCGGCAGTGCCAGGTGACCCGCCTGATCCACAGGCTCCACCCGATGGACGCGAGGGTGATGAAGATGAGAACGCTAAGAGCCACAGCAATACCTCGTACGGAGCTTAGGGATTTACAGCGGCGGCGCGTCGGAGCGTGGCCGCCACTCCGCGATCTTCGTCGGTTGCTGAAGGGTCTTGACACGCGCCGCCGCCCGCCACGGCATGCATCTGCATGCCGCCGCGGATCTCTTCGGCCAGCGCGGTGACCTCTTCCGGCTCGATGAACCGGTAGCGCGTCAGCAGCTCGGCGCGATTGATGCCGAGGTTGGCCGCCGCGACCCGCAAGTTGTCGGCGGTGATCAGGGTTCCCTTGTCCAACTGGTCGTAATAAGTGGAACGCGGGAGCTCCATCGCCGTCCAGATCTCTTCCCTGCTCAGGGAACGACCTGCCAGGTAGGAGAGCACGGTCGCAAGTTCTTTGCCGCTGTCATCGGGATACACGCGAAACAAGATATCCAAGTTTTCGGCTTTCCGGAATGCCAAACGCGTTAAATGCCGATTATTTCGGGTTTCTGAAACAACAACGTATCCGCCTGAATGGAATTAAAGTCCAATAAGTTGGACGTCCCGCCATGCGCGTAGCTGCGTGAATTGCAGCGCGACCGGGCATGAAAGAGACATGGCTCACACCGACGCGGCGCAGCGTCATTTCACCGCCGCCCACGCGCACGGCCGAAATTCAGACGTCACCAGCTTGCCCTGGTTGTGTGCGGACCTCGCCGCAGTGACAGGATGGTTTCGGTAATCACGGGTCCAGCTTCGGTATACCGCGCTGTGGTAAGCCAGAGGTCAACCCGCGCCCACCGACCGATCAATCGAGGAGTCGACTTCAGATGGCCTTCTCAGTGCAGATGCCGGCACTCGGTGAAAGCGTGACCGAGGGAACTGTCACCCGCTGGCTGAAGCAAGAAGGCGACACCGTCGAGCTCGACGAGCCGCTGCTGGAAGTGTCCACCGACAAGGTCGACACCGAGATCCCCTCGCCCGCAGCGGGAGTGCTGACCAAGATCGTCGCCCACGAAGACGACACCGTCGAAGTCGGTGGCGAGCTGGCCGTGATCGGCGACGCGTCGGAGGGCACCCCGGGCGGCGACGAGCAGCCCAGCGAACAACCCACCGCGCAGGCGGCACCGGAACCGCAGCCGGAGCCCGAGCCGCAGCCGCACCGGAACCGCAGCCCGCGGCCGCGCACGGCCGCCCCCGCCGCGCCGGCAGCCAGCGACCAAGGCGCGAGCGGAGACTCCAAGCCGGTGCTGATGCCCGAACTCGGCGAGTCCGTCACCGAAGGCACGGTCACCCGCTGGCTGAAGAAGGTCGGCGACGCCGTCGAGGTCGACGAGCCGCTGGTCGAGGTCTCCACCGACAAGGTCGACACCGAGATCCCGTCACCGGTGGCGGGCACGCTGATCAGCATCACCGCCGAGGAAGACGTCACCGTCTCGGTCGGCGGCGAATTGGCCCGGATCGGCACCGGCGCCACCACCGCGGCACCCGCACCCGCACCAGCCGCTCCCGCGCCGCCAGCCGCAGCCTGCTCCGCCGCCGCCGCCCGCGCCTCCCGCGCCACCAGCGCCGCCCGCGCCGCCGCACCGCGCCAGCGCGCACCCGCGCCGCCGGCCGCACCCGCAGCAGAGCCGGCCGCCGCGGCCGCGCCGTCGGGCGACGGCACGCCCGTACGTCACTCCCCTGGTGCGAAAACTGGCCGCCGAGAACAACATTGACCTCGGCTCGCTGAACGGAACCGGGGTCGGCGGACGCATCCGCAAGCAGGATGTGCTGGCCGCCGCTGAACAGAGGGCCCAGAAAGAACAGGCCGCAAAGGCGCCGGCAGCCCAGCCGCCCGCGCCGCGCAAGCCCCGGCCGCCCGCCAAGCCAAGCGCCCCGGCACCCGCACCCGCGCTGGCACACCTGCGCGGAACGACCCAGAAGGCCAGCCGGATCCGCCAGATCACCGCGAAAAAGACGCGGGAGTCGCTGCAGGCGACCGCGCAGCTCACGCAGACCCACGAGGTCGACATGACCCGCATCGTCGCGCTGCGCCACCGGGCCAAAGCGGCGTTCGCCGAACGCGAGGGCGTGAACCTGACCTTCCTGCCGTTCATCGCGCGCGCCGCGATCGACGCGCTCAAGGTGCACCCGAACATCAACGCCAGCTACAACGAGGACACCAAGGAGATCACCTACTACGACGCCGAGCATCTCGGCTTCGCGGTCGACACCGAGCAGGGTCTGCTGTCCCCCGTCATCCACAACGCCGGCGACCTGTCGCTGGCCGGACTGGCGCGCGCCATCGCCGACATCGCCGCACGCGCCCGCTCGGGCGACCTCAGGCCCGACGAGCTGTCCGGTGGCACCTTCACCATCACCAACATCGGCAGCCAGGGCGCGCTGTTCGACACGCCGATCCTGGTGCCGCCGCAGGCGGCGATGCTGGGCACCGGGGCGATCGTCAAACGCCCCCGGGTCGTCGTCGACGAGACCGGCAACGAATCGATCGGCGTGCGGTCCATCTGCTACCTGCCGCTGACCTACGACCACCGGTTGATCGACGGCGCCGACGCCGGACGATTCCTGACCACCATCAGGCATCGGCTCGAAGAAGGCGCTTTCGAGGCCGACTTAGGTCTCTGAGGCCGCTAGGAGGGCTCGACTCGTGACCACTACCGTCGCGATCGCAGGCTCGTCCGGCCTTATCGGTTCGGCGCTGGTCACCGCGCTGCGCACCGCGGACTACCAGGTTTTGCGCATCGTGCGCCGGGCACCGGCCAATGCCGGCGAACTGCACTGGGATCCCGACAGCGGTGAACTCGACGCCGGGGCACTGAGCGGCGTCGACGCCGTGGTGAACATGTGCGGCATCAACATCGGCCGGCGTCGCTGGTCGGGAGCGTTCAAGCAGAACCTGCGCGACAGCCGCATCACCCCGACCGAGGTGTTGTCCACCGCGGTCGCCGACGCCGGCGTCGGCGTGCTCATCAACGCCAGCGCGGTCGGCTATTACGGCAACACCAAGGATCACGCGGTCGACGAAACCGCTTCGGCGGGAAAGGGTTTCCTGGCCCAACTGTGCACGGACTGGGAAGCGGTCACCGCGCCCGCGCGGGACGCCGGCGCGCGGGTGGTACTGGCCCGCACCGGAGTCGTGCTGGCCGCCGCGGGCGGTGCGCTGCGCCAGTTGCGACCGCTGTTCTCGGTGGGCCTCGGCGTCCGACTGGGCAGCGGACGCCAGTACATGTCCTGGATCAGCTTGGAGGACACCGTCCGGGCTCTGCAGTTCGCGATCTCCGACGAGCGATTGTCCGGACCGGTGAACCTCACCGGCCCGGCGCCGGTCACCAACGCCGAATTCACCGCGGCACTGGGCCGGGCGGTCAACCGGCCCACCCCGCTGATGGTGCCCGGCTTCGCAATCCGCGCCACGCTCGGCGAGTTCGCCGACGAGACGCTGCTGAGCGGCCAACGCGCCATTCCAGGCGTCTTGGAGCGGGCCGGGTTCGAGTTCCACCACAACACTGTCGGTGAGGCACTGCGCTACGCCACCGCGACGCGAGACGTCGCCTAGCGCCTGCCAGATGGTCGCCAGGTTCGCGTTGTAGCGTCGGAATTGTGAGTTCCATCCGCTCGAGCAAGGTGTCCATCGACATCCGTCAGATGGACACCGTCGACTATCGCGTCGCCTGGCAGTTGCAGCAGGAACTGGCCGACGCCCGAGCGGCCGGGGGCACCGACACGTTGCTGCTACTCGAACACCCGTCGGTCTACACCGCGGGACGGCGCACCGCCGCCGACGAGCGGCCGACCGACGACATCCCGGTCGTCGATACCGACCGCGGCGGCAAGATCACCTGGCATGGGCCGGGCCAGCTCGTCGGCTATCCGATCATCGGGCTGGCCGAGCCGCTCGACGTGGTCAATTACGTCCGGCGCATCGAAGAAGCCTTGATCAAGGTCTGCACCGACGTGGGCCTGCAGGTCGGACGCATCGACGGCCGCTCCGGCGTGTGGCTGCCGGCCGGCAACGGGCGCCCGGCGCGCAAAGTCGCCGCCATCGGCGTGCGGGTATCGCGGGCAACCACGCTGCACGGCTTCGCGCTCAACTGCGACTGCGACCTCGACGCGTTCGCGACGATCATTCCGTGCGGCATCACCGACGCCGGCGTGACGTCGCTGTCGGCCGAACTGGGCCACCGGGTCGGGGTCGATGACGTCCGCGCGGCGGTCGCCGACGCGGTGTGCGACGCCTTGGACGGTCGGCTGGCAGTCCATTTGACGACTGGTCCGGCACCTGAGCCCGCCGCTGCGCGGGCGTCCTCGCCGGAGGGCTAGCACACCGCCGCCCGCGTAGCATCGTCTTCGTGACCGTTGCCCCCGAAGGTCGGAAACTTCTGCGCCTGGAAGTGCGCAATGCGGAGACCCCGATCGAGCGAAAGCCGCCGTGGATCAAGACGCGGCTGCGGATGGGGCCCGAGTACACCGAGCTGAAGAAGCTGGTCCGCCGCGAGGGTCTGCACACGGTGTGCGAGGAAGCCGGCTGCCCCAACATCTACGAGTGCTGGGAGGACCGCGAGGCCACCTTCCTGATCGGCGGCGAGGTGTGCAGCCGCCGCTGCGACTTCTGCCAGATCGACACCGGTAAGCCCGCGCCGCTGGACCGCGACGAACCGCGGCGGGTCGCCGAGAGCGTGCAGGCGATGAGCCTGCGGTACTCCACGGTCACCGGTGTCGCCCGCGACGACCTGCCCGACGGCGGCGCCTGGCTGTACGCCGAGACCGTGCGCGCCATCAATCAGCTCAACCCGTCCACCGGGGTGGAGTTGCTGATCCCCGACTTCAACGGTGACGCCGATCAGCTGCGGGAGGTCTTCGAAGCTCGGCCAGAAGTGTTGGCCCACAACCTCGAAACCGTTCCGCGCATCTTCAAGCGCATTCGTCCGGCGTTCTCCTATCAGCGCAGCCTCGGTGTGCTGACCGCGGCGCGCGACTTCGGGCTGGTCACCAAGAGCAACCTCATCCTCGGCATGGGCGAGACACCCGACGAGGTGCGTGCGGCGCTGGTCGATCTGCACGAGGCCGGCTGCGACATCGTCACCATCACCCAGTACCTGCGCCCGACGGCGCGGCATCACCCGGTCGACCGCTGGGTGACCCCCGAGGAGTTCGTCGAGTACGCGGAGTACGCCGAGCAGCTCGGGTTCGCCGGGGTGCTGGCCGGTCCGCTGGTGCGATCGTCGTATCGCGCCGGCCGGCTCTACCAGCAGGCCAACCAACGCCGGCACGAGACGCCCACCGCGCAGCCGGGCTGACGCCGGCCTTTAAGTATTCTTGGCGATTATGGCCAAATCCCGCGGCGCCAAGCCGAGCAAGGCCGCCCGAGCCGAGGCGAAAGCCGCTCGCAAGGCCGCCAGTAAAGAACGCCGCAGCCAACTCTGGCAGGCATTCAACGTTCAGCGCCAAGAGGACAAGCGCCTGCTGCCCTACATGCTCGGCGCGTTCCTGCTGATCGTCGGGATCTCCGTGGCGATCGGCGTGTGGTCCGGCGGATTGTCGATGTTCTCGCTGCCCGTGCTGGGTGTCGTCCTGGGCGCGCTGGCGGCGTTCATCATCTTCGGCCGGCGCGCGCAGAAGTCGGTCTACGGCAAGGCCGAAGGCCAGGCCGGGGCCGCGGCCTGGGCGCTGGACAACCTGCGCGGCAAGTGGCGCGTCACCCCCGGCGTGGCCGCCACCGGGCATTTCGACGCCGTGCACCGGGTGCTCGGCCGGCCCGGCGTGATCCTGGTCGGCGAGGGTTCAGCGGGCCGGGTCAAACCGCTACTCGCCCAGGAGAAGAAGCGCACCGCGCGCCTGGTCGGCGATGTCCCGATCTACGACATCATCGTCGGCAACGGCGACGGCGAGGTTCCGCTCGCCAAGCTGGAGCGCCACCTCACCAAGCTGCCGTCCAACATCACCGTCAAGCAGATGGACTCGCTGGAGTCGCGGCTGAGCGCCTTGGGTTCGCGGGCCGGAACCGCCGCGATGCCCAAGGGCCCGATGCCCGCCGGCGCCAAGATGCGCGGCGTCCAGCGGACCGTCCGCCGCCGCTGTAGGAACGCGACTCAGCGCCGCGACGATGCAGGCGGTCCTGAGGAGGAGCGGCGCCGAATCAGCGCCGCACGACGGCGGTACCGGTCACCCGGTCCTGAATGCCTCGCCCGTCGACGTCGACGAACAGCGCGGGTATGACGAACGCGATCAGCGCGCCGCGGGCCGTGGCCCGGCCCAACCCGACTAGCAGGCGCTCGTCGACCGACGCGACCCGCAGGCCCAGCGCGAATTGCCCTGGGGTGAATTGGAACAACCGCACGGCAAGCACGCCGAGCACCAGCCAGATCGCCAGCACGAGGGCGGCTCCAGCCTTGCCGTAGAGGAACTGCTGGCTCGTCATCAGACCAAAGGTGACCGTCAGACGTGCCAAGCCGTACGCAATCGACCAGTCGACGATCAATGCCACCAACCGGCGGCCCAAGCCGGCCAGCGAGCCGGGCCCGTGCTCGGGCAGGCCGAACGACTGGCCGGGATACCCCTGCGACTTATCCGAATCGCCAGACTCATGGCCTGATCGCGGGGGGCGGTTGCTGCGGGTCATCACCCCACAATAAGGTCAGTTCTGGCCAGACTCATGAGCAGAACGTGGCGCCACGTAACGTCGACGTAACACGAGGTTTGACTCAAGCGGCACCGCGTCCATAGCGTCTGACCGGGCGACCCGTTACAGCCACGTAACGGAAAGCTCATCATCGACCAACAGTTGTTCGAAGCTCGCAGAAAAGGAGAGCGCTTCGGTGTCCGAAAAAACGGCCGACGACATCATCAAACTGGCCAAGGATGAGAACGTCGAATTCGTCGACGTCCGGTTCTGTGACCTGCCAGGCATCATGCAGCACTTCACAATTCCGATTTCGTTCTTCGACGAGAGCGTGTTCGAGGAAGGCCTCGCGTTCGACGGCTCCTCGATCCGCGGGTTCCAGTCCATCCACGAGTCCGACATGCTGCTGCTTCCCGATACCGGCACAGCGCATATCGACTTGTTCACTCAGGCCAAGACGCTGAACCTGAACTTCTTCGTGCACGACCCGTTCACACTCGAGCCGTACTCGCGCGACCCGCGCAACATCGCTCGCAAGGCGGAGAACTACCTGAAGAGCACCGGCATCGCCGACACCGCCTACTTCGGCGCCGAGGCCGAGTTCTACATCTTCGACTCGGTCACCTTCGACTCGCGCACCAACGGCTCGTTCTACGAAGTCGACGCGATCTCCGGTTGGTGGAACACCGGCGAGCCGACCGAGAACGACGGCAGCCCGAACCGCGGCTACAAGGTTCGCCCCAAGGGTGGCTACTTCCCGGTCGCCCCGGTCGACCACTACGTCGACCTGCGCGCCAAGATGCTGCAGAACCTGATCAAGGCCGGCTTCAGCCTGGAGAAGGGCCACCACGAAGTGGGCACCGGCGGTCAGGCCGAGATCAACTACAAGTTCAACACGCTGCTGCACGCGGCCGACGACATGCAGCTGTACAAGTACATCGTCAAGCAGACCGCATGGCAGGAGGGCAAGACCGTCACGTTCATGCCCAAGCCGCTGTTCGGTGACAACGGCTCGGGTATGCACACCCACCAGTCGCTGTGGAAAGACGGCAACCCGTTGATGTACGACGAGACCGGCTACGCCGGGCTGTCGGACACTGCGCGGCACTACATCGGTGGTCTGCTGCACCACGCGCCGTCGCTGCTGGCGTTCACCAACCCCACGACGAACTCCTACAAGCGTCTGGTCCCCGGCTTCGAGGCCCCGATCAACCTGGTCTACAGCCAGCGCAACCGGTCAGCCTGTGTACGTATCCCGATCACCGGTACCAACCCCAAGGCCAAGCGGCTGGAGTTCCGTTGCCCGGACTCGTCGGGTAACCCGTACTTGGCGTTCGCGGCGATGCTGATGGCCGGCCTGGACGGCATCAAGAACAAGATCGAGCCGCAGACACCGGTCGACAAGGACCTCTACGAACTGCCGCCGGAAGAGGCTGCGAACATCCCGCAGGCTCCGACCCAGCTGTCGGCAGTGATCGACCGTTTGGAAGGGGACCACGAATACCTCACCGAGGGAGGCGTTTTCACGCCCGACTTGATCGAGACGTGGATCAACTTCAAGCGCGAGAACGAGATCCTGCCGGTTCAGATCCGGCCGCACCCGTACGAGTTCGCGCTCTACTACGACGTGTGATCCGCTTAGCCGTATCACTGCCTTCGGACCGCAGAAATATCTGCCGGTGTCGCTTAGTTGCAGGCCAATTGTTTCCGCGTTTCAGCTGGTGCTGTACGCCCAATAGTCGTACGTACCGGGGACCGGGCACAGGCCGTGGTATGCGGCCAGCACGAACCGACCTGCTTGGGCGCTGGTCAGCTGTGGATAGTCGCGCACCAGGCCCGCGGCCACTTGGGTGCCCTCGGCGTGCTGATTCCACAGTTGCCAGCACACGTTGTAGCCATCGCCCAGCATCGCCGGATCCGTTCCGGTGATACCCGCCGCGCGGACGTCGCCCAGGAAGTCCTGAGGTGTGCCAGGTTGCGATGGCTGGCTGGCGCCGGCCGTCGTGACCGGGTCGGCGCCAGCCGGCGCGGCCAGCCCTACGGATATAACGGCTCCGACGGCACCAACGAGGATTTTTCCGATCATGATCGACCTCTGTTCACTTTCCGTTCACCTGGATAACTACTGTAGTTCATACCAGGTACACGTGAACTTAAGGCTGACTGTGAGCTCGTTGGGGTGTTTCTGTCCGTGGTGCGCGGAGGTTCGCAACGGCTCAACTGCTGGTCGCGACCGCATTCGCGGCGCAGAGATGGGATTTCAGACGGAGGCGGCCTGAACATTCGTGTCGGCCGCCGCGGGGCCTACCAACGCGAGAAGAGGCGCACGACATGGCGATGACGTCGCTCGCTAACCCGGTTAAGCGGCGAGCAACGTCGAGCGCAAGAAGCGTCAATGCCAAGGACAAGCTCGATGACGTCAGGGGGTCAAAGACGCTGGATGAGGTGCGCCGCTTTATTGCGACGTATTCAGTCGACTTCCGCGGTTGCTTCTATCTAGTCGCGGTCCGACTGCAAAAGATTCCAGAGAGACTCAGCAGTGGGGGGCCCAGCACCGCTGGTTGGGGCAATAAACCGCACGCGCGATGTTCACCATGGATCCGACGTCGTGCACATGGATGTTGTCCGGGTCCAGGTTGGCGTGGACGTTGTTGGCAATCTGTTGCGGCGTCCAACCCCACCCGAGATCGTCACAGATGAGGTAGGCCGTCCCGATGAGTGCCTCCTCGTGGCCCGGCGGCCAGGTGAGGCCGGCGCCACGCAGTTGATCGAGGTATCCGTCATCCCTGGGATCGGCGGTCG
Organism: uncultured Actinomycetota bacterium; assembly: GCA_963755805.1. Classification (GTDB taxonomy): domain Bacteria; phylum Actinomycetota; class Actinomycetes; order Mycobacteriales; family Mycobacteriaceae; genus Mycobacterium. Next base: position 340,057 of record CAVWLG010000041.1, read on the forward strand.
CAATCGCGGCGCTGGCAACCAAGGCAGCGCCGGCGATCATCGGAACGGTGAGTCTGGCCAGCCAGCGAGGTGAGGTCATCAGATGCGCGTCCTTCGTTGTGGGCAGGGATGATCCCCTCAGTCTGCGAGCCCACGCCCGTAAACACATGTACAACAGTAAAAACCTTGGAAAAAGCTTTGCGGCGCTCGACGAGCCCGCATGCCGGTTGACTGTATCTAGTTCGCAATACCATCTATTTGGTATCGTCGTCGGCGATGCCCTCTATGGACCGTGCCGACGGCCATCTCGGTGAGCTGCGAGATGCGTTGGCACAGATGTCTTTTACGCTGATGGCCGTCCTCACCGAAGTCGCCGCCGAGCACGACCTGTCGCTCACCCAGCTGCGGGTGCTGGGCATCCTTCGCGATCGCGAGCCCACCATGGCCGAACTGGCGACCTTCACCGGCCTGGAGCGCTCCACGATCAGCGGGCTGATCGACCGCGCGGCGGCCCGTGGGCTGGTCCGGCGAATCGCCGACCCGCACGACGGTCGCTCGGTACGCGTCACGCTCACCGAGTCGGCGCGCGAGCTGGTACCTGCAGATCACCGGCACCATCGGCGACCGGATCGAGCCGCTGACCGGTCGACTGAACAGCGTTGAGCAGAAGCGACTCACAGCATTGCTCACCAAAGCGCTCGACTCCTGAGCCCGTGGAACCCACTTATCTTGACCGAGTATCGTCTGCGATGCTAAGCAGGTGCTCAGCATTCGTTGTGCACGGTTGGAAGGGATCAGATGGCGCTGCAGACAGTTTTGGACGACATCCGTAAGCGACCCGGCTCGGGTGACGTCATTGCCGTCATCGATCCCGCGACCGAAGAAACGATCACCGAATTCACCGACTGCGGCGAAGAGGCGGTCAACGAGGCCGTCGCGACGGCCAAGGCGTCCTTCGAGTCCGGCGTCTGGTCGCAGCTGCCGGGGCGCGAGCGGGCCAAGGTGCTGTGGCGCATCGGGGATTTGATCGATCAACATGCCCAGGAGTTCGCCGAGCTCGACTCGCTCAACACCGGCATGCCGCTGATGCAGGCGCAGCTGCAGATGTCGACCGTTTCGGAGTTCTTCCGCTACTACGCCGGCTGGTGTTCGAAGATCAACGGCACCGCGTACGACGTGAAGACCGACGGCATCGCCGGCGACACCTACGTCGACATGCACGCGTACACCCTCAAAGAGCCCTACGGCGTGGTGGGGCTGATCTTCCCGTGGAACGGCCCGATCTTCAACGCCAGCGCCAAGCTCGCGCCCGCGCTGGCCGCCGGCGGCAGCCTGCTGGTCAAACCCGCCGAGGAGACCCCGCTTTCGGCTCTGCTGCTCGACCGGCTGGTGCACGAGGCGGGGGTGCCCGAGGGCGTCGTCAACCTGCTGACCGGCTACGGCCACACCGCCGGCGCGGCGATCACCGCGCACCCCGACGTGGAGAAGGTGGCCTTCACCGGGTCCACCGAGGTCGGCAAGGCGATCGTGCGGGCGTCGGCCGACAACCTGAAGAAGGTGACGCTCGAACTCGGCGGCAAATCGCCGGTGCTGATCTTCGACGACGCAAATCTGGACAACGCCATATTCCGGGCGGCGATCGGCATCTTCGTGCACTCCGGCCAGGGCTGCGTGTGCGGTTCGCGGATCTTCGCGCAGCGCGGCGTGTACGACCGGGTCGTGGAAGGCATTGCGATGATGGCGAATACGTTCAAGCTGGGGGCCCCCAGCGAAGAGGGCTGCATGAGCGGGCCGCTGATCAGCCAGAAGCAACTCACCCGCGTCATGGGCTTCATCGACGAGGGCAAGAGCGACGGCGTCGAGGTGGTCACCGGTGGCCACCGGCTGGACCGCAAGGGCTACTTCGTGCACCCGACGGTGCTGACCAACGTCGACCCTGCGATGCGGCTATTCCAGGAGGAGATCTTCGGGCCAGTAGTCAGCATCCTGCCGTTCGACGACGAAGACGAGGGCGTGGCCCTGGCCAACGACACAACCTACGGGCTGGCGGCCACCGTCTACACCGAGAACGTCGGCCGGGCGCACCGCATCGTGAAGCGGTTGAAGGCGGGCAGCGTACAGATCAACTGCCAGTTGGTGTTCGACCCCGATGTGCCGTTCGGTGGTTTCAAGCAGTCCGGCTGGGGACACGAGTTCGGCAAAGAAGGCCTCGACATCTACTTGAAGTCGAAGTCGGTCTGGGCTCAGCTGTAGGCAGTATCGTCTGCGCATGGCGCAAAATCTCGAGGCCCGGCTGAACCCGCACTGGCCGACTGCCTTATCGGTGTTCCGGGTGATCTTCGGGCTGCTGTTCCTCAGCCACGGCTTGTCCTCGGTGATCGGCTGGCCGGCGGCGGATCATGTTGCGCCCGTTGGACAGTGGCCGGATTTCTACGCCGGCTGGATCGAACTGATCACCGGCGCGCTGATTACCCTGGGGCTGTTCACCCGGCCTGCCGCCTTCGTGGCCTCTGGAGAGATGGCGTTCGCCTACTTCACCGTCCACCTGCCGAACGGGTTCTTCCCGATCAACAACCACGGTGAGGCGTCGGTGATGTTCTGCTTCGCCTTCCTGTTGCTGGTCTTCGCCGGTCCCGGCCTGTACGCCTTGGATAGCCGGCACGGCCGCTGGCCCAAGCGCCGAAGTCGGTTGCGGCGCTAGATGGGGGGTACTTTGAAGTAGGTACTGGCGGACATCTCGCTGCGCCAGTGAATGTGATGGGTGGACATGGCTGACGAAACTGGTCAAGGTGTGGCGCCAGTACGCGTTGTACGCTGGTTATTTTGCGGGCTAATTGATTTCTATGAATTCGGTTGGATGTTGTGGTTCGCTAAGTAGGCGACGAAGTGAGATGACAGCTGCTTACGTGCATGGCGGGTTGATGGCGAATGGATGCGCGGACGATGACGAAGCGGTCAAGATTGGTTTGCGTTGGTGGCGAACTGTGGCGGTGAGTAACACGTTGCGTGCTGACGGTTGTTCGCTGAGCTTGGCGCGCCACGAGGCGGTGGGGTACACGGCGGCGTATTTGAGCGCGAGTATGGGTGCGTTGAGTGAATGCATACGGCGGGCGGGCAGAGGCGGACTGTAGTCAATCGCTGCGAAGTGGGGAGGAATTGCGACGACACGAAGCGCGCGTGATAGTTTGTCTGGGTGGTGACGGTTACGTGGCGTGTGCGCAATGCGGACGACTGGTTGCTGAGGTGGATGGTGCTAATTCGTGCGATGCTGGGAATCTGACGGCTGCGCGTGAAAAGCGACTGTTCAGGTTGGTCTTCATCGGGCCGGAGGTGTAAGAGGCGACGGCGAACAGCATCGATGTGGCGACGGGTGGCGCTTCTTGATTCAGCACCAATAGCTCACGCAGAAGCGGGCGAACTCGGAGCTGGTACAGTGCTCAGCCAGCCGGTCACGTCTGAGCGTGAGGTGAGCGGCATGGAGTGAGCTATGGCGTTGACGTTGGCTGTCAAGCCAGAGAGTGAAACATGGTCAGACGGTTGCTTCGTTATTCGTGCGACACGGATGCGAAGGGGGCTCGGCGGGAAGAGACTATCGATGGTGACGAGGCGCCTGGTAGCTGACGACGGTACGTGGTGCGTAGCTGTGAAAGTGTTTGACGCCAACGATCCGCGAGCGCACGGATGTTGGTTTGAGTTGGACAGATCACTGACCACGGAGATCGATCCAACGTCACCAACTACGGATTTGCGGACTATGCGGCGCCACGCGGTAGCGAGCTTCCAATACCACAATGTCCTTTCCCTGACGGACGAGCTCGCGTGCAGCCGAGAGCCCGGACAGGCCGGCGCCCACGACGATGACGTCAGCAATCTCGACGTCATCGCTTGGCGCGCAGGCGCTAAGGCGCCGGCAGCAAGGAGACCGACGCCGGCAGCGCCGACGAGAACATGTCGGCGATTCACCTTGCCTCGTGGTCCATCGTGACTCGCTTCCGACAAGGGGAGGCTGTTCGGTTGAATTCTCCTCCGCGGAACAAGTATTGGGCCTTTCCGGCCATTTGGCAGCTAGTTCCACGAATCACGTTCGACAACTCTGACCAAATGCTCTCTGACGCGGGCTCGGCAGACACTCCTTCATCGAGGAAGGTGCCAGCTCGAGGGCGACGTTGACGAGCTCGGAGCTGAGCCGCGGTTTAGCGGGGGCTAGCTTAACGCACCGTCGCGAAGAAGGCACGAACGTCGTCGACGAACAACTCCGGCTGCTCGAATGCAGCGAAATGTCCGCCGCGCGGCATCGTCGTCCAGTGCGTGATGTTGTAGGCCGCCTCGCACCAGCTTCGCGGCGTACGCAGGATTTCTTTTGGAAACGAGGCAACCCCGGTGGGCAGCTCGACCCGGCCATCGCCGACAAACGTGTTGAAGCTCTCCCAGTACAGCCGCGCTGACGAGGCGCCGCTTCCAGTGACCCAGTACATCATCACGTTGTCGAGCAATTCGTCTCGGCTGAAGACCTTTTCGGGATGGCCGTCGCAGTCGGCCCATGCCCAGAACTTTTCGACGACCCACGCCAGCTGACCGACCGGGGAGTCGACCAACCCGTAACCCAGCGTCTGCGGCCGGGTGGACTGTTGCTTGGAATAGCCGGTACCCCACTTCCGGTGTTCGACGTACGCGGCCAACGCCAGTTGGTCCTCCTCGGTGATTTCGACGGAGTCGGCGGCGGGCTTTGCCATCGGCATGTTCAGGTGGATACCCACGCAATGTCCGCCGTTACGGCCGATCTGGGTCGTCACCGCCGCACCCCAATCGCCGCCCTGGGCGCCGTAACGGTCGTAGCCGAGCCGGCCGGCCAGCGTCTCCCATGCCTCGGCGATCTTCTCCACGCCCCAGCCGGTCCCGGTCGGCTTACCGGAGAAACCGTAGCCGGGCAGCGACGGGCAGATCACGTGGAAGGCGTCTTCGGCCCGACCCGAAGGCGGGTTGACCAGCGGCTCGATCACCTTGTGAAACTCCACCACCGAGCCCGGCCAGCCGTGCGTCAATACCAACGGCAGCGCGTCGTCGTGCGACGACCGCTGATGGATGAAATGGAGGTCCAGCCCGTCGATTTCGGTCTGGTACTGATCGAATTTGTTCAATGCGGCTTCCCGCGAGCGCCAGTCGTAGCCGTCGGCCCAATACGCGGCCAGCTCTTTGGTGTACGCCAACGGAATGCCCTGGCTCCAGTCGTCGACGGTCTCGGACTCCGGCCACCGGGTGCGCGTCAAGCGCTCCTGCAGATCGTCGAGGACAGCGGCGGGAACGTCGATGCGATACGGCCTGATTTCGGGCATAGCCTTCATCATGCAGGCAGACGTTCAGGCGTCGAGGGCGAGGTCCTTGCGGAACCGCTTCATGCCGTCGACCTTCTGCGACAGCGTGGCGTCCGGCCCGGAGTAGAACATCCACGGCATGGTCAGAATCCCGGTGATGCCGGCGTCCTCTGCGCGCTGATAATGAGCGGTCGTGAAAGCGTCGGTCAGCGGCGTGAGGATGGTGAAATCATCCATTTGTAAACCTTTTTCAGCCCGCAGCTGTCGAATCCGGTCCGCGGCCGCGATCGCCTGCTCGGTGTTGATCAGGTCGCCGATCCAGCCGTCGTATCGAGCCGCGCGGCGCAACGCGATCTCGCTGAGCCCCCCGACGTAGATCGGTATCCGCGGCGGCGTGGGCTGCATTTCCAGCCGCGGTGTCTGATAGAACTCGCCGTTGAACTCCGTCCAGTCGGGCGACCAGAGCGTTCGCATCAGATCGAGCATTTCGTCGGTACGTTTGCCCCGTTTGGCGAAGGGCTGCTCCATCAGGTCGAACTCTTCTTCGCACCAGCCGACGCCGATGCCCAGCTCGACGCGACCGTCGGCCAGATATGCCGCCGTGCCAATGGCTTTCGCCGCCGAGTACGGATTGCGCATCGCCGGAATGTAAACCGTGGTGACGAACCGCAGCCGGGTCGTCACTTGCGCGAGCGCGCCGACCAGAACCCACGGGTCGGGCCATTCGGTGAACGGCTGCCAGCGTCGCTGGCCGTCCTTGGTGTAGGGGTACGGGGTGCTCAGCGTTTCCAGATTGACGATGTGATCGGGGATCGCCATGCCGTCGTAGCCGAGATCGTCGGCCGCTTTGGCGACCTCGACGATCTCTCGGGTGTCCAGGAACGCACTGCTGACGTAGAACTTCATTCGGCCGTCCGCGCCCACGACGGGGTGATGAAGATCCCCTCGGCTTCGACCGTGACGCCGTCCGCATCGGAAAGATGGCCGGAGACAAACGATTTGACGCCTTCGGTGCGCTCGACGACGGCTTCGGCCCGCAGCCTGCCCAGCGGAGTGCCGCGGACGAATCGCAGCGTGAGGGTGCCGGTGAACAGCGGTTTGGTCAGGCCCACGCTGGCGGCCTCGCCGAGCACATGATCGAGCACCAGCGCGCACACGCCGCCGTGCACCCAGCCCGGCGGACCTTCGTAGGCACCGTTGAGCGTGAACTCACTCCAGCAGCGCGAGGCGGCATCGTCGTGCTGGATGGTCAGCGGCGGCGCGATCGCGTTGCGGAGCCCGATCACCGCGTTGCTCCACACCACCGGCCGGCCCCCGACCGAGTAACGCACGACCTGCGTCTCGTCGCGCTCCTTGTTGCGCAGGACGTCGGTTGCGGTGCGGATTGCCGCCCGGGCAGTGTCGATGGAGTCTTGATCGGCGTCGGTGCGCAAGCGCCGCCTGAATCAGCTCGCGCACATCGTCGGTCAGCGGGCCGTAGATCGCCGCGAGGCGATCATGTTCATCGGCGCTCATCACCTCGTAGGGGATCTTCGCGTCCAACCCGCCTCCTGGCGCTAGTGGCGGGGCTTTGTCAGCGGCCGTCCGTTACCTCTTTACTAACACCGAGGCATGCGACATACCGCGGCCGGGGCCGACTCATTCGTCGAAAATCTTGTGTACCACCGCTTTTGCGCGCCGGGTGATCCGAAGGTAGTTGTCCAGGAATTCGCCGCCGTCGCCGTTCTTGGCCCAGCCGGCGGCCACCGCGACGGTGTTGAGCAGGCGTCCGGGTCCGGGTAGCTGGTCGGTGGGCTTGCCCCGAACGAGCACCAGGGCGTTGCGGGCCCGGGTCGCGGTCAGCCACGCCTCGCGCAGCAGGTCCGCATCCTCGGTCGTGATCAGCCCGGCCTCGGCGGCCGCGTCGAGGCTCTCCAGCGTCGTGGTGTTGTGCAGCGCCTCGATCTCGCTGGCGAAGCGCAGCTGCAGCAGCTGCACGGTCCATTCGATATCGGCCAGTCCCCCGCGCCCCAGCTTGGTGTGGGTGGTGGGGTCGGCGCCGCGCGGAAGTCGCTCGGAGTCGATGCGGGCCTTCATCCGCCGGATCTCGAGGACCGCTTCGGCGGACACCCCGCCGGCGGGGTAGCGGGTCTTGTCGGCCATGTGCAGGAATCGCCGGCCCAGCTCCGCGTCGCCGGCGACCGCGTCGGCCCGCAGCAGCGCCTGGATCTCCCACGGCTGAGCCCACTGCTCGTAGTACGCCGCATAGGACGCGAGCGTGCGGACCAGCGGGCCGCTGCGGCCCTCGGGGCGCAGATTGGCGTCGACCTCCAGCGGCGGGTCCGCGCTGGGCGTGCCCAGCAGCGCGCGGATCTGCTCGGCGACCGTCACGGCCCAGCGCACCGCGTCCGAGTCCTGCACACCTTCAGCGGGCTCGCAGACGAATAGCACGTCGGCGTCGGAGCCGTAGCCCAGCTCGCGGCCGCCGAGCCGGCCCATCCCGATGACCGCGATCGCGGCCGGGGCATCGCCGCTCTCGGGCAGGTTGGCCCGAGTCACGGCGTTCAGCGCCGCCTGCAGCACCGCGACCCACACCTCGGTCAGCGCCGCGCACACATCGGTGACGTCGAGCATGCCCAGCAGGTCGGCCGATGCGATGCGGGCCAACTCGCGGCGTCGCAGTGAGCGCGCGATCGCAATCGCGCGCACCGGGTCGCTCTGCCGCGCAGCCGAAGCAACCAACGCGCCGGCCACCGCCCCGGGCTCGGTCTCGAGCAGCTTGGGCCCCGACGGCCCGTCGCTGTAGTTCTGGACCACCTCCGGTGCGCGCATCAGCAGCTCCGGCACATACGCCGAGGTGCCCAGCACATGCATCAATCGCTTGGCCACCGCCGGCTTGTCGCGCAGCGTGGACAGATACCAGCGCTGCGAGACCATCACCTCGCTGATCTTGCGGTAGGCCAGCAGCCCGCCATCGGGATCAGGGGTGTCGGAAAGCCAATCCAGCAGCCGGGGCAGCAGAACCGACTGCACCCGGCCGCGCCGGCCGCTCTGGTTGATCAACGCGGCGAGGTGGGTCAGCGCGCTGTGCGGAGCCTCGTAGCCGAGGGCGGACAGCTGCCGTTCCGCGGCCGCCGGCGTCATCCCCTGCGAGAACTCCAGGCCTTCTGGCGCAAGCGATTCCAGCAGCGGTTGGTAGAACAACTTCGCATGCAACCGCGACACCCTCATGTGGTGGCGCTTCAGTTCGTCACGCAGCACTCCCAGCCTGTCGCGGCTACCGTCGGGTCGCACATGAGCCGCCCGCGCCAGCCAGCGCAGCGCCTCGTCGTCGTCCGGCGCCGGCAGCATGTGGGTGCGTTTGAGGCGCTGCAATTGAAGTCGATGTTCCAGCAGCCGAAGGAACTCGTAGGAGGCGGTCAGATTCGCCGTGTCGTCGCGGCCGACGTAACCGCCGGCTCCCGAGGGCGGCCAGCGCGTCGACCGTCGAAGCGACATGCAGCGTCTCGTCGGTGCGACCGTGCACGAGCTGCAAGAGCTGTACCGCAAACTCGACATCACGCAGTCCGCCACTGCCGAGCTTGAGCTCGCGGCTTCGGACGTCGGCGGGCACCAGCTGCTCCACCCGCCGCCGCATCGCCTGTACTTCGGGCACGAAATCCTCACGCTCGCAGGCGTTCCACACCATCGGCATCAGCGTGTCGATGTACTGCTTACCCAGTTCCGCGTCTCCGGCAGCCGGCCGCGCCTTCAGCAGGGCCTGAAACTCCCAGGTCTTGGCCCATTGCTGGTAGTAGGCGACGTGCGATTCCAGGGTGCGGACCAGTTCGCCGTGCCGACCCTCCGGACGCAGACCGGCATCCACCTGGAAAAAGGCGTCCGAAGCCAGCCGCATCATCTCGCCGGCGATCCGCGCGGACACCGGATCGGCCGACTCGGCGACGAAGATCACGTCGACGTCACTGACGTAATTCAGTTCGCGCGCACCGCATTTGCCCATCGCGATGATCCCCAGCCGCGGCGGTGTGTCGTCTCCGCAGACGGTGGCCTCGGCGACCGACAGCGCAGCTCCCAATGCGGCGTCGGCCAGGTCGGCCAGGTGCGCGCCCACTTCCGCGAAGCCCAGCACCGGCTCATTCTCGACAATCGACGCCAGATCCATCGCGGCCAGCACGAGCAACCGGTTGCGGTACAGCGTACGCAGCCGCCACACCACCGATCCTGTGGCAGTCGGTGGTTCGGCGACGCACTCGGCAAAGAAGGCCCGCAGTTGTTCGGCCGACGGCAGCCGCACGTTGCCTTGCAACAGATGCCACGCTTGCGGATTGGCGACCAGATGATCGCCTAGCGCCAGCGACGACCCGAGCACGCCGAACAGCCGGCCGCGTAGGCAGCGATCGGCGGCCAGTGCCTCGTTGAGCTCACCCCACTTGTCGCCAAGCGCCTCGGCCAGCCGAACCATCGCGCACAGGGCAGCGTCGGCGTCGGGTGCCCGCGACAGCGACCACAGCACCTCGATGTGCTCTTCGTTGTTCCACCCAAGCTGCGCCAAGTTGGCGCTGGCGCGATCGTCGACCAACCCGAGCCGACCGAGGCCGGGGACCTTCGGCCGTTCTGTCACTGGTTGGTTCACGCCCACGACGGTAGCGCAGATGTCTTTCGATCTGGCTGCGTCCTAAACACCGGCGTCAATCAAAGCGAGATATATGTCTTCAGCTCAAAAGGCGTGACGTGCCGGCGGTAGTTCGCCCATTCAGTGCGCTTGTTGCGCAGGAAGAAGTCGAAGACGTGCTCGCCCAGCGCTTCTGCGACGAGCTCAGAGCCCTCCATCGCCCGCAGCGCTTCGTCGAGGCTGGACGGCAATTCGCGGTAACCCATGGCGCGGCGTTCGGTGGGGGTGAGATCCCAGACGTTGTCCTCGGCCTGCGGGCCCAGGACGTAGCCCTTCTCCACTCCGCGCAGGCCGGCCGCAAGCAGCACGGCGAACGCCAGATACGGGTTGCAGGCAGAGTCTGGGCTGCGCACCTCGATGCGCCGAGACGAAGTCTTGTTCGGGCTGTACATCGGGATGCGCACCAGCGCTGAGCGGTTGGCCGCACCCCACGATGCCGCGGTGGGCGCTTCGCCGCCAAGCACCAGCCGCTTGTAGGAGTTGACCCACTGGTTGGTGACGGCGCTGATCTCGCTGGCGTGCTCGAGGATCCCGGCGATGAACGACTTGGCGACGTCGGAGAGTTGCAGCGGATCGTCCGGGCTGTGGAAGGCGTTGACCTCGCCCTCGAACAGGCTCATGTGGGTGTGCATCGCCGAGCCGGGGTATTGGCCAAATGGCTTGGGCATGAACGTCGCCCGCGACCCCTCGTTCAGCGCGACCTCCTTGATGAGGTAGCGGAACGTCATCACGTTGTCGGCCATCGAGAGCGCGTCGGCGAAGCGCAGATCGATCTCCTGCTGGCCGGGCGCACCTTCGTGGTGGCTGAACTCCACCGAGATGCCCATGGATTCCAGGGCGTCGATAGCGTGCCTGCGGAAGTTGGAGGCCGTATGCACGGCCTGGTCGAAATAGCCGGCGTTGTCGGCCGGAATGGGCACCGATCCGTCTTCGGGGCCGGCTTCCAGCAGGAAGAACTCGATTTCGGGGTGGACGTAGCACGAGAAACCCAGGTCGTTCGCCTTGCCTAGCTGACGGCGCAGTACGTGGCGCGGGTCGGCCCAAGACGGCGACCCGTCGGGCATTTTGATGTCGCAGAACATCCGCGCCGAGTGGTGATGGCCGGTGCGGGTAGTCCAGGGCAGCACCTGGAACGTCGACGGGTCCGGATGGGCGACGGTATCGGATTCCGAGACCCGAGCGAAGCCTTCGATCGACGACCCGTCGAAGCCGATACCTTCTTCAAACGCGCCCTCAAGCTCGGCGGGTGCGATCGCAACAGATTTGAGGAAACCGAGCACGTCGGTAAACCACAGGCGGACGAATCGGATGTCCCGTTCCTCCAGCGTGCGGAGCACGAATTCCTTTTGTCGATCCATACCTGGAAGAGTATGCACGTACCGTTAAATTTGTGTTACCGGTGCCGCTTAACACCGTAAGTTTCCAGGTGCGACGCCATCGACCAAGTACCGCGTCACAGCGCCGTCGACACAATCATTTCCGTTGAAGGTCACGGTGTGCTGGGTGCCCTCGAAGGTGATCAGGTCGGCGCCGAGTTGGCGGGCCAGATCGACGCCGGCTTGGTACGGCGTCGCCGGGTCGTGAGTGGTGGAGACGACGACGACCTTGCCCGGGGCCACCGGGGCCGCGGGATGCGGGGACGACGTCGCGGGGACTGGCCACAGCGCGCACAGGTCACGCGGCGCATGACCGGTGAATTGTCCGTAGGACGTGAACGGTGCGACCTGGCGAATGCGCCGATCGGCCTCAGCCCACGCCGCCGGGTCCGTCGGCTCAGGGGCATCGACGCAGCGGATCGCATTGAACGCGTCCTGGGAGCTGTTGTAGTGCCCCTTGGCGTCCCGTCCGAAATACTCGTCGGCCAAGGTCAGCAAGTCACCGGGATCGGCGCCGCGCCGCAAACCCAGCAGGCCGCTGGTGAGGAATTTCCAGAACTGCGGGGTGTAGAGCGCATTGATGGTGCCCGTGGTCGCGTCGGCGTAGCCGAGACTGCGCCCTTCGGAGGTCGGCGCGGGCTTGGTCACCAGCGGATCGATCAACTGGTGGTAGCGAGCGACCCACTGATTCGGGTCGGTGCCCAGTGGGCAGTCGGTCGAGCGGGCGCAGTCCGCGGCGTAGTCGTTGAACGCGGTCTGGAACCCGGCCTCCTGGTTGATCAACTCGTCGATCGGGCCGACGCTCGGGTCGATCGCGCCGTCGAGCACCATCGCCCGGACGTGGTCGCCGAACCGCTCGACGTAGGCCGTCCCCAGTTCGGTGCCATAGCTGTAGCCCAGGTAGTTGATCTGGTCGTCGCCGAGCGCCTGGCGCACCACATCCATGTCGCGCGCGGCCGACGCGGTCCCGACGTTCTCCAGAAACGCCGACCCGTTCCGGGCGACACAACGCTGAGCGATCTGACGGTAAATCTGCTCGATGTGCGCCACACCCGCCGGGCTGTAGTCGACCATCGGCTCGCGCCGATAGGCGTCGAACTCGGCGTCGGTCTGGCAGCGCACGCCGGGCGTGGAGTGGCCGACGCCGCGGGGGTCGAAGCCGACCAGATCGAAGCGACGGCTGACCTCGGAGCCCGCGAGTTCGGGACCCATCGCGGCGACCATGTCGACCGCCGACGCCCCGGGGCCGCCCGGGTTGATCAGCAGCGCTCCGATCCGAGGGCCCGTCGCCGGAACACGGATCACCGCGAGTTGTACTTGCGCGCCAGCCGGATTCGCGTAGTCGACCGGTACCGCGACGATGCCGCATTGCGCACTGGGAACGTCGCCGGGACTCTTGATGACCTGGCTGCAGCTCCCCCAGTGCAGTTCGGTGCCGACGCCGGCGCGGCGGGCGGCCGGTGCCGTAGCCGGGGCCGCAGCTCGTCACCGGTGTCCAAGCGACGGCTGCCGTCGCCGACAGCAGCACAGACAGCAGCGCAGACCACATCCCCCTCATGCGCCACATGGGGGCTAATCGTTGCATGCGTCGGCCACAGGCCGTGATCCCATTGGTCACACCTTGGTCTCGTTATTTAGTGCGCGGATTGACGATTCGTGGCCGGCCTAGCCGGATCTAGCACTTGGCCCCTTTGGACGGCACCGTCCCGGCGAGCAGGTAGGCCGTCGCATAGTCGTCGATGCAGCTGTTGCCCTGGAAGACCACCGTGTGCTGGGTGCCGTCGAATGTGAGCAGCCCGCCCTTGAGCTGATTCGCCAAGTCGACGCCGGCTTGATACGGCGTCGCCGGGTCGTGGGTGGTGGACACCACCAGCGTCGGCGTCAGGTCGGACGCGGAAATCGCGTGCGGCTTGCTCGTCGGCGGCACCGGCCAGAACGCGCACGTGCCCAGCGGGGCGTCGCCGGTGAACTTGCCGTAGTTCATGAACGGCGCGACCTCGCGCGAGCGGCGGTCCTCGTCGACGACCTTGGCCCGGTCCTTGACCGGCGGCTGGTCGACACAGTTGACCGCGACGCGGGCGTCGGTGGAGTTGCTGTAGTGGCCGCGCTTGTCGCGACGCATGTAGAGGTCGGCCAACTCGAGCATCACGTCGCCCCGATGGTGGGACAGCTCGGTCAGCCCGCTCGTCAAGTGGTGCCAGAAGGTCGGCGAATACAGCGCCATGATGGTGCCGATGATCGCGTCGCTGTAGCTCAGTCCGCGAGGATCTTTGGTGCGCGCCGGTTTACTGCGCGTGGGGTTGTTCTTGTCGACCAGCGGATAGACCAGATTGTGGTACACGTCAACGGCTTTGGCCGGGTCGGTGCCCAGCGGGCAGGTCGGCGACTTGGCGCAGTCTTTCGCGTAGTCATTGAACGCGTCCTGAAAACCCTTGGCCTGCCGCAGGTCTGACTCGACCGGATCAGCGTTGGGGTCGATCGCCCCATCGAGGATCATCGCCCGGATGTTCTGCGGGAAGGCCTCGGCATACGCGGCGCCGATCCGGGTGCCGTAGGAGTAGCCCAGGAACGTCAGCTTGCTGTCGCCCAACGCTTCCCGGATGGTGTCCAGATCGCGTGCCACGTTGTCGGTTCCAACGTTCGCCAGGAATTTCTTGCCCATCTTGGCGACGCAGCGAGCGACGTATTCCTTGGTCTCGTCTTCGATGTGCGCCACGCCGGCCGGGCTGTAGTCGGCCTGCGTCTCGGTGCGCAGCCGATCGTTGTCCGCGTCGGAGTTGCACCAGATCGCCGGCCGCGACGTGGCCACCCCGCGCGGGTCGAACCCGACCAGGTCGAACCGCTCCCGGATCTGCGGCGGCAACGACTGCACGAGCCCCACGGCCGCTTCGATACCCGACTCCCCCGGGCCGCCGGGGTTGATGACCAGCGAGCCGATCTTGTCCCGGGTCGCGGGGAATCGAACAAGCCCCAGCGTGGTCGCGTCGCCGTTGCGGTGCCGGTAGTCGACAGGCACGGCGAGCTTGCCGCACTGCACGCCGCTGGGCAGCTTCGCCGGTGCGCCGCTTCCGGCGACACGGCATGGCCCCCACTCGACCGGCTGGCCGACTTTGGGCCCGGACAGCACCGCACGCCCCTTGACGACCTGCGTGCAGCTGGCCACTGTCACCGCGATAACCGCCATGACGGTCCAGAGCAGCATCGTGCGCGCGAACTTGCCGCGGCGAGGGGTCCCCATGCCACACATGCTGCCATGCGTCGGCGGGGTGCCCGGGTCGCCGGGGCGTCTACCGTGTCGCGAGCAGCAGTTCTTCCATGCCGACCGCGAAGTCGTCGGCCAATTCCCACACGTCCGGCAACAGCTCCGGGCAGGCGATGATCCCGACGTCGAGTTTGCCGGTCAGCGACATCACGGTGATATTCAGGCCCGAGCCCTGGAAGATCGGCCCCAGCGGATACATCGCCTTGACCTCACTGCCCAGGAAATACAGCGGCACTGCTGGGGACCCGGGACGTTGGAGATCACCAGGTTGTGCACCGGCATGGCTTTTGGTGAGGCTGGTCCGGGCGTAAGCGCGCATCGCCATGCCGAACACCGCGGGCGCCGCGAACTGTGACCAGTCCTGCAGCAGCGTGGCTTTGATCGCCGAACTGTGTTGTTTGGCAACCGAATTCGCGTCAGCGATGGCCTTGATCCGCTCTACCGGGTCGGCGATGTGGGTATGCAGGCTGGAGAACATGCCCGAAACCTGGTTGCGCCCAGGCCGATCCGACTTTTCGTGCACGGACACCGGCACCATCGCGATCAGCGACGAGTCCGGCAGTTCGCCGCGGTCGAGCAGGAACTGCCTCAGCACGCCGGACACCAGCGCCATCACCACATCGTTGACCTTGACGCCGAAGTGATCCTTGACCTTCTTGATGTCCTCGAGGTCCAACTGCGCGTAGGCGACGTTGCGGTGTGAGCTGATGCTGGCGTTGAACGCGGTCCGCGGGGCCGCGAACGGCGGTGCCATCGTCTGGCCGCTGCGTGCCCGCATCACCGTCTTGACCACCGACGATGCGGTGCCGTTCAGCGCATTGGCGAAGCGCATCGGCCGCGCGGCGAACTTGAGCGCGCCGGTAATCGCGATCTCGAAGTCGTTGGCGCCGCCGACGCCGTCGACCGGGTCCGGGGCGGGCGCGTCCGCCTCGGTGCTGCACAGCTGGGACATCAGGTTGGCACCGGTCACGCCGTCCACCGCGGCGTGGTGCACCTTCGTCATCACGGCCAGCCGGCCGCCCTGCTGGGCGTCGGTGCCCGCCACGCCTTCGATCACCCACATCTCCCACAGCGGACGGGTGCGGTCCAGCGGCAACGAGGCGATGTGGCCGCAGATCTCGGCGAGCTCGATCGCGCCCACCCGGTGGCGGCAGGCCGATCCGGTGCAGATGCCGGTTCACGTCAAAGTTGTTGTCGTCCACCCACACCGGATGGTCCAGGTTGAAGGCGCTGTCGGCCAGCTTCTCGCGGAACTGCGGCATCGCCTTGATGCGCAACGCCAATTCGTCGCGGAGCCGGTCGAAGGTGTAGCCGCCCGGCATCGTCGACGTGTCGAGCTCGAGAATCGAGCAGACGTGCAACGGCTGCGATGGGGTTTCCAGATAGAGGAAGCTGGCGTCGAGTCCGCTGAGGCGCTGCATGCGCCGATGGTATGTCCGCCGCCGAGAGGCGGTACCGGAATCGCCCGATGGGCCGCGGTGTGAGGAAATCCACTGGGCTCGGATATCCACACGGCGGCCTGAAGTGGCAGACTGGTCGGGTCAGACGAACCCGGGGACCCGGTTGGGCCTCGAGGATCGACCGGACCACAACTAGGGACAATGATGTCTGAACAGACTGTTTATGGTGCCCACTCTTCTTCGCAGGCCGCGCCGCGGACCAAGACCCGCATTCACCACCTTCAGAAAATGAAGGCCGAAGGCCACAAGTGGGCGATGCTCACGGCCTACGACTACTCCACCGCCCGGATCTTCGACGACGCCGGCATCCCGGTGCTGCTGGTCGGCGACTCCGCGGCCAACGTCGTCTACGGCTACGACACCACCGTGCCGGTCTCGATCGACGAACTGATTCCGTTGGTGCGCGGCGTCGTGCGCGGCGCACCGCATGCGCTGGTGGTCGCCGACCTGCCGTTCGGCAGCTACGAGGCCGGCCCCGCTGCCGCGCTCGACGCCGCGATCCGCTTCATGAAGGAAGCCGGCGCGCACGCGGTCAAGCTGGAAGGCGGCGAGCGGGTCGCCCCGCAGATCGCCGCGCTGACCGCGGCCGGCATCCCGGTGATGGCCCACATCGGCTTCACGCCGCAGAGCGTCAACACCCTGGGCGGTTTCCGGGTGCAGGGCCGCGGCGACGCCGCCGAGCAGACCATCCACGACGCGATCGCCGTCGCCGAGGCCGGGGCGTTCTCCGTGGTGATGGAGATGGTGCCGGCCGAGCTGGCCACCCAGATCACCGGCAAGCTGACGATCCCCACGGTCGGGATCGGCGCGGGCCGCAACTGCGACGCCCAGGTGCTGGTCTGGCAGGACATGGCGGGCCTCACCAGCGGCAAGACCGCCAAGTTCGTCAAGCGCTTCGGCGACGTCGGTGGCGAATTGCACCGCGCGGCAACGCAGTACGCCGACGAGGTCGCGTCCGGCACGTTCCCCGACGAGGAGCACAGCTTCTGAACCACCTGGTTTAGCCAGCTCACCGGACGTGGCACGCTAACGGCGATGTCCGCCAGCGGCTCGTCGCGCTATCTCGAGGTCGAGCGCAAGTTCGACGTCGATGCGTCCACGCAGCCACCGTCATTCGACGGCCTCGCGGGTCGCCCGGGTGGAGCGCGCCGAGACCCAGACAGCTGGACGCCGTGTACTTCGACACCGCCGACGCGCGATCTGGCGTCGAACCGAATCACGTTGCGCCGCCGCACCGGCGGCCTCGACGCGGGCTGGCATCTGAAGTTGCCGGCGGGCGCCGACGCCCGCACCGAGGTGCGGGCGCCGCTGGGCAGCGACGCGTCGCATCACGGTGTCCAACCGAACTGCTGGACGTGGTGCTGGCCATCGTCCGCGATCGTCCGGTGGCCCGGTGGCGCGGATCAGCACCACCCGCAGGTTCAGCTGCTGCACGGCGCCGACGACGCCGTCATCGCCGAGTTCTGCGACGACCAGGTCACCGCGGGCCAGGGTGCCGACGGCAGCACGGCGCGAGCAGCGGTGGCGCGAGTGGGAACTCGAACTCGTCGGCGCCGGCGCGAGCGCCGAGCTGATGGACCGGCGTGTGCGACCGCCTGCTCGATGCCGGCGCGAAACCGGCCGGGTCAGGCTCCAAGCTGGCGCGGGTGCTCGACACGTCGCCGAAGGAGCCCGCCGGCCGACCCGCTGCACCGCGGCGCTGGCCGAGCAGATCGACGAGCTGCTGGTGTGGGACCGCGCGGTGCGCGCAGAGGCCGACGACTCGGTCCACCAGATGCGGGTGACCGCCCGCAAGATCCGCAGCCTGCTGCAGGCGTCGCCGGATTCCTTCGGGCTCGCCGGCGACGCGCCGATCATCGACGAACTGCGCGAGCTGGGCAACGTGCTCGGCGTCGCCCGCGACGCCGAGGTGCTGGCCGAGCGCTACCGCACGCGCGCTGGACGATGTGCCGCCGGAACTGGTCCGCGGGCCGATCCGGGAGCGATTGGTCGGCGGCGCCGAGCAGCGCTACCGGACCGGGCTCCGACATGCGTTGGCCGCCATGCGTTTACCGCGGTATTTCCGGCTGCTCGACGAGCTGGACGCGGTGGTCGCCGAAGCCGCCGTCCACCGACCGACGAGCCCGCACCGGCGACCGTCGCCGACCGCCGGCAAGAAAGTCCGCAAGGCGGCGAAGGCGCGCGACATGCCCACGGCGACGGCCGATCGCGACGATGCGATCCACCGAATTCGCAAGCGCGCCAAGCGTCTTCGCTACACCGCGGATGCCACCGGCGCGAAAAAGGTATCCAAGCGGGCCAAGAAGCTGCAGTCGTTGCTCGGCGATCATCAGGACAGCGTGGTCAGCCGCGAACATCTGAGTCGAACAGGCCGAAGCCGCGCATGCCGCGGGCGAGGACACCTTCACCTACGGGCTGCTCTATCAGCGCGAAGCCGACTCGCGGTCGAAAGCCGTCGACAACTCGAGCCGAAGCTGGCCAAGCTGTACAAGGCAGTGCGCAAGTTATCGGGCTGAGCCGAGAGTGCTCGTAGACCCCGCAGGGTCCTGCTTGATCAATTCACGTCGTTCGTCGATCGTCATCGAGTCACCGAGCGGAGCGCGCACCCGCAGATAGCCCTGTGTCACCAGGTCGTCGACCAGGAACCGGGTCGCACCGAGCGGCAAGGAGAGACGAGAAGCGATCTCTGCGACCGAGGGACTCTGCGCGCACGACGTCAGGATCTGGCCCCGGACATCGTTTCTCCGCCAGCGCGGCGGCTTCGCTGTGATGTTCGAGCGCTTCGATCGGAGCCTCGAGTGCCAGTTCGACACCAGACCCGGTACGGCCCGCCGTCAGCGTGTAGGGCCGAACCAAGCTCGGCTCGTCCGCGCTTTCCGGTTCTGTGAACCAGTCGTCGGTCGGTTGCCATCGATCTCGCCCTCCGGCTGCATGCGGCGTCGGTGCGGCGCCTCGCGGTTCTTCAGGAACCACAACGCCTGGTCGGCGTGCACCGATGCGCGCACCTCGCTGGCGACGACCTTGAGTATGGTGCGGTCGGTGTCGATGACGAATGTGGTCCGCCTGACCGGCAGCAGCCGGGCCAACAGGCCACGGCGCCGGGTGTGCCGACCACGCCTGGTCGCCTCACGCGCCCCGACGGATCGACGTAGCTTGACGAGCCTGCCTCGGTGAACCCCGAACAGCTCGGACACCACGCCGTCCGCGTCGGAGAGCAGCGGATAATCGAACGCGCGTTGTTGGGCGAAGTGGGCCTGCTTGTCGACGGTGTCGGTGCTGATGCCCACCCGTTGAGCGCCCAGCCTGGCGAAGTCGTCGCTGAGGTTCCGAAAGTGACAAGCCTGGGCTGTACAGATCGGTGAGGACGCTAGCGGGAAGAAGAACAGCACAACCGGGCCGTCGGAAAGCAGTGTGGACAGCGTCCGAGGCCGACCGGTGTGGTCGTAGAGAGTGAAGTCAGGGGCCTTCTCGCCCGCGATCATCGGCAAAGAGTAACGCGGCGAAACCCTGCGCGACGCACGACTGGGATAATTCGGTCATCGTCGAACAGCGCAGACGTGGGAACTGCGGGCGGGCGAGTTGGCCTGTAAGCCGGATTCTGTTCCGCGTTACCAGGTAACGCGGCGGCGACCATCCATCTGGGCACACCGTTGCCGGGTGCCTCGAGCGGTCTACCCGCAGGCTCGGGCGAGCAGCCCTCAGGCACCTGCGCGACCGCACCGAGGTGCGGCCTTCTTGACCTTGCTTCGGGTGGGGTTTGCCTAGCCACTCCGGTCACCCGGAATGCTGGTGCGCTCTTACCGCACCGTTTCACCCTTACCACCGCGAGGGTGGCGGTTTGTTTTCTGTGGCACTTTCCCGCGAGTCGCCTCGGATTGCCGTTAGCAATCACCCTGCTCTGTGAAGTCCGGACTTTCCTCGACTCGGCGCCACAAGAGCCCGAGCCGCGGCCGCCCAGCCAACTCGTCCGCGCTAACACCGTACTCGTTGCGGAATGCCGCAGGCCAGCGGCCGGCTATGCGGCGTGCAAGCCGGAGATCGCTATCTCGACGGCGACTTCCATTTCGCTGATCTCCATCCGCACGGTTGATCCCGGAATCGGAGGCGCCCCCGAACGATAAGCCGCTCCGGTTGGGGTGGTGAATTCCGCTGCGTGCCGGGCTGTTCCATCGACCTGCGGTCTGACGACCCAGCCGGCGACTTCTTTGACGTAGTTACAGCGTTCGCACAGTCCGAGCCCGTTGTCCGCGTTGGTCGGTCCCCCGGCCGCCCGTGGCCGGGCATGGTCGAGATGGCGGATCGGCGCGTCGCAGTACGGCGTGCGGCAACGCTGATCCCGGAACCTGATGAAGGCCGCCAGCCCGCGAGGAAACAGCCGGGCTCTGGACTCCATAGCCACCAGAGCGCCGGACGTCGGACGCGCATAGAGTCGGCGCAGCGTGGCCCGCGACCGTTCGTTGCCGACTGCCTGCGATATCAATTCGCGCGCGACCGCAGCCGGGACGGGACCGTAACCGCTGATGTCGGCGGGCGCATTGGAGCGACCCAACAGGGTTTCGTCGGACAGCACCAGGTTGACCGCGATCGGCGTCGCCACTGCCGCACTCGGCCGGTGACTCGCTCCACCAACGCATCGGCCATGACCTGGCCCCGGGAACGTCCGTCAGCACAGGTGTCGGCCTCCCGTCGCAGCGCCGCGTACACCGATACTCCCTGCGCCACCGGCAACAATGCGGTCAGATACGTCATAGTGTCGGGCGCGGGCCGGATGCTCACAGTGCGCTCGGTTTCGGCCTTGGCGGCTCGGTCGACCACCGCGTGCGGGTCGAGCCGATAAGCGATCGCTTTTGCCGCAGCAGCCAACCGAGCGTCACCCATTCCTTCCAGGCTGCCTCTGTCAGAACATAATTCGGCATCCAGCGCCCGCCGGTCCTCGACGTCAAGACAGGCGCTCTCGCGGACGATCAAGCGTGGCCCGCCATTCCGACAACACGCCAGTCTCCAGAGCGGCCAAAGTATGCGGCATCTCGTGCACCAAGGCTTTGGCAAAGCCCAGATGCCGGTTGCCGCGTGCCGGCGAATCCCGCCGGGCCAGCGCGATCTCACTGGCGATTCCGCGCCCCCGCCGTGCGGCAGGCATTCCGGCGGCGGCCTCGGCAGCACGCCGCGCCGCATCGAGCGCAGCCGCCGCTCGAGCCTGACCCGCTGCCGCGGCGCATTTGATCCGCTCCAACTCGGCGATGCGCGCGACCAGCGCCGACTCCGCGCAGGCCGGGTCGATCGTCGCAAGTGATTCGAACATACATTCGATACTAGTCGGGCCTCCGACAAGATCTCACATTTGAAGCAGCCCTATCGTCTACAGGGCATGGAAGGGAGACCTGCACCGATGCCGCCGACTGCATGGAAAAAGCGCGTCGACACCGGCGACTGGGCCGCGATCGCCGCCACTGTCAGCGACTTCGGCGGCGCCTTACTGCCGCAGCTCCTCACGCCCACCGAGGCGCGGCGGATGCGCAAGCTGTTCGACGACGACGATTTGTTCCGCTCCACCGTCGATATGGGTCCTCGTCGCTACGGATCCGGTCAGTACCGCTACTTCCACGCTCCCTACCCGGAGCCGATCGAGCAACTCAAGCAGGCGCTGTATCCGCGACTGTTGCCGATCGCCCGGGATTGGTGGGCCAAGTTGGGCCGCGACGCGCCCTGGCCCGACACCCTGGACGAGTGGCTGGACATGTGCCACGCCGCCGGCCAGACACGGTCGACCGCCCTGATGCTCAGATACGGAACCGACGACTGGAACGCCCTGCATCGAGACCTCTACGGCGACTTGGTTTTTCCGCTTCAGGTGGTGATCAACTTGAGTGACCCCGCCACCGAGTTCACCGGCGGCGAGTTCATGCTTGTCGAACAACGCGCGCGGGCCCAGTCACGTGGCACCGCAACCCAATTGCCGCAGGGCCACGGCTACCTGTTCACCACCCGTGACCGGCCAGTGCCATCTGCGCGCGGCTGGTCGGCCGCCGCGGTCCGCCACGGCCTGTCCGTGGTGCGGTCCGGCGAGCGGTACGCGCTCGGGCTGATCTTTCACGACGCCGCCTAGAGCGAATTAGTGCACCAGTCCGGTGATCCCGGCGAAAGTGTCGTCTGGACCGATGCGTGCCCAGACCGTTTTGCCGGCGGACGTCGGGGTGTTGCCCCAGCGACGGCAGAGCGCGGAGACGATGTCCAATCCCGCAGGGCGAACTCCGCGCGGACGCTCCCGCCGCACCGCCGACGCAGTACTGGAATCGGACACCGCGATGACGACCTCCTTCGACAGTGCCCTCGAGGCGCACATCGAACCCGTCGTCGGCGTAACTCAGAGCGTTCTCGGCGAACACGGTCACCACCGTGCTGGCCACCGGAATCTTGTCGCGCATCGACCACGCCATCAGATATTCATGCACAAAGATCAGCGCAGAATTCACGCTGGACGAATGCGGGCCGAATTTTTCGCGGGCGCGATGACGGTAGCCGCACTTTCCACCGCGGATGGCCTCGCCGGCGGCGGCCAGAGTGTCGTAGACAGGGACGTAGCGGGCCACCGACCGGTCAGTCAAGCGCTTGCGTACACCCGAATCGCCGGAAACCAGCGCAATAGGGACTTCCGGCCATTGATGGACAAGCCAACGGGCGCTGGTGAAGACCGCCCAGCTCTGGTCGTCACGCACCTCGAGGTCATTGATGTCCACGATCACCGCTGCAACGTCGTCGACCGCAACCTTGATCACTGAGTCGCGCACCTGCTGGTAGGTGCGCGCGTTCAGCACCCCAGACAGCCGGACGACGGTCGCGTCAGGACGCGTGTGTGTCGTACTGGTCAACATCCTTTGTCGCTTTCTTGCCACCAGGAGGATCTACAGATCGCGATATTAAGCGCGCAACGCCTCATTTTCCCGCAACTTCCGGCGCGTCGGTCTTTTGTGTCGTCTGACCGGGAGAGGCCGAGTCGCGTCCCAGCGCGATCGTCGCCGCCGTCATCGCACCCACCGCCACCACCAAGATCACCGTCCCGGCGCCGTGCACCACCAGATGCTCGCCAAGAATCACGACACCCAACAACACCGCGACGACCGGCTCGCCGACCACCATGATCGGTACGGACGCCTGCAAGGCGCCGGCATGAAATGCCGACTGCTGCAGGACCGTAACCGTTACCGCGAGCGCCACCAGTAAGTACGGCGCCGGCACCGTCAGCAACCCGTGCCAACCGTGTGCGGCGAGGCGGTGCGTGCTGACTTTCGTCAAGACCGCGACCATGCCGAGCAGCACCGCGACGGCGCCGGCCAGCAGCATTGCGCGGCGTCGACCAGCGACCCGGCGCGCGGCCAGCACGCAGACGATCACCACCGGCACCGAGGTGCCCAGCGCCACGCTCCATGCGGGCACCGGCGCGCGGTAATGGCCTTCGCGGGGCTGGCCCACCAGAACAAAGACGGTCAGCGCCGCCGTCAACAGCAACGCCCAATCCCAATCACGGCCCCGCACATGCTGATTGGAGAATCGCGCACCGAGCGGTAGCACGAAAAGCAGCGACGAAACCAGCAGTGGCTGTACCAGCAACAGCGAGCCGTGCGCCAACGCAAGTGCCTGGAACACGTATCCGCCGATTGCACCCACCGTGCCCAACCACCACGACGGCTGGCGAATCCAGGACGTCACGATCGCGCCCGCGTCCGCCGGATCGTTCGGCTCCGGCCTGGATGGCACGTTGCCGGACGACGATGCCCACCGCGGCGAACAGCGCAGCCAGCAACGCCGATCCGATGGCCAGGGCGTGCGACGCTAACCAGTCCACGGTTGGCCAACTACCCGGATGTCGTCGATCTCTAACCCAGATATCCGGTCTGATTGACCAGCCGGACTGACGACGCGCCGTCGGGATAGAACTCCGCGATGCTCAACGACGCCAGATCCAGATGCAACCGGTAGAGGATGCCCGGGCCGGCATCGAGTGCCTCGCGCAGCAGCATCTTGATCGGGGTCACATGCGAAACCACCAATACCGTGCTGCCGCCGTGCTCCGCGATGATGCGGTCCCGCGCCCGCGAGACCCGCTGGTTGACGTGGTCGAAGCTTTCCCCGCCGGGGGGCTCGGTGCTGGTGTCGCGCAACCATTGTCGATGCAGTTCTGGATCGCGGTCGGCGGCCTCGGAGAACGTCAGCCCATCCCACGCGCCGAAATCTGTCTCGATCAGATCGTCGTCGACCGCCACGTCCAGGCCCAGCCGTTTGGCGGCCGCCGCCGCGGTGTCCTGACAGCGCTGCAACGGCGAACTGATCACCGCCGCGACTCCGCCGCGCGCTCCCAGATAACTGGCGGCCGCGTCGGCCTGCTGTCGGCCCAGCGTGGTCAGCGGCGGATTGCCGCGGCCGGAATAGCGCCGCTGGACCGACAATTCGGTCTGGCCGTGCCGCAGCAACAGCAGACGGGTGGCGGCACCACGCGCGCCGGTCCATCCCGGCGCCGAAGGAGTCTCGCTGACGATGGGGCTGCGCGGGCAGTTCGGCCGCGGCATCCATCGCCTCGTTGGCCAGCCGGTCGGCGTGGGAGTTCTCGGCCCGCGGGATCCACGTGTAGCTGACTCGATCGAATCGCGATGCCAGCGTGCGAGCTTGGGCGTGCAGCTCGGCGAGGTCGGGATGCTTGACCTTCCAGCGTCCGGACATCTGCTCGACGACCAGTTTGGAATCCATCGACACCGCGACTTCGCTGGCGTGCAGTTTCGCCGCTTCCTCCAAACCCGCTATCAGGCCGCGGTATTCGGCGACGTTATTGGTGGCCTGCCCGATTGCCTGCTTGCTCTCGGCCAGCACGATCGACCGGTCGGCGCTCCACACCACCGCCCCGTAGCCGGCCGGCCCCGGGTTGCCGCGGGATCCCCCGTCGGCCTCGACAACGACCTTCACCGGCTAACGCCCTTGAGCCGCAATAGGATTGCACTGCATTCAGGGCACCGCAGCACCTCGTCGTCAGCAGCCGCGGAGATCCGCGCCAGCTCGCCGCGGTCGATCTCGATTCGGCACGCCCCGCAGCGCCCACCCTGCATCAGCCCCGCCCCGGGCCCGCCACCGGAGCGCTGCCGTTCGTAGAGCGCCAACAGGTCCGGAGCCAGCTCGGCTGCGAGTTCGTCACGGCGCGATGCGTGAACACGCCGGTGGTGATCGATATCGGCCAGCGTTGTGTCGAGGGCATGCTGCGCGGCCGCCAGATCGGATTGCAACCCCTCGATGACGGCCGCCTCAGCGTCCCGTTGGTTTTGCAGCTGCTCGCGGTGCTCCATCACCTCGATCAGCGAATCCTCGAGGCTGGACTGTCGCCGCTGCAGGGTCTCCAATTCGTGTTGCAGCTCCGACAATTGCTTGGAATCGGCCACGGATTGCAGCAGCGAGCGGTCCCGATCCTCGCGCTGACGCACCCCGTCGATCTCCGACTCGAAACGCGAGACCTGAGTGTCCAAGTCCTCCAACGCGATCTGCAGTGCCCCCAGCCGATCACCGGCAGCGACCTGCTCTGTCTGAATCCGCTCGATGTCGGCGCGCTCGGGCAGGCGGCGCGCTCGATGGTCCATCTTGGCCAGCTCAGCATCGAGATCCGCGACCTCGAGCAGCGAGCGCTGCTGTGCGACTTCGGCTTTCATGCTTCCTCTCCCCCGCAGGGGTTGTCGATGTTCCAGGGGTCGGTGCGAATCCGGCACACGTCGATCGATAGCGCGGCACCGAACGCCGATCGCAACACATCGGCAGCCTGCTCGCACCATGGGAATTCACTGGCCCAATGGGCGACGTCGATCAGCGCCACGTTGGAGGCGCGGCGGTGCTCGTCGGCCGGGTGGTGGCGCAAATCCGCCGTCACGTAGGCCTGCACGTCGGCGGCCGCCGCGGCGCCCAAGAGCGAGTCGCCCGCGCCGCCGCACACCGCGACCCGAGACACGATCGCGTCCGGATCGCCTGCGGCACGCACACCCCACGAGGTTTGCGGCAGAGCTTTCTTGACCCGGGATACGAACGCGCTCAATGGTTCTGGATGCGGCAGCGCACCGATTCGCCCCAGCCCGACGTTGCTGGGCAGCGGTTCCAGCGCTACGACGTCAAACGCCGGCTCTTCGTACGGATGCGCCTCACGCATCGCGGCAAGCACCTGATGCCGGACTCGGATGGAGGCGACGACCTCGATCCGATCCTCAACTACTCGTTCCACCGCCCCGACGCTGCCGATAGCCGGCGTCGCGCCATCCTCGGGCAGGAATTGGCCGGTACCTGTGACGCTCCAGCCACAGTGCGAGTAGTCGCCGATGTGCCCCGCCCCAGCCGCAAAGATCGCCGCCCGCAATGCATCCGCATTCTCCGGCGGCACGAAAATCACCCACTTGTCCAACTCCTGATGCGCAGGCGTGGGCTCCAGGACGGCCTCGACGGTCAACCCGAGCGCGTCCGCCAACGCATCGGATACACCTGGCGACGCCGAGTCCGCGTTGGTATGCGCCGTGAACAGCGAACGGCCAGAACGGATCAGGCGGTGGATCAAGGCGCCCTTGGGGGTGTCGGCGGCTACCGTGTCGACCCCGCGCAGCAGTAGCGGGTGGTGTGCCAGCAGCAGGCCACCGTCGGGAACCGCGTCGATCACCGCCGCGGTGGCGTCGACCGCGATGGTCACCGAGCTCAGGGCGTCGTCGGGGTCACCGCAGACCAGACCCACCGAATCCCACGACTGCGCGAGCCTCGGCGGGTACGCCATGTCCAGCGCCTCGATCACCGCGCCCAACCGAACCGTCATCGCGCCACCCCGCTGTCGGCGATCGCATCGACGAGCACCGGCCATTCCGGTCGCACCGCGGCGCGCAGGTACTCACCATCCAGGCCGACGAATGTGTCGCATCGACGTACCGCAATACCGTTGCTGTGCAGATGCTTTCGCATCAATGCGGCATCACCGACGGTGAATAAGACAAACGGAGCGACGCCGTCGACAGTCTCGACCCCGACCGATCGCAGGCCGGCCACCATCTCTGCCCGCGTCGACGCCAGCTGCCGGGCGCCTGCCTCGGCTTCGCGTACCGCCGAGGGGACACAGCATGCGGCGACCGCGGTCAACTGCAAGGTGCCCATCGGCCAGTGCGGCCGGGTGGCGGTCAGCCGGGCCAGCAGTTCCGGGGCCCCGAGCGCGTAGCCCACCCGAAGTCCGGCCAGTGACCACGTCTTGGTCAAACTGCGCAACACCAATACGTCCGGCAGGGAGGCGTCAGCCAACGATTCAGGCTCGCCGGGGACAGCGTCGGCGAACGCCTCGTCCACCACGATGATGCGGCCGGGCCGCCGCAACGCCAGGATCTGTTCGCGGGTGTGCAGAACCGCGGTCGGGTTGGTCGGGTTGCCGACTACGACCAGATCGGCTTCGTCGGGCACCCTCGCTTCGTCCAGCCCGAACGGCGGGTCGAGCACCACGTGCCGCACCGCGACGCCGGCCGACCGCAGTGCTACGTCGGGCTCGGTGAACGACGGCGCGATCACCGCTGCCAAGGCCGGACGCAGGTTCGCCAGCAGCGCGAAACCTTCGGCGGCGCCGGCCAGCAACGCGACCTGATCGGCTGACCGTCCATGTCGGGCGGCGACGGCCTCAAGCGCCGCGCGCTCGTCGTCGGCGGCGGGGTATCGCCCCAGGTCGGGAAGCCGGGCCGCCAGCCGATCCAGCAGCCAGGAGGGCGGCTGCGCCTGGCGGACGTTGACGGCGAAATCGAGCATGCCGGGTTCGGCGGCCTGGTCGCCGTGATAGCGCGCCACAGCCAGCGGAATCGACGCACTCGAATCCAGACTCGCCACATCTGAAACAGTAACGACCGGGCGGCGGGGCCCGGTATCGGGACACGATCACCAGCAGTCGGCAGCATCCGCGACAATGGGAACGTGACAGGCACGGTCTCCGATCCGCATTGGCGCGTTCAACCTCAGCTGGTGATCTTCGACCTCGACGGCACCCTGACCGACTCCGCCGACGGCATCGTATCCAGCTTCTGCCACGCACTCGCCGAGATCGGTGCCACCGTGCCCGCGGGGGATCTGGCGAGCAAGATCGTCGGGCCACCGATGCATCACACCTTCGAGGCCATGGGGCTCGGCGAGCACGCTGATGCGGCGATCGCGGCGTACCGCGCCGACTACACCACCCGGGGCTGGGCCATCAACAGCCTTTTCGACGGGATCGCGCCGTTGCTGGACGATTTGCGCGCCGCGGGCGTGCGTCTGGCGGTGGCCACTTCCAAGGCGGAGCCCACCGCGCAACGCATCCTGGCCCACTTCGGCCTCGACGAGCACTTCGACGTGATCGCAGGCGCCAGTGTCGACGGCACTCGCGCCGCCAAAGCCGACGTGCTCGCGCACGCATTGGCACAACTGCAGCCGCTCCCCCAACGGGTGCTCATGGTCGGAGACCGCCGCCACGACGTCGAAGGCGCGGCCGCGCACGGTATCGACGCCGTAGTGGTCGGCTGGGGTTACGGTCGGGCCGATTTCGCCGACGCCGACGCTTCCGGTGGCACGGTGCACGTCGCGACGATCGACGAGTTGCGGAGGGCGTTGGGTGTCTGACGTGAATAGCCCGAGGCTGCATGTCACGTTTGTGTGCACCGGCAACATCTGCCGTTCGCCGATGGCGGAGAAGATGTTCGCCCAGCAAATCAGCGAGCGGGGACTGGACGACGCCGTGCGGGTCACCAGCGCGGGTACCGCCGGCTGGCACATCGGTAAGTCCGCCGACGAACGGGCCAACCGTGTGTTGCGCGCCCACGGTTACCCGACCGATCACAACGCCGCGCAGGTCGACATCGACCACATCAACGCCGACCTGGTGATCGCCTTGGCCCGCAACCATGTGCCGCTGCTTCAGCAGCTGGGCATCGACGCCGACCGGATCCGGATGCTCCGGTCATTCGACCCCCGTTCCGGCGCTTACGTTCTCGACGTCGATGACCCGTATTACGGCGACAACCACGACTTCGAGATGACCTTCGCCGCAATCGAGGCGTCGTTGCCCGGGCTGCACAGCTGGGTCGACGAGCAGCTGGCCCAGCACGGACCCGGCTGATGCGCCGCCTGACCTTCCTGCTGCGACCGGGCTGGATTGCGCTGGCCGTGGTGGTGATCGCGTTCACCTACCTGTGCTTCAGCGTGCTCGCACCGTGGCAGCTCGGAAAGAACACCAAGACGTCGCGGGAGAACGACCAGATCCAGCATTCGCTGACAACCGAGCCGGTTCCCCTGAAAACGCTTTTGCCGCAGCAGGACTCGTCGGCCTCCGACGGGCAGTGGCGCAGGGTGACGGCAACCGGGCATTACCTACCGGACAAGCAGGTGGTGGCCCGGCTCCGGGTTGCCGAAGGTGACCAGGCCATGGAGGTGCTGCTGCCGTTCGTCGTCGATGGCGGTCCCACCGTGCTTGTCGACCGCGGCTATGTGCGGCCACTTCCGGGGTCGCGGGTACCGCCGATCGCCGCCCCGCCCCGCGGGGCGGTGACCATCACGGCTCGTCTGCGTGACTCCGAGGGGACGGTACTGGACAAGAAATCCTTCGTCAGTGATGGTGTGCGGCAAGTGTATTCGATCAGTACCAGTCAGATCTCCACGTTGATCGGCGCGCCATTGACCGGTTCGTACCTGCAACTGGTCGACAACCAACCCGGCGGGCTCGGTGTCATCGAGCTGCCTCACCTGGACGCGGGCCCCTTCCTGTCCTATGGCATCCAGTGGATCACGTTCGGCGTCATTGCGCCGATTCTGTTGGGCTACTTCGTGTATGCCGAGGTTCAGGCTCGCCGCGCCGATAAGGCACGGGCAACGCAACCCGCGGGCAAGCCGACGCCCGCTACCGTCGAAGACAAGCTCACCGACCGCTACGGCCGGCGACGCTGATACAGGCAACCACCAACGTGGCCGCCTGTACCGCCCGGGAAAGCCGCACGGCGCGGCGTATATCGGACACCGTCGGCGACAGGCCATCGCCAAGAGCCGGCCGGATCTGCAGCTCGTAGTGATATTGGGTGGGGCCGCCGAGTCGCACGCCCAGTGCGCCGGCGAACGTCGCCTCGACAACCCCGGCGTTGGGGCTGGGGTGTCGCCCCGCATCGCGACGCCACGCGGCCACCGCGCGCAATGGCGAGCCGCCGACCACCGGCGCACACATCACTGTCAGCGCCGCCGTCAGCCGCGCGGCGAGATAGTTTGCAGCGTCGTCCAATCGGGCTGCAGCCCAACCGAATCGGTCATAGCGCGGCGAGCGGTGGCCGATCATCGCGTCCAAGGTGTTGATGGCGCGATAGGCAAGCACCGCGGACGGGCCGCCTGCCGCCGCCCACAGCAGCGGCGCCACCTGCGCGTCCGAGGTGTTCTCGGCCACCGATTCCACCGTCGCCCGGGTCAAGCCCGAAGCATCCAGCGTCGCCGGATCACGCCCGCACAACGACGGCAACAGCCGGCGCGCACCCTCGAGGTCATCGCGACCCAGCAGTTCGCCCATCGCTGATCCGACACGCGCCAGCGATGTTCCGCCCAGCGCGACCCAGGTTGCCACCAGCGGTCGCCACGATCGAGCCGCACACCCCGAAGCGGCGCGCCTGCCGGCGCAAAGCAGCACCGATCAGGCTCACCGCGCCGACCAGAACAGCGACGTGAACCGTGCCCGCGGCCCGGCTATCGCGATAGGTGAACCGCTCGAGCGACGCTGCCGCAGCGCCGAATCCCGCCACCGGATGACCTGCCCGCGGGTCGGCCAGCACGAGATCGGCCAGGTATCCCAACAGCACACCCACAACCCGGATACGCCGCGTGGTGGCAAACACTCCCGCAGCGTCTCACACGTGGTCTACTCGGCTGATGGAGCCTCGAGGCGAGGAATGTCCCCAATGAAACGACCCATCACCAGGGTCGCTGACCTGCTGAATCCCGCCGCCACGCTGTTGCCGGCCGCGAACGTGATCATGCAACTGTCCCTGCCGGGAGTCGGCTACGGCGTCCTGGAAAGCCCGGTCGACAGCGGCAACGTCTACAAGCATCCGTTCAAACGGGCGCGCACCACCGGAACGTATCTGGCCGTCGCGACGATCGGCACCGATTCTGACCGCGCGCTGATCCGCGCCGCCGTCGACACCGCGCACCGCCAAGTCCGCTCGACTGCGTCGAGTCCGGTGTCCTATAACGCATTTGATCCCGACGCTGCAGCTCTGGGTAGCCGCCTGTCTGTACCGCTACTTCGTCGATCAGCATGAGTATCTGCACGGCCCGCTCGACAAAGCGGCCGCCGACGCGGTGTATCTGGATGCGCGGCGACTAGGTACCACCTTGCAAGTGCGCGAGGCGATGTGGCCGCCAGACCGCATCGCGTTCGACGACTACTGGAAGCGGTCGCTGGAGGATCTGCGAATCGATCCCCCGGTCCGCGAGCATCTGCGCGGGGTGGCAGCGATGGCGTTTCTGCCCTGGCCATTGCGCGCGATCGCCGGACCGTTCAATTTGTTCGCGACGACGGGCTTTCTGCCTCCGGAGTTCCGCACCCTGATGCGATTGGAGTGGTCAGAATCCCAGCAGCGGCGATTCGAGAGGTTGCTTGCTGCCCTGCGATTAGCCGACCGACTGATTCCACACCAAGCGTGGATCGTCGGTTACCGGCTCTACCTGTGGGATATGCGCTTGCGCGCCCGCCGGG
Source organism: uncultured Actinomycetota bacterium (assembly GCA_963755805.1). Lineage (GTDB taxonomy): Bacteria > Actinomycetota > Actinomycetes > Mycobacteriales > Mycobacteriaceae > Mycobacterium. The sequence goes on from CAVWLG010000041.1 coordinate 371,836, forward strand.
GCTGGCGGATCGTGTAAGGCCTAGATGAGGGCGGTGAGCACGACCATGCCGATAACGCCGACGATGGCCAACCAGAACCACGCCTGGAGATAGATAGGTCCGGTGACGGCGTCGAAGTCCTTGGGCAGCACGTCGGAGTCGGTGCGCTCGGGAGTCAGCTGCGAAGTCATGTACCAAGTCTGACTAATTAGGCTGACGAAGTAAATGTGGCGCTCGCCACCCTCGAGTTCACGATGCGACCTAGGTCACACTTATAGGGCATGCCTGCCCGTCGGCAGGCGCGCATCGGGCCAGAAAGGAACGACAGATATGGCTTTTCCGGCACTCAACCACGTCGCGTTGACCGTCCGCGACATGGCTGTCAGCGGTCCCTGGTATCGCCGGCTTTTCGACGCCGACCCGGTGACTCGATGAACACACCGCCGCCGGGTTCCGGCATTTGGTATGGGTTCTTGACGGCGGCACCGTGTTCGGGATTCACAAACACGAGCATCCGGCACCCGACGAGCGCTTCAGCGAGTTCCGGGTGGGCCTCGACCATGTCGGTTTCGGCTGCGCCAACCGGGCCGAGCTCGAAACCTGGATGGACCGACTCGGTGAGCTGCGCATTCAGCACGGTGGAATCATCGACGCGCCCTACGGCTCGGGGTTGAGCTTCCGCGATCCCGATGGCATCGCACTGGAGTTCTTCGCACCTCCGGGATGACCGGCGAGAGCGCCCCGTCTGGATCGCCGATATGTCAGCATGAACTGGTGAGCGCACGGCACATCGCCTGCTACCTGGGATCCGTAATCATGACCGCCGGGTCGGTACTGCTGGGCTCGCCGATCAACGTCGCCGCCGCGTCCGCTGATTCCTGCCCCGACGTCGAAGTGACGTTCGCTCGGGCCACTTCCGAGCCGCCCGGAATCGGCGCGGTAGGCCAGCAATTCATCGATGCACTGCGTTCCAAGGCCGGTGGCCGGTCCGTCGCGGTGTATCCGGTCAACTACGACGCCTCGGACGATCTCGTGCCCTCGGCAAACGCCGGCGCTGTTGATGCGAACGCCCACGTCGAGTCGATGGCCGCCAGCTGTCCCGACACCAAACTGGTGCTCGGCGGATACTCCCAAGGCGCAGCGGTCATCGACCTGATCACCATCGCGCAGGCTCCGGTGTCGGGCTTTGTCCCCGTCTCGCTACCGCGGGATGTCGCCGATCACGTTGCCGCGCTCGCCCTCTTCGGGAATCCCACCGGCAGATACCTCGGCGCACCGGTGAGCACGCTGAGCCCGTGGTACGGAGAGAAGGCCATCGACCTGTGTGCGCCCGCCGACCCGGTCTGCACTCCGGGAGCCATGTTCACGCTGCCGACGCACGACGAACTGTCCTCTCCGGCGCACCTTTCCTACCCGAACTCCGGAATGCCGGCCCAAGCCGCGACGTTCGTCGCGAGTCACGTGTAAAGCCATGCGCGCCGTCGTCATCACCAAGCACGGTCCGCCGTCGGTGCTGCAGGTGCAGGACCGTCCCGATCCGCCGCCGCCCGCGGCCGGTCAGGTGCGTATCTCGGTGCGCGCGGCCGGCGTGAATTTCGCCGACCATCTCGCCCGCGTCGGGCTGTACCCCGATGCACCCAAAGTGCCCAGCGTCGTCGGCTACGAGGTAGCCGGGACGATCGAGGCGGTGGGCGACGGCGTCGATCCCACGCGGGTCGGCCAGCGGGTGCTGGCTGGAACGCGTTTCGGCGGATACGCCGAGATCGTCAACGCGGGACGCCAATGACACTGTCCCACTGCCGGATTCGATGAGCTTCGAGCAGGGCGCGGGGGTCCCGGTCAACTACGCGACGGCATGGGCGGCACTGCACGGCTACGGCTCATTGCGGGCCGGCGAGCAGGTGCTGGTGCACGCCGCGGCCGGCGGCGTCGGCATCGCGGCGATCCAGCTCGCCAAGGCGGCGGGCGCGATCGTACACGGCACCGCGTCGCCGGGCAAGCACCCTCAGCTCGCGGCGCTCGGGATCGACAAGGCCATCGACTATCGCCGCGACGGTTGGTGGAAAGGCCTGGGGCCCTACGACATGGTGCTCGACGGGCTCGGCGGCACGTCGCTCAAGCGGTCGTTCGGTCTGCTGCGTCCGGGTGGACGGCTTGTCGCATACGGTCTTTCGGCGCTGCAACAGGGCGAGAAGCGGTCGCTGCTGCGCGCGGCGCCGCACGCGCTGGCGATGCTGCGCGGGATCAGTCTGATCTCCCAGATCAGCGACTCCAAGACCGTCGTCGGCATCAACATGCTGCGGCTCTGGGATGACCGCGGCACCCTCGAGCCCTGGATCGGACCGCTGTCGGCTGCACTGGCCGACGGCACCGCGTCTCCGGTCGTGCACGCCGCGGTGCCGTTCGCCGACGCACCGGAGGCACACCGAATCCTGGCGGCGCGCGAGAACATCGGCAAGGTCGTGCTAGTTCCCTGACAGCACACCGACTACTTGTTGCAGAGGGTCCGAGGTTGTCGAAACTTCACCGGCGTACGGGTGTGCCAGTTGGAGGATGAGGGAGAGATTGGTGGCGACGATCACGGCGACGATCGCCACCATCGGGTAGTGCAGTTTGGGATTTTCGACCCCGTAGATGATCACGATGCCAAGCACCATGGTGCTGGTCAGGAAGATGACCGCCCAGAGTGACCACGGCAGTCCGGCGTCTTCGCGGGCGGTTAGTAGTCGCACGGTGCGCGCCTGGCTGATCTTGTCGAGGTTGGAGAAGGACGTCGAGAGCTGAGTCTTCTGAGCGTCGGTCTTTGCGGTTATCCCGTCGTAGACCTTGTCTAGGCGGGCAAGGGCGGCGTCGGCATCTGTTGAACGACCATGCTCGGCTTGTGACCACTCAGCAATCGCGGCCCGTTCGTACGTCAGCAGACTCTGCCGAATGTGGTCTCGGTCCGCTACATCGAACACGACTGCATCGCTTGCCATTTGCACCGCGGCTGCGCCTTCGGCGCGTGCGTAACCGTCCGCGGCGTTGTTCTGACCCCACAGGGAGTTGACGACGAATCCGATGAAGAACGCATAGAAGAACCCGATGAAGCCGTACGTGAACTTAGTTCCGTCGTTGTGCGCGTCACTTTTGAGGACTGGGAAGCGCCGACGGACGTACCGCTGAATAGCTGCCGCTCCGCCTGCGATGACCACGATGAGGCCAACAGCCAGTGCCCCGGACGGGACGTGGCTCACCATCCACGAACTCATGAGCGGCTCCTCAAACGGTTCGACGGCGAAGCGGATCTGCGTCGTTCGACTCTAGGGGATTGAGAGTCGTTAAGGATCTGCCAAACGCTTCTCCGCACACTTGCCATTGACCTCGGACATCGTCATCGAAAGGCCATCACCATGACCGAAGTGTCGTCGCCGGATCGACGGTTGAGCCGGCGCGCCGAGATCGCGCTCGCCGTCGCAGTGGTGGTGGTCGCCATCGTCGCGATCGTGAGCATCATCGCGGTGGTTTCGCACCGGCCCTCCCAGCGGGACGCCGTGTCCTATTCACCTCAGGTCGCGCTGCCATTCACCCAATTGAGGATCCCCGTGGGTGTGGCAGTGGACAACGCGGGCAACGCCTATGTCGCCGACTACAGCACCAACCAGGTGTGGAAGCTGGCCAAGGGCGCGGGAGCCCCAACCATGCTGCCGTTCAACGACATCAAGGGGCCGAGTGGAGTGGCGGTGGACAATGCCGGCAATCTTTACGTCACGGACGGCGGCAACAACCGGGTGTTGAAACTGACGGCGGGGGCGAGCACCCCAACCGTATTGCCGTTCCCCGGCCTGAAAGACCCGACTGGCGTGGCGACGGACACGGGCGGCAATCTCTATGTCGCCGACTTCAACCACCACCGCGTGCTGAAGCTGACGACGGGGGCGAGCACCCCAACCGTGCTGTCGTTCCCCGGACTCAAAAACCCCGTGGGTTTAGCGGTGGACACCTCAGCAAATCTCTACGTCGCCGACAAGGGCAGCCACCGCGTGTTGAAGCTTGAGGCAGGCGCGGATGCGCCATCCGTGGTTCCGTTCACCGACCTCAAGGACGCCGACGGTGTCGCGGTGGACACCAAAGGAAACGTCTACGTCGCAGACCAAGCCAGCCAGCGGGTCTGGATGCTGGCGCCGGGTTCCAGCACTCAAACCCGGGTGATGTCCGGGCATATGGGCGGTCCCTACGGGTTGGCGGTCGATGCTGAGGGCACTCTCTACGCCACAGACGCCAGCAACGGCTGGGTTTACAAGCTCGCGGCGGGCGGCGGGAGCCCAACCATGCTGCCGTTCAGCAATGTCGACCGCCCAACGGGTGCGGCGGTGGACGCTGCGGGCAACCTCTACATCGCCGACGGCCAAGACGTGTTGAAGCTCGCGCCGGGTGCCGGCGCCCCCGCTGCGCTGCCGTTCCGGGGCCTGAAGGATGCCAACGCTGTGGCAGTGGATACCGCGGGCACGCTCTATGTCACCGATCAGGACAGCCATCGGTTTGCAGAGGATGACCAGCCGCGGGTGTGGAAACTTGCCGCCGGGTCGAAAACCCCCACGCTGCTGGCGTTTCCGGGCCTCAAGGAACCCGAGGGTGTGGCGGTCGACACCGGAGGCAATGTCTACATCACCGACCTCTACAACAACCAGGTGTGGAAACTTGCGGCCGGGTCCAACACCCCAACACCGCTTCCGTTCACCGACCTCCAACAGCCCAGCGGCCTAGCGGTCGACAGCGCGGGCAACCTCTACGTCGCCGACGTCCGCAGCAGCCGTGTGCTGAAACTGGCGGCGGGGGCCAGTCGCCCAACTGTGTTGCCATTCCCTGGACTCGAGCGTCCGGGTGGCCTGGCGGTCGACACCGACGGCAATCTCTACGCAACCAGCTTCCAGAATCAATGCACGGGAACCCACCTCTGCGCCTTCAGTGAGAAGACCGGCCGCTCCGGGGACGGAAGGGTCTTCAAGCTGGCGCCGGGTTCGAACACCCCCTCGGTGCTGCCGTTCAGCGGCCTCGACCGCTTATGGGATGTGACGGTGGGAACCGCAGGCGAGGTCTACGTCACCGATAGTGGCAGCCGAGTGCTGAAACTGCCGGTGCAGCGGTAGGACAACCCACCATGCTTCGACGCCCGAAAAAGGTTGGGCCGGAATAGTATTGGCACAGCAGGGGGTTCACGTATCGAGCCGGCGATTCACTCGAGCCAGTGCCTCATCGAAGATCTCGACCTTCTCACCGCGTCGTTCGTTGGCCGGCTGGGCGGCGCCTCGAGAACCTTCGGCCGCTACTCGGACCGCGCCTTGCCGCCTCAACAAACTGAAGTTCTTCTCCCGTGCAGTCCTGAGCCGGTGCTGTAAATCCTTCAGCTGCTTTTCGTCCATGCGCACGAGAGCGTCGGGATCGCTCTCGCCGATCAACGAAAGTTCCTGCGGGGTCAGGTTCACATGGTGGTTGCTCACCGTAGATTCATAGCCTGCGCCGACCACACCGGCCCGGCGCACGCCGAACCGTCACGTGAGGGCCATCTCAAGTTCACGTCGCCCGACGCAGTGACGGCCCAGCACCACCGACGGTGAGGATTGAATATCGTGACGCTACGAGATGCGGTTCTCGGCGGCTGGGAACTGGTGTCGTTTGTCGCTCGGAACGCAGCCACCGGCGAGGACCGCCATCCACTCGGCAACGTGCCACGCGGCTTGATTCTCTACACCGCCGATGGCCACATGTCGGCTCAGCTCGCTGACTCAGACATGGGCGGATATATCTCCTACGGTGGACGTTTCTCTGTCGACGAGGAAACCTCGACGCTGCGCCACGACGTCACCATCTCGATGATGCCGGAGCTGTTGGCCCAACCGCAGTTTCGGCATGCTGACGTTGACGGCGATTTCCTCACCTTGTCAGCGAGCAGGACCGACGATGCCGGCGTGACCACGCACAGTCGGCTGCAGTGGAAGCGCTCATCGAGCACCCACTAGCGCCGACGGCGTAAATACGCGGACCGTATCGAACCGCCGACCGCTGGTGTGTAGAACCGTTTCGAGAGGCTGGTACACACCGCGCCCAGCATCTGAACTGCGAAAAGAGATCACTCAAGTTAACGGCAGTTATCCGTAACTGTGGGCAGATTGGGGGCACGGTGTGGGCACCGGAATACGAAGTAGAGCAACAGGTCGACCTACAGCAGGCCAAGGAGTGGGAGACAGCAATTACTCGACTTCATCCACTCTCAGGGCGTGCCGTCCTCGTATTTCGGGACTGCGGGCGCGAATTACTCCAATATGAAAGCCGCAGAGATGATCTGCGACGTGTTCCACAACGGCGGCGGACCCCCAGACATCCCGTTCCTCGGGCTTCAACAGGATCAGTACCGTGGTGCCATCATCGACGGCGCACGCCGCTTCATCTGCCCCGACACCTTGCACTGAGATATCCCATGAGGGCGACCCTGGCGTGACCGCCGCCAAACGTCACCAGACCACCACTTCGGCAGAGTTGTCGTCGCCGCCGACGCAACGTGTCGCAACCCGATGTGAACCGTCAGAGAAGTTGGCCCGGTAACCGCCAGCGCAAACCATCTCGTAACGTTCGCCCGTCGCCGGAGAGAACGCGACGATATCGGAGCTGTCACCGCTCGCGTAGAACGCACGGCGAACATTCTCGGCGAACAAGCAGCGTCCTGCCCGCGCACACATTGTGACCCCGAGTGGTCTTAGAGCTGTCGGTCTACGCACACCTTCTTCGTCATACAGATAGACACCCGAATTTGACGGATAAGGAGAACGCCATGGACACCAAACTCAACGACGCCGCAAGGCAACTCATTGGTTCCAACCCTGCAACGCTGGTCACGATCAATCGAGATGGCAGCCCGCAGGTCAGCGTGGTCTGGGTGACGGTGCAGAGCACGGCTGACGGCGTTGATGAGCTGGTCACCGCTCATCTGCAGGAGCATCAAAAGATCCGCAACATCCGGCGTGATCCCCGCGTGGCGGTGACCATCGTATCCACCGACCGCAGCGGGCCGCAGACTCCCTACCTGTCGATCAAAGGCACCGCGCGCGTCGACGCGGGCGGCGCCCCCGAACTGCTCGACGAGATCGCCACGAGCATCTTCGGCCCCGGCACCGGATTCCCCCCGCCCGACGCACCCCCCGGGTACCTGACCCACATCACGATCGAAAAGGTCGCCGGAGTGGGACCCTGGGCGACCTGAACAGCGAATTTCATCGAACAGGCTATGCGGGCAATTGGGATTCCGATCGAGTCATGATGTCACCTTCGCAAGATCGGCATTTCTGCCACGCCTCGGCCGGGCTCACGCTCGACCGCTACGGCCACCTGTACGAGTCCGATGGGGAAGCTGTAGGTCTCGCTATCGACGCCGAGATATCTATAACTTGTGGGCAAAATGTGGGCCCGGAACCCACGCCTGGCCGACACCTCCACGGCGCTGGTGCCGATGAACTGCAATAACACTGGTGGGCGCGGACGGTATCGAACCGCCGACCGCTGGTGTGTAAAACCAGAGCTCTACCACTGAGCTACGCGCCCGTGCCGGGCAAAGATACCGCCCCACCACGCGGCGCCCAAAACGCCGATCAACCGTTCAGGCGTTCAGCGCCGCCAGCGCGTCGACCCACAGCCGCTGGTCACGGGCCTCGCCCGGCTGTTTCATCTCGGCGAACCGAACGGTTCCGGACCGGTCGATGACGAACGTGCCGCGATTGGAAACGCCGGCGTCATCGTTGAACACCCCATAGGCCTGGCTGACGGCCCCGTGCGGCCAGAAATCCGAGAGCACCGGGAACAGGAACCCGCTTTGAGTGGCCCACACCTTGTGGGTGGGCGCCGGGCCGACCGAGATCGCCAACACCGCACGGTCGTCGTTCTCGAAGTCGGGCAGATGGTCACGCACCCCGTCGAGTTCGCCTTGGCAGATGCCGGTGAAGGCCAGCGGGAAGAAGACCAGCAGCACGTCTTTGGACCCGCGAAAGTCGCTGAGGGTGACCGGCTGTCGGTTCTGGTCGTGCAGCGTGAAGTCCGGTGCGGTGCTACCGACCGGCAGCATCACCGACGTCCGGCCGCTCGTGACTTCGGTTGTACCAAGCGGCTGGCGCTCCAGTCGCCGAGATTGACCGACGAGGTCGGCATGAGGCCGGCTGTGGGCGCCGACTCCGCGATCTCGGCGGGCTGCACATGGCCGGGCTTGCCGGTCTTGGGTGTGAGCACCCAGATCACGCCATCGTCGGCCAGCGAGGCGATCGCGTCCATCAATGTGTCAACAAGGTCGCCGTCGTCGTCGCGCCACCACAGCAAGACGACATCCACCACCTCATCGGTGTCTTCGTCGAGCATCTCGCCGCCGGTAACATCTTCGACATCCCCACGGATGTCGTCGTCGGCGTCCTCGTCCCAGCCCCACTCCTGGACAACCTGCCCTGGTTGGATGCCCAGTTTGCGGGCAAAGCTCGGGGCGTCATCCGCGGCCACCACCGTGCGACCTCCTTGTCAATTTCAAGCCACTCGAGCGTCAAATACGCCGTGCAATGCAAATTATCGTCGCATAGCACGAAGCGTTGCACATCAGCCCACTCAAAGGGACGCCCGGCAGAGCTTGACAGCTGTGGTCTTGGTGTCGTTGAGCTGATTGACCCGCTGATTGAATTGATCGATGCCGGCGTGCGCGCGAATCGCGCCCGCCACCTCGTGCGCGGCGTCGTTGTACGCGTTGAGCGCCTCGCGCAGCTGCTGCGACACCGGGCCATTGTTGTCCCCTGCGACGGCCTCGGCACTGTGGTTGAGGGCGTCGATCGCCGGCTGCTCGGTGCCCGAGGTATCGCGGCCCTGATTGGTCGCGGCGACGTAGTCGTTCACTCTGTCGACTGCCTCTTTGCTGCTGTCGGCAAACGCCTTGCACACCTGGAAGATGGCCTGCGTCGTCAGCGACTGCTGATGCCGCGACTCCTTGATACTCGAGGTGACCGACGACTCCGAGACCGACACGGACACCGACGTCCGATAGGCGGGGGCGATTGCTTCATCGGCGCCCGGTGAGCCGTCCGTGACGGTCGTACACCCGACCACGGCGATCAGGACGGCTGCGACACAGCCCGCCGCCCGCGCAGCAGCGGGCCATCCGGGCCAGCCAAGCCATCCGATCCGCACAGGTTCAGACGTTACCGGGCCGCAGCGATCGCGGCGTTGCGGACCGGCTTGCGCGGGGAGTGCGCGGCGCGCCATCCGGTGCGGCACGATAGGGCTAACCCCCACAAGGGCCGCAGCACCGAGACACAACCGAAGACGTCGATCCGCGACGGCTCGATCAGCCACAAGCCGGTCAGCCGCCTACAAAGGAGTAGTGCGTTGACCACCGAGTTCGTCCGCCACGATCTGGCGAAGAATCCAACCGGCACAAGCGAACCCGACCGGGTGCGGGTGATCCGCGAAGGCGTCGCGTCGTACCTGCCGGACATCGATCCGGAGGAAACCGCCGAGTGGCTGGAATCCTTCGACGAGCTTTTGGAGCGCCAGGGGCCGGCGCGGGCGCGCTACCTGATGCTGCGGTTGCTGGAGCGGGCCGGTGAACAACGGGTGGCGCTGCCGGCGCTGACATCGACCGATTACGTCAACACGATCCCGACCGAGATGGAGCCGTGGTTCCCCGGCGACGAGGACGTCGAGCGTCGCTATCGGGCCTGGATCAGGTGGAACGCCGCGATCATGGTGCACCGGGCGCAGCGCCCGGGAGTCGGTGTGGGCGGTCATATTTCGACGTACGCATCCTCGGCGGCGCTCTATGAGGTCGGGTTCAACCACTTCTTCCGCGGCAAGTCGCATCCCGGCGGCGGGGACCAGGTGTTCATTCAGGGCCACGCCTCCCCCGGCATCTACGCCCGGGCATTCCTGGAGGGACGGCTGAGCACCGACCAACTCGACGGCTTCCGCCAAGAGCACAGCCATCCCGGCGGCGGCCTGCCGTCCTACCCGCATCCCCGGCTGATGCCCGGCTTCTGGGAGTTCCCGACGGTCTCGATGGGCCTGGGTCCGATGAATGCCATCTATCAGGCCCGGTTCAACCACTACCTGCACGACCGCGGTCTCAAGGACACCTCCGATCAGCACGTGTGGGCGTTTCTGGGTGACGGCGAAATGGACGAGCCGGAAAGCCGCGGCCTAGCCCACGTGGCCGCGCTGGAAGGCCTGGACAACCTGACTTTCGTGGTCAACTGCAACCTGCAGCGCCTGGACGGCCCGGTACGCGGCAACGGCAAGATCATCCAAGAGCTGGAGTCGTTCTTCCGCGGCGCGGGCTGGAACGTCATCAAGGTGGTGTGGGGCCGCGAGTGGGACACGCTGCTGCACGCCGATCGCGACGGCGCCCTGGTGAATCTGATGAACACCACGCCCGACGGCGACTATCAGACCTACAAGGCCAACGACGGGGCCTACGTTCGCGACCACTTCTTCGGTCGCGACCCACGCACCAAGGCGCTGGTCGAGCAGATGACCGACGCCGAGATCTGGAACCTCAAGCGCGGCGGCCACGACTACCGCAAGGTCTACGCCGCCTACCGCGCCGCCGTCGACCACCACGGTCAGCCGACGGTGATCTTGGCCAAGACCATCAAGGGCTACTCGCTCGGTGCGCACTTCCAGGGCCGCAACGCCACCCACCAGATGAAAAAGCTTGCGCTGCAAGACCTCAAGGACTTCCGCGACGCCATCAGGATCCCGATCAGCGATGAACAGCTCGAACAGGATCCCTACCTGCCGCCGTACTACCACCCCGGTGCGGAGGCCCCCGAGATCCGCTATCTGCTCGAGCGCCGTCACGCACTGGGCGGCTTCATCCCCGAGCGGCGCACCAAAACCAAAACGCTGCGGCTGCCCGGTCGCGACATCTACTCACCCCTGAAAAAGGGGTCCGGAAACCAGGAAGTCGCCACCACGATGGCGACGGTCCGCACCTTCAAAGAACTGTTGCGCGACAAGGAGATCGGGCCGCGCATCGTGCCGATCATCCCGGACGAGGCCCGGACGTTCGGGATGGACTCGTGGTTTCCGTCGCTGAAGATCTACAACCGCAACGGCCAGCTCTACACCGCGGTCGACGCCGAACTGATGCTGGCCTACAAGGAAAGTCAGACCGGCCAGATCCTGCACGAGGGCATCAACGAAGCCGGATCAGTCGCCTCGTTCACCGCCGTCGGCACTTCGTATTCGACTCACAACGAGCCGATGATCCCGATCTACATCTTCTATTCGATGTTCGGTTTCCAGCGGACCGGCGACGGGCTGTGGGCCGCCGCCGACCAGATGGCCCGCGGCTTTCTGCTCGGGGCCACCGCCGGGCGCACCACGCTGACCGGCGAAGGCCTCCAGCACGCCGACGGTCAGTCGCTTCTGCTGGCCGCCACCAACCCGGCGGTGCTCTCCTATGACCCCGCGTTCGCCTTCGAGATCGCCCACATCATCGAAGCCGGACTGGCCCGCATGTACGGAGAGAAGGCCGAAAACGTCTTCTACTACCTCACCATCTACAACGAGCCGTACGTGCAGCCGCCCGAGCCGGAGAACTTCGACCCCGAAGGCGTGCTGCGCGGGATCTACCGTTACCGACCGGCCACCGAACACCGCACCAACACCGCCAACATCCTTGCCTCCGGGGTGGCGATGCCCGCGGCACTGCGGGCTTCCGAGATGTTGGCCGCCGAATGGGACGTCGCGGCCCACGTGTGGTCGGTGACGAGCTGGAGCGAACTCAACCGCGACGGCGTCGCCATCCAGAAGCAGCGGCTGCGCCATCCCGACCAGCCCGCGGGCCAGCCCTACGTGACACAGGCGTTGTCGACATCGACCGGCCCGTTCATCGCCGTCTCGGACTGGATGCGGGCCGTGCCGGAGCAGATCCGGCCGTGGGTGCCGGGCAGCTACGTCACCCTGGGTACCGATGGGTTCGGCTTCTCCGACACCCGCCCGGCCGCCCGTCGCTACTTCAACACCGACGCCGAGTCCCAGGTCGTGGCGGTATTGGAGGCACTGGCCCGCGACGGCGACATCGACCCATCGGTGCCGGTCGCGGCCGTGCGGCAGTACCGCATTGACGACGTGCAGGCCGCGCCCGCGCAGACCTCCGACCCCGGTCCGGGGGCCTGAAGCGCCGGGTTGAGGCAGCGCGTTTAGCAGAACCATCCATAAAGTCGGCGTAGCTTTTAGGGATGACCGACAAGCAGTTCCCGACTCCCCGAACGACGCTGGACCTGCTGGACAGCGTTCCCGACTCGCTGCTGCGCAGCTTGAAGCAGTACTCCGGGCGGCTGTCGACCGAGGCGGTCAACGCCATGCAGGAGAGGTTGCCGTTCTTCGCCGAACTGGAAGCCTCCCAGCGCGCCAGCTTGGCGCTGGTCGTGCAGACTGCGGTCGTCAACTTCGTGGAGTGGATGGCCGACCCCGGCAGCAACATCAACTACACCGCTCGCGCCTTCGAACTGATGCCGCAGGATCTGACCCGGCAGATCGCGCTGCGGCACTCGGTCGACATGCTGCGGGTCACGATGGAGTTCTTCGAAGAAGTGGTTCCCCTGGTGGCCCGTTCGGAAGAGCAGTTGACCGCGATGACGGTCGGGATCCTCAAATACAGCCGAGACCTTGCCTTCAGCGCTGCCACCGCCTACGCCGATGCCGCCGAGGCGCGCGGGAACTGGGACAGCCGGATGGAGGCCAGCGTCGTCGACGCCGTGGTGCGGGGCGACACCGGCCCGGAGTTGCTGTCCCGCGCCGCGGCACTGAACTGGGACACCACCGCCCCGGCGACGGTGGTGGTGGGAACGCCGCCGGCGGGCCGGGAAAGCCAGGCCAGCCAAGATATTCGGGACATCGCAGCCCGTCACGGCCGCGCCGCACTCACCGACGTGCATGGCACGTACCTGGTGGCGATCGTGTCCGGACAATTGACCCAGACCGAGAAGGTCTACGGCGCCCTGCTGGAGGCCTTCTCCGACGGACCCGTGGTGATCGGCCCGACAGCGCCGATGCTGACCGCGGCCTACCACAGCGCCAGCGAGGCCATTTCCGGGATGAATGCCGTGACCGGTTGGCGGGGTGCGCCGCGTCCCGTCCTGGCGCGCGAACTACTACCGGAACGGGCGCTGATGGGCGACGCGTCGGCCGTCGCGGCGTTGCACACCGACGTGATGCGGCCGCTCGCCGACGCCGGTCCCACCCTCACCGAGACGCTGGACGCCTATCTCGACTGCGGCGGGGCGATCGAGTCTTGTGCCCGCAAGTTGTTCGTTCATCCAAATACGGTGCGCTATCGACTGCGCCGGATCGCCGACTTCACCGGCCGCGATCCGACCCTCCCGCGCGACGCTTACGTCCTTCGGGTGGCTGCGACCGTCGGCCACCTCACCTACCAGGCTCAGCAGTACAGCGCTGCGAGCAAGATCGTGACGCCCGTCACGCCATCGAGGGAAAAGCCCCTGATCGCGCCGTCGGAGACCGCCGAAGCCGGTTGACAGATCGCGGCACGATATCGAACACGTCGCATCCGATGCCGTTTTGTGGAGTTTCCACAAAAACATAAGACAAGGTTCATAATCTGTTACACGGCCCAAAGACGTCTTCACAGTGTTCCCTTAATAACGTGATTGCATTGCTGGCGCCCGGACAAGGGTCGCAGACCGAGGGGATGCTGTCGCCGTGGCTGGAACTGCCCGGCGCCGCAGACCGCCTGGCGTCGTGGTCGGCAGCCAGTGGGCTGGATCTCGCGCGGTTGGGCACCACCGCCTCGACCGAGGAAATCACCGACACCGCAATCGCCCAGCCGTTGATCGTCGCCGCCACGCTGCTCGCGTACCAGGAGCTGACCACACGGGGTCTGCTCGCCGACAAAGAACGTGTCGTGGCCGGCCACTCGGTCGGTGAAATCGCCGCCTACGCGATCGCCGGGGTGCTTTCCGCTGACGACGCCGTCGCACTGGCCGCCACCCGCGGTGCGGAGATGGCCAAAGCATGCGCCAATGAGCCGACCGGAATGTCGGCGGTTCTCGGCGGCGACGAGGCCGAGGTACTGGCACGACTCGAACAACTCGACCTGGTCGCGGCCAACCGCAACGCCGCCGGCCAGATCGTTGCCGCGGGCCGACTGAGCGCGCTGGACAAGCTCGCCGAAGACCCACCGGCGAAGGCCCGGGTGCGCGCGTTGGGCGTCGCCGGCGCCTTCCACACCGAGTTCATGGCCTCGGCTCTCGAGGGCTACGCCGCGGCGGCGCAGAATGTCGCGACCTCCGAGCCGACCGCCGCACTGCTGTCCAACCGTGACGGCCAGCCGGTGAGCTCGGCCGCCGACGCGATGGAAAAGCTTGTCGCACAACTGACCCAGCCGGTGCGCTGGGACCTGTGCTCCGAGACGCTGCGTCAGCGCAGTGTGACGGCGATCGTCGAGTTCCCACCGGCGGGGGCTCTATCCGGCATCGCCAAGCGTGAACTCCGCGGGACACCGACGCATGCCGTCAAGACCCCCGCAGACCTGGACGGTTTGGGAGAGCTGTAACCCCAAAAAAGTTGGTCGCCAGGCCATCTCACCGAACCCGTCCGCTATTACAACCGAACAAAGCACGTCAATAAGCAGTACTCAACACATTACGAAGGGAAACACAACGTGTCCGTCAGCCAGCAGGAAATCATCGCCGGTATCGCCGAGATCATCGAAGAGGTCACCGGTATCGAGCCCTCGGAGATCACCCCGGAGAAGTCGTTCGTCGACGACCTGGACATCGACTCGCTGTCGATGGTGGAGATCGCCGTGCAGACCGAAGACAAGTACGGCGTGAAGATCCCCGACGAGGACCTCGCCGGTCTGCGCACCGTCGGTGACGTCGTCAACTACATCCAGAAGCTCGAGGAAGAGAACCCCGAAGCTGCTCAGGCACTGCGCGCCAAGTTCGACACTGACTCCTCCGCGGCGGTCGACCAAAAGTGACCAAACCTTCCACTGCTAACGGCGGCTACCCCAACGTTGTGGTAACCGCCGTCGAGGCGACAACCTCAATCGCGCCGGACGTCGAAGGCACGTGGAAGGGTTTGTTGGCCGGAGAATCCGGCATCCGCGTCCTCGAAGACGAGTTCGTCACCAAGTGGGACCTGCCGGTGAAAATCGGCGGGCACCTCAAGGAATCCATTGACGACCACATGGGCCGACTGGACCTGCGACGTATGTCGTATGTCCAGCGGTTGGCCAAGCACCTCAGCGGTCAGCTCTGGGAGAACGCCGGCAGCCCCGAGGTCGACCCGGACCGGTTCACGGTCGTGGTCGGCACCGGGCTGGGCGGCGCCGAGAAGATCGTCGAGAGCTACGACCTGATGAACGAGGGTGGGCCCCGCAAGGTGTCCCCGCTCGCCGTGCAGATGATCATGCCCAACGGGGCTGCGGCCGTCGTTGGCCTTCAGCTCGGCGCCCGCGCCGGGGTGATGACCCCGGTGTCGGCGTGTTCGTCCGGTTCGGAAGCCATCGCGCACGCATGGCGGCAAATCGTCATGGGCGACGCGGACTTCGCGGTCTGCGGCGGTGTCGAGGGCAACATCGAGGCGCTGCCGATCGCGGCGTTCTCGATGATGCGGGCTATGTCGACCCGTAACGACCACCCCGAAGGGGCTTCGCGGCCGTTCGACAAGAACCGCGACGGCTTCGTGTTCGGCGAGGCCGGTGCGTTGATGATCATCGAAACCGAGGAGCACGCCAAGGCCCGTGGCGCCAAGCCGTTGGCCCGGTTGATGGGTGCCGGTATCACCTCGGACGCGTTCCACATGGTGGCCCCGGCAGCCGACGGCATCCGCGCCGGACGGGCGATGTCCCGCTCGCTGGAGTTGGCGGGCTTGTCTCCCAAGGACGTTGACCACATCAACGCGCACGCCACTGCCACACCGATCGGTGACACCGCCGAGGCCAACGCCATCCGGGCCGCCGGTGTGGAGAATGCCGCGGTCTATGCGCCCAAGGGCGCGCTGGGTCACTCCATCGGCTCGGTGGGTGCGCTGGAATCGATCCTGACGGTGCTTGCGCTGCGCGATGGCGTGATCCCACCGACACTTAACTACGAAACGCCTGATCCCGAAATCAACCTCGATGTTGTTGCGGGCGAGCCACGTTACGGCGACTACCAGTACGCCATCAACAACTCGTTCGGCTTCGGTGGACACAACGTCGCGTTGGCATTCGGGCGGTACTGAGCACGATGTCCGGCGATGATGCCGGGCAAGCACTAAGCAAGGAAGGAAGCGTACGTAGTTCGCCATGACAACATCGTCAAGTTTGACTACTGGGAACGGTTTTCCCAATGTGGTCGTCACCGGATTCGCCATGACGACTGCGCTCGCATCCGACGCCGAGACCACCTGGAAAATGCTGCTGGACGGGCAGAGTGGGATTCGTCTGCTCGACGACCCGTTCGTGGAGGATTTTGACCTGCCGGTCCGCATCGGCGGGCACCTCGTCGAGGAATTCGAAAGCCAGCTGACGCGGATCGAAAACCGCCGGCTGGGCTACCTGCAGAGGATGGCCACCGTACTGAACCGGCGGGTGTGGGAACACGCGGGTTCGCCCGAGGTGGACACCAATCGGTTGATGGTGTCCATCGGCACGGGGATGGGCTCGAGCGAGGAGCTGGTTCTCGGGTACGACAAGATGCGCGAACACGGCATGAGAGGGGTCAACCCGCTGGGTGTGCAGATGTACATGCCCAACGGCGCATCCGCGGCGGTGGGCCTCGAACGCCATGCCAAAGCCGGGGTGATGACACCCGTGTCGGCCTGCGCCTCCGGGTCGGAGGGCATCGCCCGTGCCTGGCAGCAGATCGTGCTCGGCGAGGCCGACATCGCGGTCTGCGGCGGCGTCGAGACCAAGATCGAGGCGGTGCCGATCGCGTCTTTCGCCGCGATGCGCATCGTGTTGTCGAAGAACAACGACGACCCGGCCGGCGCCTGCCGTCCGTTCGACAAAGATCGCAACGGGTTTGTCTTCGGCGAGGCCGGCGCGTTGATGGTGATCGAGACTGAAGAGCATGCCAAAGCGCGTGGAGCCAATATCCTGGCCAGGATCATGGGGGCGAGCGTCACCTCCGACGGCTTCCACATGGTGGCTCCTGATCCCAACGGCGAACGCGCCGGGCATGCGATCACGCGGGCGGTCCAGCTCGCCGGCCTGACCCCGGCCGACATCGACCACGTCAACGCCCACGCCACCGGCACCTCGGTCGGCGACCTCGCTGAGAGCAAGGCCATCAACCGGGCTCTGGGTGCACATGGCGGCAACGCCGCGGTCTACGCACCCAAGTCGGCACTCGGCCATTCCGTCGGGGCGGTTGGCGCCGTGGAGTCGATCCTGACCGTGCTGGCGCTACGCGACCAGGTTGTTCCACCCACCCTGAACCTGGTGAACCTCGATCCCGAGGTCGACCTCGACGTGGTGGCGGGCAAGCCGCGAGAAGGTAACTACCAGTACGCGATCAACAATTCGTTCGGCTTCGGCGGACATAACGTGGCGTTGGCTTTTGGCCGTTACTGATCCCGGATCCGCGAACAGCAATGAGACGAGGAGACCCGCGATGACGACCCTGGCCCCTGAGGCAATCGACGAATCGCTCGACCCGCGCGACCCGCTGTTGCGACTGAGTAGGTTTTTCGACAACGGCAGCATCGAACTGCTGCACGAGCGTGACCGCTCCGGCGTGCTCGCCGCGGGCGGAACCGTAAATGGCCTGCGCACCATCGCATTTGCCACCGACGGCACCGTGATGGGCGGTGCCATGGGGCTCGAGGGCTGCACCCACATCGTCAACGCCTACGACACCGCGATCGAGGAGCAGAGCCCGATCATCGGCATCTGGCACTCCGGTGGGGCGCGGCTGGCCGAGGGCGTTAAAGCCCTGCACGCCGTTGGATTGGTCTTCGAGGCGATGATCCGGGCGTCCGGTTACGTCCCGCAGATCTCGGTCGTGGTCGGTTTCGCCGCGGGTGGAGCCGCCTACGGGCCGGCGCTGACCGACGTCGTCATCATGGCGCCGGAGGGCCGGGTGTTCGTCACCGGGCCGGACGTCGTCCGCAGCGTGACCGGTGAAGACGTCGACATGGCCTCCCTCGGCGGCCCGGACACCCACCACAAGAAGTCCGGCGTGTGCCACATCGTGGCCGACGACGAGGACGACGCCTACGAGCGTGGTCGCCGGCTGGTCGGATTGTTCTGCCAGCAGGGGCATTTCGACCGCAGTAAAGCCGAAGCGCACGAGACCGACCTGCACGCGCTGCTGCCCGAGTCACCGCGGCGTGCCTACGACGTGCACCCACTGGTCAACGCGCTGCTTGACGACGATGCGCCGTTTGATGAGTTCCAGGCCAAGTGGGCACCGTCGATGGTGGTCGGCCTGGGCCGGTTGTCGGGACGCTCGGTGGGCGTGCTGGCCAACAACCCGTTGCGGCTGGGCGGCTGCCTGAACTCTGAAAGTGCCGAGAAGGCAGCGCGTTTCGTGCGACTGTGCGACGCGTTCGGCATCCCGCTGATCGTGATCGTCGACGTACCCGGCTACCTGCCGGGCGTGGACCAGGAATGGGGCGGCGTCGTGCGCCGTGGGGCCAAGCTACTGCACGCGTTCGGTGAGGCCACCGTCCCGCGCGTCACGCTGGTCACCCGAAAGATCTACGGCGGGGCCTACATTGCGATGAACTCGCGTTCGTTGGGCGCCACCAAGGTGTTCGCCTGGCCGGACGCTGAGGTCGCCGTGATGGGCGCCAAGGCAGCTGTCGGCATTCTGCACAAGAAGAAGCTGGCCGCCGCCGAGGATCACGAGCGTGACGCGCTGCACGAGGAGCTTGCCGCCGAGCACGAGCGGATCGCCGGTGGTGTGGACAACGCCATCGAGATCGGCGTCGTCGACGAGAAGATCGACCCCGCCCACACCCGCAGCCGGATCACCGCAGCGCTGGCCGAAGCACCGGCCCGGCGCGGACGGCACAAGAACATCCCGCTGTAAACCAGCGGTCCCGCTCAGCGGGTCGTCATCGGCTTGGCGGCAGTGACGACGTGGGTGCGGATCAGCGGCAGTCCCCACCAGGCCCGCCAGCCAAGGCTTCGCCGCTCGATTCCTGTCATGCCACACTGCCCAAGCCACGCGGCATATCGACGTGTGAAGCCGATGTCGGCGATCACGACGCGGCCGCCGGGTCGGAGCACCCGCACGGCCTCGACAATCGCAGACCGGCGCACCTCGTTACCGGGAAGATTGTGGATGGCAAGGCTACTCACGATGAGATCGACTGACGTGGGCGGCAATTGCAGGTCGGTCATATCTCGGGTGTGCAGTTCGATCCGGTCGGCAACCCCCTCGGCGTCGGCGTTCGCCAGCGTCGACTGCATGCAGTTGCCAGTCTGGTCGGCACGCCAGATGTCGACTCCCACAGCACGCCCGCGCGGCACCAGCTTCGCTGCCGCCAACAACACGGCCCCGCGTCCGCAGCCGAGGTCGAGCACTCGCTCGTCCCCCCGCAGGCTCAGCCCAGTCAGTAGTCGTGCCCACACTTCGAACTTTCCCCGCCGGCTGAACCGCCGAACGCTGAAACCGGCGACAATCAACGCAACAGCGACCGCGGCGGCCGCGACGCCCGCCGGCACCCGCCCAGAGGACAGCCATAATCCGGCGAAAACCGTTGCGGCAAGACATAACAGCAGATAGCCGGCGAAAAGTACCGGCGCGGGAATCAACGAGAAGTCGCCGTCAACTCCGTAGTCCCCACGCGGGCGCGCGAGTTCGGTCGCAATATCACTCATAATCATCGCCTCCGTAGGTGGCCGCCCGGTAGCCGCGAGCAAGTCGCTCGAGAATCGGGATAGCTTTGTCCGCAGCATGTTTCATCGTGGCTCTGCTCGGTGACACGGCGGGCTCGAAAGCTCGCCGGATCGTCTCGGCAAGCTGGTCGGCCTTGTGCTCTAACGTCAGGCCGAGGGTCGGCGACAGAAACGGTTCCGCCGCAAAGAATCCGAACACGATGGTGGGCAGTGCGTAGTCGAGATCGCTGAGCCGCAGATCGGACCTCAACATCGATTCCGACGCGAGCACCGCGAGGTAGTCGCGGATGACTCCGAGCTTGCTTTCTTCCAGCTGCTGATGATGTGGGGCGGCCAGAAAGCTTCCGAGCGTGTCGGCGTCGCGCGTGTAGAGCGCGCGAAGGACGGGCCGCTGCATTGCCTCGACGAACAACCGCCGGTGGTAACGGTGCAGCGCCACCTCGGTCGGGTCGGCACGGACCGCGTCGACGATCGCGTCGGCCATCGTCGCGGCCTCGCGGGCGCTCACCGCGTGAAAGATGTCTTCCCGAGACCGCCAGTGCAGGTAGATCGTGCCCTTGCCGACACCGGCCCGTCGGGACAATTCGTCGATGGTCACCCGCCGATAACCCCACGACAGCAACAACTCTCGGGCGGTATCGAGGATGCGATCCGCCCGGTCTTGTCGATCGATGCCGGAACGTTCCGGCATCACCGACCCCTTCGATGCAGCACAGCAACCACTGTATGACCAAAAAACGATTTTGGTCAATAGTCACTCGCGGCACTCACATGCTCGTTACCCGCGGCCGAGGATCTGACACAGCACCTGACTGAGGCGATTCTCGGGCGACGGCGGCAGGGCGCCGGTGCGCCAGGCGACGAAGCCGTCGGGACGCACCAGTAGCGCTTCATCAGGCGACAAACCCGTCAAATGCGCCCATCGACCGTCGATGTCGCGTATGTCGCCATCGGAGCTGATGCCGTACACGCGGATCGGGACCTGCAACGTGGCGGATACCGCGTCGGCCGCGGTTACCCAGGCCGTGCCCGACGATCCGGTGAAAAGCGTGAAGCCGGGTCCGACGAGGTCGAGCGTCGAGACACGGCAACCCGCGCGTCGCACCCAGGCATGCGGCACCCGGGTACCGGGCTGAGCCCGCAACTCCTCCACCAGTGACACAGCATCGGAATTCGCCGGTGCTGACGGATCGAAAATGACTGCCGCTGAACGGTATTGGTAGCCGACCAGTAAGGCGAACATCGTCGCCTCCTCCTCCGGCGGCAATCCCGGCCCCTCGTCCGGAGCCGGAGCAAGCCGACCGTCGGCCCGGTGAGCGACTGACGAGCGGCGAACCGACCGACCGGATGCCGTCGGCGTGGTAGCTGGCCAGCAACGCCGCATCGGCTGTTCCACCCAGAACCGCGGCCAGCTTCCAGGCCAGATTGTGCGCGCTCTGGATGGCGGTGTTGGCTCCCCCGGCCTTGAACGGCGGCATGGTGTGCCCGCTGTCGCCGACGAGAAAGACTCGGCCGCACTGGAATTGGTCGGCCACCTGTTCGTATGGTTGCCATGCCGCAGCCTCGATGATCTCGAGGTCGATCTGCTCGCCGACGGCGTTGGTGAGCAAATCGCTGCAGTACTGCGGGAGTGAATTGCGCGGCGGTCTCTCCTTTATCCGGGAAGTACGTGGTGATGAACATGCCGAGGTCGTCCTTGGCCACCAGGAAAATGCCGTCCACGTCAGGATTTTTGACCTGAACGCCATCGCCTTCGCTCAGATGCGGGACAAACCTCCGCCAGGGGGCACGGAAATAGATGAACACGACGAAAATCGGTAACGCCCCGTATCCCGACGTTGTGATACCGAGCGATTCCCGGATCTTGCTGTGCACACCGTCCGCAGCGATCAGAAAGTCTGCCCGGACTGTCTGGTCCTCGCCGGAATCCAGATCACGCAGCACCGCAGTGACGCCAGTGTCGTCCTGTTCGAATGAACGCAATTCCGTTCCGTAGCGCACTTCGCTGCCACGCCGCCGGGTGTCGGCGAGCAGCATCGGCTCGAGGCTGCTCTGCGGGCAGTACTGCACGGCGGGCTCGGGGCTCAGCTAATCCAGGCCGGCGAAAAGCGCCTCGATGTCGATGGCCAGCTCTTCTTCCGCACTGTTCAGCGTCGGCTTGACCACCATGTCGGAAACTCGGTCGGCGACGGCGTGGACCTGGTCGCCCAGGCCCAGACCGCGCAGGATCTCCAGGCTGCGGAAGCTGAGGTTTCGGGCCTTCGGGTAAATGAAGATCTCGCGCCGCTTTTCCACCAGCAGTGAGCTGACCCCGTACTCGGCCAGCAACGCCGAGGTGGCAAGTCCGGCGACTCCCGCGCCGACGATCAGAACCGGAACGTCGGACAGCACTCATTGCCTTCCTCCTTTCAGACGGAACTGACTAGTTCCGTCTTGGCCAGACTGGCACCTACGGATGGAACGCGCAACTGTTAGACGCCGACGCCCCGGCCAGTGGCAGGATCACGCCTTCCAGCACGCGCCGGACGTAGACGCGGTCGATCGGCCGTCCCGTCATCAGCCGCAGCACATTGAGACCCAGCGCCACGTCGGGGATCAGACTCAGATCACGGCCGGCGGATATCTCCCCGCGTGCCACCGCATGGTCCAGTACCGCCCGGACCACCTGCCGCGGAGTAGACAACACAAGGTCATCCAAGGCCGCCGCCAAGACCGGATTGTGCATCGCGGCGGTCGCCACCCCGACAATGACCTGAATTGTGCTGACATCAGCGTCATTCAGGTCAGGAACGGCTGCGATCAGCGCATCGATGTCGCCGCGAAGGCTGCCGGTGTTCGGCGGCTCGACGGGTCCGAGTCGCCGTCTCCAGTGGGCGATCGCGTCGGCCACCACGACGGCTTTCGACGGCCAGCGACGATATATCGCGGCCTTCCCGACACCGGCGCGGGACGCGATATCATCCATGCTCAACCGGTCGAAACCTTGTTCAGCCACACCGGCCAGCGCGGCATCGAGGATGGTCGCATCCAGCGACCGATCGAGGCGTCCCGGGCTTCGTGCCGGACGCGGGGTGCTTGCCGCCTGCTCCATGATCCATCCTGACCGATACGGATTAGTTCCGCTTCATGGTATCGCGCTCGCCTCAGCCGAACTGCGACAAAAGCTCCTCGGCCACGCCGGTGACTCTTTCCCGATCGGCGGCCACCAAGCCGATTCGGGTGCGCCGGTCGACGATGTCGTCGACGGTCAGCGCGCCCTCGTGGGTGATGGCGTACTCGAATTCCGCACGGGTGACGTCGATGCCGTCGGCCACCGCGTCGGCGGGACGCTCGCAGGTGGCCTCGGCGAACACGTTCGCCGCCTCGGCGCCGTAGCGCAGCACCAGCGACTCGGGCAGCCCGGCCATCGGCGCCGTCGTCGACCCCGGGTTGCTCGGCGCGCCGACCAATGGCAGATTTCGCGTCTGGCAGGCACCGGCGTCGAGTTGCCGCAATTCGATTGCGCGGTCGAGGACATCCTCGGCCATGTGCCGGTATTCGGTCAGCTTGCCGCCGATCACGCTGATCAACCCGGACGCCGACTCGACAACGGCGTGGTCGCGCGATACGTCGGCGGTGTGGCCGGCGCCGGTGTCGATCAGCGGCCGCAGTCCCGCATAGGAGCCGATGATGTCGTCGTGGTCCAGCGTGATACCCAGCGCAGTGTTCACCACGTCCAGCAGGAAGGTGACCTCGCCCGAGGTCGGTTGTGGCACATCGGGAATGGGTCCGGGCGATTCTTCGTCGGTCAGGCCCAAGTAGATCCGTCCGAGCTGTTCGGGCATGGCGAAGACGAATCGGTTGAGCTCGCCGGGGATTGGAATAGTCAGCGCCGCTGTGGGATTCCCGAACGTCTCGGCGTCGAACACGAGGTGGGTGCCGCGGCTGGGGCGCAGCTTCAGCGACGGGTCGATCTCCCCCGCCCACACCCCGGTGGCATTGATCACGGCTCGCGCGGATATGTCGAACGATTCGCCAGTGCGCTGGTCGGTCAGCGTGACCGAGGTGCCGGTGGCCTGGGATGCGGCGGTGTAGGTCAAGATCCGAGCGCCCGCGCTGCGCCGCGGTCCGCGCGACTGCGGCGACCAGGCGGGCGTCGTCGATCAGCTGTCCGTCGTAGGCCAGCAGGCCGCCGTCAAGACCGTCGCGCCGAACGGCCGGGGCCAGTTCGATCGCGCGTTGCGCCGAAATACGTTGCGAGCCAGGCAGAACAGATCCTGGTGTGCCCGCGGTCTTGCGCAGCACGTCGCCGGCCAGGAACCCGGCGCGGACCAATGCCCGGTTCGTCCGGCTCATCGACGGCAGCAGCGGAACCAACTGCGGCATCGCCCGAGCCAGATGAGGGGCGTTGCGGGTCATCAGGATTCCGCGTTCGACCGCGCTGCGCCGGGCTATCCCGACGTTGCCTGTCGCCAGATAGCGCAGCCCGCCGTGCACCAGCTTGGAACTCCATCGACTGGTCCCGAAGGCGAGGTCGTGTTTCTCCACCAGCGTCACTCGCAGGCCGCGCGATGCGGCGTCCAGTGCGATGCCGACGCCGGTGATGCCGCCGCCGATCACGACGACGTCGGTCGGCGCGCCGTCGGCCAGCGCGGTGAGGTCCGCGGTGCGGCGCGCGGCGTTGAGGGCGGTCGACGTCACGACAGGTATCCGTTCAGCGAGTGGGCGAGTTCTGCGGCCAGGGCATCGGCGTCGAGAATCGGTCGGACGATCTGGGCCGACTGAATCGTCGACTGGGTGATCAGCAGCACCATCGCGGCCAGTTGACGCGGGTCGCCGGCGCGAACGCTGCCGGCGCGCTGGGCCGCCGACAGGTCCTTGGCCAGCGCGTCGATCAGCATCTGCTGGCTGCTGCCCAGCCGCTGCGCGATGTAGACCAGCGCCAACTCCGAGCCGCAGCACCGCCATCACCAAGTCGTCACCCCGCAGCCGCTCGGCCACCGCGACCACCCGCTCGACCAGGGCCGCACGATCGCTTCCGCGCACCGGCACGTCGGCCAGCGCCTCGGTGATGTGGCTGGTCAGCAGCGCGGCCAGCACTGAGCGGGTGTCCGGCCAGCGGCGATACACGGTCGGACGGCTCACGCCCGCGCGCCGCGCGATCTCCGCCAGCGTCACGCGATCGACGCCGAAATCGACCACGCAGCTCGCGGCGGCCGCCAGGATGCGGTCCTGCACCGGTGCGTTACTGATTGACAGCATGTGTAATACTGTAACGCATGTCTGCCGACTTGCTACCCCCGATGAAGTGGAATGCCTGGGGCGATCCCCAACACGCCAAGCCGCTCTCGGAGGGCATCCGCGCGTTGTTGACCCAGGCTCTGGGCGTGACGGGCTCACCCGAAGCTGCACTCGACGCCGACCAGGTGCGGCTGCGGCCGTCCGAGTTGGCGACGGACCACCGCGAGGCGCTGGCGGCGATCGTGGGCCCGAATCATTTCCGCGTCGATGACCGAGATCGCCTGCTGCGCGCCGGCGGCAAGTCCACGCTGGACCTGTTGCGCCGCAAGGACTCCGGCCTTCAAGACGCTCCCGATGCGGTTCTGCTGCCCGGCTCCGACGGCGAGGTGGCCGAGATCTTGCGGTATTGCTCGCAACACGGCATCGCCGTCGTCCCGTTCGGCGGCGGCACCAGTGTGGTCGGCGGGGTCGATCCGATCCGCGGCGACTTCGCCGCGGCGGTGTCGCTGGATCTACGACGCTTCGACCAACTTTTGGACTTCGATGAGGTGTCCGGCGAGGCGGAGTTCGGTGCCGGCGTCACCGGACCGCAGGCCGAAGAACTGCTTGGCGCGCAAGGGTTTTCACTGGGCCATTTTCCGCAGAGTTTCGAATTCGCCAGCATCGGCGGCTTTGCCGCCACCCGCTCATCGGGGCAGGACTCGGCGGGCTACGGCCGGTTCGACGACATGATCCGCGGGCTGCGGGTGATCACACCCGCCGGGTGTGCTGGATCTCGGCCGGGCACCGCAGTCGGCGGCCGGCCCGGATCTGCGGCAACTGGTAATCGGCTCGGAAGGTGTGTTCGGCGTCATCACCCGGGTGCGGGTGGCCGTCCACCCGGCGCCGCAGGCCACCCGCTACGAAGCGTGGTCATTCCCCGACTTCGCCACCGGCGCTGCGGCGTTGCGCGCAGTGGCCCAGACCGGCACCGGGCCGACCGTGATCCGGCTTTCCGACGAGGCCGAGACCGGCGTCAACCTGGCCACCACCGAATCCATCGGCGACGCCCCCATCGGCGGAACCCACAGCACCGGGGGCTGCCTGGCGATCACGGTATTCGAAGGAACGCAGGCACACGCGGAGAGCAGGCACGCCGAAACCAGGGCGCTGATGACCACTCAGGGCGGTACATCACTGGGCGAAGATCCCGCCCGAGCCTGGGAGCGCGGACGGTTCGGCGCGCCGTACCTGCGCGACGCGCTGCTGGCCAACGGCGCGCTCTGCGAGACCCTCGAGACGGCCACCGACTGGTCGAACGTCCCCGTGCTGAAAGCCGCCGTCACCGAAGCGCTGACCACGGCACTGGCCGAATCCGGCACGCCGGCGTTGGTGCTGTGCCACATTTCGCATGTGTATGCGACCGGCGCCTGCTTGTACTTCACCGTCGTCGCGGGGCAGCGCGGCAACCCGATCGAGCAGTGGCGCGCCGCCAAAACCGCCGCGAGCGATGCGATTGTGGCTGCCGGCGCGACGATCACCCACCACCACGCCGTCGGCGCCGACCACCGCCCGTGGATGCGCGACGAGGTCGGCGACCTGGGTGTCCAGGTGTTGCGCGCGGTCAAGGCGACCTTGGACCCGGCGGGAATTCTCAACCCCGGCAAGCTGATCCCGTGACCACCCGCCAGATTGGCCGAGTGACCGTATTGACCAATCCGGCATCAGGACATGGCAACGCCCCACACGCCGCCGGAAAGGCAATCGCGCGCCTGCAACAGCGGGGCGTCGACGTGGTGGCCATCGTCGGCAGCGACGCCGACCACGCGCGCCGCCTGCTGCACACCGCAGTCGACAACGGGACCGACGCGCTGGTGGTCGTCGGCGGCGACGGGGTGATCGCCGACGCGCTGCAAGCCCTCGCGGGCACCGACATTCCGCTGGGCATCGTCCCCGCCGGCACCGGCAACGACCATGCGCGCGAATTCGGTTTGCCGACAAAAGATCCGGTGGCCGCCGCCGACATCGTCGCCGACGGTTGGGCCGAAACCGTTGACCTGGGCCGGATTCAGGACCGCAGGGGCACCACCAAGTGGTTCGGCACGGTAGCCGCGGCGGGATTCGATTCGCTGGTCACCGACCGGGCGAACCGGATGCGGTGGCCGCGGGGCCGAATGCGCTACAACCTCGCAATGCTCGCCGAACTCTCCCAGTTGCGGCTGCTGCCCTTCCGGCTGGTGCTCGACGGCCGAGACGAGATCGTCACCGACCTCACATTCGCGGCCTTCGGTAATACCCGCAGCTACGGCGGCGGAATGCTGGTGTGCCCCAACGCCGATCCGACCGACGGCCAACTCGACATCACCATGGTGAACTCGGCGTCACGGACTCGGCTGATCCGCCTCTTCCCGACGGTCTACAAGGGCACTCACATCAATCTTGACGAGGTCACCACGGCCCGGGTGACAACTGTCGACGTCGAGTCACCGGGCATCAACGCCTACGCCGACGGTGATTTCGCCTGCGCGCTGCCCGCTCAGATCTCCGCGGTGCCGGGCGCGCTGCACATCCTGCGGCGGCAGGCGCAGTAACGGACTAGCCGACCCCGCGGTTGAGCCAGGAGACTTCGGCGCCGTCGCCACCGTCGCGGTAGGCCTCGAGCGCATCGTCCCAGGCGGTGCCGAGCGCCGAATCCAGCTCGGCGGCCAGAGCGTCGGCGCCGGCGGCCATCATCGTGCGCAACCGCATCTCGCCGATCATCACGTCGCCGTTGGCGCTCATCGGCCCGTTCCACAGGCCCAGCTGCGGCGTGTGGCAGAACCGGTGCCCGTCGACGCCGGCACTGGGGTCCTCGGTGACCTCGAACCGCAATACCGTCCAGGACCGCAGAGCGTTGGCCAGCCGGGCGCCGGTGCCCACCGGCCCGACCCAGTTGATGACCGTGCGCAGTTGGCCCGGCATTGCCGGTTGCGGCGTCCACTTGAGGTTGGCTTTGGATGCCAGCGTCGACGACAACGCCCACTCGACATGCGGGCATACCGCGGCGGGCGAGGCGTGGACATAGACCACACCTGTCGTTACGTCAGCGAACTGGTTCGACGCACGCATCTTGTTGCTCCTTCGGCTCCACGAGGGACGTCTTCCCCAACGACCTGGTGTTTCCGACGAGCAGTTATAACGATTGATGTGCCTTGCGTGTCTATTGTGCCTTGTGAGGCCTATGTTGCGCTAGTCCGAGTTGTAGGTGCTCAGCACATTGTCAGAAATGGCCGGCCACAGCGGCAGCGCCCAGTCGCCGAAATCGCGGTCGGTGAGCACCACCAGCGCCAGCTTCGCGACCGGGTCTGCCCAGATCAGCGTGCCTGACTGACCGAAATGACCGTAGCTGCCCGGCGAGTTGTTCGCACCCGTCCAATGCGGTGTTTTCGAGTCCCGGATCTCGAATCCCAGTCCCCAATCGTTGGGTCGCTGGACTCCGTAGCCGGGCAAAACACCGTCGAGGCCAGGGAACTGCACGCTGGTCGCCTCGGCATGCAGCTCCGGCGACACCGTCGCGGGTGAGAGTAGATCGATCGCGAACGCCGCGAGATCCTCGACCGTCGACGTCGCCCCGTATCCGGCGGTCTGCGCGCCGCCATCCAGGCGGGTGGCGGTCATACCGAGCGGCTCTAACACCGCCTCGGCGAGGTAGCGGCCGAACTCGATGCCGGACGCTTCCTGCACGGTCTCGGCCAGCACCGCGAAGCCGTAGTTCGAATAGATGCGGCGGGTGCCCGGCCGGGCCAGGGTTTGCCCGTTGAGCATCGCCAGCCCCGATGCGTGGGCAAGCAGGTGGCGCACGGTCGATCCGGGAGGGCCGGCCACGGTGTCGAGCTCCACGGCGCCTTCTTCGATAGCAACCTGCGCCGCCCGCGCCACCAGAGGCTTGGTCACCGACGCCAGCGAGAACTGCCGTCCGATGTCGCCGTGAGTGGCCAGGACGCCGTATCGGCCGACCACTGCGGCGGCCGCGTTCGGCACCGGCCAGTCGTCGATCGCTTGGAGTGCAGGCATCGTGCGGGAGCCTACCGACCAAGCATTAGGTTGGAGCGCATGAGCCAGACAGTGCGCGGGGTGATCTCGCGGAAAAAGGGCGAACCCGTCGAAGTGGTCGACATCGTGATCCCTGACCCCGGACCGGGCGAGGTCGTCGTCGACATCACCGCGTGCGGTGTCTGCCACACCGACCTGACCTACCGCGACGGCGGCATCAACGACGAGTTCCCCTTCCTGCTCGGCCATGAGGCCGCGGGCACCGTCGAAGCGGTCGGCGACGGCGTAACCGCGGTCGAGCCAGGCGATTTCGTCGTGCTGAACTGGCGCGCGGTTTGCGGCCAGTGCCGGGCCTGCAAGCGCGGCCGTCCGCAGCTGTGTTTCGACACCTTCAACGCCGAGCAGAAGATGACGCTCACCGACGGCACCGAACTCACCCCGGCGCTCGGCATCGGTGCGTTCGCCGACAAGACGCTGGTGGCTGCCGGCCAGTGCACCAAGGTCAACCCCCAGGCCGACCCGGCGGTCGCCGGTCTGCTGGGCTGCGGGGTGATGGCAGGCCTGGGCGCAGCGATCAACACCGGCGCGATCACCCGCGACGACACCGTGGCGGTGATCGGTTGCGGCGGCGTCGGTGACGCAGCGATCGCCGGCGCGGCGCTGGTCGGGGCCAGGCGGATCATCGCCGTCGACACCGACAACACCAAGCTGGACTGGGCCCGCAAGTTCGGCGCCACCCACACCGTCAACGCCCGTGAGTTCGATGTCGTCGAGACCATCCAAGATCTGACCGACGGGTTCGGCGCCAACGTCGTCATCGACGCCGTGGGACGCCCGGAAACCTGGAAGCAGGCGTTCTACGCCCGTGATCTGGCCGGAACCGTTGTGCTGGTTGGTGTTCCGACACCCGACATGCAACTCGAAATGCCGCTCATCGACTTCTTCTCCCACGGCGGCTCGCTGAAGTCGTCTTGGTACGGCGATTGCCTGCCGGAGCGCGACTTCCCCACCCTGATCGACCTCTACCTGCAGGGCAGGTTGCCGCTGGAGAAGTTCGTCTCCGAGCGCATCGGGCTCGACGACGTCGAGGAGGCGTTCCACAAGATGCACGACGGCACGGTGCTGCGCTCGGTGGTGATCCTGTAGATGCCCAACATCGAACGTATCGTCACTTCCGGCACCTTCGAGCTCGACGGCGGCAGTTGGGACGTCGACAACAACATCTGGCTGGTCGGCGACGACTCTGACGTGGTGGTCTTCGACGCCGCACACAACGCGGAGCCGATCGTCGCTGCCGTCCGCGGTCGCAATGTGGTGGCGGTGGTGTGCACGCACGGCCACAACGACCACGTAACCGTCGCGCCTGAACTCGGCGAGACGCTCGACGCGCCCGTCCTGCTGCATCCCGCCGATGATGTGCTGTGGCAGATGACGCACCCGGACAAGAGCTTTCGCGCGGTGTCCGACGATGAGAGACTCAGCGTCGCCGGCTTCGAGCTGCACGCGCTGCACACGCCCGGCCACTCTCCCGGGTCGGTGTGCTGGTACGCCCCGGAACTGGGCGCCGTGTTCAGTGGCGACACCCTGTTCTCCGGCGGGCCCGGCGCGACCGGACGATCGTTCTCCGATTTCCCGACGATCCTGCAGTCGATTTCGGGCCGGCTCGGCAGCCTTCCCGGCGACACCGTCGTCTACACCGGCCACGGCGACACCACCAGCATCGGCGACGAGATCGTGCACTACGACGAGTGGGTCGCCCGCGGGCACTAGCGAGCCGCTAGCCGCCGTCGAGCACTCTGCGTTTTTCGGCCTGGAATTCCTTCTCCGTCAGCGCCCCGGAATCCCGCAATGCGGCAAGTGTTTTGAGCTGCTGGATCTTCACCCCCTCATCAGAGGGCATTTCGATCGACCCCTCGGTGTGCGTCGGCGATGGTGCGCTCACTTGCCAGGCCGGCGACTCGGCGCGTTTGGTGCGCGACAGCCACACCGACGACGTGATCATGCCGACCAGTCCGACGAAAAACAGACCGGCGAGGACACCCATCCACGCACCCTTCGAGTCGCTGTCATGACCGAAAGCCATTCGGGGACTGATGAATCCGTTGGTCTCCCCACTTGTCGTGATGATGTAGTCACCGTCGACGGTGATCTCAACTACCCAGACCCGGCGGTGGATGTCGTTGTTGACCGACGTCGACCCGCCGATATCTTCGGTGACCTTCGGGCTCGGCGACACCCGCAGGCGGGTCGATATCCAGCACAAGGTGTGGCACCGGCAGCCCGCCGCCGGAGGAATTGCCGACGGTCACGGTGTGAAAGCTGACGGTGACCCGGCCCGCGGGCAGATGCAGCTTGCCGGTGCCCGGGATCGGCACTTCGCCGTAAGCGTCGTATTTGTCCAGCAAGAATGCGCCGAGGAAAAGAGTGGCAATGAAGCCGACGACCGATCCGACCATCAGCACGATGGCGGTGGTCCGCGCGACCTTCGCGACCCGTCTGCTGCTCACTCACGCAGTGTGGCAGAGAGCCGCGCCGTTTGGACCTCGCATCATCGGGTAGGCACCGCACAGCGCCATAGGGGTCGCGATGAGGATGGAGAGTCATGAGTGGGGACGAAAGCACCAAGACCGAGACGCATGAGCAGGACGAAGACACCAAGACCGAGACACCTGAGCTGAGCGACGAAGGCAAAGAACAAGTCGAGCAGATGCGGGCGACCTACGACGATGACCGGCAGACGGCGGTGCTGCCCGGCACCGACGGGACGATCACCGGGGTGGCGGTCAACGAATGGCTAGATGACGACGGCAACCCGAAGTTCGGCAAGGACGAGCAGAAAAAGAAGGCCGAAGAGCAGGACAACCCGCAAGACGAGGACAAGCAGCCGCAAGACGCGAGCTAACGACCGCCCTGCCCCGGGTCGACGAACCGATCGCCTGGTCGTCTGGGGAAGCGCGGCCGGTCCGGCCGCTGCGGCTCCGTCGTCGTCGACGGTGTGGTGGTGGTCGTCGGAGCTTCAGTCGTCGTAGTCGTGCTCGGCGTCTCGCTAGTCGTGGGCGCCGGCGTGCTGGTGTCGGGCGCCGAAGACGACGGCGGGTTGGTGCTCGGTTCCTGGCTCGCAGTGGTCTCCGATGACGGTGGAGCAGTCGTACTCACGCCGGGTGACGGCGTATCCGGAGCACTTCCGGACGTGTGCCGCAGCGTGATCAGCACACCGGCGCCGATGGCCAGCACCGCCAGCGCGGTGCCGACCGCCACCACCAACGGACGGCGATACCAGGCATCGGCAACCGCGCCGATCACGTCGGGTTCGGCAGTGGAGTCCACTCTTGCGCGCGGGCGCGACGAGGCCAGCCCGCCGCGTGGCACGTCGCCGTACCCACGTCGTCGTACTCACCGTCGTATTCGCCGGCCCGGATCGGCATGACGCCGGAATCATCGCCCGCCTCCGACCACGCCAGCGCCGGCGCGGCCGGGGGTTCCACCGGCATCTCGGAAATGCTCGTCGCGTCGCTCACCGATCCCAGCGCGGTCGGCGCCAGCGCGGTAGCGGCCTCGCCCGGCCCACGCGCGGCACGTAACGCTGCGCCCACCGCGGCGGTCAGATGTGGCCGCGGCGCAGAGATGACGAACGCACCCGACTGCTCCGACAAGGTCCTGGTCACGAACGGGATGCTGGCGCCGCCACCTACCGACGCGACCGCAGCCAGGTCCTCCAGTCGAATTCCGTTGAGCTGCAACACGTCGTGGAAGAACCCGATGAAGCTGTCCAACGGCTGCCGGATCGCGTCCTCGAGATCGCCACGGGTCAGCGGGATCTCACCGCGATAGCCGGGCACGTCGGCGGTCAGCGCGGTCGCATTCGCCGACGACAGTCGCTCTTTTGCGTGGCGGCACGCGGTCCGCAATTGCTTCAGTGAACCGATCGCCGAGGTGGCCGAGGTGTCGAACGAGCCCCCTGTCGAAAGGTCGTTGATCACATGCGTCAGCAGCGCCTGGTCGAGGCGGTCGCCAGAGAACTCCGTGTGCCGAACCGCGGGGATGACGGCCCGATAACCGTCTGCCGCGTTCACCAGGCTGAGCGTGGTTCCGGAGCCACCGAAGTCGCAGACCGCGACGATTCCGTTGTTGGGTACACCGGGGTTGGCGTCCAACGCGAACAGTGCGGCCTCCGAGTCCGGCAGTAGAACCAGCCGACCGCCCGACCATTCCGACACCCGACTCAACGCCACCCGCATCGAGTTGACCGCGGCCGGGTCCCAGTGCGCGGGATGGGTGACGGCGACCGCGTGAGGGAGCGGGCGTCCGTCGGTGGCGGTGTATGCCATCGCCCGCAGGGCATCGGCGATCAGGGTTTCGCTGCGGTGCGTCGTATTGTCGGCGGCCGCGATGCCGGCCGGATCACCGACGCGGTCGACGAAGTCGGTGATCACCAACCCAGGCTCGTTGAGGTTGGGGTTCTCCGACGGCACGCCCACCTCGGGTGTGCGTTGCCGATACAGCGTCAGCACCGGCTTGCGGGTCACGGCCCGATCGGCAGTGACCGCGGCCAGGTTGGTGGCCCCCACCGAAAGGCCTAACGCCGAGCGTTCTCCGTCAGCCATGTCGTCTCATTGTGCGCATTGGGCACCAATTTATCGGCTATCCCGGTTCTCCCCTGGTAGCTACCGTCGTCTAGCGAATCGTGCCGACCCCCGCGATCAGCGGAAGGTCCAGCGCCGTGACCCAGCCCGGCGGGAGATCGTTGACGGCAGGGACCGCGTTCAGTGCCCGCAATCCGGTGGCCAGGCAACCGGCCGCGGCCGCGTCTCGCCCGGATCCGTCGGTGAACCGGAATGCGGTCTCCTGCGAGATGCTCGGCGTGCCTTCGATATCGACGCGGTAGACGTCGTCCTTGGTGCCGGCCGGCCAGTCCGGCGCCGCGTCCAACCCGATCCGGTTGACGTGTTCGAGCTGAATCCGGGTCTGGCCCTGGTAGACCCCGTTGATGGTGAAGCGGACCGCGGCGACGTGGCCGGCGGGGATGACACCCTTGGCCGTCTTGCGTTCGTCGGGGGTCACCCACTTGTCCCACGTCGTGGTGATCTCGTCGAGCATGATGCCGGCGGCGTGCGCGATCATCGGGACCGTGCCGCCCCACGCGAAGATCAGCACGTCGCGGTTCTCCAGCATCGGCCGGAATTCCGGCTCGCGCCCGATGCCCATCTCGACTTCGTAGTCGCCCTCGTAGTTGGTGTAGTCCAGTAGCTCCGAGGCGCGGACCGTGCGGACCTCTGAACACAGGCCCATCAGCGTCATCGGGAACAGGTCGTTGGCGAATCCCGGGTCGATGCCGGTGGTGAAGCACGATGACTCACCGAGCTCGCACGCTTCGGTGATCGGCTGGATCCAGTTCGGCGGGTTGAGATGCATCGTCGGCCACACCCACGGCGTCATCGCCGTCGAGCACACGTCGATGCCGGCGCGCAGGAAGCGCGTCATCAAGGCGATGTTGGCGTCCGCGTGCGCGGCGGTCGGGCCGTAGTGCACCAGCGCGTCGGGTTTCAGGGCGATCAGCGCATCGACGTCGTCGGTGGCGGTCACGCCGATCGGTCCGGAAAGACCGCAGATATCGCCGACGTCATGGCCGACTTTCTGCGGGTTGCTGACACCGACGCCGACGAGTTCGAACTCAGGATGTTTGACGATCTCGGCGATCACCATCTTGCCGACGAAGCCGGTACCCCACACCACAACCCGTTTAGCCATGCGCCACCTTCTGAATCGACGAACCCCGGTTCACCCTAGGCGCGGCTGCGGTCGGCCCTTGTCCGAAACCGGAAAGTCATTCGCTCGATCAGTCGATCGCGCAGTGTCAGGGTGTGTAGCAGCACCGCAGATATATGGGCGGCGATCACGGCCATCAGCGTGTAGGCGATCACCGAATGAGCTTGTCGCAGAATCCAATACAGCTGCACGTCGAACGGTGCGATCCGCGGCAGCCGCAGCGAGTCCGAATACGACTACCGGTCCGCCGGCTGCCGAGAGCATCGCCCAACCGACCAGCGGCTGCAGCAGCAGTAGCGCGTACAACAGCTTTTCGGAAAGCCCCACGAGTCTGCCTTCCAATGCGCCGATCGTCGGCGGCCATGCAGGCGGGCGGTGGGTCATCCGATTGATCACCCGCACCACCATGACCAGCAGGACGAGTGCTCCCAGCGTCTTGTGCACCATGACCAGCACGCCGTGTCCGCCGACCGAGTTGACCATGACGAAGCCGACGAACAGCGCGGCGAACACCAGAACAGCCGTCAGCCAGTGCAGGATTCTGCCCAACGTAGTGAACTTGTTGACCTCAGGTGCATCGGTCACAGCGTGTTCTCCCCTGCGCGTCGGCGGTAGGACGCGGCGTATACGGCCGACCGCGCACTGAGTAGCGGATCGTCGGACGGCTCGATGCCCGGCGGCAGCACCAGCGGATCGAAGTTGATATCGCGGGCGTTGCCTTTGGCTTCGGGCGCAACGGCGTCGAGGGTGAGCACTCCCGCGTCGATGGTGCGGCGATCGCCGGGCCACGGCAGGGTTGCGTCATGGGTCGGATCGTCCGGCGTCCCGATCGTCAGCACCAGACGCCAGCGCAGCGGGCCGGCCCGCAGTTGCCGCACGAGTGGATCGAACAGCGCATCGGGCCCCGACGTGGGCGGAAGCGCCTGCTGAAGCGGGGTCAGCTTCCACCGCACCGGGGTTCGCACACCGGAGTGGCTGACGAAATAGAAGGCGTTCAATCCGCTGAAGACGCTGTCGGCGAATCCGGGTGTCGGCGGGTGTTGTTTGAGGATCGTCATGGCGCGCGCTGCCGGCGGGTGGGCGGCGTAGAACCGGGTCATCGCCGCCGGATCAGGCTTGCCGGTGCCCGCGACGATCGCTGTGGCGACCAGCCGGTCGTACATGCTCTGCGGCGAATCGTCCGGGAACACAGGAAGATTCAGCATCGCCGTCCGCCACTGCTGGCCGCCCGGAAATCCGAACGCCAAGCCGAGCCCACGGCCCGCCGCGGAAGTGTCAGCGGTGTGCGGGTTGCCGCCGGCCGCCGAGAATCGGCCGAGCACCGGGGTGCGTCCCGGCGCGAACACCGCCGCCCTCGACAACGCTGCGCCGTTGCCGTTGCTGTCGAACCAGCCGGTGACGGGCACGCCCTTGGCGTGGTTGGTGCGATATCCCGGGTGCCGACCGAAAGCGTTGTTGAACGCGTCGAGGAAGGCCCGCGGCGTCAGCCGCGCGGGCCCGATCCAGTTGTTCGCGGCCAGGAACGCGGCGACGTCGACCGCCAGGAAGGCGCCCACCGCCGCGGCGCCGCGCAGCACGTCACGGCGCGCGGGACGCCAGCGTCCCGGCGGTCCGGTCGGTTCGTTCATCGATGTGCTCCTCGCCGCGGCGTTCGTCTCTTGTGACGATCATTGTTGGGCATCGGTTCAACGGCGGCACATCGGAACTCGGCATTTCGGACAAAGACCCCGAAAACCGGCCCACACAGCTGACGCGAGTGACACGATCCCGAGAGACACGATCCCGGGGGAGATGATCATGACCAGCAAAGCGATTTCTTGTTGCGGCCCTGACCGCATTCGCCGCCACGGTGGGCCCGGGCGGAACGGCGCAGGCGGACCCGCCCACCCAGGTGACCTATGAGTTGAGTGGCAGCGCACCCGTCGCCGACTACGTCTCCTACCAGTTGGAGGGCGGCCAAACGCAGCAGGCCCACGTGCCGTTGCCATGGAAGACGCAGTTCACCGTCATCGGCCCCCATGTATTCGTGATCAGCGCCCAGGGCCCCGGCTCGATCACCTGCACGATCCTGGTCGACGGCAAAGTCGTCAATCAGGCGACCGCCAACGGGGCGCCTGCCCGCACCGTCTGCTCGACCTGAGCACAGCCCGCAGGCCGTCAGACCGGCCTGCGGGATTTCGGCGGCGGGTATACGAGGCGTCCGATACTCGCCGACAGCCAGCCGATGGCCCAGCCGCCGAAGAACACCGCAAAGGTGTGCCGGCTGCCGCCGCCGGCCTGGGTGAACACCACCGCGAGGATGAGCGCCCACACCAACGCGCACGCGATGCTGTACCCGACGTAGGTACCAGAATACTTGCGCAACAAGCGAACTCGTTGAATCAACCCGGATCGGACCAGTGACATCCGGGCGTGCCGCGGAATTTCGTCATCACCATGGGTGTCGTCGAGCATGGCGATCAACTCCTCACCGTAGCGGCGGCGCCAGGCCGCGGGATACCAGCGAAGGACGCGGCGGGCGTCGCGGGGATTCATTGCGCCCAGCCAGGATCGGGTCGGTGCACCGCAATCCCGAGGCGACGAGCCCCCTCGGCCGCAATCGCGCTGAGGCTGCGTACCGCCGTGGTCAATTCGGCGCGTCCCGCGGCGGTCAACCGATACGGGCGCCGCCGCTCGTCGTGGCCCGTCGGTTCGATCAGGCCGTTGTCTTCCAGCGTCGTGATCGCCCCGTACAAGGTTCCCGGACCGAGTGTGACGCCGGCGAACCGCTCGATATCGCGGGCCAGCGCATACCCGTGCTTGGCGCCCGAGGCGAGGCTGGTCAGGATCAGCACCCCCGGATCATTTCGTCGGACCGGCTTCCGAGGCCGGGCGAGAACCGCGTGCCATGCCACGAATATTAGTACGCGCCACGTATTACGCCAAGCGTAGTACCTTGATCGGCTGCGACCGGTTTAAGCTCGCGCCTACAGCCAGCTCAGCGACGAGGACGGCCGACATGGGCATTGCGACGCGGATGAACGGCACGGCGCCGCCCGACATTGCGCTCGCCGACATCAATCTCGGCGAATGGGACTTCTGGGCACTCGACGACGATCAGCGCGACGGTGCGTTCACCACACTTCGGCGCGAAGCGCCCATCTCGTTCTGGCCGGAGCCCGTTCAAGAGGGCTTCCAACAGGGCGCCGGGCATTGGGCGCTGACCGGACTCGACGACGTGTTCTTCGCCAGCCGCCACCCTGAGATCTTCAGCTCCAGCCCCAACATCACCATCAACGACCAGACGCCGGAAGTGTCCGAGTATTTCGGCTCGATGATCGTGCTCGACGACCCGCGGCATCAGCGGCTGCGATCGATCGTCAGCAGAGCCTTCACCCCAAAAGTGGTGGCGCGCATCGAGACATCGGTCCGCGAGCGGGCGCGTCGGCTGGTCGCCGACATGATCGCCAACCATCCCGACGGCAACGGGGAGGCGGTCACCGAGCTGGCCGGTCCACTGCCGTTGCAGGTCATCTGCGACATGATGGGCATCCCCGAGGAAGACCATCAGAAGATCTTCCACTGGACCAACGTGATCCTCGGCTTCGGCGACCCCGATCTGACGACCGAGTTCGACGAATTCCTGCACGTCTCGATGGACATCGGCGCGTACGCCACCGCGCTGGCCGAGGACCGTCGGGTCAATCACCACGACGACCTGACCACCAGCCTGGTGGAGGCCGAGGTAGACGGCGAGCAACTCACCTCGGCCGAGGTGGCGTCGTTCTTCATCCTGCTGGCGGTGGCCGGTAACGAGACCACCCGCAACGCGATCAGCCACGGACTGGTCGCGTTGACCCGCTATCCCGAACAGCGGCAGACATGGTGGTCGGACTTCGACGCCTTGTCGCATTCGGCCGTCGAGGAGATCGTGCGATGGGCCTCGCCGGTGGTCTATATGCGGCGCACGCTCACTCGCGACTTCGAGATGCACGGCACCTCGATGGCCGCCGGCGACAAGGCCACGTTGTGGTACTGCTCGGCCAACCGCGACGAGTCGAAGTTCGCCGACCCGTGGAAGTTCGACGTGACCCGCGACCCGAATCCGCATGTCGGCTTCGGCGGCGGCGGCGCGCACTTCTGTCTGGGCGCCAACTTGGCCCGTCGCGAGATCAGGGTGATGTTCGAGGAATTGCACCGCGAAATACCCGACGTGTTCGCGACGGACGAGCCGTCGCGGTTGCTGTCGCCGTTCATCCACGGCATCAAGACGCTGCCGATCTCCTGGACGCCGCCGCGCTGATTCCGGCCCATCGCGTAAAGTCCGAGACCGATGACATTTGACGCCGCCACCGAGCCTGAACCGCATGTCGCGCTGTCCCCCGACGTGCAGCGGGCGCTCGAAAGTGGGGTGGCGAAATTGCAGAGCGAGTTTTCCGACACCTTCGATGCGGAGACCGTCCGGCGGATGATGTACGCGTCGTACGACAAGCTGGCCGCCCACGCGACGGTTCGGGATTTCCTGCCGCTACTGGCCGAACGTTTCGCGCGGCAGCAATTGCATGCCCGGGCGAAAATCAACAGCAAATCGGATGACGAAAAGCTGGTCGTGCTGTTTCTGTGTAACCACAACGCAGGGCGATCTCAGATGGCCATGGGATTTTTCAACCACTTCGCCGGCGGCGGGGCGGTGGTGTGGTCGGGTGGGTCCGAACCTCAGGGCGTGATCAATCCCGCGGCCATCGCCGTCATGGCCGAGCGTGGCATCGACATCTCCGGCGAATTCCCCAAGCCCTGGACGGGCGAGATCGTCCTGGCGGCCGACGTGATCGTCACCATGGGTTGTGGGGAGGCCGGCCCGGCCGTGCCGGGCCGGCGATACGAAGACTGGGAATTTGACGACCCGTCGGGCAAAGATCTGCCAGCGGTGCGATTGATCCGCGATGAGATCGAAAGCCGCGTGCGCTGGCTGCTCGACGACCTCCGAATTCCCATCCGGCCGTGAACGGGCGCTCGGCGCACCCGCGCCCACAAGATGAAAGTTGCCCCCTTCGTACAGCATGATGTGCTGATGTTCGGGCTCGTCGTCATCGTTGTGCTGTTCGCCATCGTCATCGTGGGGACAGTGCTGGGCCGGCGCTACCGGGTCGGCCCGCCGGTGTTGCTGATCGGGCTCGGCGCGCTGCTCGGTTTGGTCCCGCAGTTCGGCCACGTCCGGCTCGACGGCGAAATCGTGCTGCTGCTGTTCTTGCCGGCAATTCTCTACTGGGAGAGCCTGAATACCAGCATTCGCGAGATCCGCGCCAACATGCGCGTCATCGTTCTGCTCAGCATCGGATTGGTGATCGCCAGCGCGGTCGCGGTGTCCTGGACAGCGCGGGCATTCGGGATGGAATCACACGCCGCGTCGGTGCTCGGCGCCGTGCTCTCCCCCACGGACGCCGCCGCCGTCGCCGGTCTGGCGAAACAGTTGCCGCGCCGCACGCTGACCGTGCTCAAGGCGGAGAGCATCATCAACGACGGGACGGCGCTCGTCCTGTTCGGCGTCGCCGTATCGGTCGCCATGGGGGGCGCGCCCGTCGGCCCGATCGACTTGACCGTCCGGTTCGTTGTTTCCTACCTCGGCGGCATCGCGGCCGGCCTGATCATCGGCGGCGCGGTGACGCTCGTCCGGACGCGGCTCGACGCACCACAAGAAGAAGCCGCGCTCAGCCTGCTCACGCCGTTCGCCGCATTCCTGCTCGCCTACGCATTCGACTGCAGCGGCGTTGTCGCCGTTCTGGTGTCCGCGCTGATGCTCGCCTACGCCTCGCCGCGGGTGATCCGGGCGCGGTCCCGGCTGGTGACCTTCGCGTTCTGGGACATCGCGACCTTCTTGATCAACGGCGCGCTGTGGGTGTTCGTCGGCGTGCAGTTGCCCAGCGCGATCCGGGGGGCCGGCCGGATCGACCACGGCATCCACCACGCCATCGCGCTGGCGGTCGCCGTCACCGTCGTCGTCGTCGGAACCCGACTGGTGTGGGGTGAAGCCACCACGTGGTTGGTCCGCGCCGTGGACCGGCGCGAAGCGCAGCGTGAGCGTCGGGTCGACTGGCGCCAACGCATGGTGTCCGGCTGGGCCGGATTCCGCGGGGCCGTGTCGCTTGCCGCGGCGCTGGCGGTCCCGCTGACCACCCACAGCGGCGCGCCCTTCCCCGATCGCAACCTGATCATCTTCGTGGTGTCGTTCGTGATCCTCACGACGGTGATCGTCCAGGGCAGCACCCTGCCCAGCATCGTCCGCTGGGCGAAGATCCCCGAGGACGAGGCCCACGCCGACGAACTGCGGCTGGCTCGCTGCGCGGGCGCGCAGGCCGCGCTCGACGCGCTGCCGCTGGTTGCCGCCGAACTCGGCATCAGCGACGCGCTTCAGGACCGGATGAACGCGGAATACCAGAAGCACGCGGCATTGGTCAGAGCCAGCGACGACGGCTCGACCCGCGACGAAGCCGAGGCAAAGAGCGACCTGATTCGGCAAGTGCGTCTCGGCGTGCTCGAGCACAAACGCCGGGCCATCACCGAGCTGCGCGACCAACGCCGCATCGACGACATCGTCCTGCTCGAATTGCAGGCCTCGATGGACCTCGAAGAAGCACGGCTGCTGGGACCGTCAGGCCCCGACTAACCACATCCCTTAACGCGAAACAACTTTCGCGATGATCTGGTTGGCGATGTCGACGGCGGAGCTCGCCGGGTTCGGGCTGCAGGTGTTGACGTCGACGACGACATTGTTCTTCACTGCCAGCGCCCGACCGCAGGCCCACCCGCCGGTTTTTGCTTCTTCCTGCGTCGAAAGCGCGCTCAGCACGTCGTTGTCGTCCGATATCTCCCCTACGTCCCACTTCGTCCGGGACTGCGTGTGGATGTACTGATGGCAGGCCGGCCAGCGCAGGGCCGAGGTGACGAAGAAGACGTGGGCCTGCTTGACCGTCGGAAACAGCACCACCGCCTGCTCGGCGTAGTGATTGAAGCTGTCGCCGTCGTTGAGCTCCTGATCGCGCACGCCGGTGAAACCACTGTTGGCGTACACCTGTGCCTGCGCCGAACCGTCGATGGCCAGGCATTCGGCGGGCCGCATCGTGGCGCTGTCGTCGGACATCGCGTCGTGTCTTCTGATCACCGCCATACCCGTCGCACCCATCAGCGGATTGACCTGGGCGGGGGTCAGCAACAACGGCTCGAGTTCACGCTCGACCACCGGGCGCGGGATCAGGGATGTGACGGTCGTCGTCGAAGTCTGATGGGCCTGATTGCTGCCGCCGCAGCCGGCGACGAGCATCCCGACGCCGGCCACGACGGACGTGGCGGCGAAGTGGCGCATCTGCTTGTTTCCCATTCCCGTCGTAACCCCGACCTGAGCGCGGCACGATAACCCCACGGCGTTGCCGGTCCGAGCCCGCGACCACAACCCTACCGCGCGCTGCGATGAGTAATACCAGGGCATTAGAGCAATTTCAGGCTCCGCTCAGCGATTCCAAATAGAGCAGAGATGGTTTGCGGAATACCAAATGCCGGAGCCACGAAGTGTGTACCGTCGTGCCGTGCCCCTTCGGCGGGAAAGTCCGCTTCGTGGTCGACGACTGCGCCTCCATGAGGTGCTGATCGAGCGGGCCGCGATGACCCGGGCCGGTTATCAGTTCCTGCTCCATCTGGCGCCGCGGATCGACAGGGTCCTGATTCCTCCGACTGGCGGCCGGCTGAGCTCGGTCGGAATCGGCAAGGTGGGGTTGGTTACGACGACCGGTGCGAAGTCGGGGTTGCAGCGCACGCATCCGCTGGTATTGATCGACGACTCCGACCGGCTACTCGCAATCGGCTCGAACTATGGTCGCGCTTCGCATCCGGGCTGGAGCGCCAACCTGCTGGCGCATCCCGAATGCACGGTCGAATTCATGGCGCCGGCGGCGCAGTATCGAGCCGAGCTACTCACCGGCGATGCCCGCGCCTCGGCCTGGGCCACGGCCACCGACTTCTACGCCGGTTACGAGCGCTACCGGGCCAGTTGCGCACCACGCGAGATCAGGGTCTTTCGCCTGCAACCTGTTGTCTGAGGACGCGTCTCGAACTCGGCGATCTGCGGTGTTCACGGCCTGTTCAGTTACTCGTCAGTGTTAGATCGTTGACCGCACACGAGCGCCGGTTGCGCTGGTGATATGCGTGTCGTTCAGGTCGCCAACTTCTATGGGCCCCGCTCCGGCGGCCTTCGCACGGCCGTCGATCGACTGGGCGCGGAGTACTGCGCCGCGGGCCACGAGGTGGTGTTGATCGTCCCCGGGCGCCATGCCGAGCACGCGCATCTGCCCACCGGCGTCGAGCGAATCACTGTTCCCGCCAAGCTGATTCCGTTCACCGGCGGATATCGCGCTGTGCTGCCCGGGCCGGTGCGGACGCTACTGGCAGGTTTGCGGCCGGACACCCTGGAGGTATCCGACCGGCTCACGCTGAGATCGCTGGGCCGCTGGGGTCGAGACCACCGCGCGACGACCGTGATGATCTCCCACGAGCGCCTCGATCGCCTTGCCGGCCAAGTACTTCCGCGCCGCACCGCGCGCCGGTTTGCCGACTTCGCCAATCGGCGCACGGCCGCCGACTACGACACGGTGGTCTGCACGACCGGGTTTGCGCGCGAAGAGTTCGATCGCATCGGCGCGACGAACACCGTC
This sequence comes from uncultured Actinomycetota bacterium, assembly GCA_963755805.1. Lineage (GTDB taxonomy): Bacteria > Actinomycetota > Actinomycetes > Mycobacteriales > Mycobacteriaceae > Mycobacterium. The sequence goes on from CAVWLG010000041.1 coordinate 415,354, forward strand.
ACGATTCCGCTCGGCGTAGACCTGGAGACATTTCACCCGTCGCGCCGTTCGGCGTCGGTGCGTCAGCGCTGGGCAACCCCTGGTGAGCTACTGCTGGTGCACTGCGGGCGGCTGTCGGTGGAAAAGCGGGCGGACCGCAGCATCGACGCCGTTGCGGCACTGCGCGACGCCGGCGTGGCGGCCCGACTGGTCGTGGTCGGTGACGGACCACTGCGGGCCAGGTTGCAGCGGCAGGCCGCGCGGCTGCCGGTCGACTTCACCGGGTTCATTTCCGATCGGCACAGTGTCGCCGAGTTGCTGGCGTCAGCCGATGTCGCGCTCGCACCCGGGCCACACGAAACCTTCGGGCTGGCTGCGTTGGAGGCGCTGGCCTGCGGGACGCCGGCCGTGGTGTCGCGCACCTCGGCGCTGGGCGAGATCATCACCGCCGACAGCGGTGCGCTGGCCGACAACAACCCGGCGGCCATCGCCGAGGCCGTCACCGCGGTCGTCAGCCGCCCCGAAGCGCATCGCCGCGCCTGCGCGCGCCAACGCGCCGAGATGTTCACCTGGCAACGGGCCGCGGTCGAGATGCTGAGCACGCTCGGGGCCGCCGCGCTGGACGACGACCCCGGCGACTCTCAACACACCGCCTAGCTGCCTATCCGGAGTTGGCCGGACCTACTTGGCCGGTCAACGGATTGACCTGCACGGTCATCGGCCCGCCGGGCACCTGCTTACCCTGCGCCGCCGCACGCTGCTGCGCGGCCTGCGCCAGCGCGTTGACCACCGGGTTGTTCTTCGCCATCTCACGGCGATCCTCTTCGGACAGCTCGTAGAAGGACCACAGCCCCCACGCCGCGGGACGGACGTAGACCGTCACCTTCTGATGCCGACGCTTGTTCGCCGTCAGCACCGCGGGAACGGCCACGACCCGATCCAGGGTCGCCGAACTGACCAACTCCTGGGCGATCTTGTCCACGTCCACCCCGTCTTGGAGTTCGTAGACCATCGACTGGTGGGGCGTGTGGTGTGGGCCCTGGAGGGCCATGAACCACGCCATCCGCGTCTCCTTCGCTCGTGATTGTCAGCGCAACTGTAAAGGACGAGCGATGGCGGCAGTGCCGATTGGTTTTGCGGCTTGGGCTAATTCGTGTCGGGGAATGCGACCTGGGCCGCGGGCGCACCTCTGGCAACCACTACCGGCATCGAGGTCGAGGCGTTGGTCTGCAGGATCGTCTGCACCACATCGATGAGATCTTCGACGGGCATCAGCTTGCCGGGCATGCAGCCGCCGGACACCCACAGCGGATAGGCCTTCATCGCCAGGTCCATGTCCCAGCCGGCGTTCATCCCGGTTGCCGCGTCACCTTCGCCGCCCGCGCACTCGCCGACGATGAGAGAGGTGAAGCCGACGTCCGGGTGCTCGGCCCGCCAGGCTTCCACGAGCCTTTCCAGCGCGGCCTTGCTGACGCCGTATGCGCCGAGGCCGGGCCACGGCGGCCCGAAGCTGCCGGCGTCCGAGGAGAGGTACACCGCCTTGCCGGCAGATGCCGTCAGATGCGGGATCGCCGCCGCGGTCGCCAGCGATGCGCCGATGACGTTGGTGTCGAAGATGCGCCGCCAGATGTCGGCACCGGTGTCGACCATCCGGACCAGGGGGCTGATGGCGGGCGTGTAGATGAGGTTGTCGATGCCGCCCATCGACTCGGCCGCCTGATCGAACGCCGACCGGCACGACTGTTCGTCGACGACATCGCATTCGATGGCGATCGCACCCGCGCCGGCCTCCTCGGCCGCCGCCTCGATGCGCGCGCGACGCCGCGCCAGCAGCGCGATCTGCCCACCACGCTGAGCAAGACCGATACCGATACAACGCCCGAGCCCACTCGACGCCCCGACGACCACCGTCCGTGACATTTTCGCCCTTTCTTGTAACGCCCCCGCTGCAGGCACAGCGTATCGGCCGCCGCCCCGGCGTTCCATACTCACTTCGATTTCCGGGCTGCCGGACCACAAGGTCCGGATAGTTGGCTATGCGCGGATTGTGAGTTTAGACACGATTTTCAAGGGCTAATCGCTACCTAACTACTAAGGATTCGGTGCGCCCTGCGTACCTCGATGGCGGGAGCGTAATCGCAATGAGCATGGCCTCTTTCTCGGTCGCCGAGATCGGCTACGACGAGCGTGACTACGACAACTGGCTCGCCACGCTGACTCAAGCGTCGGAGCGGCTCGATGTCCTGCAGACGGTCGTCAACGAATTGCGCGAGCTGTGCGAGCACGAGAGCGTGGTCCAAAGCCGCGAGGTCATCGACGTACTCGAGAAGCACGGTGCGATCGGCTAGCCACCTCATTCCGGCGGTCAGTACCGTGAACTAAATGAAGTATCTGGATGTCGACGGCGTCGGCAACGTCAGTCGGATCGGCCTGGGCACCTGGCAGTTCGGATCCCGCGAGTGGGGCTACGGCGACAGCTACGCCTCCGGACCGGCCCGCGACATCGTCCGTCGTGCACGCGCGCTGGGCGTCACCTTCTTCGACACCGCCGAGGTGTACGGGCTGGGCAAGAGCGAACGGATCCTCGGCGACGCACTCGGCGACGAGCGCGATCAGGTTGCGGTGGCCAGCAAGATCTTTCCGGTCGCGCCGTTTCCCGCCGTGGTGAAGCAACGCGAACGGGCCAGCGCCCGCCGGCTGCAGTTGAAGCGCATCCCGCTCTATCAAATCCACCAGCCCAACCCGGTGGTCCCCGACTCGGTGATCATGCCGGGCATGCGCGATCTGCTCGACAGCGGCGAGATCGGCGCGGCCGGTGTCTCGAACTATTCGTTGTCCCGGTGGAAGCAGGCCGACGCCGCGCTCGGACGGCCGGTCATCAGCAACCAGGTGCATTTCTCGCTGGCCCACCCGCAGGCACTCAAGGGTTTGGTGCCCTTCGCCGAGCAGGAGAACCGAGTGGTGATCGCCTACAGTCCGCTGGCGCAGGGACTGTTGGGCGGCAAGTACGGCGTGGACAATCGGCCCGGCGGGGTCCGCGCGGTCAACTCGCTGTTCGGTACCGAGAACCTGCGCCGCATCGAGCCGTTGTTGCAGACGCTGCGCGACGTCGCCAAAGACGTCGGCGCCAAGCCCGCGCAGGTAGCGCTGGCCTGGCTGATCAACCTTCCCGGAGTGGTCGCCATTCCCGGTGCGTCCAGCGTCGAGCAACTCGAATTCAACGTTGCCGCAGCCGATATCGAGCTGAGCGCGGACTCCCACGCGGCGTTGACCGACGCGGCCCGCAACTTCCGGCCGGTGTCCACCAAACGCTTCCTCGCCGACTCGATCCGCGAGCGGCTTCACCTGCGCTAGCTCAAACTCACCAGGTGGTCGATCGAATCGATGGGAAGCTCCCCGTCGACATAAGCGGTAACCATCATGTTGTTCAACGTGATCGAGCCTTTGTGGTTGTCCAGGAACGCGGTGTCTGCGGCGTCGCGTCCGGTCGCGATGCGCACCATCGACTGCCGCGGAGCCAGGCACGTCGCGTCGACGACACGCCATTCACCTTCGACGAGCGCCTCGGCTACGGCATGAAAGTCCATCGGGTCGCATCCGGGTGCGTAGACCGCCACAAGTCGAGCCGGCACATTCACCGCACGCAACAAGGCGATCACCAGGTGCGCATAGTCGCGGCACACTCCCGCGCCCGCCAGCAAGGTGTCAGCGGCGCCATCGATCGGATCACTGGAACCCGGCACGTAATCCAGGCGCGCACCGACCCAGGCGGCAACCTTTTCGAGCAGTGTCGCCGAGTCGGTGTACTGCCCGAACTCGGTGGCCGCGAAGCCGAAGAACTTGTCGGCCTCGGCGTAACGGCTCGGGCGTAGATAGGTGATCACGTCGATATCGCGGACCGGCGCGGGATCGGCTTCACCGAACACCGTCGCCTGATAGGACAGGCTCACCGCGCCCTCGCCGACGTCGATCGCATGAATCCGGGTGTCGTGCGGTCCGATGATCTCGCGAGGCTGAAGTGGCTTGCCGTCCAACGTAATTGCCAGAGACTCGCGTACCTCGAGCCCCGGCAGTCGGGCGACCGCAATCTGGAATTCCAGGGTGCTGGGAGCCGTGACCTGCGACGTCGATCTGCGCGGCGACTTCCCGGTTGGGGATCGTCGTCGCTGTCGACTCGCTACCGTCGTTGTGGTCCCGCCATGAGGGCAGGCTCATATGGCCCTTTCGTTGTCGCAACAATTGTGCGTCGAGACAATGGGCTGCCGTCGACCGATGTCCCGCGAATTTCTTCGCAATACGCCATCGGCTGCGGACTCAACCAGGGCACAGACTTCCTCGCCAGAGTACAGCGCGGCGAGATTCTTGCCTCAGAGGACGTACAGCATCTCCTGATAGGTGGGCAGCGGCCACAGGTCGTCGGCCACAACGGCTTCCAGCGCATCGGCAGCCGCGCGCACCGCTTCCATCGCCGGCAGCAGCTCGTGTTGTGCATGCTTGGCATGGTCGAGTGCCGTGTCTGCCGAGTCGTGAGACAGCGCCGTCTTCAGCGTCGCCAGCCCCGCGGTCGAGGTCGGACGATCGGACCCGAAACCGCCTCCAGCGCAACCGTGCTCGGCTCCACGCCGGCGGCCTTGAGAGCCGCGACGTTTTGAGCGAGCTCGGTCTGGTACCGGATCGCGGCCGGCAGGATGACGGTCGTCCCGAGCTCCAGCGACAGCTTCGCTTCGACCGCGACGGTCAGCACGTACTGCTCCAACTGGACCTCGTAGCGGCTGTGCAGCTCGCGCTCGTTGAACACCGAGTACTTGTCGAAGAGTTCGATCGCCTCCGGAGTGATCAGCTCCCCGACGGCGTCCAACGTGGTTTTCAGGTTCGGCAGGCCGCGCTCGGCCGCCTCGATCTGCCACTGCTCCGAGTAGCCGTCGCCGTTGTACACCACGTCACCGTGTTCGGTGATGACCTCGGTGAGCAGCGTCTGCACTGCCTTGTCGAAGTCCTCGCCTTCGCCGACAGCCTTCTCCAGCTGGGTGGCCAAGTAGTCCAGCGAGTCCGCCATGATCGTGTTGATGATGATCAACGGCACGGCAACCGTCTGTCCGGAGCCAGGCGCCCGGAACTCGAACCGGTTGCCGGTGAACGCGAACGGGCTGGTGCGGTTGCGGTCACCCGGGTCGGTCGGCAGCGCGGGAAGCGTATCGACACCAATGATCATGGTGCCCTTACCCTTTGACGACGTGGCCGCGCCCTTGGCGATCTGCTCGAACACGTCGGCGAGCTGCTCGCCGAGGAAGATCGAGATGATCGCCGGCGGTGCCTCGTTGGCGCCCAGGCGGTGGTCGTTGGTGGCCGAGGCGACCGACACCCGAAGCAGGCCGGAGAACTTGTGCACGGCACGGATCACCGCGGCGCAGAACACCAGGAACTGTGCGTTCTCGTGCGGGGTGTCACCCGGAACCAGCAGCGAGCCCAGCTCGGAGTTACCCAACGAGAAGTTGACGTGCTTGCCGGAGCCGTTGACGCCGGCGAACGGCTTCTCGTGGAACAGGCACTCCATGCCGTGCTTTTTGGCCAACGTCTTGAAGATCGTCATCGTCAGCTGCTGGTGGTCGGAAGCGATGTTGGCCCGCTCGAACATCGGAGCCAACTCGAACTGGCCGGGAGCCACCTCGTTGTGCCGGGTCTTGGCGGGGATGCCGAGTTTGAACAGCTCGCGCTCGGTGTCCATCATGAAGCCGAGCACACGCTCGGGGACCGCACCGAAGTAGTGGTCGTCGAACTCCTGGCCCTTGGGCGGCTTGGCGCCGAACAAGCGTGCGGCCCGCGTTGATGAGGTCCGGTCGCGCCAGGAAGAAGTGCCGATCGACCAGGAAGTACTCCTGCTCGGGTCCGCAGAACGACACGACGTGGTTGAGATCCTTGTGGCCGAACAGCTTCAGGACGCGCTCGGCGTGCACGCCCATCGCCTGCTGGCTGCGCAGCAGCGGCGTCTTGTAGTCCAGTGCCTCACCGGTCATCGAGACGAACACCGTCGGGATGCACAGTGTGTTGCCGTTCGGGTTCTCCAGGATGTAGGCCGGGCTGGTGGCGTCCCAGCCGGTGTAGCCGCGCGCCTCGAACGTGCTGCGCAGGCCGCCCGACGGGAAGCTGGAGGCGTCAGGTTCGCCCTGGATGAGGGTCTTGCCGGCGAATTCCGCGAACGTGGTCCCGTCGCCTACCGGATCCAGGAAGCTGTCGTGCTTCTCGGCGGTCAGGCCGGTCATCGGGTAGAACACGTGGGCGTAGTGGGTGGCGCCCTTCTCCAGTGCCCAGTCCTTCATCGCCAACGCGACAGCGTCGGCGACCGCGGGGTCAAGCTTGGTGCCTTTTTCCATCGTCGCGACGATCGACTTGTAGACCGACTTGGGTAGCCGGGCCTGCATCTCGGCCTTGGTGAAGACGTTGGCGCCGAAAATCTCGCCCGGTTCTTCGCCAGGGACGAAACTGACGGTTGGAGGGACATACGCCTCGACGTTGTTGATTGCCTGAAGACGTGTTGAATTTCCGCTCAATTGAGTCCCTATCGCCGCGATGCATTGCATCAGATTTGCCGGTTGTTGCTCGGCTGACATTAAGGACGACTGATGGCGGGAATGTTACGCAGCTGTCAAACTCTGATGGCGCGGACGTTTGCCGCGTCAACATTGCGTTGCGCGGCACCTACCGCGTGAAGCGGCCGGCGAACCCGCGCAGCGGCAGGTCAGCGCTGGTCATCAGCCCAGGTGGCGCCGCGACGACGCCCGCGATGGCGGCCAGTGCGGGCATGCCCGTGACCGTCATCCCGATGGACGCGAAGTTCGCCGGGTTGGACAGGTCGACGCCGGGCTTCGGGAAGATCATGTGCTTGTTGTAAACACACGGGTCACCCATGATCTGGGTGATGTAGCAGCCTTTGATGTGCCAGCTCGGGTCGGTGTGCGGAGTCATCTGCCACTCCAGATGCGTCTCGACGCGCGGAACACCGTCGACCATGCCCTGGTATTTGATGTAGTTGCCGCCCAGCGATCCCTTCGGCAACGTGTACCAACCCAGATCCACGTCTTTGGTGCAGGCGCCCAGCTCGTAGCTGAATTTCACCTCGTCCAAAGTCAGCTCGAAGCAGTCGGCCATCATCAGCACGCTGTCGGCGAATACCCGGGTGTATTTCTCGAGCTTTGCCGGGATTTCGGGATCATCGACGGGCAGGCCGTAGCCGACCTCGATCCAGGTGTCCTTGGAGTGGTGGCACGACACGTCCACCGACTCGATGGTGGTGACGTTCTCGATCTCGGCGACGTCGGCCGAACACACCACGCCCAGAATCTGATTCAGCCCCGGGTTCATGCCGGTGCCGTAGAAGGTGGCACCCCCCTTCTCGCAGGCCTCCTGCAGGAGCTGGCTTACCAGCTTGCCGGAGGGATGCGGATGGTTGGTGTCGCGGTGCCAACCGGTGATCCAGTCCGCGGTGGTGACGATATTGATGCCCGCCTCAAGCACTTTGACGTAGAGGTCCTCGTCGGGGAACACGCCGTGGAAGGTCACCACGTCCGGCTTGGCGGCGATGATCTCTTCGATACTGCCGGTGGCCTTGATGCCGTTCGCCGCGATGCCAGCCAGCTCGCCGGCGTCCTTGCCGACCTTGTCCGGCGAATAGCAGTGCACGCCAATCAGTTCCAGGTCGGGACGCAACGCGATGCGCTTGATCATCTCCGAACCGACGTTGCCGGTGGCCACTTGGAACACGCGCAGCGGTGCATTCATTCGCTTCAGCCTTTCTGGGATGCGGCGGCGGGTTACCACCGATGCGTCGGCGGCGCTGCCACCGATGCCGTCGGGGTAGAACTGCTTGGCCCACGTGCGGATTGCGGTGAAACCCTCGTGTTCGGCGGTCGCCAACGCGGGAGGGTCTGAATAGCGTTGGTGCCGCCAGATTTCGACGTCCTGCTCGAACTGGCGGATCACCTCCAGCCCGAATTCGCGTGCCTTGGTTTCGGCCCGCTCGGAATCCTTGCCCGGGGTGCGGCCGATGTGGACCATGAACCGGACGTCGGAGGTGGACTCGTCGACGGGGGTGATCGCCGAGATGGTGCGGTTGTCGATCATTCCCCAGCTTTTGGTCACCGCGATGCCCAGTCCGCCGTTGATGGCTTCGACCCGGCTGTCGATGTCTTCGATCTTCTGGTTGTCGTCGCCTTCGAATGTGATGGTGAAGTCGACGAAGGAGACCGGTTCGGCGAAATCGTGGCGGGTGAAGACCGGCACGATCGGCGTGTTGTGCACGTACTTGAAATGCGCGAAATCGACGCCGTTTTCGAGCACATACTGCGGATGCATCTCCAGGCCCGGTCGATACAACCGCTGCTGCGGGTAGTAGTCGGCGGCGCTGCTGCCGTCGTGGAAATCGGCGAAGATGTCCGGCGCGTCGAAGTACGGTTCACGGCCCTGCACGTCGTGCCAGATGTAGACCGACTCGTTGCGCTCCACGACCGGATAGGTCTTGATGCGCCGGCCGCGGTTAGGGCGATCCTGATACGGAATGCAGCACGTTGCGGCCCTCATGGCTCCACTGCCATCCGTGAAACGGGCACTGCAGAACCTCACCCACGACCTTGCCGCCGAAACCCAGGTGCGCGCCGAGGTGTTCGCAGAACGCGTTCATCACGGTGAGCTCGCCGGACTCGGCGCGCCAGGCGACCATCTCCTGGCTGAAGTAGGTCATCTTGTGGACATCGCCGACGCCGATCTCATCGGACCAGGCGACCTGGAACCAGCCGGTCGGCTTCATCGACAGTGGCGTTTTGGCCATGCCACGGATGATAACGAGCGTCGCCGCAAATTCATAGTGGGCACTATGAAAATATCGCAAAGCGGCTACCATCGGTGAGCATGAGCCCCGCGGACATGCAGCAGCGGCGCAGTAACAAGCGCGGCTTGGCCACCCGCGAGGCGATGCTGGACGCGGCGGTGCGTTCGTTGGCCTCCGGCGACCCGGGTGCGGTGTCGGCCAGTCGCATCGCGAAGGAGAGCGGCGCCACGTGGGGTGCGGTGCAGTATCAATTCGGCGATGTCGACGGGTTCTGGGCCGCGGTCTTGCATCGCACCGCCGAAAACCGTGACGCGACGATGTCGGCATTCACCAGCGCCGAGCCCGACGCGCCGCTGCGAGAGCGGCTCGCCGCGATCATCGACACCTTGTATCACGGTCTGGCATCCCGGGATTCACGCGCAATCGAGAGTCTGCGGGCAGCGCTCCCCCGCGAGCCCGACGAGCTGGAGCGGCTCTTTCCGCGCACCGCTGCTGAACTGTTCTCCTGGGGCAAGAGCTGGCAGGAGACCTGCCAGCACGCCTTCGCTGGTCTGGGCGTCGACCCGCAGCGGGTCCGGGAAGTGGCGGCGTTGATCCCCGGGGCGATGCGCGGACTGGTGTCCGAGCGGCAGCTCGGCTCGTACGCCGATCTGGACGAGGCCCGACGGGGGTTAACCAACGCGCTGGCAACCTATTTGGAGCAGTCGCGGGCTAGGTGACCCACTCGGGCTGCTGCCCGGTGTCGACGGCGGAGAAGTCCTTGTGTCCGAGCCCCGCCGTGCAGCCGCCGTCGACGACGAACTCCGAACCCGTCGAATAGCTCGACTCGTCGCTGGCCAGGTAGATCACCAAGCTGGAAACCTCGCGGGGCTCAGCCGCTCGACCCAGCGCGGTTTGGAAGATGTCGTCGGGCACCCACTCGGTCATCGGCGTCTTGATCAGCCCCGGATGAATCGAATTGACCCGAATTCCGCTGGGCCCCAACTCAAGAGCGGTGGACTTCGTCAGCCCGCGCACAGCGAATTTGGAAGCGGTGTAGCCGTGGCAGGCGATGGTGCCGGCCAATCCCTCGATGGACGAGATGTTGATGATCGACCCGCGGCCGGCCGCTTTCATCGATGGGACGACGGCTCGGATGCCAAGGAAGACGCCGGTCAGGTTGATGTCGAGGATGCGGTGCCACTCCGAGAGCTCGTAGTCCTCGATGATGCCCACGTTGATGATGCCGGCGTTGTTGACCAGGATATCGACGCCGCCGAACTCGTCGACCGCGGTGGCGACCACACCCTGCCAGTCATCGGGTTGCGTGACGTCGAGGTGCACGTAACGTGACGCTCCCCCAACGTCTTTGGCGATCGCTTCGCCTTCTGCATCGAGGATGTCGCCGAAGACCACCTTGGCTCCTTCTTCAACGAGAGCCCGCACATGCGAAGCGCCCATCCCGCGCGCACCGCCGCTGACGACGGCGACCTTGCCCGCCAACCGACCTGCCATCGAATCCTCCTACTTCAAAGACCGCGACACACAATGCCGCGGGACGCCTCACCGTATTGCGCCACGCCCAACCGGTGATCAAAGGTAGTTTGCCCTTGCAATGGTCAATCTTCTACGGGTAGGACGAGGCCTGTGAAGGGCTTGGCAAAACAGTCCGTGGCGTTGGCGAGCGTTATCGCGGCGATGGCAATGAACATCGCGGTCGCCAAGGCCGAGGGCATGACCTACACAGTCGAACCATTCGACTACGACTCTGTTGGCAATATGACGATGTCGGTGACCCAGAAGCAATTGGGAGGCAGCCTATGCCCCTGCTCCAAGGTGCCCTATCCCGCTGACGGCCTGCACAACGACGCGGGGGTCGCGGCGCTGGCCGGCACGGCGCTGCATTCCGGTGACACTGTCGTCGGCTTCAGTCTCGGCTCGCAGGTGCTGTCGCTCTACCTGGCCCAGCACACACCCCCGCCTGGTGTGCGATTCGTGCTGCTCGGTGACACGTTTGCGCGCAACGACCAGTTTGTGTCGACGGGGCAGGGGATCCCGGCGGATATCGCCAACCAGGTGCTGCTGGTAGCCCGTCAATACGACGGTTGGAGCGACTCGCCCACCGTCACGACCTCTCCCGGCTATCAACTGGCGACGCAGAACGCTCAGATGGGCGCGGCCACCATCCACGACTACGTGAAGGCCCACCTCGACGATCCGGCCAACGTGGTGACAACTCGCGGCCACATCAAGGCGATCCTGATCCCGACCCAACACCTGCCGCTCAACAGCATGAAGCGAATGACCGGGTCCGATTCAACAGCTGACGAACTCGACGCCCAACAACGCCCGCTGATCGACAGCGCCTACGAACGGCCGAGTCCGACGCCTGGGCAATTGGCCGCATCGACCGATCAACAACGATGACAGCAACGCGTTTCTTGAGGTTCGGCCGCTAGCCCGCGCGGAATTCTTCCTCAACTTTTTTCCCAATATCGGGATCCACATTGCGCCAGTACTCGAACACCCTCGACAGAACCGGTTCTTTGACTCCCTTGGAAACGTGTCCAACGATGTTGTGCACCAAACGATCTCGTGCATCGTCGTCGAGAACCTCACGCACCAAGGTTCCGGCTTGGCCCCAGTCGTCGTCTTCCGGGCGCAGGGTGTAGGCGGCGCGGACCAGTTCTCCGTCGGCTTGCCAGCGGATCTCGGCGGCGCGCGCTGGATCCGCGTGCGGCCCACCGTAGGAATTGGGCGCGTACACCGGATCGGTGACGTTCTTCATCCGCATCGCCCCGTCTTTGGAGTAGCTGTTGACCTCCACGTGCGGCGAATTGACCGGAATCTGCTTGTAGTTGGTACCCAGTCGAGCGCGGTGTGCGTCGGCATAGGAGAAGCCTCGGGCCAGCAGCATCTTGTCCGGACTCAGGCCGGTGCCGGGCACGATGTTGTTCGGCTCGAACGCGGCTTGCTCGATCTCGGTGTGGTAGTCGGTGACGTTGCGGTCGAGCGTCAGCTTGCCGACGTCGATCAGGGGATAGTCGCTGTGCGGCCACACCTTGGTCAGGTCGAAGGGGTTGTAGCGGTAGGTCTTGGCGTCGTCGAACGGCATGATCTGCATCTTCAATGTCCAACTCGGCAAGTTGCCGCCCTCGATCGCGTCGTAGAGGTCGCGCTGGTGGTAGTCGCCATCCTCGCCCGCCAGCTGGTCGCCTTCGTCCTGCGTCAGGTAGTCGATGCCCTGATCGCTGATGAAGTGATACTTCACCCAGAAGATTTCGTCGGCAGCGTTGATCCAGCTGTAGGTGTGGCTGCTGTAGCCGTTCATCTGTCGCCAGCTCTTGGGAATCCCGCGGTCGCCCATCAACCACGTCACCTGGTGCGCGGACTCGGGCGTCAGGGTCCAGAAATCCCACTGCATGTTGTTGTCACGCAAGTTGGTCGCCTGCATGCGCTTCTGCGATCGGATGAAGTGCTGGAATTTCATCGGGTCTCGGATGAAGAAGACCGGCGTGTTGTTACCGACCATGTCGAAGTTGCCCTCGGACGTGTAGAACTTCAACGAAAATCCGCGCGGGTCCCGCCAAGTGTCTGGGCTGCCGCGCTCGCCGGCCACGGTAGAAAACCTGATCAACGTGTCGGTTTTGGTGCCGGGCTGGAAGACCGCCGCCCTGGTGTAGTTGGTGACATCGCCGGTCACTTCGAAGTGCCCGAACGCGCCGCCGCCCTTTGCGTGCGGTTGGCGTTCCGGGATGCGCTCGCGGTTGAACTGCGCCATCTGCTCGATCAGGTAGTGATCCTGCAGCAGGATCGGGCCGTCGGGGCCGACCGTCAGCGACTGCTTGTCGCTGGGGGCCGGGGCACCGCCGTCAGTTGTGGTGTAACGCTCAGTCATGAATGCCTCCTCGTCTTGCAGCGGCGCCGAATGGACTGGCGGCTTCGCTTTCAGTTAGGTACCCACAACTGGCCAGAAGTAGCCACTAGGCCTGCCGAGATGTTTGACCAGTTACCGCTCCGCCTACCTCGAGCGCGCGCTTGACGCCGACAAGCCGCTACATATCGGGGCGGACCTCCCAGCCAGGCGCGCCGAACCAACCACCAAACAAGCCAGGAATCTTGGCCGGCGTTCGCCCGGCACGCGCACAGGCCTGATAAAACACGCCGGCCATATCGCGTGGCCCGATCAGATAGCCGTCGGCGTCCCACCACCGGTTGAAGAACAAAACGACGCGTTCTTCGGTGACGCGTGGCCATAGCATGCTGCCGACGTGCGTCCCCCGACTCGGCTGCGTGTCGCGATACAGCACCAACATGCTCGGATAGGTGATGTATCTCGTAGTGGCGTTGTGCATCCGAACGTAACGAAAGTTGTTGAGGTCAAAAGCAATGCTGACATCTCCACGTGTCAACGTGATGGCACCTTTGGGCTGGACCTCGCAGCATCGGACCGCACCTCGTGGGCGCCGATAGGCCAGCACAGCGATCAGCAACACGGCCGGGGTCCCAGATAGTGCTATCGGCAAAGGCATCTGGCTCATGCCGAGCGCCAGGAACAGACACCAAGACACCACCCCAATCCATGCGCCGACCATCGGTTTGTAGCGCAAGAGGCCGACGACTGTGGTGGACACCGCGCCAGGCTCCTTGGGGCCTCTCGCCGCTCGGAAGTCAGTTTGCTGGTCGGCGTCTGCAGGCCGAGTTCGGTACCGATTTCTGATGCTGGGATGCAGGCTTATGAGCACGCCCCCGGTGAAGAAGACCGTGAGAAAGAGCACACTCGGTAACCAAGGCGGCACGTCGGTATTGTCCCGCGGGCGGTGCACTAGAAGCAATGCCTACCGGTTGCTGGTGCTCTCGCTAGCCGGCTCAGCGCGCTGGTTAGCCTCGCATCATTCGCACGCTTCAGCAGCGAGCAATGCCACCAAGGTTTCACGCAGCTCGTTGAATCGCTTCTCCCCCAACACATCCTGCCAACGCTTTTCCGATTCGAGCGCGTTTGACCTCATCACCCGCAGCACCTGACGACCTCGCGGGGTGAGCTCGATGATCAGCGCACGGGCATCGGAGGGATGCGGCTTCCGGGCGACGTAGTCGTGTCGTTCCAGTGCGGCCACCGCTTGAGCCACCGCCTGCCGGCTGATTCTGAGTCGGTCGGCGAGATCGGATGCGTGCAACCCGCCGGCCGCCAGCGGCACCAGAGCGAGTGCCTGCGCGGGGCGAATCCCGTCGAGCCCGGCAGCCGCGAAAGCCGCTCTCAAGCGGGGTGCCCCTGATCCGGCCACCAGGTTCAACAGTGCCGGGACGGTGGGCTCCCATTGTGCGTTTCGAAGAGCTCCCATGGCTCAGCAGTGTGCCACTGATCGTCATTTTGACAAGCTACTTGTCAAAGCGTGTTGCGGCTGACACGATGACGGCATGCGACCTGGATACCTTCGCGCGCTTGTTGTCTGCTTCCTCGGAGTCCTGGTCGTGGTGCTCGGCGGGTGCGTCGGCGGCGGTCATGCACTGGGAACACCGGGGGCCGAGTCGATACCGGTCGGGCAATCCACGCAGACCATCGAAGTCGGCGGAGTCAGCCGAACTTTCCACCTCTACCGGCCGCAGAGGGTGGGCGACGGTGCGCCACTGGTGGTGATGTTGCATGGCGGCTTTGGAACGGGGGCGCAGGCCGAGCGCTCCTACCACTGGGACAGCGAAGCCGACGCCGGGCACTTTCTGGTCGCCTACCCCGACGGACTCATGCGCGCCTGGAACGCCGGGGGTTGCTGCGGCGAGCCGCAGCACAACAACACCGACGACGTCGGCTTTCTCACCGCCATGGTCGAGGTTATCGACCACGAAATCCCGATCGACCGGGCCCGCGTGTTTGCGACCGGCATGTCGAACGGCGCCATGATGGCACTTCGGTTGGGTTGCCAGACCAACACTTTCGCCGCGATCGCACCCGTGGCCGGCACACTGCTGACCGACTGCTCAGGGGCGCAACCGATATCGGTGCTACAGATCCATGGCATCGCCGACGAGCGAGTTCCCTACAACGGTGGCCCGGGCAAGGCGTTCTCGTCAGATGGGACCGCGCGCGTCGACGGTCCTTCGGTCGAGTCCGTCAACGCGACGTGGCGCGGGATCGACAGTTGCGGACAACCACATTCGACCACCGCCGGCGACGTGACCAACCAGACCGCCGACTGCGCCGACGGGCGCACCGTCGAATTGATCTCGGTGACGGGTGCCGGCCACCAGTGGCCCGGTGGCGAGCCGAGCCCACTGGCGGAGAGGCTGGGCAAGATGCCGGTGCCGTCGACGGCGCTCAACGCAACCGACACCATCTGGCAGTTCTTCACTTCAAAACATAAATAGGGGCACCGCCGCGGGCCCCGACTCCTAGCATTTGTGCAGGAGGTGCCCAGTGGCCGGATCCCTACGGCGTTGCGCGGCGCTCGTTGTGCCGCTTGTCGCCGCATCTTTCGTCGCTGCATGCGGACACCGAAGCGCCATCCCACCACATGCCCCTGCACCCGCTGTTGGTCTTGAACTGAAAGCCGCAGAGCCAAGCTACCGCGTCGGGACTAAGCCGCAGATCACTATCACGTTGCACAACAACGGCTCTCAAGCATGCGCGCTGCCCTCGGTCCCCGACGGGTCGGTGGAAGTGGTATCGGTGACGCGAGACGGCTCGGCAGTGCTGGGACGCCCCGGCCACGAGTCGCTGTTCAACGGGATGGCGGCAGTCGTCGCCCAAGGACTTCGCAGTGTCGCTCCGGGCGAGTCCGTCTCGGTACCCCTGGACGTCGAAATCTCGGCGCACGGGTCACCGGTGGTGCGGACATCGCAGCAGACCCCCGTCGACGACGGCCGCGTCACCAGCTGGCTGATCGATCAACCCGGCAGGTACCGGATCACAGCGCGAGTGGTGGCCGTCAACGGCGTACAGCGGCCAGACCTCCGGCCACCATGCCCCCTCACCGGGACCGCGGCGAGCGCTGAATTCCAGGTAACGAAATGATGCGCCGCCTCGCAGTCCTGCTGGCCGTGTGCACAGCGATCGGTTACGTGTCCGTCCCAGACCGTTCGCGTGCCGACATCGACGCCGACGCCGGATCGGCCAACGGAATTGCGTTGTGCGGCCAGCTGTATTCGGCGGGCCACGACCCGTCTGGACTGTGGGGGCGGCTCAATAACCCCGCGAGCCCGCCCATCAAGATCATCACCACGCAGGTACCTCCCAACGGAACGGGCACCAAGACGCACGTGGACGACGACGGCATCCAGATCTTCTGGGATCCGAGCCACGACATCACCAAAGACGGTGTCACCGCGACGCCCTGCGAGGTGCTCTACCACGAGCTGCAGCACGCCGCGGACGATGTCGACGACAACGCCGGCAACGCGCCGGATCTCGACGACAGCTGCAACGGCATCGCTGCGGCCGAATGGCGGGCGGTTGCCGCCGAGAACGCCTACCGCGCGGGTTTCGGCCTGCCGCCGCGAAAGAGCTACAACGGCACGCCGTTTGGATCTGATTCCTTCGACCAGTGCAAAAAGAATCAGCCACCACCGGGACCTCCGAAGAAATCCTCCAACTCGGCCTTCGGCGATCCGCACCTGGCGACTACCGACGGCCTGCTTTACGACCTGCAGCAGGTCGGCGAATTCACCGCGTTCCGCTCGTCTGACGCCACCGCTCCCCACGTTCAAGTCCGGACCGCCCCGATCCCTGGGTCGAAGGTGGCCTCGCTGGTGTCCGCGGTGGCTGCCGGCAGTGGCGACCAACGGATCGCGTTCGTGACGAAGCACGGCGCCCTGACCATCACGCACTCGATCGGTAACAATAGCGAGACGATCACCATTGACGATGGCGCACAACGCGATCTGGGTGCCGGGCTGACGCTGGCGGCGGCTGCAGGATCCGACTCGACGGGCCGGGCCTATACCGTGCGATGGTTCGAAGGTTCGGAGCTACGCGTCAACGATGCGGGCTGGTGGGGTCTACGGATGTCGTTCGAGCCGTCGGCGCCGGCGAAGGCCGCTCAACCCCAGGGACTGCTGGGCAACTTCAATGGCGAGCCCGACGACGACCTGATTCGACCCGACGGTCGCCGCGTGCCGACCGATGCCAGCTCGGCCACCATTCGATCCGACTTCGGTGATGCCTGGCGAATCAGCCAGGCGGACGGTTTATTTCCTTACGGCTCCGGTGAATCGACCGCAACTTTCACTGACCGAGCGTTTCCCGCCGGCGAGCCACAACTCGGCAACACCGACCAGGCCAACGCCATATGCCGAAAGGCCGGGCCGATGCCCGCCGAATTGCTGGCCGCGTGCGTCATGGACGTCCTCGTTACCGGCAATCCCGGTACTGGCCGACATCGCGGCGGCAGTGGCGCCCGACGTGACGATCAAAGCCATTGCCGGGCAAGGTCAGTCGAGCTCGACCGACTTCGGCGTGGGACACACCGTGAGCGGTACCGTCAGCGCTGCACAGGAAGTCACTCTTTCGTTCAAAGCCAACGCCGGCGACGTCGCAGACGTCCGCAGCGAGTGCACGCCCAGCGGGAAAGGCCTCACCTACGGCATCAAGGCGACAGACTCTTCGGGGTCATTCACGGATCCGGTCGGCCGTGTCGACGGCTGCACGAACCTCGGGCGGGTGGCGTTCTCAGCAACCGCGACCTATCAGCTGGTGATCATCGGCGACGGGCAGTACCGCATCAGCTGGCAACCCACCTCCGGCGACCAACACCGGGCATTGAGCACGACTGCGCCCAACACCGGCCGCGTCGTCGCAGCAACGCGCCACCAGCTGAGCTTCACCGTGATGCCCGGCCAGCTTTGGACATTCACCCCGAGCGCAGGGTGCGCTCAGGTGCCCGGATTCGTCTGGCAGGTCCTCGATGCCGACGGAGATTCCGGCGGCCGCGGAATCTACGACGGCTGCCAGCCGATCGGGCCACTGACGTTGAGCCCCGGGAACTACAACCTGCAGATCGACGCCCAGACCGCCGACGCCGGTTATCAATTCACCGTCCGAACATCGTGAGAGGCGCCAAAGCAGCAAACTGCCAGCGTGTTGGTAGGTGTGGCGGGACCGTCCGCCGTGATCCCGGTGGGACACTGGCGAGTATGCGTATGGCCGATGCCGACGACCTCGTCGCCGTTGACGTGTTCAACGCCGCCCAGGTAATCGGTGAGCCGGTGACCATGACGCTGGTCCGGCAGGTGGTCGATGACTTGCTCACTCACCCACGAGAGTGCGACTGCGGACATTGCGAGGCCGCTGCGGTCGCGCGCATCAAAGATGTGTGGGACATCGCGTCGGGTTGGCAAAGAGCTGTCGCTACCGACGTCAAGAGTCGCGCGGCGCGCTAGCGCCGACGCCCTCGGCCGTCAGACGACGCACGAGATGATTTGCGGCACAGGCTACTTCGATTAGTATTGGTCATTGCGTCGCGGACCATTTGACTGCCAGAGCGCTTGTCTCGATGTCGAACGTATGTTCTAATGAGTCTCGCCGCCAGCCCGACGACTGCGGGCGATATTCAGGAGGAGAACGCTACACCGATGACCGTAAACACTCTGACAGCGGAAGCGCCACACGACAACGCCGACACCCCCGATGCCTGGGTTCCTGCCGTGCAGAACACCTCGCCGACGACTCCTTCGGCGCCCGACGCACCCGACGTTGAGGCTTCTGCCGACAAGAAGCCGAGGAAAGCCCCGGCCAAGAAGACGGCAGGCAAGAAGACCAAGACTCTCGAGCTGACTCTCACCGTCACCGGCACCGCCGACGGGGAATGGCGCGCCGAGCTCAAGCAGGGCGCCAGCTATCTGGTTCGCAACCTCGCCGTCCCGGCCGCCGCGGTCTCCCGCGCCGCAAAGGAACTGCATGAGGACCTCTCCAACCCGATCGACCAAGTCATCGAGGAGGCCCGCTCCCAGCAAGCCGCCAGGGTCGCCGCCCTCGAGGCCGAATTGGATGCCGCCCGCAAGGTCCTCGCAGACCTGGACTGAGCTCAGCCGACCGAGTCCACCGCGGCCAGGATGTCGGGCACCTCGCTGCGGGTCGTGTAGTTGGGGTGCACGTCGATCCAGCGGATCACTCCGGCGGCATCGACGACCACCGTCGTGGGCATCGGCAGCGTCAGCCCGCCATCAGCGTTGTGCTCAGCCAGATCGGTTCCCAGCGTCTGTGCTGCTGCAACGGATTCAGCGGAGGGGGCGGTCAGAATGCCCAGCGCAGAGGCGATTTGATTGCCGGGGTCGGACACCACGGTGTAGGTCAACTCGTTGCTTTCAGCGGCGGTCAGCGACCCGTCGGGCTTCTGCGGGCTGACCGCGATCATCGCGTAGCCCCGGTCCTCGAGGGCGGGCGCCAATTCAGCCTGGTAGGTGCGTAACGCGATGTTGCAGTACGGGCACCACGCCCCCCGAAAGAAGATCACCACTGCGGGTCGCCCCGCCACCGCCTGCGCCAACGAAGTGGCCGCGCCGTGAACGTCGAGCAGGTCAGCGTCGGGCATCACGGCACCCGGTGCGCTGATGCCGGTGGGCACGCCTGCGGCATCCAGGCTGGCCTGTTCGGCGACGAATGCACCCATTATTTCTGCCGGCATTGCGGCGGCGGGTCCCGTCACGAACGCCTGCGTCTGCTCTTCAATGCTGGGTGTCTGAGTCGTCATCGGACCGCCTTCACACATAAATTGGATTGATCACTCCACAAAACCACCGACTTTTTGGAATGTCAACTCCAGAATCGGTAGACTCGGAGGATGGTGACCCCTAAAGGCCGTGCTACGCGGGACCGGATCGTGGCCGCTGCCGCCACCCTGATGAACACCCGTGGCGTCGCCGGGACGAGCACCGAGGATGTCCGAGCCGCGGCGAACGTGAGTGCATCGCAGATTTACCACTACTTCACCGACAAACGGTCCCTCACCCGCGCCGTCATCGAGTACCAGACAGACACCATTGTCGGGATTCAAGAAACCCTGCTCACGCGTCTGGACGATATGGACGCGTTGCGCGCGTGGGCCGAAATGATCGTCGCGTTTCAGCGGGAAGGCGGTTACCGCGGCGGCTGCCCCTTGGGCACGCTGGCCAGCGAACTCGCCGAAAGCGACGCCAACGCGCGCAAAGACTTGGCAGCGGGATACCGGCGCTGGCAGAGAGCAATCCGCACCGGCCTAAACGCCATGGCGAAGCGTGGCGAGTTTCGACCCGGTACCGATATCGACAGCCTGGCGACAGCACTGCTGACAGCGCTGCAAGGCGGCCTTCTCCTCACCAAGACGCTGCGCGACGCCGAACCACTCGAAACC
Organism: uncultured Actinomycetota bacterium; assembly: GCA_963755805.1. Taxonomy (GTDB): domain Bacteria; phylum Actinomycetota; class Actinomycetes; order Mycobacteriales; family Mycobacteriaceae; genus Mycobacterium. The sequence continues at coordinate 435,454 of CAVWLG010000041.1, forward strand.
GCGCTGACCACCATGATCGATCACATCGAATCGTTCACGATCGCAAAACCGCGCCGCGGCTGAGGGTTACGTGCGCGTCGCCGGCTGGCCTAGCAAGCTGAGCATCGACATTTTGGCGTACTCGGCAGCCCGCTCGTCGCCGTAGATTTGGCGGGACGGAGTCACGCTGGCGGCCAACGCCTCGAGTCCGAAGCCGATCTGTTCGACATTGGTTCCCTTGGGTAGGTCTCCGGCCGCAACGGCAATCGCCGCGTCTTCGGCCAGTTGTGCGCGCCATCGACGCATATACGTCGCAAGCGCGTCGTGCACGGGACCGGGGCGACTGTCGAATTCGAATGAGGCCGCCGCGATGAAGCAGCCGCCCGGGAAGGCCGGACGTCGGGCGTAGTCGATCCAGCTGTCGCATATCGCGAGTAGGCGGGGCATGCCGGCCGATACATGCTCGGCGGGTCGCCATACCTCGCGACGGAACACTTCGGCCGCGAAATCGAGAGTGGCCAACTGAAGTTCGAGCTTGTTGCCGAACTGACCGATCACGCCGGCCTTGCTCATGCCGAGCGCGGTGGCGAGCCTTCCCAGGGTCAGGCCCTCAAGACCCTCCACGGATGCCATGTCCGCAGCGCTGCTCAGGATCTTCTGTCGAGTGCTGAATGCCTCGATCACCGAGCGCCGGCCTGCCATGTCCCAAATATACCGTACGATCGATCGTTCTTGCGATACGAACGATCGTTCGCTAAATTGTTCGCAGGCCATCGGCCCGCAACCTCATCGCACCGAAGGAAGGGGAACCATGACCGTCGTCTTCGTCCACGGCGTACCTAACACTGCGGCGGTGTGGGATCCATTGCGCTCCCTGCTGTCGGATCACGACACGATCGCCCTGAAGCTGCCCGGCTTCGGCTGCGACGGGCCTGCCGATTTCAGTGGGACGCGGTACGCGTATCGCGATTGGCTGATCGATCAACTGGAGGCGATGCATGGGCCGGTCGACCTCGTCGGACACGACCAGGGATCAGTCGTCAGCCAAGGCGTCATCCTTGCTCGACCCGATCTGGTCAACAGTTGGGTACTCGGCGGAGGGGTGTGCGCGGCCGACTTCCTCTGGCACCCGCAGGCGCGCATCTGGCAGACCACCGGGCTGGGCGAACACTCGCGCGACCAATTTCTCGGGCTCGATGTGAACACTCGCGCTGCCATGTTGGTGGCCGCCGGCGTACCCGAGATCGACGCTGATGGCGTCGCGGCCGGAATGGACCGCCGGATGTTCGACCACATCCTGCCGCTGTACCGGTCCGAGCCGTACCTCGAGGATTGGGCGTTCGATCCGAACTCCACGTACCCGCCGGGGCTTGTGCTGTGGGGCAGCGACGATGCTTACCAGGCAGCAGAATTCGGACGCGCGACCGCCGCAGCCGCCAATGCGCGCTTCCACGAACTCGCGTGCGGGCACTGGTGGCAAGTCGAGCGCACGGAAGAGGTGGCCGCCGAACTGACCGTTCACTGGTCTAACAGCGGCGCGGCCGCCGCCTGACAACGAATTCCTGTCGCGGAAATGGCTGCCGTGAACCGAAACGTTCATCGGTGAAGGAAAGCGAATTCACCGTACAAAAGGACGCAGGCGTGTGATGCTTCAACACTGACTCAGCATTAGTGGAGACCGATGAGCGACGACTACAACAACTGTCCCGGATGCCATGGCAAGGGATGGGCCGATTGCCGATACTGCGACCACGGACAGGTACCTTGTACCGGCAACCACCTTGTCGGCGCGCCACAATGCCCCATATGCGACGGCAAATGCACGGTGCCGTGTCAGAACTGTGGGGGTTACGGTCAGGTGCGCTGTCCACGCTGCGGCGCCACCGGGCACGTGGACGATTAGGAACAAAGCGTTCCTGAACGAGGTATTCCGCGGCCGGTCAACAACATTGACTTTCAGCGCCGACGCATCCTGATTTCGTTCCACATTTGATCGGCGGCTTGCTGCATCGTCCGATACGCCTGGTCACTTGCCCGCGAACTGTTCTGCCACATGACTTCTCGAGCCGCGTTGACACGCGCCTGCGAAGCTTCGAATGCTGCTCGCTCACTTTCGGCTTCTTGCCGCCGAAATGCCTGCATGTCGGCATTCATTTGCGCTCGACTGGCGGCAATCTGCTGCTCGAAAGTCGGTTGTGGAGCAGCGGTGGGCTGCGCGGCGGGCTTGCTCGCGGGGGCTGCGATGGAGGAGTTCTGCATGTCCATGAAAGTCGTGAGCTGCGTCTCGATCTGTTCGAGCCTGTTCCTCAGGGCCGGCATCCCAGCGCGATTGAACTGCTCAGCAGGGTCCGAGTAGTCGTTGAGCCAGGATCGCCAACGGTCGAGTGCAAAGACCAAATCCAGCCGTTCTGCGTCGGTGGTGACGGCATGCTCGCCCGACAAGCAGTCCTTGACGGATCTGCCGAGCTCGTACCATTGCGTTTCCAACGCCGTGCACCAGGCGTTCTCGTCGTCTCCGTGGTTGGCGGGGCGGGCGGCGGGCGGTTCACTGATACCCGGCACTGGGCTCAGACTTCCCCATGGCAAGTGCCGAGGCCATTCCGCATGTGCCATATCGTCCTACATGCGAGTCAATTACGCGGTGAAAACGTATTTCGACTGGTGCACGAAACCTCGTCAGTGCAGCGACCGTCCAGCACTCAGGCTGCGCCAGGAGAATCGCTATCGAGGCCGCCGCGAGCGCCACATCGCCAACCGCACCAAATACCCATCATTCTGGTCAGCTACAGCCCGCAGACCGTATCCCGAATACCCCCTGGACAAGCGGATCATGACCGGCGTTCGAAAGCATCGGCAAAAAGATACCCGCGGGCATGGTGGAGATCTACAACGACTTTCGAAGAATGCGTTGTGTCGTTCATATTGAATTGCGATTCTTAGGGCGCGTCGAAAACTTCTCGGCTGCAATATAAAAACGCTATGCTCAGCGCCTTAACCACTCGACAGTTTGATCAAATCGAACAGGCGGCCAGAACATGGACGGCTTCGCTGGCAAGGTGGCAGTGGTCACGGGCGCCGCTTCGGGCATTGGCCGTGCGCTGGCCATGGAACTGGCGCGATCGGGGGCAAAGCTGGCGATCAGTGATGTCGACATGGATGGCCTGTCACGCAGCGCAGAGCGACTCCGCGACATCGGGGCGTCGGTCAAGGTAGACCGGCTCGACGTCACCGAAGGAGCGCGATTTCCGACGTATGCCAACGAAGTCAGGGACCACTTCGGGGTGATCAACCAGATCTACAACAACGCAGGCATCGCGTTCACCGGCAATATCGAGATGAGCCAAATCAAAGACATGGAACGTGTGATGGACGTGAATTACTGGGGGGTGGTTCACGGCACCAAAGCGTTCCTGCCGCATCTGATCGCATCCGGTGACGGCCATGTCATCAACATCTCCAGCTTGTGGGGCATCTTCTCGGCGCCGAGTCAGTCGGCATACAACGCGTCCAAGTTCGCTGTGCGCGGGTTCACTGAGGCGTTGCGCCAAGAGGTGATGCTGGCCGGTTATCCGGTGAAGGTCACCGCGGTGTTTCCCGCCGGCATCCAGACCGCGATCGCGCGCAACGCGACCGCAGCCGAGGGTCTCGACAAGAATGAACTGGCGGAGTTATACGACACGCGGCTGGGCAGAGAGAGTCCCGACCGCGCTGCGCTACTCATCCTCAACGGCGTGCGCAAAGGCAAGACACGCTTGCTCGTCGGGCCAGGCGCCAAAGCACTCGATCTGCTCGTGCGGGTGACCGCGTCCGGCTACCAGCGGATCCTTGGTCCTGTGGTGGGCCGCGTAATGCCTTGTGCGCCTGCGCCTTACACTCAAGCTGGACAGGCGTAAGCGTCCCGTATTCAGGTGATCGCGTAGTCGCTGAGTGGGAAGTGGGCCTGTTCGGAAACTGTGGTGCGTGTGGATGTGGCACGCAGATACGTCTCGCCGTGAGGGCTGAAATAGTACGACCTCGCCCCAGCGCAGTGCCCGAGATAGAACACCGTGTTGTGCTGCAGCTTGCTCATCCGTTCCCGGAAGCGATCGTTGGCCTCTTCGGTGACCTCGAACATGGTCGCGTTGCGCCGACGCACCTCGCCGAACAGCCGGTCCATGTGGCGCATCTGGTATTCCATCATGTCGAAGAAATTTAGGCTGACCGCGTACGGGCTGGCCAAGCTCAGGAGATTAGGGAAATAAGGGATCGACAACCCCTGGTATGCCTGGAATCCGTTGCTTCGCCACCATTTTCCAAGGTTACGGCCATCGCGGCCGATGATCTCGATCGCGGGGAAGTTGGCCCCCCAGAGATCGAATCCGGTGGCCAAAACCACTGTGTCGATCTCCGTTTTCGTCCCATCAGACGCGACAATTCCGTCTGGCTCACACCGCTCGATGCCGGCCGCCTGCAGATGCACGTGGGGCTTGGTGAAAGTCCGGTAATACGAATTGGAGAACGTCGGTCGTTTACATCCCAAGTCGTAATCCGGGGTCAGCTTGCGCCGCAGCTCTTTGTCGCGAATGGAGATGAACCGCAAGAGCTTCGACAGGCGCTCGCCCGACGTGTTGAGCCACCGGAAATTGCGGTAGTGCAGTACACCGAGCACAAACGTCAGCTCGTAGATCATGTCGGTCACCCACCGGACAGCGCGGTGCATACGCGGCACCCGGGCGAACAGGAGTCGCATCACCTCAGGTATTGCGAAGTCTGTCTTGGGCCCCACATGGATTGGCGTGCGCTGATAGACCGTCAGATCGGCAGCCCGCTTTGCCAGCTCCGGTATCAGTTGTACGGCTGTCGCGCCGGTCCCGATGACCCCGACGCGACGGCCCTCGAATTCGTAGTTGTCGTCCCATGCGGCGGTATGGATGATTCTGCCGGCGAATTCGTTGATGCCGGGAATGTCCGGTGTGGACGGCTGAGACAGGACACCCGTCGCAGTGATCAGCACCCGGGTCAGCAACGTGTCGCCGTCGGCCAACACCACTTGCCAGAGCTTGGCGTCCTCGTCCCACCGTGCGCCGTCGACAACGGTGTTGAAGCGCATATGCCGGCGCACGTCGTACTTGGCGGAGACATCGTCCGCATAGCGCTTGATTTCACCGCCCGGTGCGAACAGCCGCGACCAGTTCGGATTGGGCTCGAACCAATAGGAATAGGTTGACGACGGGATGTCGACAGCCAGTCCCGGATACCGGTTGACGTGCCACGTTCCGCCCAGGTCGTTCTCGCGATCCACGATCAGGATATTTTCGTATCCCAACTTCTTGGCTTGGATTGCAGCACCAATTCCGCCGAAACCGGCGCCTACGATTACTACGTCGAAGTGCCGCGTGCTCACTTCGGTGACGGTACCTGATCGGTAGATGCAGGGGACATAGAAATAGCGCAGAAGACCGCTCAGCGCAATTTTCAGTCATGCCACGAGTGCATTCACGAATGATTCTTTATTAGTACCGCCCGCATTTCACCCACTCAGCCCCACGTGGTAAACCGCTGTGGAAAAGCACGGCTCGCAGTTCGGCGGTCTACGCACGCGTTACGTGTTGAAGAGCCCAAGTTCAAGAGTATGGGCGATCTGGGTTATCGCGGCCTGAGCACGCACGCTGTTGCCGGCCTGGTCTAGCGGCGGTGAATACGCGGCGATCGCCAGTTTGCCTGGCGCCACTGCCACCAGGCCGCCTCCGACACCACTCTTGGCGGGCAACCCGACGGTGTAAGCCCAGTCGCCGGAGGCCGTGTACATACCTTCCATCGCCATCAAGGCCAATACAGGTGCCACGTTGGCTCTCGCGATGACGCGTTCGGCGGTGACCGGGTTGACACCCCCGTTGGCCAGGGTCGCGCCCATGGTGGCGAGATCGACGGTGGTGACCAGCGTCGAGCACTGCAGGGTATAAATATCAACGGCCTCCATCGGGTCGCTGTACATGTATCCGCCGCAGCGCAGCAGCCACGCGATCGCACGGTTTTGAAAGTTGGTGGCGCGTTCGGAGTCGGCGATCTGTTCGCTGACCCTGATCGGGCGACCGGCGAAGTTGCTTTGGATCTCGAGAATCTGGCGCCAGCGGTCGTCGGCGTCGGTCGCCGAGACCAGGCTGGTCGCCGTCATCGCGCCTGCGTTGACCATTGGCGACATCGGCTTGTTGTTATGAAGTTCGAGTGCCAGAACCGAATTGAACGCCTCACCAGTCGGATCAGCGCCCACCTTACGGTGAAACGCCCGGGGGCCTACCTGCTCCATCGCGAGTGCAGCGGTGAATACCTTCGAGATGGATTCCAGCGCGAACTCACAATCGGCATCGCCGGCCGAAAAGGTTTGACCGTCAACGGTTGTTACGCAGATCCCGAACAGTTTCGGGTCGACCGCAGCCAAGGCAGGTATGTAGCCGGCGTTCTTGCCGCCGCGCTTGTTCTTGTGCCTCTCGTGCGCGGCGGTAATCGCTTGAGCGATGCGGTCGGAGGCGATTGGTGTACTGGCCACGGGAGTCAATTCTCCTTCACCGCAGTATGTTCAATCGCAGCCGTCGTCACCACATGATGGATGAAACCGAGCTTGGCGACGACATGCGGGAAAATGGTGAACGGGTACAGGTCGTCGCGACCCATCGCGTTGTTCACCCGGTTGAGCACTCCCGACAACACCAACCAGTCAGCCATGATGTCGTCGATGGCACAATCCGCGTAAGACACGCGCGCATCGACATCGTCGGCCAGGCCCCACTTCACCCGGTCGGCTTGGACGACAAGTCCTGAATCGGCGATCGTGGCAAGGGTTCCGGTGATGTGCAGATAGTGTGCCCAGGTTTCGGCGAAGTCTTCCCAGGGGTGGGCGGTGGCGTACTCGGAGATGAAGTCGTGTTGCCAATCGGCCGGCGAATCGCCCTCGTAGTGTCGCTGCAGTGCTGCCTGGTAGTCCTGTCGATCGTCGCCGAATATCGTCCGGGCATCGTCGATGAGTGGGGTGTTCTGTACGAGCAGCATCTCGTAGTAATGGCCGACTTCGTGGCGGAAGTGACCCAGCATCGTGCGATAGGGCTCGTGAAGCTTGATGCGCAGACGCTCTCGGTATAACTCCATCGACTCGGCCAGGTCGATGGTGATCACTCCGTTCGAATGACCCATCGTCACAGGCCGCCCCAGCGTTTTGCTCGACAGCAGGTCGAACGCCAGTCCTGCGGGGTCGGCATAGTACGGGTGAACCGGCAGGCCGAGATCGATCAGCTCGAAGATCAACCGCCGCAACTCCTTTAGGGTCGAATCGAGTTCGGCGATCGCCTCGGTGTCATCCGGCGCGGGTCCCTCGCGCACGAAACTGTCGGCATAGCAGCAGCCGGATGCGGAGTCGTCGGCAGCCAGCCAGTTGCAGCCCCGCTCCCAGTGTGCGCAGCGAACCCAGTCGCGGCCGTCTACCGTGAGCATTTGCGACGGTACGCAGACCATCTGCCGCGACGGGAGGTGGTAGCCGACCGTCGAGGCGCACGTCGGGCACTGCTGCGCCTCGAACGGCAAGGCCTGTCCGCAGTTGGGGCATCCGAAGGCGCGCACGGTCAGAGGCGGCCGGCATTGAAAGCGATCGCCGTCACACAGACCTCCTTGCTCAGAACCCTATGTGAGAGCCAGTTCGGGTAGCGCTTATTGAACAGGCTGCTGCATCCGCTGTCGGACTGGATCACCGGCGCCATCCTCAACGTGGCCGGCGGAACGGATGTCTGTCGATTTTCCAGCCCCCTACCTCACTCGGAGAATTATGGTCGCTGTGTGAGGCGTCGAACGGTGCTAGCTCTCCCGGTGCTGCTGGCGGCAGGCCCCGTATTGACCAAGACACCCCGCGCCGCCGCCGAGCAAAGCCGATGGTCGGCTGATCGGGCCAACCGCTGGTATCAGACGCAAGGGTGGCCCGTCGGCGTCAACTACATCACCTCGAACGCCATCAACCAGCTCGAGATGTTTCAGGCCGACACCTTCGACCCCCGGCGCATCGATACCGAGCTCGGCTGGGCCCAGTCACACGGACTCAACACGGTGCGGGTCTTCCTCCACGATCAGCTTTGGGCCCAAGACCATCGAGGCTTCCAGAGCCGTCTCGCGCAGTTTGTCGCCATCGCGGCGCGCCACCGCATCAAACCCCTCTTTGTCTTCTTCGACTCATGTTGGGATCCGTTCCCCAAACCGGGACGCCAGCGCGCCCCGAAGCCCGGGGTCCATAACTCCGGCTGGGTGCAAAGCCCAGGCGCTGAACATCTGGGTGACCTCGACTACCGTCGCACCCTGCTTGAGTACGTCACGGGAGTGTTGACCCAATTCCGCACGGATGACCGTGTTTTGGGTTGGGACCTGTGGAATGAACCCGACAATCCCGCCCGCGAGTATCGCAAGGTCGAAAGGAAAGACAAGCTGGAGCATGTCGCTGACCTGCTCGCGCTGGCGTTCGGGTGGGCACGTTCGGTGGATCCGAGTCAACCGTTAACGAGTGGCCTGTGGGACGGCGTGTGGGGAGATCCCCAGCGGCGCAGCGAAATCGCTAACATCCAACTGGACAACTCCGATGTGGTCACCTTCCACTGCTATGACGAGCCAGCAGGCTTCGAGGCCCGGATCGCAGAACTGTCTCCATTGGGGCGGCCGATCCTCTGCACCGAGTACCTGGCGCGGACGCTGGGCAGTACCGTTGACGGGGTGCTGCCGATTGCGAAACGGCACAACGTCGGTGCGATCAACTGGGGTTTGGTCGCCGGCAAGACTCAGACCTACATTCCGTGGGACTCCTGGGATCACCCGTACACGACAGCTCCGAAACTCTGGTTTGCAGACCTACTGCAGCCCGATGGACGACCGTACCGAGACAACGAAATTCAAACGATTAGCAAGTTGGCCCGGCTCTAACGAAACCAACTTTCGGGTCGCAGCCGAAGGCCGCGCCGAACTTGAATTCGGCCCGGATCAGATCGCCGCCTGTGATGGCTTTGAATGCGACGGTGTTGGCGATCCAGCGCGAATCCAGATCGCAATGCGCGATTGGCGAGCGTGCTTTTAGGCGTGGCGGGCCCTCCAGATCAGCTCGGCGCTGTGCCCGGCGAGCTGCCGGTACATGCCATCAATCGGGGCTGAAAACGCGTTCTCCACGACCAGGCTGGGGTGGTCGGGCGAAAATTTTCGACGAACGCGTCGAGCTCCGCGTCCGGCATGGCCCGGTTGAGGGGGCTGGGCTTCCGCCGATGGTTGTCGATTGAGGTAGTGCGCTACGCGTGTCCGAGCCTGCCCGGGCCGCGACAATTTACCCGAGCATCGCCAGGAGGCGATGTTGTGGAGCACGAAAGGAACCCCAATGCCTCCCACCGAATACCAAGTCATCAGCGGCGACACCCTCTCGGGGCTGGCCGAGCACTTTTATGGAGAGGGCAGCCTGTTTCCCGTCATCTCGGTCATCAACCATCTCGCCGACCCCGATCAAATCGACGTCGGTCTAGAACTGCTGATCCCCTACGTTACGTTGCGCCACCAAGTGAGGATTGAGGATGGGAAAGAGAGTCTGGCGCAACAGTTTTACGGTGACCCGAGCCTCTACGAGATCATCCCGATCGCCAACCACGCCGCACAGCGAGATTTCGTGGTCGGCGAGTGGCTGCTGATCCCCGATCTGGCCAACGCGCACGGTCACCAAGTGGTTGCGGGCGAGACTTGGGAGGTGCTCGCGGAGCGTTGGTACGGCGAGTCCAGCCTGTGGCCGATCATCGCGATCGCAAACCACTTGGAGAACCAGGGCCCCCCAGTCGGTCAGGCGATAATCCACCCGCGCCTGAATTGGCGGCACATCGCGGTCGACGGCGACACCTTGTGGCACCTCGCTGCCGACTATTACGGCGACGCGGGCGATGTCGCGCGCACTAAGACCATGGTGGAAATGGTCGCGGCGGCCAACCACATCGACGATCCTGACAAGTTGCAGGTCGGACAGGTTCTATTCTTCCCGTCGTTCGAGTAGAACACGCCGGCGTAGTGGTATTCGAGTAGCGCACTACCCGTGTTCGCCATCCACTCGTGGACCACGATCGAGCCGGACGATTAATCGAGAAGGGCTGCAGTTAATCGAGAAAGGGCTCCAGTTATGTCACATTTTGCACGCCTCACGGTGCGTAGTCCACAGCCGTTTGACATCGTCGGCGACAGCTTCGTCTTGTGCGGGCTGGGCGGCGCGTTTGAGGGTGTGGTGGGGTCGGCAAGACTCACCGACCGCAACGGCGCAGTACTGGCCGAGATTTCGCCGATGTTTGTGCCCGGCAGCGGCTCTTTGTTCACACTTTTCGACTTCGCGGTTACATACGGTGTGCCCCAGGCCGCGGAGGGGACGTTGACCGTCGACGCGGACAACCCAAGCGGGCTGCCCGAGAATGACTTTCGGGTGACCGTCCCGCTGACGTTCGGACGCCCCCTGTTGGGTTCAACTTATGCCGGATTCTCGCAGCATCGCGTCGTCGACGGTGACACACTGTTCGGCATCGCGGAGAACAGCTATAGCGACGGCAATTTGTGGCCGCGGCTGTTGACTGCCAACCGGGACAGGATCAGCGACCCCGACGTGATCCGGGTCGGTCAAGTCCTGCGAATCCCGTTCGAGGGACCGTAGACACCGTTACGGAACGGGGTTGCCATCAAAGCCGCCGGATGAAAGCGCATTGGGAGGGGTGGGCTCAGATAACCCTCGATCAGGGATTTAACTGTGGGGCGGGCGGGGCTCGAACCCGCGACCAATGGATTACCGATCCTTCGATCTTGACAGCCCCTGTTGTTGCCTGTTTTCCGTTGTGCAGCAATCGGATTGACTATTTCGAACCCCGATGGAAACCGGGCGATTCCGGTAGGTTCCGGGTCATTGGCGGTGAATAAACGGTAACTGCCAGCTCGCCGATCAACATTCCACCAAGATGTCGCCACCACTAGTGCGCCACCCTGCCGCCAGACTGCCCGCGTCAAGGCAACAAGCTGGGCTGTTCCGCACTGTCCACAGAGTGGCGATCTGTCCGGCTAGACCGACGACTCCGATGCGCCGCTCTCCCGCAGGTAGTTGAGGGTGTAGGCCTGGCAAGTCAACCCGTTGGGGTCGAGTCCGACGAGCGACAGCAAGCGCGCCCACTCGGCGGAGTCGACGAACCAGTCCCAACGAGTGATATGTCCATCTTCGTTGATCCAGAGATAGTCGTACTCGCGGAGTTCGAATCTCGACCCGTCGGGAAACGTCCCGGCGTAGGTATCGCAGGAGGAGAAGCCCCAGTCGCCGGCTACACATTCAAATGGGCTGACGAGGCGGTAGTCCGGCATGTGCTTCCACCACATGCGCCACTCTGGGGTGAGCACGTCGCCATCCGGCGCATACTTGGCGACGGCCTCCGCCACCTCGCCCGAGAACATATCGGTTATCGACTGCGGGACACCGTTGTTGAACAGCGGGCTCATCATCACGAAATCTGGAGCCATGATGTAGTTCTCGCCGAAATTGACGTGGCGACCGCGTTCGATGGGTTTCGCATAGCCTTCCCACTTTTCGAAGGCGATCTTCTCGTGTAACTTGACGCGATCCTGATTCATGTCATTGCCTTTCGACTAGTTCAGCTCGGCGAATCTCTTCAAATACGGCCACGCGATTTCAGGTGGAATCCCGCCGCACAGCGGAGAGAGGTTGAACATCTCTCCGCCCGCGAGGCGCTGCTTCGCCTCTTCGACCGAAAGAATCACGTGCGACGACGCCGTGTGGCGGAGTTCATCGATGGTCTTCGCGGTGGTGATGTTGGCCGACACCTGATTGTCGGGGTTCCATTCCGAATAGGCCATCGCGTCGTGAAGGAGGTACTGGCCGATCTCGTCCCAGGCGGCATCGACATCCTCAGCTACGAAGCAGTTCGCCACGGTGTCTCGTTCGGGTATGAGCGCGAAGCCGGGCTCGAAACCGTTGTCGCGACAGGCCTTCTCGTAGGCCTCCTGCATACCCGGCACCCCACCGTTGGCGAGCAGGCCGAGTCCGTTGCGTCCCGCACGCCGCGCCGCTGCCAGGCTCGAACCGCCCCAACTCATCATGGGACCTTCCGGCAGTCGCGGGCGCGGGGTCACCTTCATCCGCCGGCCCCCGTGTTCAATCTCTTCTCCCGCGAGCAGCCGGCGCAGCAGGCCGAGCTTCTCGTCGGCAATGTGGCCGCGATCGGACATGGACAGTCCGAAGTGGGCGTATTCCTCAGCGCGGTAGCCGATCCCGAACACGTAGGTGGCCCGGCCCGCACTGATGTGGTCCAGGACGGAGATGTCCTCCGCCAGGCGTGCCACATCGTAGAGCGGGAGGAGGATCACCAGGTTCAGCATCAGTTGCTCGGTGCGTGCGGCGATGGCCGCGCCGAGCAGTAGTGGAGATGGGAGATAACCGTCGTCGGCGCAGTGGTGTTCACACAGGACCGCGGCGACGCAGCCACGGGTCTCGGCCCACGCCGACATCTCACTTGCTGCGGCGTACAAGTCGGTTGGCGGTCCACCTATCGCAGGCGCTCGCATGTCGAATCGAAGAGTGAACATCGTGGTGTCTAACTCCCTTGGCGCGCGTCGGTGCCCATGACTTCAGTACTGACTTGCATGATCAGCCGAACGACTTCGTTGCGCGATAAGGACTTGAAAAGTTCAAGACCCATGCGGACGTCATCGCCAGTGGCGATCGTCGGTCCATCGCCGAGGTTGGCGAAGGCTTCGTCCACCACGCTCGCGGCGGTGACTGCGCCCTCGGGGATCTCGTCGAGAGATGCGAGGCGTCCGCGCTCGAATTCCAACTGGCGCAACGCCGGTGTGTCGGTCATTCCCAGTACCAGGCCGAGCACGTCAACGCCCTTGTCCTGCAACTCGACCCATAAGCCTTCGGTGAACACCATGTCGAAGGCTTTGGTTCCTCCGTAGGTCACCATGTTTCGACCACCGGCCAGCGCGGCTCCCGACGTGAAGTTCACGATGCCGCCCTTACCCCGCTCGACCATGAGGCCCGGCGAAGTGGTGGCACAGCCTCATCAGTACCAGGCAGTTACGTTGCAGCAGGGCTTCTGCTGCCGATATCGGGTTGGCTAGGAAGGGTTGGTAATTCGGGTCACCGCCTGCGCAGTACACCAGCATGCCAACCTGGAGATCCGCGGTGGCATCGACGATGTTCCGCGATGCGTCGGCGTCGGTCAGGTCGACGGCAAGCGTCCGGGTCTCAGCGTCGGTGCGCTCGCGAATGCCGGCGGCCACTTCGTCGAGCACGTGTTGGCGACGGGCAACAAGCACGACATTCACACCCTCATGTGCGAGTCGCTCGGCGAACAGCGACCCGACGCCGTCGGAAGCGCCGACGACGAGCGCCCATGGGCCGTATTTGGTCGCGAAGTCTGCGGTCATTGATCCGACACCGCTACCAGTCGCACCGAGGTGTAGGTGCGGCGCGAGATTCGCCAGCCATCGCTGGTGCGTACGACGTGATCGTCGTAGTAGCCGACGGGGTTCGCCCCTCCGCCTTCGAACAGGATCAGGGCATCGACGTAGGTCCGGACCGTCGCTGTGTCTCCGTCGATATCCACGGCCTGGTTGGTCATCCGGTGCATGGTGTGTTTCGCTGCCGCGTGGACTGCCTCCATAAACGTGGCAACCTCCGCGCCTCCGGTCCACTGACCGATTTCGCCGTAATCCACGTGGGCGTCGTCAGTGAAGACCTTTGTCAGCAGCGAGTATTGGACGCTGTCGATGGCGGTGGCATAGCGCACCGTCAGTTCGACGATGTCTTCTCTGTCGCTCATGCGACGTCTCCGTTCGGATGGACTACGACTCGGGGCGGTCCCTCGGCTCGGCGGGCCTGCTCGATCGCATCCGGCACCTCGTCGAGGCCGATGATGCGGCCGACGCTCGGCATCGGGTCGAGCCGTCCCTCGACGACGGCGTCGAGCACGCCATACCAGTCCTGTGGCATCGGGCCGCCACCGAACTGCAGTGTCAATCCGTTGCGCGTTGCTTCCGTGATCCTCAGCGTGTCGCCGGTGTACCAGCCGCCGGCGCAGTAGATCCGAGACATGAACTCCGCCTCGGACACGAGCCGGTCGATGAGCCCCGGAGCGCCGACGCATTCGAACACCACGGCCGAGCCACCGAGTTTGTGTTCGGCACGGACTTCGCGAAAGACGTCGAACACCGATTGATCGGCGGGATCGACCAGCACGTGCGCGCCGAAGCCGTTGCGCGCCAGCTCGCGTCGTTCAGCATGGAAGTCGGACACGATGATCGGCTGGATGCCACGACTGGACAATGCAGCGACAGCGGAAAGGCCGACGGCCCCTGCCCCAATGACGATCGGCACTTCACCGGGCTGCACATTGGCGGCGCGCACATAGAACTCGCCGACCGCGAAGCAATCGACGACGGCGATGGCGTCACTGGATACGTCGCCCTCCACGACCCTCGCTGCCGCCTCGGGGACGACCAGTAGTTCCCCGAAACTGCCTTGCGCCTCGGGGTGTTGTCCGATGATTCGCAAGCCACCGGCGCCACCGTCCACCAATCGGATTGGCATCGATGTCACCCGAGCACCGATCGGGAAGGCGTCGCTGCACCCAGGCCCGTGGCTGATGACCTCGCCGACGAACTCGTGACCCATGACGATGTCGCGATTGGCGTCGTACAACGACCGTCCCGTCGGATCGTCGATTCCGGCGTCAGGGTTGTCCATGAAATGAACGTCCGACGCGCAGATCGCCGTGCTCAACGTTTTGAGGAGCAGATCGCCCTGTCCCGCAACCGGATCGGCGGTTTCTCGGACCGTCAGTTCGCCGCCTCGCAAAACGACTGCACGCATCCGATTCACATCCCTGCTGGTAGTATTCTCTAATAATCGAGAAATAATTCTCTAACTACTGAATCGACCGTAGGATGCCGATCAAAGGGAGTCAAGGGTGCGAGGATCCGGTTCGGCGCCAACCGAACGAGTTCTCGACATTGTCGAGTTGCTCAGTCACCCGGGAAGGGGCGAGATTCGATTCTCGGACGTCGTGCGCGAACTGGACCTGTCCCAAGGCACCGCGCACGCGATCCTCAAGACGCTCTCCGATCGCGGCTGGGTTACCCGCAACCCGGTGACCAAGGCATTCGCGCTCGGCCCCGCACTGACGCTCGTCGCTTCCGGCCTCGACATCGGCCGCCCGCTGGCCCATCTCGCACGCGCCTCGGTTCGGCGACTGGTCGATACGACGGATATGGCCGCGTCCGTCCTGGAGCGAGCAGGTGACAGCCTGGTGATCACCGCCTTCGAGTATCCCGCGGACCTGTCCGCAGTCGTTCAACCCAACGAGCGCATCCCCTACGCGCCGCCATTCGGTATCGCCTTCGCGGCATGGGATAGCACCGACGAGCAAGAAGCCTGGATCCGACGCGGTGCTGCCGATGATGCGGGTCTGCACCAGCGGCTGCGCACCGTGCTGACCCGCACCCGCGAGCGCGGCTACGACGTCGACTGGATGACACCTGCGTTGAACCAGGCGGCCCAAGCGATTGGCACGCTGTCCGGAGACGTGATCCCCCGCAATCTTCGTTCCGTCATCGATCAGTTGCGGGTGGAATTCGCCTCGGCCGACCCGCTGCCGGACGACAGCACCCGCGGCGCGCACCCAGTCGCGACGATTTCCGCGCCGGTGCTCGACGCCGACGATCGCATTGCGCTCGTCCTTGCCATACATCCACTGCGCGCCATGACGATTCGCGAGATCCGAGCTGCTGCGAAGCCGCTCCTTCGCGAGGTCAATCACGTCCGGAACTCCTAGCATCGGTTCACCAGGGCGGCTGTCCGCTCCCACAATTCGTAGGCGCGACGCGGGTCGTACGTGGTCCGATGCGCACGACCGACGCGGCGTTTCACGAAGTACTCGCCGGCTGGTTCAAAGTCTTCACTGCCTTCCGAGGCCAGCCACACCAGTTGATCGCACGCTGCCTCCGGGGTGATACCGACGAGCCGTTCGGTGTGCGCTCGTTGCATGACCGCGAGAACGCGCGAACCCGACGCCGGGCCGAAGTTGCTGTTGACGAATCCGGGGTGGAACGAAGCGGCGGATACACCGAATTCGCAGTAACGACGATGCAATTCGCGAGCGAACATCACGAGCGCGATCTTGGAGCGCCCGTAGGTAACCGTCGGGCGCATCGGCCTCGTACAGAGTAGGTCGTTCACCGATAGACCTGGACGCATCAAACGTTGCGACGAACTCGACGTGCAGATGACGCGGGCCTTCGACGCGATCAACACGTCCATCAGCAAAGTGCTGAGAAGGAAGGCCGCAAAGTAGTTCACCTGGAGCACGCTGTCGAACCCATCAACGGTGACGCCATCGGCGGCGAAGACACTTCCGGCGTTGTTGGCCAGCACGTCGATTCGCGGATAACGCCGCCGCAGCTCCTCGGCCAGGGCACGCACCTGGGCGAGGTCCGAGAAATCCGCACAGAGATAGTCGGTTCGGAGTTCGTCGGCGATCGCCTTCGTCTTGGATACCGAGCGACCGATGACAACGACGTTGTCGCCGGCGGCCGCCAACCGCCGGGCCGCTGCTGCCCCGACGCCGTCGCTCGACCCAGTGATGACGACCGTCCGCTTCGACACGTGCGCCGTACCCCCCGTCCGCCGCCGTTACTGCAACAGCTACTGGTAAGTCATACTGGTTGCGCCTACAGTAAGTTGCGACCTGATGTGTTGGCAACCGCTCCCACCGCACTGAGAGGCTCGACCTGTGACTTCATCTCCCGACTCCGCGAAGCGTCGCGTCGTTCACGTCGGCACCGGCATGACGGGCAGCGTTGCGCTGCGCGCGGTCATCAACGATCCCGCACTGGAACTGGTTGGGGTCAAGGTGTCCTCGCCGGCGAAGGTAGGCACGGATGCCGGCGCTTTATGCGGTCGCCCCGATGTCGGCATCGTGGCGACCGACGACCTCGCAGCGGTCCTGGGCGCCCAGCCCGATTGCATCGCCTACTGCGCAACCGCCGTTCGCCGTGAAGGCGAGGTGATCGCCGACATCGTCGGCTACCTGGAAGCCGGGATCAACGTGGTCACCATCTCCGCGATCCCCATGGTGTATCCGAAGGCGGCACCGGCGAACTGGCGCGAACCGATCGAAAACGCAGCACGTAAAGGCAACGCAACCTTCTACGCCACCGGTTGCGAACCCGGCTTCGTCAGCCTCAATCTGCCCACCGCCCTGCTGGCCGGCGCCGGGGTGATCGACACCTACCGCATGGACGAATACGCCGTCGACCTCGACCTGTCCTATCCGATCTGGGAGGTGCTCCACGAGTCGATGGGATTCGGAAAGCCCAACGGCCACGTGCCGATTCGCATCGCTGTCGGCAAGGTGAACAACGACTGGGAGCCCGTCGTGCGCTACATCGCCGACACGCTCGGCGTGGACGTCGAACGTGTGGCGCTGGACTGGGAGACCATCCTCGCCCCGAACGACCTCGACACCGCCCTGGGAGTGATCCCGAAGGGCACCATCTGCGGCCACCGTTGGCAGCTCGCCGCGATCCAGAACGAGCGGCCCGTCGTCTCGGTTCAGTACTTCGCGGCGGTGACGTCGACGCCGTGGCCCGACTCTTGGCCGCGCCCAGCACAACCCGGTCAGGGCGGCATGGTGTTCCGCATCGAAGGAAACCCGAACATGACCCTCGACCTACATCTGGACCCCACGCCAGATGACGCCACCAACCCCGGCGTCGCCGCGACGGCGATGGCCGCCATCAACGCCATCCCGGCAGTCATCGACGCCGAGCCCGGACTCCTGGACGTGCCACTGGCCGGCCCGTCGATCGTGACCCGTCAGACCCGGCGCTGACATGACACGCCCGAAAGCCGTTGACCTGTATTACGACCCGTTCGACTTCGCGATCGACGACGATCCATATCCGGTGTGGCGGCGGCTGCGCGAGGAAGCGCCGCTGTACTACAACGAGCCGCACGATTTCTACGCGCTGAGTCGATGGGATGACGTGGCACGTGAGCTGCCGAACTGGCAGACCTACCGGTCGGGGCGTGGCACCGTCATGGACGTCATCAAGAGCGGTCTGGAAGTACCACCGGGGGTGATCCTGTTCGAGGACCCACCGCAGCACGACCTGCATCGGCGACTGCTGTCGAAGGTATTCACCCCGCGCCGAATGGCTGCCATCGAACCGTTGACTCGCCAGTTCTGTGTGGGGGCTCTCGATTCGCTACTGGGGCAGCACGAATTCGACGTCATCGCCGACCTCGGTGCCCTGATCCCGATGCGCACCATCGGTTATTTGCTCGGCATCCCCGAGCAGGGTCAGCAGCTGATCCGGGACACCACGAACAACGCTATCGACCTGAAGGAGGGCCAGTTCGCGGTTGCCGACAACGCGTTCGAAGAGTCGTATCTGTTGTTCTCTGAGTACATCGACTGGCGGGCCGACCACCCATCCGACGACCTGATGACGCAGCTGCTCAACGCCGAAGTGGAAGACGATGGTGGAACACGCCAGCTAACGCGCACCGAGGTGCTGACGTACACCAGCATGATCGCCGGTGCTGGCAACGAAACCACCACCCGGCTCATCGGTTTCGCGTGCCAGCTGCTGGCCGATCACCCGGATCAGCGCAGCGAGCTCGTTGCCGACCCCGAACTGATCCCGGGCGCCATCGAGGAAGTGCTGCGCTTCGAAGCGCCGTCACCGGTGCAGGCGCGCTACGTCGCCCACGATACGGAATGTCTCGGCACGCCGATCGCGGAGGGATCGATCATGTTGCTGCTCAATGGATCTGCCAACCGCGACGATGCGCGTTTCCCAAACGGCGAGCGGTTCGACATTCACCGCAGAGGCGGCCACCTCAGCTTCGGCCAGGGTCTGCACTTCTGCCTCGGTACCTCGCTGGCACGCATGCAAGCCAGGGTCGTGCTGGAAGAGCTCCTCAAGCGGTGGCCGGAGTGGGACGTCGACTACGCGGGAGCGGCGAAGGCACACACCGCAAGCGTGCGCGGGTGGTCCAAGCTGCCGATCATGACACGATGAATGTCACACGGTGAGTGAGGGGTGAGGATGAGGGTGCAGGCTTCGAAGCCGCAGCGACAATCAGTCCGGCGACCGCGCGGCTCGCTGACCGAAGACGCGATCGTCGAGACGGCCTTTGAGATAGCAGCAGACTCCTCAATCGAGCAGGTGAGCATTCCACTGATCGCCAAATCGCTCGACGTCGGCGTAACCAGCATCTACTGGCACATTCGCAATAAGTCGGAACTTCTCGACGCCATGACCGACCGCGCGTTGCGTCGCAGCGGGTTGCCGGCCTATGCCGAGTCGGACGATTGGCGCGAGTCGTTGATGGCGCACGCACGCGGCGTGCGCCGGATATTCCTCGGCGATCCGGTGTTGACGGATTTGATCCTCATTCGAGGCGCACTGAGTCCGATGGCTCGACGGCTCGGCGAACAGGAGACGCAGAAAGCGATCGCCGGCATGACCCAAGCCGGTCTCGATGAGCAGACAGCGCACGACACTTACTCCGCGGTGTCGGAACTTGTTCGGGGGTCGGTACTTCTCGCCAGGATGACGCAGAAGCACGGTGCAGCAGGGGCGGCGGCGTCTGCCGATGACGGTGGATTCCCAAACGCTCCGATAGCGCTGGATGATCGACCGTTTGAACTTCTTCTGCGGGGACTACTGAGACAGCAATCCCAGCACACGAACACCCCGGTGCGCGCCAGCTAGACAAGCAGGTCGTGCCTAACGTCCTCCTGGACACGCCGTGGCGTTTACGAGGCTTTTGTGATTTCAGAAGCGCCGACCCAGGTGCCCCGAGAATTAGCTCGTGAGCACACACCCGCGCCGGTCGCCGGGACGACGCCGGGACGAGGGACCGTCGCCGCGTCGCCTGGGCGATCAAATAGCTTCTCACCAGGCGTTTGCAGTGGGGCGGGCGGGGCTCGAACCCGCGACCAACGGATTATGAGTCCGCGGCTCTAACCAACTGAGCTACCGCCCCTGGATCCCTGACATTAGCGCTCGCACCGATCCGCTTGCGACCCCGTGCCGTGCAAGCGCGAGCCGCGAGGGCCCTTCGGAAAATTTTTGGCTCAGCGGGATGAGTTCGCGGTGGTCCATCCGTTCGGGCGGATAGGACTGTCGTCAGCAGCACGCCACGACCAAGGAAGGCTCATCATGAAAATTGTCGTCATCGGAGGAACCGGCCTGATCGGGTCAAAAGTCATGCAGGCCTTGACCGAACGTGGTCATGATGCCGTCGCTGCGGCCCCCTCGACTGGTGTGAACGCCGTGACCGGCGAGGGTCTGTCCGACATCCTCGCCGGCGCGTCGGTGGTCGTCGACGTCTCGAACTCGCCGTCGTTCGACGACGCCCCGTCGATGGAATTCTTCACCAAGTCAACAACGAACGTGCTGGCCGCCGAGGCCGAAGCCGGCGTTGGTCACCATGTTGCGCTGTCCGTGGTGGGCACCGATTTCCTTGCCCCACAAAGCGGTTACTTCCTGGCCAAGCAGACGCAGGAAGATCTCATCAGCGCCGGCCCGATTCCATACACGATCGTGCATGCGACGCAGTTCTTCGAGTTCCTCAATTTCATCGCCGACTCCGCGACCGAGGGGAACACGGTGCGTCTGCCGTCGGCGCTCTGTCAGCCGATGGCAGCGGTCGACGTCGCCGAAGCCGTTGCCGCCGCAGCGGTCAGTGACCCGGTGAACGGCATCAGCGAGGTAGGCGGACCGCAGGCGTATCCACTTCCCGATCTCATCCGCATCGCGCTGACCGCCCACGGGGATCCCCGCGAAGTAGTCGCCGACCCCGCGGCGAAGTATTGGGGCGTCGCAATCGAAGAACGCACCCTCGTTCCCGATGATGGCGCAACGCTATCCAAGACCAAATTCGAGGACTGGATTCTCGAAACGGCGGCCAAGGCGTAACCGAACCGATTCGGCGCCAAGCAGATTCAGCAACGAAGGAACTACGGCGCTATGGACGTCTACGAGGCGGTCACCAGCCGACGGGCAGTGCGCGGGTTCACCGACCAGCCCGTCCCGAACGACGTGCTGGAGCGCGTGCTGTCCGCCGCGGCGTGGGCACCGTCTGGGTCCAACCTCCAACCCTGGCACATCTACGTGCTGACCGGTGCACCACTGGTGCAGCTCAAAATGCTCGCCGTAGAGCGCGTGGGAGCCGGCGACCCCTGGGACGAGCGGGAATTCGAGATGTACCCACCCGAGCTGAAATCCCCATACCGCGAGCGCCGAGCCGCATTTGCCAAGCAGCGCTACGGCGCACTTGGCATTGCCCGCGAGGACTTGGAGGCTCGTCAGCGGGCCGCCATCGCCAACTGGGACTGCTTCGGCGCACCCGCCGCGCTGTTCTGCTACATCGACCGCGATATGGGCCTGCCTCAGTGGGCGGACCTGGGTATGTACCTGCAAACCGTGATGCTGTTGCTGCGCACCGAGGGATTGCACAGTTGCGCGCAGATGGCGTGGTCCCAAACTCGCAAGTCCGTTGCAGAAGTCGTCTCACCCCCGGACGGGCACATCCTCTTCTGCGGCATGTCGATCGGATACGAGGACGACGCAGTTGGTTACGCCCGTACCGGCCGGGCACCACTCGGGGAGACCGTCACATTCATCGAACGTTAGGACAGAATTTGCCGGACGCGGATGGCCCGCACCCTCGACTGCATAGACCTGGCTGAACGAGCTCACTACCATCAGGTTCGGACCAGCCATCATTCCCGACAGCAAACCGGCTGAGGTCCGCTGGAACCAGACGCGGTGGAGAGTATGTCGAGTCAGGGCCGGGGGCAACGTCTGCGCGGTCGCAGCGCTGAATGCGAGACGCTGCGTGCTGTGGTCTCGACGGTCCGAGCTGGTAGCCATCAGGTTTTGGTTCTCCGCGGCGAGGCTGGTGTCGGAAAAACCGCCTTGCTGCGGCTACCTGCCAGAGCTGGCGTCTGAGCTTCGCTGCCTTCAGGTCGCAGGTGTGGAATCCGACATGGAGCTCGCATTTGCCGGACTGCAGCAGTTGTGCGCGCCGCTGATGGATCGATTCGATGAATTGCCGCAACCGCAGCGCGAGGCGCTCAACGTAGCCTTCGGCCGCGGTGTCGGATCCACGCCCGACCGTTTCCTGGTCGGCTTGGCAGTGCTGAGCTTGATGGCAGCCGCCGCCAGCGATCAGCCCCTGATCTGCCTTATCGATGACGCGCAATGGCTCGACCAAGTGTCATTGCAGACGCTTTCCTTCGTTGCGCGGCGCCTTTTGGCCGAGCCAATCGCGTTGATCTTCGCGGCCCGCGACGCCGGCGCCCAGGCGTTGGCCGGGCTGCCTGAACTCGCGATCAACGGCCTGTCTGACGGCGACGCCCGGGAACTGTTGAGCTCCGCCATAGCTGGGCGGATCGATGAGCGGGTTCGAGACCGCATCGTCGCTGAGACGCGGGGTATTCCACTGGCGCTGCTGGAGGTGCCGCGAAACCACTCCGCGGTCGAGCTGGCCGCGGGTTTTGGGAATCTGACTGTGCACCGCTCGGCGGGACAGTTGGAGGAAGGCTTCGTGCACCGCATCGAGTCTCTCCCTGCTGACACTCAACGATTGCTGCTTGTCGCCGCTGCCGAGCCGGTTGGCGACGCCGCGTTGTTTCTGCGCGCGGCAGCCAATCTGGGCATCCCGGTCGACGCGCTGGCACCGGCAGAGGCCGCCGGGGTGATCGAGTTCGGTCCCCGCATGCGCTTTCACCACCCGTTGCTGCGCTCAGCCGCCTACCGCGCCGCAGATCTGCCGGACCGCAGGGCCATACACCGGGCATTGGCCGACGCGACGGATGCGCGCGCAGACCCCGACCGTCGGGCATGGCACGCCGCCTATGCCGCAGCGGGACCCGACGATGCGGTGGCCGCAGAGCTGGAAACCTCAGCCGGCCGCGCTCAGAGCAGGGGCGGGATCGCCGCAGCGGCAGCGTTCTTGGAGCGCGCAACCACGTTGACGCTGGATCCAGTCCGGCGGGTTGGCAGGGCGATCGCCGCCGCGCAGGCCAAAGGAAATGCGGCAGCGCCCGAGGCTGCACACGAACTGCTCGCAATCGCCGAACTAGGCTCGCTGTCCAAACTTCAACACGGCCAAGTGACTCGATTACGCGCCCAGATGGACTTCGCCCGTAACCGCGGAGGTGATACCAGTGCACCCCGGCTTGCCGGGCCCGCGTCGCAACTTCTCACTGCCGCCAAGCATCTGGAAACCCTCGACGACGACCTAGCCCGCGAGACCTACCTCGAGGCGCTCGCCGCAACCATGTACTCCGGCCGGCTGGGCGAGCCCGGTGCACTGGCGAACGCGGCCGAGGCCGCCAACGCCGCGGTGGGCACGGTATCGGAATTGGACCAGCCGATGGACATGCTGTTGAGCGGGCTGGCCAACCGAATCGGCGGCGGTGTGAGCGGCGGTCGCGACGTGCTGCGTTCAACGCTTGAGCTGATCCGCGCCCAGACCAACAGCCAGGTTCAGCGCTGGATGTCGTTGGCCTTCCCCGTTGTGCAGGAGACCGCCGCTGCCGAACTCTGGGACGACGCGATCTACCGTCAGATAGCCACCGACATTGTCCGGCATGCTCGTGACGCCGGTGCACTGGCCATCATTCCGCGAGCGCTTGCGTACCAGGCGAGAGCTCATGTGCTCGCGGGTGAATTTGCCACGGCAGCAACAATTATCGAAGAGGCAGCCTCGATTACTGCCGCGACGGGCCACGCGCCGCTGAAATACGATGCGTTGCTATTGACTGCTTGGCGCGGGATCCCGGCCGACGCGGTCGGCTTGATCGAGGCGGCGACCGCAGAGGGAAACACCAGAGGCGAAGGCCGACTGCTCGGCCTGGCCGGGTATGTCACCGCTGTGCTCTACAACGGACTCGGCCAATATGACCAGGCGTTCACCGCCGCCAGCGAGGCATGTGACTACGAGGACCTCGGCATTTACGGGTGGTGCTTGATCGAACTGATCGAAGCCGCGGTGCACACCGGCGAGCACGCAGCAGCCGAAGCCGCGATACGTCAGCTCGAGGAACGCGCGGGCGCTAGTGAAACCGACTGGGGCCTAGGTGTTTTGGCGAGTGCACGAGCCCTGCTGGCCGACGATCAGCTCGCCGAGACGCTCTTCACCGAAGCCATCGAACGGTTGGAGCGGACCAGCATCGTCGTGCATTTGGCTCGCGCTCACCTGCGCTACGGGGAGTGGTTGCGCCGGCTGAACCGGCGACTCGATGCGCGTCGACACCTCACCGAGGCGCATGCAATGTTCACCAGGATGGGCGCACATGCGTTCGCGGAGCGGGCCCGCCGGGAACTGGCGGCCATCGGTGAAAAGGTGCGCAGGCAGCCGGTCGGCGCCGGTGATGAGTTGACCGCCCAGGAGGGACAGATCGCACGGCTGGCCGCAGAGGGGCTGACGAACCAGGAGATCGGCGCGCAGTTGTTCATCAGCACGCACACCGTCGAATGGCACCTCCGGAAGGTTTTCGTCAAGCTCAACATCACCTCGCGTCGCCAGCTCCGCGCCGTGTCGTGGGCCAGCTAGTCCGTAGCCGGCTCCCACTCACGGCCAAGGACTACGGACTTTCAAGGGTCCGCTGCCGCTTCGCAACCATCACTCTGAACTGGACCGCCCTGTGGGCTTTTCGACCAGAATTCGGAGATCGACCATGAGCTGCACTCCCCTACGAAGCACGTCCGCGCCGCACCAGAGTCTCGCCGAACGATTCGCCGGTGAAGCCGGGCCCTTGCTCGATGCCCTATACCGCACAGCTCGACGGTTGACGCGCTGCGACGCCGACGCCGAGGACCTGCTGCAAGACGCACTGCTGGACGCATACGCGGGTTTTCATACCTTCCAAGAGGGCACCAACGCCAAAGCCTGGCTGTTCCGGATTCTCTACAACCGCTGGGTCAGCACCTACCGCAGGAAGCAGCGCCGTCCCGCGGAGGTTTCCGTCGAGGAAATCACCGAACGGGATCTGGCCGCTAGCGCCGCACGCGCCCCCGCAGGGCTACGCTCCGCGGAGGCGGAAGTCCTGGACGCGTTGCCCGACAGCCAGATTCGAGCAGCCATGCAAACTCTGCCGGAGGCCTTCCGGGCGGCGGTGTACTACGCCGACGTCCACGGCTACACCTACGCGGAGACCGCCGCGATTCTGAACATCCCGCACGGCACTGCGATGTCGCGAGCGTCACGTGCGCGCCAACGGCTGCGTATCGAGCTGGCTGAACAGCAAATCGCCTAGCCACGCCATCACCGAGTTATCAAGCCCCTTTGGCCCACGCCCAGGCGGTAAGACGCCAGTGCGAGCCGACTTTACGAAGCGCGACCGTATACACCGAACCGGCTTGGGCGACTTGTTGACCGCTCAGGTCGAACGTCATGGTCGCAGGGGCGACGACATAGGCGTAATCGCCGTTGAGATCGACATGTCTGGGCTCGCCGAGCGCAATGCGGTAGCCCGAAGCCCCGACGTGCTCGCCCTCGGCCAGCACATCTGTCCACCAGTCTTCGGCGGCTGTCGGCCCCTGCCAGACATGGGGCGACATTCCGTCAAGAATTTGCATGGGGTCGGCGCACATCGCTGCCATGGCAGCCGAGTCGCCGTTGTTGAAGGCCTCGACGTATCGCAGCACTGCGCCCATTGGATCGTCCGCGGTAGGCATGACGTTTGTCCTCCGTCTCAATCGGTACCAACGTCAGCTGAAGACCGTCTGACCGTCGACGTCGAGCAGATACTCCTCGGTGCCATGTTCGACGCGCGGCGCGTCGCCGGCCAACGCCACCGCAACTTTGTTGCTGGCATTGCGCATCACGTCGAAGGTCAACTCGACCGCTTCGGCGTCAGAAAAGTGCGCCCGCACCCCGGCAGCGACCTCCGCCTCGATGTGGCTCGGCGTCCAGATCAGCGCGTCGGCGTAGCGCAGCGCCGCTTTGTGACGGTCGGTCAGCTGAGCCGACTCCTCGAATCGCTCGATGTCCTCGTACAGCGTCTCGGTGCCACCGGCATTCAGCGCCGTCGTCTCGCGCAGCGATTTACACAGCCGGCAGTTGTGCTGGGTAGCGCCGCGCAACCGCACCACCTCAGCGGTCAGCGCATCGAGCTCACGCAGTCGGGCCACCGTCGGCAAGAACGTGTTGAATACCAGGTCGGACGGATCGGTGGCGTGATCCCACGACACCGGCCCGGCAACCCAGCCGAGGTGGTCGTCACCGACCCCGAGCGCTTCCAGCCCGGCGCGCACCCGCGGTACGAAGTCGGCGATGTACATCTGCACGACGACGCCGAACGTGCTGTCGCCCAGCGCTTTCCACAGTCTTCGAGCGCTGCTGACCACTGATCGTCGAGACGTCGGTGCTGAACTGTTCGGCGAAGTCGGCGATGACTCGTCATCGGAAGCCGGGTCCGCCTCGAAGCGGGAAGCGGCGGCAGGCCGAGGGTCCGCCCGCACACCCGCCGAATCAGCGCGGTCAGCCGGCCGTCGCCGGGCGACAGCGCTACCAGTCGGGTCAGATCGTCGTGCAGCACCACATAGCGATTATGTCGCTTGGCGCACCGATGACATATGAAAACTCGGAAAGCCGCAACCAGCGCGAATCAGGGGACGGTGATGCCAAAGCTTCCCAATGTGGTGTCCCAAAGCGCCTCGAAGAGATTGACGGGGTCGGCCAGAGAGAAGTAGGTCGTCATCGCGCCGTCCATGACACCGCCACCGTCGATCGCGGTCAGGATTTCTGATTCGGGCAGGCCGCCGAGATAGACGCCGTGTTCGAAAGAATCCCACGAAGTCCTGCCATAGGGCACCAAGCGGGTCGGCTGCGAAATCCGCCGGCGTGGCGGTGTCGGCGAAGAAGTCGTTGGCGACGGTGAACACGTCGGTGGGGTAAAGGTCACTCGGGGTAGTGACATTGTCCAGATTCGACCAGCCGAGAAATTGGTCGAGCGCCTGCCCGAACGGGGTGGCTCCCCAGGTATCGAGAAGGCCGGTAGGTCCCGAAGGTGGGTCGGCTGCGGCGTCGCCGATCAGGACGAAACGTAAGTCCTCGAGCGGGATCTTGCCTGCGAGTTCCTGTTCCGCCAGCGATGCGACGACGGCCGACTGGCTGTAGCCGAACACCGTGAGTGGGTCGGCTGCCGAGAAGTCGTGCGCGCTGTAGTCGGCTTGAATGGCGTGGACCAAGGTGTCAACGCCGGAGGCGATGGACGGACCGAAGTTCGGCGACTCTTCAGTCACTAGTGGGGTGATCGTGCCGGTGTCGGAAAAACCCAGTGGCTGAAGGTATTCCGTGACAGCGCCAGGAATGTATCCGGGGAAAGTGGTCGGGTCGGGTATGTAGGTAGGTCCCATCACGATTGCGTGGGTCGAACCGTCGAGGAAATCAGCGCCGCTGCCGGTGTCGGCATTCGCCTCGAAGCCCGAACACCAACTAGACGCCGCCGCAACGGCGAAGGCGACGCTCACGGCGCGCGAAAAGCAACCCTTGGACATCAGGACCCCCCCTGATCGAGTGTGTGATGCCCGTCACATTACCCAGGATTTACGCCGTGCAAACGCAAATCAGCAAAAGGTCAGGTCGCCTGGCTCACCGATGACATGTGGAAGTCGGGAATCCGCAGCGATGGCATCGCCGCGCGGGTCACCCAGTCGCCCCACTCCCGCGGTAACGTCTGCTCGCTGATCCCGGCCTGAGTCGCCCGCCGCAGCAGGTCCAACGGGCTCTCGTTGAACCGGAAGTTGTTGACCGCCGCGGTGACTTCACCGTCTTCGACGAGGTAGACGCCGTCGCGGGTCAGCCCGGTCAGCAGCAGCGTGGTGGGGTCGACTTCGCGCATGTACCACAGCGTGGTCAGCAGCAAGCCCCGCTCAGTGGCCGCGACCATGTCGGCGAGTTCGGTTCCGCTACCGGTCATCAGGATATTGTCGGCGGCGACCGCGACCGGCGCGCTGAACTCCCCGGCCGCGGCCCGCGAGTAGGCCAGCGCGTTGATCACCCCGTCGCGAATCCAGTCCACCCGGCCGATGTTCATCCCATTGTCGAACACCGACAGCGTCTCCGACGAACTCGTCGCGGTCACGAAAGGCGTGCAGCCCAACCCCGGCGCCGCCGGATCGGAGTACAGGGTCAGCGGCAGGTCGGTCAGCCTCTCCCCCACCCGGGTCCCACCGGATGGCGCCGACAGCGCGGTGCGGCCCTCCTGCGCGCCTCGGCCCGTCATCGACCAACCGAGGAAGACCATCATGTCCGCGACCGCCGAGGGCGGAAGAATCGTCTCGTAGCGTCCCGCCGGCAGGTCGACGCGACGCGCGGCCCAGCCCAGCCGCATCGATAGCTCGTCGAGCAGCGAATCCGGTGACACGCCAACGAAATCGGGGGTTCCGACGCCTGCCCACGCGCTCGCGCCGTCACGCTTGGCGTTGATCTCCACCGAACCGGCGGGCTGGGTGTAGCGCCGTCGCAGCCCGGTCGACGTCGCCAAAAACGTCGTCTCCTGGGTGTGCTGCGCAAAGCCGTACAGCTGGTCCGCACCGCGGAATCCGCGCGCCAGCGAATCGGCGATGCCGGAGAACACTTCCGGGCCGGTCGACGGAACCGGGGCATCCCAGTCGTCCGGCGCGGTATTTCCACTCAGCAGTGGCGCGGCATCGCGAGCCTCGGGCGCCGCAACGGCGGCCGACTGCGACGCGGCGACCAGTTCCTCGATCGCGGAACGCTCGACCTCAGCCGTGGTCAGCGACCCAACTCTGGCGGTATCACCATGCCGGACAACCGAAATCACCGTGGTCTGGCGGGCGGTTGAGGCACCGTTGGTGGTCATCGAGTTGTTCGCCCACCGCAGTGACGTCGCCGAGCGGTCAGTGACCAACACGATCGTCTCGGCGGCGCGACCCAGTTTCGCCGCAGCCTGAAGCGCGATGTCGGTGACCTGTTGTGGGCGGATCACAGGCCGCCCTCCGTACGGGTGTTGAGCACGTTGACCCCGCGGAAAAGCGCCGACGGGCAACCGTGGCTGACGGCGGCCACCTGACCGGGTTGGGCCTTGCCGCAGTTGAACGCTCCGCCGAGTCGCCAGGTCGACGGGCCGCCGACGGCGTCCATCGAATTCCAGAAGTCGGTCGTGGTGGCCTGGTAGGCAACGTCACGCAGTTGACCGTCCAGACGTCCGTCCCGGATGCGGTAGAACCGCTGCCCGGTGAACTGGAAGTTGTAGCGCTGCATGTCGATTGACCATGACCGGTCGCCGACGATGTAGATGCCGTCGTCGACCCGACCGATCAAGTCGTCGGTGCTCAAGCCGTCGGCGCCGGGCTGCAGCGACACGTTGGCCATCCGCTGGATCGGTACATGATGCGGCGAGTCGGCATACGAGCAGCCGTTCGACCGTGCTTGGCCCAGTCGCGGGGCGAACGCGCGGTCGAGTTGATAGCCGACGAAGATCCCGTCGCGCACCAGGTCCCAGCTCTGGGCTGCCACCCCCTCATCGTCGTAACCGATAGTGGCCAAACCGAATTCGACGGTGCGGTCGGCGGTCACGTTCATCACTGGCGCACCGTAACGCAACGTGCCGAGTTTGTCGGGGGTCGCGAACGATGTGCCCGCGTAGGCCGCTTCGTAGCCAATGGCGCGGTCGTATTCGGTTGCGTGGCCAATGGATTCGTGGATGGTCAGCCACAGATTGGTCGGGTCGATCACCAGGTCCTTACGCCCGGCTTTGACGCTGGGCGCCTTGATCTTTTCGGCCAGCTGCGACGGCAGCTCTGCCAGCTCGTCGGTCCAGTTCCACACGTCGTCGCCCACCAGCGCTTCCCAGCCACGGCCCATCGGCGGTGCCAGCGTGCGCATCGAGTCGAAGCCGCTACCGCCGCTATCGACGGTGATCGCTTCGAATCGGGGCTGCACCCTGACCCGCTGTTGAGTGATCGACGAGCCGGCGGCATCGGCGTAGAAGGTCTGCTCTTTGACCGACATCAGGCTGGCGGAGACGTGATTGATGCCGTCGGCAGCCAGCAGTCGGCCGGAGTATTCGTCGAGCACGGCGATCTTGTCGGCCAGCGGCACGATGAACGGATCAATGCGATAGTTCGATACCCAGGTGGCGTCGGTATACACCGGCTCGGATGCCAGCTCCACGCGGTCGGTGTTCAGCGCAGCCAGCGTGCGGGCCACCGACACCGCGCGACGGGCGGTCTCGGCGGCGACTTCGGGTGACAGCTCGGCATGCGACGCGAAGCCCCAGGTGCCGTCGACTACGACGCGGACGGCCAAGCCGATGTCGCGGTTGAGCACCGCGGTCTCCAGCTCTCCGTCGCGCAGTTGGATGATCTCGTTGACCAGCCGGTGAATTCGCAGGTCGGCATGGCTGGCCCCGGCTGCGGTGGCAGCGGCCAGCGCTGCGTCGGCCAGTTCGTGGCGGGGCAGGCTGAGGAAGTCGGCATCGATCCCCCGGTTCGGTGTCACCCTTCTACCGTATCGACCGGCTTTAATACATGTATGGGTGACGCTTCTGGACGCCGATCGCCGGCGCTCGGATATGCCTTGCTCGCGCCAAGCCTGTTCGGGGTCGTCACCTTCCTGTTGCTGCCGATCTTGGTGGTGGTGTGGCTGAGCCTGCATCGCTGGGATCTGCTCGGGCCGATCGAGTATGTCGGAGGCCAGAATTGGCGCTCGGTGCTCACCGACAAGACCTTCGGCAATTCGCTGCTGGTGACGATGCGCGTTCGTGGCGATCGTGGTCCCGATCCAGACCGTGCTCGGGTTGGCCGTCGGCGCGCTGCTGGCCCGCGATCTGCCCGGTAGCGGCGTGTTCCGCACGCTGTTTGTGTTGCCGTGGATCTGTGTCCCGCTGGCGATCGCGGTGTTGTGGCGCTGGATCCTGGCACCCACCGACGGCGCGATCAGCACACTGCTGGGTCATCGCATCGAGTGGCTCACCGATCCCGGGCTGGCGCTGCCGGTGGTGTCGGCGGTCGTGGTGTGGACCAACGTCGGCTATGTCGCGCTGTTCTTTTTGGCAGGCATCCTGGCCATCCCCGCCGAGATCCACTCCGCGGCGCGCACCGACGGCGCCACCTCATGGCAGCGGTTCTGGCGCATCACGCTGCCAATGCTGCGGCCGACCGTGTTCTTTGTCCTGGTCACCGGAATCATCAGCGCCGCGCAGGTTTTCGACACCGTCTACGCGCTGACCGGCGGCGGGCCGCAGGACCGCACCGACTTGGTCGCCCACCGCATCTACGCCGAAGCCTTCGGAGCGGCGTCGATCGGCCGGGCCTCGGTGATGGCGGTGGTGTTGTTCGTCATCCTGGTCGGCATCACCGTCGTCCAGCATCTGTATTTCCGTCGGCGGGTCAGCTATGACCTCACCTAGAAGGCCTGCCTCGGTTCTGGTTTACGCCGGCTTGCTGGCCGGTGCGTTGGTCACGGTGGCGCCGTTCATGCTCGGCCTGCTGACGTCGTTGACCTCCGCGCATCAGTTCGCGACGGGCACGCCGCTGTCGATGCCGCGGCCACCGACGCTGTCGAACTACGCCGACTTGGGCGGTGCCGGGTTCGGCCGGGCGCTGGCGGTGACGACGTTGATGACGGTGGTGATCCTGCTCGGACAGGTGAGTTCTTCAGTGCTGGCCGCTTATGCGTTCGCGCGGTTGCGGTTTCCCGGCCGTGACGCGCTGTTCTGGGTCTACCTGGCGACGTTGATGGTGCCGGGCAGCGTGACGGTGGTGCCGCTCTATCTGATGATGGCGCAGCTGGGTCTGCGCAACACCTTCTGGGCGTTGGTGCTGCCGTTCGTCTTCGGCTCTCCGTACGCGATCTTCCTTCTTCGCCAATACTTTCGCGCGATCCCCGATGACCTGATCAATGCGGCATACCTGGACGGCGCCAACACGCTGGACGTGATCGTGCACGTGGTGATCCCGTCCAGCCGGCCGGTGTTGGTAACGCTGATACTGATCACCGTGGTGTCGCAGTGGCATCACTTCATGTGGCCGTTGGTGATCACCAGCGGCCCGAAATGGCAGGTGCTGACGGTGGCGACGGCGGCGCTGCAGTCGCGCTACAACTCGCAGTGGACGTTGGTGATGGCCGCGACGGTGGTGGCGATCGTGCCATTGCTCGTGCTGTTCGTGGTCTTCCAGCGGCACATCGTCCGCTCGATCGTCGTCACGGGACTCAAGTGATCCGGCCGCGGTTCTCCACACTGTTCGCGTTGGGCTTCGTGCTGATCGCCGCGCTGTTGGGCTTCGCGGCGGTGGTCTTGGACGTCACAGCGCGACCGCCCACCGGCAAGACGGTCGTCACCGTCCGGCTGTGGGACGAGCAGGTCGCTGCCGCTTACCGAAAGTCGTTTGCGGAGTTCACCCGAACGCATCCCGACATCGACGTGCGCACCAACGTCGTGTCGTACTCGACCTACTTCACCACGCTGCGCACCGACGTAGCCGGTGGTAGCGCCGACGACATCTTCTGGGTCTCCAACGCCTACCTCGCCGGCTACGCCGACAGTGGCCGTCTCATCGACGTCGGGAAAACGCTGGGGCCGAAAGCCGCGTCCGCGTGGGAGCAGTCGGTGGTGCAGCAGTTCACCCGCGGCGAAACACTCTGGGCGGTGCCGCAACTCACCGATGCCGGCATCGCGGTGTACTACAACGCGGATCTGCTCGCCGCCGCCGGTGTCGACGCCGCCGACCTGTCAACCCTGCGCTGGAGCCCGAACGCCGACGACACCCTGCGTCCCCTGCTCCACCGGCTCACCGTCGATGTAGATGGACACACCGCGGGCACACCGGGTTTCGACCCGGCACGGGTCCGGCGGTGGGGCTACAACGCCGCCAACGACGCGCAGGGCATCTATCTCAACTACATCGGGTCCGCGGGAGGCGCCTATCAGGCCGGTGACCGCTTCGCCTTCGACAACTCAGGTGCCGTCGAAGCTTTCACCTACCTGGTCAAGCTGATCAACGACGACCACGTCGCGCCGCCTGCTTCGGAGACCAATGACAACGGCGACTTCTCCCGCAACCAGTTCTTGGCCGGCAGGATGGCGCTTTTCCAGTCCGGCACCTACAACCTGGCCACCATCACCGCCCAGGCCAATTTTCGATGGGGTGTGGCGATGCTGCCCGCCGGGCCCAAGGGCCGGGTCAGCGTCACCAACGGCATTGCCGCGGCTGGCAATTCGGCATCGACCCACCCGGACGCGGTACGCCAGGTACTGGCTTGGCTGGGCAGCACCGAGGGAAACCAGTACATCGGGCGCCAGGGCAGCGCCATCCCCGCCGTCACCG
Organism: uncultured Actinomycetota bacterium; assembly: GCA_963755805.1. Taxonomy (GTDB): domain Bacteria; phylum Actinomycetota; class Actinomycetes; order Mycobacteriales; family Mycobacteriaceae; genus Mycobacterium. Next base: position 468,832 of record CAVWLG010000041.1, read on the forward strand.
CGGCCCAGCAGGTGTACTTCGATTACTGGCTGACCAAGGGCGTCGACGTCAGGCCATTCTTCACAGTGCTCAGCGGTCCGCGGATCGCCGCGCCAGGCGGCGCCGGCTTCGCCGCGGGAAATCAAGTTCTCAAATCGTATTTCGACGAGATGTTTTTGGGCCGCAGCGATGTCGCGACAACCCTGCATAACGCCGAGAACGCCGCCAACGCAGCCGCACGCCGCTAGCGATCAGCGCGGCACCGGCGGAACGTCGAGCCAAATCGCCGCGGCACACACCACCAGTGTTATCGAAATAGCCAACCAGTCAGCAGATTTCGGCCGGGCTGGCATCGCGGAAATCATGCCGATGCCGCCCCGCGCGGTAATGGCGTCGCCCATCTCGTCGGCGCGTCGCAATGTCACCGTCAACGCGGCGGTGAGCAGGTCGACGAGCTCCGCCGCCAGGCGCCGGCGGCGCCCCCTGCGAGTGGTCGCTACCCGTTTGGGCCGCAGCCTTCGTGCGGCGTAGAGCACCCGGAACTCCTCGATCAGCATCGGGAATGCCCGCAGTGCCAGCGCGATGGTGACGGCCCACTCGTCGACCGGAATCCGCACCAGTCGCAGCGGCCGGCCCAAAGAGGCCACCGCGGGCGCTATTTCAGCGACATTGGTAGTCCACGACACCATTGCCCCTAGCCCCAGCAAGACAATCGACAGCGCCGTGATTCGCAGGAAGTTCAACAGCCCGCCGAGCCCGACCGATGTTCCGGCCAACGCGATCACCGGACTGCCGCCGGCGAACGTCGCCGATATGCCGCCGAGGGCCAGTAGGACCCACAGCCAGCGCGGAATGGTGGGCAGAGCGCCGCGCGGAATGTGCGCGATCCGCGCTGCCGTCAGTACAAGCCCGGCAACCAGCCCGATCGCGATCCATCCCGGGTAGAAGGTCAGCAGTACCGAGATGGCAGCCCACGGCAAGCAGTTTGGTGCCGGCCCACAGGTCGTGCACGGCGGAGGTGCCGGGCACTGGACGCAGCAGAACCACCGAGCGCGACGGGCGGCGTTCGGATCGTTCATCAGGTGCGGCGGTAGTCACGACAGCCCGCCAGCCGCGGTCGAGACTGCATGAAGCACCCCGTCGCGAAGGTCCAGGGTGCGGGGGCACAGGTCCTCCAGGCCGACGAAGTCGTGGGAGATGACCACCACGGTCAGGCCCTGCTCACGGCGTAGTTCCTCGATCAATCGCACCAAACCGCTTTGCGTTTCGGCATCCAATCCGGCCAACGGCTCGTCGAGAATGAGCGCGCGCGGGGAGCGGGCCAGTAGACCGGCCAGCACGACCCGGCGCATCTGGCCACCGCTGAGCTGGTCGATGCGCCGGGTGCCCAGCGCGCTGTCCAACCCCACCACGGCCAGGGCGTTGTCAATGCGGGTCTGGTCCTTCGGCGAAAACCCTGCCGCCGAAGCCACTTCCCGATCGACCCGGCTGCGCATCAACTGCAGTCGGGCCGCTTGGAATGACAGCGCCACCGCGCCGACCTGCTCGTGCGTCGGTTGGCCGTCGAGCAGGCAATCGCCAGTGGTGGGCACCGTCAACCCGGCCAAGATCCACGCCAGGGTCGACTTTCCTGATCCATTGCCGCCGTGGATCAACAGCCCGTCGCCCTGGTGGACGGTGAAGTTGACGTCACGCAGTGCCGCCTTTGCCCACGGTGTCCCGCTGTTGTATTCGTGGCTGACGCCGGAGACTTCGAGAATCGCCGGACCGGACTCGTGCCCCATCGGCGGCGTGGTCGCGGGCGCGGCCATCGTCTCGACCATGCTGGTGTTGTCCCCGGACTCGCTGAGATTGATTGTGCTGTCGGCGGATTCAGCCTCGGTGCTGTAGTGGGTGATGTGCACCAGCGCCGTGCTGTGCTGCCGCTTCAGTCCGGCCAGCACGCCCAGCAGACTTTCGCGACCCTCCTGGTCGACCATGCTGGTGACCTCGTCGGCGATGAGCAATGCAGGCTCGCGCGCCAGCGCGGCCGCGACCGCCAGCCGCTGCAGTTCACCGCCGGACAGGCTTCCGGTGTCGCGTTCGGCGTGCGACTCCAGGCCGACTTCGCGAAGCAACTGGGGCACATCGGTCTTGGTGCCCGGCGGCAGACCCCACACCACGTCGTCGGCGACCCGGGTGCCCAGCACCTGACTTTCCGGGTGTTGCATGACCACCGCAGTGCCGCCCATCCGACCCAGCCCCACCGACCCGGGGCGTTCGATGGTGCCTGATGTCGGTTCCCGCCCGGCCAACACCAGCATCAGCGTGGTCTTGCCGGAGCCGTTGGCCCCGGTGATCGCCAGATGTTCGCCGGCTTTGACCTCCAGGTCGACCGGTCGCAGCGCATCGTGGGAGGTGTTGGGGTAGCGGAAGCGGACCCGGTCCAACCGCACCGGGACTGGACCCACCGGCGCGCTGTCGAGCGTGGCGTCCAGCTTGTGCACGTCGGGAATGCCGCGCATCCGGTTCAGCACCCGCGACAACGCCCACCATCCGATCAACGAGACGACCATCAGCGAGACGACACCGTTGGCGAAGAGCAGCAGCTGCCAGTAGCGCAGCGCATGGACGATGAACCACTGCAGCCCATGAGCGGTCGCCTCCAATCCATTCCCGATGCGGGTGCTGAGCGGAAACGGGTGCGCGATCGCGAAACGGCCGATACCTGTCAAGACGGCCGCGATCCCGTCGATGTTGGCGGTGACGGTGTCGAAGATCAGGGTTCGCAGCCGCACGAGCAGCATCAACGCGCCGACCGCAAGAAGGTTGAACACTGCTCCGGCAATGAGCGAGACGAAGAGCACCGTTCCGGTGCCGCGGCCTCGGCGTTTGATGACGCCGGTCAGCCCACCCACGTAGGCGCTGTTGCCGACCGTCATCAAGCCGCCCAGGCCCGCGATCAAGAACGCGATCAGACCGGCACCGACCGTTCCGGCGATCAGCACGCGAAACCGATAGCGGTAAGCCAGCAACCCCATCGGGACGGTCCCCAGCAGAGACAACGCTCCGGCGAACGGCACGACGATCGAAATGATCGCGGTCGCAGCACACAGCGCGGCCATCACCGAGGCCTGCGCGAGCTCGCCGGGACTCAGCGAGCGGGACTCGGCAACCCCGGTCGCCGAGCGAGTCGCATTCATTTCATCAATTCTGCCAGCTATCAGCGGGGTGTCCGCCCTAGCAAACTTTGGTGGTTCATTTCAGTTAATCGCCGAAATACCTCGGCGCGTGGCCTAGATAGCCTAGCTATGCAACTATATACGCATGACATCATCCGCAACCACCGAGCGACGCGCCGCCGAGGGGGCTGTCGCCGGTCTTGGCGCGGATCTGCTCGCCGTCGTCGCACGGCTCAACCGCTATGCCACACAACGCATCCAGATGCAGTTGCCGGCCGCGCAGGCCCGCCTGCTGTCGACGATCGACGCCCACGGCGAAGCACGAATCTGCGATCTGGCCGCGGTGGATCACTGCTCGCAGCCGACGATGACCACGCAGGTGCGACGACTCGAAGACGCCGGCCTGGTCACCCGGACCGTCGATCCGGGCGATGCCCGGGCAGTACGCATCACGATCACCGCCGAGGGCATGCACACGCTGAACCGGGTCCGGGCCGATCGCGCTCGTGCGATCGAGCCGCAACTCGGCGAGTTGAATGACGCTGACCGGCAGACTCTCGCCGAAGCCGTGACGGTGTTGCGCCGCCTGCTCGACGACTCGGCGCCTGCCCCGCGACCCTGCACACCTCGATAACAGGCTGCCCCGGCAGCGTCTGGCCAGCGCGGACGACCTACGGTCGATACCAGCGCGTCATGGCGGCTGGATAATGGACTCTCGACTCGAGAAATCGGGCGGGAAAGGGGGTGGCTGCGTTGACGGCAACGTTCGGGCCCCCCTTGATCATCTGGCTGGGCCCGCGTAGGTACGCCTTTGCCCCTGGCCGTGACGTCACCGTCGGCCTCGACCTGGCGCGGACATCCCGCTCGACGGTGTCGGCGGATCTGGCGCGCCACCCCTGGTGGTGCTGCACTTCAACGGCAATCAATGGCTCGCTGTCGATCGCAGCGAAGCCGGGATCTACGTCGACGGGGTGCGAATGTCGACGGTCTTCATCCATGACGGGCGGGCGATCACTCTCGGCGACCCCCAATACGGGCCGCGACTGGTCTTCCAACTCGCCGCCCCGCCTGCTGCGGCCCCACCCCCGCGAGTGCCGCCGCCAATGCGTCCCCACGCGCCGCCACCGCCGCCGATGCCGATGCCCCCATCCGCCACCGATGCATCCTCCATGCCGCCACCACCGCCACCGAGACCGGTCCCGCACTTCCAGCCGCCCGTTGCACCCCCGACCACCGCCGCGCACGGTGCAGTGGGCAGCGCCGCCGCCCCGACCGGCACCGCCACCACCACCACCACGTTGCCGCCACCACCGCCGCAGGTTCACGCGGAACCGCCACCACCCTTCCCGCCGCCCCCGTCCAAGCCGACCGTCGGCGCACGACTCACCGGCGCGATCCAGAAGCTGAAGGCGCGCCGCCCGAAACCCCAGCCGCAGGAAGCGGTGCCGACCTCGCGGGTGCAGCAGCCAACCGACGAGCAGACCGCATCCCCGACGCCGGAGCCGACGACCATCGCCGGTCCACTGGAGGCGCGCCGGGTGCGGCTCAGCGTCGACGGAGAGCAGGCGCTGGCAGATCTGTCGTTCACCGCGTCGCCGGGCACGATCACCTCGGTGATCGGCCTTTCCGAAGCGAGCACCTCCGCCTTGGTCGACGTGCTCGCCGGCACGAGACAACCGAGCGTTGGCGAAGTCGATTTCGACGGCCATGACGTCGCGGCCGACGATGTGCGGCCACACGTCGGAGTGGTGCCGCGTCACGACCTGCTGCGCCCGCAACTGACCGTCGAGCAAGCGTTGCGCTACGCCGCCGAATTACGTTTTGCGCCAAGCACTTCCGCTGAATTGCGGAGCGAAGCCGTGCGCTCGGTGCTCGACAAGATGGACCTGACCACACTGCGCACCGCCAAAGCGGGCACCCTGACCGTCGAGCAGCGCAAGCGCGCATCGCTCGCGGTCGAACTGCTGACCGACCCGTCGCTGCTCGTCTTCGAGGAGCCGACCGCCGGACTCGAACCGGAAGCGGCACAAAAGATCACCGCGACACTGCGTCAACTCGCCGACGACGGTCGCGTCGTTCTGGTGGCGACGACGACACCGACCGAACTCGACGCGTGTGACCAGGTGGTGGTGCTCACCCCGACCGGCATCCCGGTGTTCGCCGGCGCACCCTCGCAGATCGGGCCGCAGTTGGGCACCACCGACTGGGCCGAGATCGTCGAGCGGGCCCGCACGGATCCGTACGGCGCGCACGACGAATACCTGGCGCGCCAACAGGAACCGCCGCCACCGGAGCCGCCGGCGGTGTCCGAGGCCCCGACCGCCCCCTCGCTGCAACGAAATGTGTTGCACCAGATCATCATTTCTGCCCGTCGGCAAGCCTGGCTGATGATCGGCGATCAGCGGTACTTCATCTTCCTGGCCATCCTCCCGGTGCTGTTCGGGGCGATCTCGTTGCTGATACCCGGGGACGCCGGATTGGGTCCGGCAAGTCGCTACGGCAACAACCCCGACCAGGCCGTCACGATCCTCACCCTGCTCAGCATCGGCGCCGTCGTCATGGGCACCGCCCTGGGTATTCGCGACCTCTTCGGCGAGCAGCGCATCTTCCGGCGCGAACAAGCCCACGGATTGTCGGCGTCAGCGTTCTTGGCCGGCAAGGCGATCGTCTACAGCCTCATCGCTGTCGTCCAGGTCGCCGTCATCACCATCGTGGCGACCGTCGGCCACCCGGCGCCCACTCACGGCGCAGTCTTACTCGGCCACAACAAGCTCGAGGCCAGCGTTGAACTGTTCATCGCGCTGGCCGTTACTGCCATCGTCTCGGCGCTGGTCGCGCTGGCCCTGTCGTCACTGGCGACGTATTCCGAGCAGATCGTGTTGATCGCCGTGCTGATCGTCCTGATCTCACTCGTGTTCGCCGGGGCGTTGTTCCCGATATCCGGCCGGTTCCCGCTGGAGCAGATCGCTGGGCTGGTGCCGTCCCGATGGGGCTTCGCCGCCACCGCGTCCACCGTCGACGTGCACGCGGTCAATCCCCTTGCCGAGGCCGACGTTTCGTGGAGGCACTCATCTGGGCAGTGGCTGCTCGACATGGGCCTGCTGATCGGCTTCGGCGTCGTTGCGACCGCCGCACTGCGCTGGCGACTGCGACGGCCGTCGCGCCGGCATCAGCCGCCGCTGATCTCCGCCCACAGCGCCCTGTAGCAGTGTGACGCGGCGCTGTGCGGGGCGAACGCGGTCACCGGCGCTCGATGTTCGGCCATCTGCTCGATGATCGACAGCGCTGGGATGGCGCTGGTCAGAATCCCCGCTCGTTCGGTCGTCAAATGTTGCACGAGGTCGCAATGCAGCCGCTTGCGACGGTCCACCATCGAGAAGAAGGCTTGCACCAGCGGCCGGCGACCTTCGAAATCGCTGACGAAACCGGTCAATTGATCGAACGTCCGGACCGACAGTGTCGCCGGGATCATCGGCACCAACAGCGTGTCGACGGCGTGCAGAACGTTCTCCGACAGCAACGAGATGCTCGGCGGGCAATCGAGAAAGACGACGTCGTACTGACTTTCCAACGGCCGCAACAATTCTCGGACCCGGCGCGTCGGCCGCTTCATGTCGTCGAGCTGCACATCCAGGTTGCGATACCGGAAATCGGCGGGCACCAAGTCGAGCCCGTCGAAATCGGTGGCCTTGATCGCATCGTCCAGCGATCGCGATCCCTCCACCAGCGCCCGCCCGCCGCCTTTGACCTTGGGCCGCACCCGGAACATGTAGGTCGCCGCGCCCTGCGGGTCGAGGTCCCACAGCAGCACGTTGTGCCCGTCGAGCGCCGCGAGGTGCGCCAGGTTCACCGCGGCCGACGTCTTACCGACGCCGCCCTTGATGTTGTACGTCGCGTAGACCTTCATCGGCGCACCAGAGCCTTGACGCGGGCGCGATTCTCGTCGGCCAGAAACGGTTGCAACCGGCCGGCCAGCGCCGTCCGTGCGTTGAGCTGATGCGCGTCGAGCTGCGCGGCCATCTCCCCCATCGCCAGCAGAGTCTTGGGGGGCGCCGCCCCCTGCTCCATCATCGCCGCGGCGAATTCGCGGACGGCTTCGCGCTGCACTTCACCGTCCTGAAAGTCGCCGAGGGTGTCCTGCAGCGACTTGAGCTCTTTGAGCAGCGCCCGGTGTGGCGCGTTATCGCAGACCGGCCGGAACACCTCGAGTAGATAGCGCAGCTCCTTGCACCGCTTGCGCAGCGCGTGGACATCGTCGCTCGGCGAATCCTCGTCGATCCGCTTGCCGCGCCGCGCCGCATTGCGGTATGCCTGCGTGATTCGCCGGCGCGCGAGTATCGCGACCGTCGGCCCGCCGTCGCTGTTGGCCGCCACCTCGTCCAGCTCGGCGCACCAATCGCCGAGCAGATTTTGGAAACGCTTCGAGCGCAACCCGCGCACCAGCCGCCGCCGCTCGGCGCTGCGGTGTTTGACCAGGAATGACCGAAAGGGATCGAGGTCGCCCGGGTCGGCAGAGGTCAGCCGGGCTGCCATCGAGTCGAGCTCGAGCAAGTAAACGTCGAGGTCGCGGACCGGGGTGGTCAGATCGCCAAGCCACTTGAAATCCGGGGCGAATCGCTCGGCCAGCTGGTCGGGCAGCACGTCGCCGACAAGCTTGAGAATCGAGCGGGTGCGACGCACCGCGACTCGCAGGTCGTGCAGGAATTCGGTGTCGATCGACGCGATGGTGCCCGGCACGTTCTCCTCGATGGCCGCCGCGAATTCGGTCAGCATCTCCGCAATAGCAACGGCGGCAGACGTTTCCGGCTGCAACTGCACACCCGGGCGGCTCCCGTTGGCGGGGCTGCGAACGGCATGAGTCAACGCGAGATCGTACGGCGTCGCCGAGACCGTGCTGAGCCCGTCGACCCGCGCCAGCAGCCGCGCAATCCGATCGGCCTCGGCGTCGTAGCCACGCAGCGGCTGGATCCGCAGCTGGCTGGTGCCGTCGTCGACGCTCTCGGTCCGCAGCCGGGCCACGGTTTTCTCCTCGGCATCGAGCACCCGAGCCTCCTGCGAAGCGGACCGGACAGTGACAACCGGCATCAGCGCCCGCGGCGCGATGAGCGGTGCCAGCGCGTCACGCAGTGGCCCGACCGGCAGATCGTGCGCCTGCGCGGGCCACTTCAGCCCGGCCAGTGGGGCCTGCAACCGGACACCGTCGGCAAACTGCAGGACCAGCGGCCCGCCGTCGGCATACTGCAGCGAGATCCCGGCCGAATGCAGGCGCCAGTCAAAGGTGTCCAGCCAGGTGTGCGAGGCCGTCTGCTCCGCCCCGGGCGTCACGGTGAACGTCGGTCGCAACGCTGCCGCGACGGCCTCCGCGTCGACCGCGCCCTCCTTGCTGAACGCGCGGGAAGCCCCGCTCATGGCACACCTTTCCTCGACCGCGTGGCAGCGGCCGCGCGACGAACTATAAACACCGTTGGTTAACGCGGCGTCCAGTTCGATGCCGCGCCCTCTCGGCGTCTTGATTCTGATCGGTTACCGTCGGGTATGACCACCATTGCGGAACATTTGCGCAACTCACTCGATGGACGCTGGCGCGACGTGAAGAACCAGATGCGTGAGCGACTTGCCGAAGACATCTTCCGTCCGCACTACACACCGAACACGGTGATCGCCCGCACCAAGGTGGCTGAGCAGATGCGCATCATGGCCGCCGCGGGCGCAGCCGCCGACAGTTTCCGCAAAGAACACGGTGGCAACGGCAACGTCGGCGCCGCCATCACGACGATCGAGATGCTGGCGATGTCGGATCTGTCGCTGATGGTCAAGGCGGGTGTGCAGTGGGGCCTCTTCGGCGGGGCCGTCGAGAATCTGGGCACCGAGCGGCACCACGAGGCATACGTGAAGAAGATCATCAATCTCGAGCTGCGCGGCTGCTTCGCGATGACCGAGACCGGTCACGGTAGCGACGTCCAGGCGCTGGAGACCATCGCTACTTACGACGCGGACACCGAGGAGTTCGTGATCCACTCCTCGACACCGAACGCACGCAAAGACTACATCGGCGGCGCTGCTGAAAGCGCCACCATCGCTGCGGTTTTCGCACAGCTCATCGCAGGCGAGAACGGCGAGCAGGTCAACCACGGGGTGCATTGCTTTCTGGTGCCGATTCGCGACGACGAGGGCAACGACCTGCCGGGCGTGACGACTTCGGACTGTCAGTACAAAGGTGGTCTGCCGGGCGTCGACAACGGTCGCATCGTGTTCGATCACGTCCGCGTGCCGCGGGTCAACCTGCTGAACAAATACGGTGACGTCGAGGCCGACGGCACCTACACCTCACCAATCGAGAACCCCAACCGCCGGTTCTTCACCATGATCGGCACCCTGATCCGCGGGCGAATCACCGTCGGCGGCAGCGCGGGCAACGCGGCACGGGTGGCACTGGACATCGCGACCCGATATGCCTTGCAGCGCAAGCAGTTCACCGCGCCCGACGATGACGGCGAAGTGCTGATCATGGACTACCTGGTGCATCAGCGCCGGCTGTTCCCGCTGATCGCGAAGTCGTACGCATTGCAGTTCGCGCAGAACGAATTAGTGGCCAAGTGTCACGATCTGCAGACCGCCGACTCCCCCGACGCCGAGGAGCAGCGGGAATTGGAGTCTCGGGCCGCGGGCCTGAAAGCCGCCAACACCTGGCATGCATCCACCGCGATCCAGGAGGCCCGCGAAGCGTGTGGCGGTGCAGGTTATATGGCCGACAACCGGTTGATCGCGCTGCGCGCCGACACCGACGTGTTCACCACCTTCGAAGGTGACAACCACGTGCTGACCCAGCTGGTCGCCAAGGAGCTGCTGACCGCGTACGCCGACGACATCAAGGGCATGAGCCCGGTGGAATGGGTGCGGTTCGCCGCCAACTTCGCCGGCGAACGGGTGCTGAAACGCACTGCGGCCGAGACGATCATCCAAACCGTCATCGACGCCCGACAGGACAACGAAGAAGAAGGCAGCCTGTTCAACCGCGGCACCCAGGTCCAGATGTTCGAGGACCGCGAGCAATACATCATCGCCTCGGTGGCGCGCCGGCTGCAGGCCAAATCCAAAGAGATGTCGGCCTTCGACGCGTTCAACTCGGTGCAGGATCACGTACTGCACGCTGCGCGAGCCCACATCGACCGGGTGGTGTTGGAGGCGTTCGTCGCCGGGATCGACACGTGCGAAAACGATGAGGCGCGTGAGGTTCTCGGGCTCGTGTGTGACCTCTACGCGCTGACGGTGATCGAGGACGACAAGGCCTGGTACGTCGAGCACCGATTCCTGTCGACCGAGCGCGCCAAGGCGGTCACCCGCGGCATCAACGACCGGTGCCGGCTGCTACGCCCGCACGCGCAAGTCCTGGTCGACGGGTTCGGCATCCCCGAATCACTGCGCTACGCCGACATGTTGCACCCGGAGAATCTGCCGCAGCCCGACACCGACGAGACGGGCGCTACTGATTCGGCATTGCTCCAAGCTTGACGAGTTGCCCGCCGCAAAACTCACGGCGATCAAAACGTTCTCGACGACGCGCCCGCGGGGTATCCGCTTAGCCATGACCGCTGCTATCACCTCGAATGAACTCCGTGAACGGCTCGCTTCGGACACGCCGCTGTGGATTCTCGACGTGCGGACGCCCGCCGAGTTCGAGACCTCTCACATCGACGGCTCTTTCAATGTGCCGCTCGATGTTCTCAACGAGCACGGCCAGAAGGTCGCCGAACAACTCGACCAAAGCCACGGCATCGTGCTGGTGTGCCGCTCGGGTCAACGTGCGGCCCAAGCCCACGAGCTTCTGCAACGCGCAGGTGTCGACGGTGGCAGCGTCCTGGAAAACGGGATCAGCGACTGGGAAGACCAAGGTTATGAGGTCAACCGCGGCGTTCAGCGGTGGGATCTGGAACGCCAGGTCCGCCTGGTCGCCGGATCGATCGTGTTGTCCTCGGTACTCGGAAGCATCGCGATCCCACGACTGAAGTGGCTGGCGGCGGCCGTCGGCGGCGGCCTGACGTATGCCGCAGTCTCCAACACCTGCGCGATGGGAACGGCGCTGTCGAAGCTGCCGTACAACCGCGGTGCGTCAACGGATACCGAGACGGTGCTCTCCCGGCTCGCGTCCGGGCCGAACGACAACTGAGCCGCATCGCGATAGGCTCAGACAGCTACCGTATCTAGGCGACGATCTGTGACGAAGGGTTAGCCCGATGAATCCCAACCCCGACTACGACGCGAGCGACGAGCTTGAATACGGCATTGCATCATTCGCTTGGCTGCTGCGGGGCAACTACCCTCCGCCGTCCTACGCACCGGACCTCGGCAACGCCGACAACTAGCTACTACTGCGGCGGCGGCGGCACATACTTACCCGCTGAATTGCGCAGCTGCCACAACTGGGCCGGGCAATAGATATTCACCGCGTTGGAAATCAGGTAGTTCGCCGAATACTCGTCGTTGGGCTGAACGTCGTTTTTCACGTCACCGATGACCTGGCCGTAGCTGGCCCCGCCGGTGATCTTGTCGCAAATGCCGTGGGCATAGCTGATCGCATCGGCCGTGTTCGCGAAGCTGTATTGCTTGCGCACGGTGGTGTCGTAGATGAACTCGATGTCGGGCGCCGGAACGGCGCGCGCCTGCGGTGCGGGCACAACGCCGGTCACTGTTGCGGCGACAATCAGCCCGGCCAGCCATATCCCCCGCCTCATTGGTCCGGCCGCCCGTAGACCGCGACGAGCACGCTGCGGTCGATGCTGTTCTCCGACCACACCCCGATCTGGGTGTTGGCGCAGTTCGACATGATCGCCATGTAATCCGGGCGGTAATACCAATTGCCCATCACATCAAGGTCATTGATCGCCAGCGAATTGTTGATCGCCACCGTTTCGGCGACCGTTCCGCGGTATCCCGCATCACGGGCCCGGTCTGCCACCGACGATCCGTCCGACCCGATGTCAGCGTCGAGGCCCCGATTGTTGAGCACATCGACAGTGTGGCGCTGCGCGGCCGCTTGCAGCTGCGGGTTCTTCAACAGCTTGGTGGTGCAGCCGGCCTGGAACTTGATCGTGTCGACGTTGGCCACGATGCCGTTGTTGAGCCGGTCGTTATTGCCGGGGACCCCGGGAGCTGCCGACGCAACGGCGACCGGCGCGACGAGCCCCACGGCCAACGGTATCGAGATGATCCGTGCAAGGTCGCGAATGCGCTTGTCAGTCATGGCGTCTCATTCCTCGAGGTGTTAGCGGATGTTCGCCGCGAGGTCGCCGGACATCGCACTGAGCTGCCGTCCCCAGGTCGGCCAGTCGTTGCCGCCGCCGCGACCCAGGTCGAAGTGAGCGTTGGTGCCGCCGACGTCTCGAAAGTGCGAGTAGAACGTCGCGTTGGTGCCCTGCGCGATATCCCCAAGGCCGGCCATCGCGCCCTGGTCGGTCGGGGCAGCACTACCCGGGCTGTAAATCCAGAGCCGGGCGTTGTTATCGACCAGCTGCTGGACGTTCTGGTTCGGCGAATGCCATTTCCAGCGACCCAACTGAGGCGCACCCCACATGGCACCGCTGTCGGCGCCGCCTTGCAGGAGGGCATTCCGGATCGCGCCGTCCACGGCAGTCCGCTCGGGAGCAAGAAATCCCGACAGCGATCCGGCGTAGCGGAATCGGTCGGGGTGGAAGGTGGCCAGCGCCGCGGCCGCGTATCCGCCTTGGGAGACGCCGACCACGCCGTGCCCACCCGGCGCCAGGCCCTTGTTGGCGGCCAGCCAGTCCGGCAGCTCCTGCGACAGGAACGTGTCCCACTGCTTGCCGCCGTCCTGCTCCCAGTTGGTGTACATGCTGTAGGCCCCGCCGGCCGGCGCTACCACCGAAATGCCTTTACCGGCAAGGGTGTTGAACCCATTACCAGCCGTCGCCCAGTTGCTCACATCGGGCGCGGCATTGAATCCGTCCAGGAGGTATGCCGCATGCGGGCCGCCCGCCAGGAAGGCCACCGGAATGTCGCGGCCCATCGATGGCGACGGCACCAACAGGCTCTCGAAGCCGGCCGCCTTCGTGGTACCCGTCGACCCTGCAATCGCCGTCGCCGCACACCACCCGAGGATCAGCGCGATGGCGGACAGCCGCCGGAAACTCTTCGACACACTTTTCATATCTGCGTGACTTCCTTACACCGGGTCGAACTGCGAGATGAGCCAGCGACCGTCGACCTTGTCGAGACTGACGCGCACACTGGACGTGCTCTGGGTGGGCGCATCGGTACCGATGGTGGTGGTCTGGTCGACGAAAACCAGTACTACAGCCTGCTTTCCGGTGGCCCACACCGACGCCGCAGCAGGGACAGTGGCCACCGCCGAAATGTGTTGCTGCTTGGCGCCCGGCGCAACCACGTCGTTGACAAGTTGCGTGTACTGCTGGCGGAAGGGTTCGGAGAGACGATCAGCGGCGGCCCTCAACTGCTCATCCACGGTTTCGGGCTTGTACGACAGGATCGCGATGGTGCTGTCGCTGGCGGCTCGAATCGACTGCTCGGCGGCCGCGCGGGACTCCCGGGCCGTGCCGTCGAGCCATTTCAGATAACCGACTCCGAGGGCCAGGATCAACGCCAGCGCGGGAAGTGCCGCGATGAGTAACCGGCCCCGCGGGCGTCGCGCGCCCTGCTTGTCCGGTGCGTCCGCCGGTTCGTCGTCCGCGTCTGTTTCCTCGATATCTGCGGATCCGTCGTCGGCGTCGAGCAGGTCTGCCTCGTCGGCGGCCTCCGCCTCATCGGCCAGGTCGTCGCGCTCGTCGAGGTCGTCGTTGGACGCCTCGTCGGCGACCGGCTCTTTGTCACCAGACATCTCGGTGTCCTCCTCCACGCTGAGGGCGGTTCGACTGCTCACGGCACGAACTCGACCTTCGACACCTTGGCGCTGTCGCCGTTCTTGTCGACCGTAAGACGCATCCGCCACCTGCGCGGCTCTTGGTCGGGCGGCGCCGCGGCCATCGACGTCTTGACCGATATCGCGACAAGCACCTGTGCTTGATCTCCTCTGTAGGAAAGCAGCCCCGCCTCGGCGATGGTGCCTTCGGTTTTCGATTGAACCTTCTTGACCACCTCGACGAATGGTTGCGACCGATTTTGGAACTCGTCATGGAAGTCGCCGGTCGCCGAGTCCAGAACCCGCTTGATGTCGGCATCGACCTCGGTGTAGTTGATCGTGGTCAGGTTGATCGCGGTCTGCCGCGCCACCTGCACGTAGAGATTGCGTTGCGCCCGCACCTGATCGTCTTGGTGCAGGCGGAATCCCAGCCAACCTCCTACGCCGAGCAATGCCACAATGATGGCAACCCCGACAGCGATCGGCCTGGGAATGCGCGAAAACCAGCTCGGCACAACCCTTTTGGTGCCTGACAGCGCAGCCTCAGCCTCAGCCTCGTCGATGTCCTCGGCGTCGATGTCCTCAACGGCGTCGACGGGTTCGGCAGCTACGGATTCGGCTTGCGCGGCGGCACTATCATGCTCTGCCATGTCTTGCCTTTCGAAGTAAAAGCCAGGTCGGAATCACTGTAGTGACGGCCGTCTGGCCCGACGTAGTTCCCGGTCAGGGGATCGTAGGGAATTGCGAGCACCGGTTTCGGCGCCGCTGGATCAACTGGGGGGTGCCAGTGCTCGCCCGGCGAATACGGTGGCCCGCCCTTCGGGAACTGCGGCACACCCTGCCCGCTCAATGTCGCATTCGGATCGCCCTTCCAGAACAGGCCGTCGTTCAGCGGGACGTATTGCTCGTCGCTTTCACACATCTCGACCGTGGGTGCGCGCTTGCCCGGCTTGGTCTCGCAAGGGACGTTACGAACGCCGCGGACGTTCATGTCGGAGTTCTGCGGGATGCGGCAATACAACTCGCCGTCGGTGCGGTCGGGATAGTCCTCCCGCACCGGGATGCGCTGCTGTTGCACCGGCAGGAACCCGGCGTTGCACGGTGGCGGCGAGTTGAGGTTCAAGTTGAAGTCCAGATAGATGCCTTTGTAGTCCATCTTGGCAACCCGGTCGGGCACGATGATCGACGACATCACCGCGGTGCCCTGCGGAAACATCACCAACAGTTGCTCGAGATCGTTCCGGTAGTTGACCGTGATCGTGCCCAGACTGACCAAGTTCGCCAGTAGCACAGGCAGCGTGGGAGCCAACCGGTCGAACAGCGCGGTGCCTTCGTCGAGCGCCGGACCGGCAGTGTTGAGCAGGTCTGCCAACCTGTCGTCTTGTGCCTTCACCTGACTGGTGATCGCGTTCACCCGCCGCGCCCACGTCGCGATCGAATCCGACGTTCGCACTTGCGAACTGGCCACCGGCGGGAATTCGTCGATCAGACGGGAGAACGAGTCGGTGGTCTTGCCGGCATCGATCGCCAATGCGGTGCCACCGTCGACAAGCCGGGACAGTTCGGGCCCCAGGCCCGCGACTGCTTTGGAGGCTTCTTCGACGACGGTGTGCAGGTTGTCCTGCGGGATCGCCGCGAGTGCCTTGTTGGTGGTGTCCAGCAGGGACCCGATGTCGACCGGGATCTGTGTCTTGCCGACCGCGATCAGATCGCCGTCGCGCAATTTCGGGCCGGTGTCCGCCACGGTGCCGGAATGCGGTGTCAACTCCAGGAATTGCTCCCCGACCGCCGAGCGGCTGTGCACCGCGGCGGTCACGTCGCGGGG
This sequence comes from uncultured Actinomycetota bacterium, assembly GCA_963755805.1. Classification (GTDB taxonomy): domain Bacteria; phylum Actinomycetota; class Actinomycetes; order Mycobacteriales; family Mycobacteriaceae; genus Mycobacterium. The sequence continues at coordinate 484,670 of CAVWLG010000041.1, forward strand.
AATCGCGATGTCCGATTTCAGCGAGAGAACGGCCTGAACCCCGTTGCGGGTGACGTCGACCGACTTGACGCTGCCGATCTCGCTGCCGCGATAGTTCACCACCGACGTCGGGTACAACCCGCCGGATGCCGGCAGGTCGACCTTTACCGTGTATCTGCCAACCCCAAGCAGCGCAGGCACTTTGATGAAGCCGAATGCCATCACGCCGATGGAGAGCAGGGTGACCGACGCAAGAATCGTCAGCTGGGTCCACACGCCTCGCGACAGCCGCAGCTTGCTCGAAGCTGGCATCCTAGTAACCCCCCCAGTGGTAGGCCGCGATCAACGGATTGACCGCGGTGTACGGGCTGGGCATCTGTCCGATCGTTCGGCCCCACTGCATCTCGAGTTCGGTGAGGTTTCCTTCCCACTTCGACCCGGTGAAGAAACCGCTGTCCAGGCGGCTCAAGGTCAGGTCGACGACGAGTGAGATGTTGGCGAAGTCTCCCCGAAACCAGTTGGGGACCGTGCTTTTCACCCACGGCAGGGTCGTGAGGAAGTCCAGGCCCCTGGTCAGCGCGGGTCCGGCATTAGCCAGTTCGCGCAGCGCAGGTGCGAGGTTGCGGAAGTTGTCGACGAGCGATTTCTTGGACTGCTGGATCGTGGAGGCGGCGACGGCGCTGAATTGGCCCACCTTGTCGATCGCGTCGACCAGTGTCTTTCGCGTGTCGGACAGCACTCCCAGCGCCTGCGGGATCGTGGTGAGCGCCTTGTCGACCACTGGGTCTTTGTCCGCCACCTGGCCGACCAACGAGTTGACACTGTCGATGGCCGTGATGATGTCGTCGGTCTGTTTTTTCGTCTCCGAGACGAAGATGTCGAGTTGGGTCAACAGGCTGCGCATCTCTTTTTCACGACCCGTTAACGCCGTTGCGAAAGTCTTTGTGAGCTCTTGAATATGACCCAGCCCGCCGCCATTGAGCAGGATCGCCACCGACGCGAGGGTCTGCTCGGTGGTCGGGTAGGTCGCGGCTCTGGACAGCGGAATCACCGAGCCGTTTTTGAGCTGTCCTTGCGGCGGTTCGTCCTTCGGCGGCGCCAACTCGATATGCATGGAGCCCAACAGGCTGGTCTGGCCCACCTTGGCGGTGCTGTTCGCCGGCAGGTGAATATCGCCGTCGATCCGCATGGTCACCAGGGCATGCCAATCCTGGACCTCGATCTTGGTGACGTTGCCGATGTTGACGTCAGCAACCCGCACTCGGGTATTCGGCTGAATGACAACCACATCGGGTAGTTGCGCCTGAATCGTGTATGCGCCCTTGCCCTTTCCTGCGGTTCCCGGCAGCGGCAGCGAGTTGAGGCCCCGCCAGCCGCCACAGCCCGTCAACGTGAACAGGCACGAAAAGACCAGTGCCGCAACCACTATGCGCCTCACGGCGTACCTCCCGGCGGCAGGGGCGCGGCTGCGGGGACCATCAAGCCCGGCAACCCCCCGTGGGGGTCGGTCGAACGAACGGCGACCGGCCCCGGCGGTACGGCGCCACCCGGCAGTGCCTGCGGCGATACCGGCGGTGGACCCGCATCGGCGGGGGCCGGGCCGGCCGGCGCTCCCGGCGGCGGTATGTGCGGGTTGAGCTTGTCCTCGCTGTAGGTGATCTCGTTGGGACGTGCCGACGCACCCACGAAGGGGTTGAGACCGATCGGCAGGAAGTTGTACTGGCGATTTTTGATGATCGGAGACAAATACTGCTCGCACAACCGCGCCGACTGTTTCCTCCCGACAAGGCCGTCGGACTCGATTGACCCGCAAATGGATTGGACGGTGTCGGCAAAGTTCGACAGCGCCAGAATGCCGGTCACCGCGCTCTGCGCCGGTTGATAGATGTTGAGGAAGTTCTGGAACACGTTGGGCGCGACGTGCAGGGTCTGCTTGATGTCACGGCGGCTGTCGTTCAACGCCGTGGTGATTTCGTTGAGGTGGTCGAAAGTCGTACCGATGGCCTCGCGGTTCTCGGCGACGAACGGACGCAGATCGTTGACGGCGCCGTCCAATCCCGCAATGGCCTGGCCCCACTCGTTGGGCGTGTTGGTCATCACCGTGGTGATGGTGGCCAAGTTCTTGTTGAACGACGCCAGCAGTTCACTGCTCGAGGTCAGCGCGGAGACGAATGTCTCCAGGTTGCGCAGCGTGCTGAAGATGTCGGTGCTGTGGTCACCGAGCGCCGAAACCGCCTGCGAAAGCTTGATGACGGTGTCGCGCGCGGTGTCTCCCTCACCGCGCAGGTTCGCGGCCGAGGTGTTGACGAATTGCCCCAGCGCGCTGGTCCCGCCCTCGGTCGTCGGCTGCAGCGATTCGGTCAGCTTCTCCAACTGCTTACGCAGGTCGTCCCACTCGACGGGCACCGCGGTCCGCTCCTGCGGAATGGTCGCGCCGTCAGCAAGTTTCGGGCCGCCGGAGTAGACCGGAACAAGCTGGATCGCTCGTGAACTGACCAGTGACGGTGACAGGATCGCCGCGCGCACATCAGCGGGGACCGGATACTCCGACTCGACGGTGAACGTCACCTTCGCCGCGTTGGGCTGCGGCTCGATCTTCTCGATCGTTCCGACAGCGACGCCGAGAATGCGGATCTCGTCGCCGATGTAGACACCGTTGGTGTTCGGGAAGTACGCGATGTAGGTGTTGCGGTTCACCTGCTTCCACCACGGCGTGACCATCATGCTGATCCCGACGAGCAGAGTCAGCACCAGGCTGATCGCCGTCGCGATCTTGGTGGCGCGTCGGTGATTATCAATCCATGTCTCGCCGCCCTTGACCCCGTTATCAAGTCGCGCACGGACTTTCGAGAATGCCATCAGCGACCCCCATTCGCAGGCACTTCATTGGGCGCCGGCTGGTACACCGGCGTCTGCTTGGGCGGCGGCTGGAGATCCGCCGGCGGGCCGGGTGGCGGCCCTCCTGGCGGCGGCGCCGGTGGCGGCGGCCGGAACGGGTAGCAACCGGGAGCTCCCGGCCTGCCGGGCGCACTGCACGGTTGATCGCCCGGGTTGCCGGTGATGGCATCCGGGATCGTCCGTCGCGGCTCGCCGCCTTGTCCGGTTCGCGGGTACGGCAACGGCAGCAGCGGCAGGCCGGGCTGGCCGGTGCCCGGATCAACCAAGTTGCGATGGCAGCAGCACATTCGGGTCGAGCCCCAGATCGGAGAACGCCGCATCGGTGAACGGCTGCGCGAATTGTCCCAGTGTCAGGTTCGGCAGCGAGGCTTTGAAGAACGGTCCCGACCCGAGCACTTCACCGAACGACATCGCGTACTTCGGGATGAGGTACAGGGTGCGCTGCAGTTCTTTTTTGCGGTCGTCCAGGACCCCGAGCACTGAGTTGAGCTTGTCCAAGGCGGGCTTGAGCTGCGTTCGGTTGTCGCCGATGACGGCCGAGATCTCGCGCGTCGCGGCGCCGACGTTGGTCATCAGCGCGTCGACCGCGTTGCGTTGCGTCAGAAGCTCGGCCAGTAAGGCATTGGCGTTGATCGACCAGGTTGGCGATCTGGTCGCTGCGCTTGCCCAGCACTCCGACGACCTTGTTCGCGTTGGTCAGCAGGCTGCGCAGTTTCGCGTCGCGGTTGTCCAGCGTGCTGGAGAACTGCGCAACCCCCTCCAGTGCGGCCTTCAAATCAGGTGGCGTGTCTTTGAACGTGTTCGCCAATGTCGTCAGCGCCGAAGACAGCTTTGCGGTGTCCAGAGCGCTGATGGTGCTGGTCAAATCGCCCAACGCGTCCGGTAAGTCATAAGGCGCGCGAGTGCGCTCGACCGGGATCGCGCCTTGCAGCGTTCCGTCTCCTCGCGGAGTTATCTCCAGCATCTTCGTGCCGAGCACGGTCTCGGTCTTGATCGACGCCTCGGTGCGGTTGCCCAGTGCGACGTCGTCATCGACGGTGAATTTGACCAGCACTTTGGTCCCGTCCAGTTTGACGCTGGTGACCCGGCCGACCGACAGTCCCGACACCCGCACGTCACTGTCCGGCTTGATCCCGCCCGCCTCGGTGAAATACGCGGAGTAGCCGGACTTTCCGGTCAGGAACGGGATTTTCTCGTACGAGAAGACAGCGGCGACCAGCGCGACGACGATGCCGATGCCAACCAGACCAACCGTGACCCGGTCACGGTCGGCGAGCGGCTTGATGTTGCGCCGTTTCGTCTTTGAGAGCGTTGATGCGGTCTTTGATCGAGGTCATTTTTTCGGCAAGCACCGCCCGGTTACCTGGCTCACCAGCTTGACGAACACGGGTTGTCCGTTTCTGCCGTTGAGCTTGAGGATCGCATCGCAGATGTAGAAGCCGAAGTAGTCGCCGTAGAGACCCTGGCGGGACAACACCTGATACACGTCGGGAAGTGTCCTGATGAGGTCGTCGAAGTAATTGTGATCGGACTCGATCTGCCCCGAGACGCGATCCGTCTGCACTATCACGTCTTTGATCGGTTGGCGCGCCTGCGTCAACAAGTCGGCGACCGAACCCGTCGCGGCGTTGATGTAGGCCACGTCTTTGGTGATATCGGTCTTGCGCTCGGACAGTGCCCCGACCAGTAGCGAGAGCTTGTCCAGGCCGTCGGAGAACTGCTTGTCGCGGTTGCCGAAGGTGTGCAGCACGACGTTCAGATTGGTGATCACGTCGCCGATCAGCTTGTCGCGGTTGGCCAGCGTGGTGGTCAGCGCGGAGGTCTCGCCGAGCACCGACGAGATGGTCGCGCCCTCACCCTGGAACACCCTCAGCAGTTGGCCGGACAGCGCGTTGACCTGGTCGGGATCCAACGCGCGGAACAGCGGCCGGAACCCACCGATGAGAGCGTCGACATCGAGTGCGGGCGATGTGCGGGCCAACGGGATCGTGGCGTTCTGGGGCAATCTCCTAGGCGGACCGGGCCCGTCCTCGAGAGCGAGATAGCGGTCTCCGATGAGGTTTTCGTAGCGCACCGACGCTTTGGTGCCTTCGGTGAGCCGCAGCCCTTGGTCGATGGCGAAGTCGACGTGGACCGTGCCGTCCTTCTCGAGCTTGAGGTCACTGACCTTTCCCACCTCGACGCCGGCAATGCGGACGAAGTTCCCGCCTTTGAGCCCCGAGACATTCGAGAACACCGCACTGTAGGAAGTCCGGGAGTCAAACCGGAACTGCCCGAAGACCGTCACCAGTACGAAGACGAAAGCAAGGGAGACAACGGTGAACGCCACCACACGCGCGATGGCGCCGGCGTCGGTTCTCATTGCAGCTCCTTACTTTTCGAGGGTCAGTGCGACTTAGGGCGACGGAGGCGGTGCGGGCGGAAGCGGCGGCGTCGCAGCTCCGGCATAGTCGGGCGCACCGTACGGCGGTTGTCCGGGGTAGGCCGGCGCCTGGCCCGGCGCCGGACCGCCAGGGTAACGAATCAGCGGCGGCTGAGGAGTTCCCTTGGTGACCGGGAAGTAGTTCACGTAGCCCGGGAAACCGATCCCGGTGTTAGGCCGAATGTCCAGTCCCGTACCGAATCCGGTGTCGGTCACCAGATACTTCACCGGGAAGTTCGCACTCGCGTCAGGCAGCGAACCACAACTCGGCCGGCCGCCGGGACCACCCTTGGCCTGCACGCGCGGCAAGTTGTCGGGAAAGCGGTACGGGTCGTCGCCGAAGAGCAGCCCACCGTCGATGTTGAGGGACTTCCCGTTGCCGCCCATCGCGGCCCGACCACCGTTTTCGAGGTACCACACCGCGCCCTCGAAGGTGCACTTATAGGTCGGCGAGTACTTGCCGAGCAACTCGAAGGTCGGCGCCACCAGATTGATTGCGCTGACCAGGTTCTGCTCATTGCGGCCGATCGTATTGATCCCGGCGTTCGAGAACCCGATGGCATCCAGCAGCAGCTCGTCGAGCGCCTTCTTGTTCTTGGTGATCGTGACGCTCGTCGTGGTAAAAGAATCAAGCGTTGACAGAATGTCCTGCGCTGCAACCGAATAAGCCGCAGCGGTCTTACCGAACAGCTGCCAGTCCTTGCGGATGGTCGCTTGCTTGGGGTTTACCGCAACCAGAAATTGGTTGCCTCCGCTGATCGCCTCACCGATGCGGTCGCCCTTGCCGCGGAAGCCGTCGGCCAACGCCGACAACACACCGTTCAGCTTCGCCGGATCGATCGCGTGGACGATCGACTGCAGGTTCTCGAAAACGGTGTTGACCTCGACGGTCGTGTTGCGGCTATGTAGCACAGCACCTTTGGCCAGTTCGCGGTGGCTGGCACCCGATGCGGGCACGATGAGGTCGACGTATTTGGCGCCGAACGCGGTGCTGGACTTGATCTCCGCCTCGATGTTGCTTGGCAGATAGCGGAACTCGTTCGGGTAGATTTTCAGCTTCAACTTCGAAAGATTCGTGCCGGCCGAATCGGCATACGACTCGACCTTCGCCACTTCACCGATCTGCACGCCGCGTAATTTGACCTTCGCGTCGTCTTCCATGACCAACCCGGCCCGGTCAGAAATGACGGTGAGCGGAACCGTGGTTTTGAACGTCCCTTCGAATGCCATCGCGGTCAGCGTGCTGATCGTGACGACCACCAGAACGAGTACCGGTGCCCACCAAATAGGGTCAATCCCCCGGCGCCGCCGGGTCTCTTGGCTCATCTTCCTCACCCCGACAAGTGGAAGTTGCCGGACTGCCCGTACACGGACAGTGTGATCGTCAACAGAATGAAAACCCCCGCAGTGATCGAAGAACGCACTGCCCGACCCACTGCTTCGCCGACTCCTGCGGGGCCGCCGGTCGCGTTGTAGCCGTAGTAAGTGTGGATGGCCATCACCGCGGCCGCCATCGACAGCGCCTCGATGAACGACCAGAGCAGATCGGTCGGGTGCAGGAACGACGAGAAGTAGTGGTCGTAGACACCGCGGGATTGCCCGTAGACGATCGTCGTACCGAACCGGGTCGCCAGGAACCCCATCAGCATCGCGGTGGTGTAGATCGGGATGACCGCTACGACGCCGGCCACGATGCGGGTGGACGCCAGGTAAGTGATCGGCCGGATGGCCATCGCCTCCAATGCGTCGATCTCCTCGTTGATGCGCATGGCCCCGAGTTGCGCGGTTGCACCGGCGCCGATGGTGGCGGCAAGCGCGACCCCGGCGGTTGCCGGCACGATGAAGCGGACGTTGAGAAACGCGCCCAAAAACCCGGTGAGGGCTTCGATTCCGACGTTGGACAGGGTGTTGTAGCCCTGCACTGCGATCAGCGCGCCGGTGGTCAGCGTCAGAAATCCGACAATGACCACAGTGCCGCCGATGACGGCGAGTGCCCCGGTCCCCATCCCGAGGACGGCGATCAGCCGCAGAACTTCACCCGGATACCGCCGCACCGCGTCGACAGTGGAACCGAGCGCGTTACCGATGAACGCCGTCTGCTCACCCAGAGTCCGGACAGCGTCGACCACTCCATTCACGAATTCGCGACCCGGGATGTAGGTTTCGTCCTCGTCGGTCGTGCTCACGCCCGCTCGCCGCTCCCACCGGTCCGTCACGGAGACACCTTCACGCCGAACGCGGTGGCCAGGATGTTGATCAGGAACAGGGCCATGAAGGCGAACACCACGGTCTCGTTGACCGCGTTCCCCACCCCGGTCGCACCGCCGTCGACGGATAAGCCCTTGTAGCACGCGATCAGACCTGCCGAAAGCCCGAACAGCAGCGCTTTGACCAGGGACACGATCACCTGCGGAAGGCCGGTCAGGATGGTCATTCCGAAGATGAACGCTCCCGGCGTGACGTGTTGGACGTACACCACGAAGAAGTAACTGCCGGTGAGGCCGACGACCGCGACCGCCGAATACAGCAGCAGCGCAACGAATGTCGCAGCAATCACCCGGGGCACTACGAGAGCTTGGATCGGGTTGATCCCGATGACCTTCATCGCGTCGATCTCTTCACGAATCGTGCGGGCGCCCAGATCCGCACATATCGCGGTGGCACCGGCGCCGGACACCACGATCGCGGTGACCACCGGTCCGACCTGGGTGATCGAAGCCAGCGCCGCACCGGCGCCGGACAGGTCGCCGGCGCCGACCTCGATCAGCACGATGTTCAGCGTGAAGACGATGAGGACGGTGTAGGGAACGGACAGCACCAGGGTCGGCACAATCGACACTCTCGCGACGAACCAGATCTGGTCGATCAGTTCACGCAGCGCGAAAGGCCGGCGGAAGGCCGCAGAGAACGTCTCGCCCGCCATGACGACGAAGTCGCCTACCGCACTGGCAGGCTTCGACCACTCGACCCGCGACAGGGCCGACCCCCCCGATTTTTCAGGCACCCGGCTTACCCGATCCGCCGGCGATCATGTGACCAAGACCACGCGCCAGTTTGCTCAAGCTCGCGCGAACCGGTAGCTCGGCCGAAGCGTCCGACTCGACTGGAAACTGGACGTTGATCAGGCATCGATCCGCTGACGTCAACCATTGGACTTGCGATGATTGCGGCGTTCATCGAGTTTGCTCGCTTCGCTGGACTCTCGATGCGACTCATCGCGCTCCTCTGGCTTCGGGAAGTTTCGGTCACCCTACTGTCAGTAGGTGCGCGCGCGCACAGAAGCACGACGGCGATGCCGTGGGCCGACTGTACGCATAGACCACGACGGAAACTTACGGATGTATCGAGGCGCGCGGGAGGGTTCTACTCAGCAAGAAAATATGTTGGCCGGGGCCGGCGGATGCGCCGGAAATCGTGCAATGAGCTGCGCAAACGCCCTCAACGCCAACAAGCCCGGCAGGCGGTGTCCACCGCGTGCCGGGCTTGAGAGACAACTCAGCCGACTCTTGCGCCGCCGTCGGCGATGCGCCGCACCGCCTTGAGGAAGACGTCGATCTCCTCGTGGGTGTTGTAGAAGGAGAACGACGGGCGCACCGTCGCCTCCAGCCCCAACCGCCGCAGAGCGGGTTGCGCGCAGTGATGTCCCGCGCGCACCGCGATCCCTTCGGCGTTCAGCGCCTTGCCCACCTCCAGCGGCTCGTGACCGGCCAGCACGAACGACAGCACGCTGGCCTTCTCCACGGCGGTGCCCACCAGGCGGACGCCAGGGATGTCGGCCAACCGTGGCGTCGCGTACTCGAGCAGGGTCTGCTCGTAGGCCGCGATGCGTTCGATGCCCAGCCGCTGCACGTAGCGCAGCGCCTCGGTCAGGCCTACCGCATCGGCGATGTTGCCGGTGCCGGCCTCGAACTTGAACGGCGGACCCTGATACAGCGAGCGCTCCAGGGTGACGTCGGCGATCATGTGGCCGCCGCCCTGCCACGGCGGTGTCTCGGTCAGGGCTTCGTCGGTTCCGTACAGCGCCCCGATCCCGGTCGGCCCGTAGATCTTGTGCCCGGAGAACACGTAGAAATCCGCACCTAGTTCGGCGACGTTGGTCGGGATGTGCTGGATCGACTGCGCGCCGTCGATCAGCACCCGGGCGCCGTAGCGATGGCCCAGTTCGACGATCTTGTCGACCGGCACCACCGTTCCGAGTGCGTTAGAGACCTGGCTGGCCGCAACCAGTTTGGTCCGCGGACCCAGCAGCTGTTCGAATTCGTTCAGCAGCAGGTTGCCTGCGTCGTCGATCGGAGCCACCTTGAGGATCGCTCCGGTCTTCTGCGAAATCAACTGCCAGGGAACGATATTCGCGTGATGCTCCAGGTGGGTGATGACGATCTCATCACCCGGCTGCAGGTGCTTACCGCCCCACGCGTGTGCGACCAGGTTGATCGCCTCGGTGGTGCCGCGGGTGAACACGATGTTGTCCGAGCTCGGGCGCGCCGATGAATTCGGCAACGGTGTCCCGCGCCTCCTCGTAGGCATCGGTGGCCCGCGCCGCTAATTCGTGTGCGGCGCGGTGAATGTTCGAGTTCTCGTGCGAGTAGAACTTCACCAGCCGGTCGATCACCACCTGCGGCTTCTGCGTGGTGGCCGCGTTGTCGAACCAGATCAGCGGCTTTCCGTTGATGACCTCCTTGAGGATCGGGAAATCCGCCCGCACCGCGTTGACGTCGAACACCTCGTGGTCGTCGGTCAGCTGCGGCACCGGGTCGTTGGCGGTGAGGAAGTGGTAGTTGCCCTCATCACCGGCCGGCGCATCCGGCGCGACGAGTACCTTGTCCGTCCACCCCAGCTCGGGGACCGACGGCGCACCTGTTGGCCACGACGGCACCGAACCGCGGGGAGCGACCGGAACAGACGGCACTCCTCCGGCCAGCACTCCCGGCAGCGTCGGGACGATGCCCTGGGTGGGCACCGCGAAGGCGCTCAGGTAAGCCGGCACGAACGGATCGATGATGCTTCCGGACGTAGCCGCGGTGGACGGGCCTGCCGTCGTATCCGGCACGTTGCCCCGCGGGGCTACCGGAACCGCCTGTGGTGGCGGCTCCGGTGCCGGGGACGTCGGAGCTGGAAGGTAGACGTCGGAGACACCGAGCAGCGGAACCGGGGTCGGGTACTGATCCGCGGAACCAAATGCCGTGTGACCTGCTGAAGCAGCCGTTGTGGTGTCGGGTGCGTTGCCCCGTGGGGCAACCGGTGCCGACTGCGGTGGACTGTCGAAACCGGGCCGGATGCTGGCTGCGTAGAGCTGGCTGGCCAGCGCCGAGAGTTCCGCAGAGCTAAGAGGCAGGTCGCTTTCGGCGTCTACCGCGCGGTGCTCACTTGTACTCATGGAATCGGTCCACGGCAACGCCATCGAGAACGGCGAGGGCGTCGTCGGTGAGCACGGCCAAGGAGTTGTACAGCGTCACCAGGTAGCGGGCGATCGCCGACTCGTTGATGCCGGTGAACCGCACCGACAAGCCAGGCGCCTGCTCGCCGACCAGACCGGGCTGGAACAGCCCCACCACACCCTGACGCTCCTCACCGGTGCGAACCAGGATGAATTTGGTCTTCGCCTTCTCCACCGGCACCTTGTCCGACGGAATGATCGGGATGCCGCGCCAGGTGATGAACTGCGCGCCGAACAGGCTCACGACTGGCGGCGGCACTCCGCGACGGGTGGCTTCGCGACCGAACGCGGCGACACCGAGCGGATGGGTCAGGAAGAAGCTCGGCGTCTTCCACACCTTGGTGATCAGCGCGTCGAGGTCGTCGGGGGTCGGCGCGACCGGCCAGCGTCTGAATGGTCTGCTCGGGCGTCGCCTGGGCGAGCAGTCCGTACTCCGGGCTGTTGACCAGCTCGGACTCTTGGCGCTCTTTGATCGTCTCGATGGTCAGTCGCAACTGCTGGGCGACTTGGTCATGCGGGCTGGAGTACAGGTCGGAGACCCGGGTGTGGACGTCGAGCAGCGTGGCGATCGTCCGCAGCGTGTATTCGCGGGGGCTGGTCTCGTAGTCGACATGCGTTTCGGGAAGCGGACCTTCAGTACCCGCACCGTCTTCGGCCTTGACCGCGACCTGCTCCGGGTTGACCACCCGGTTGACCCGGTAGATACCCGCCTCCACCGGTACCCAGCTGAGCAGGTGCAACAGCCAGCGCGGAGTAATGGTGGAAAGCTGGGGAACAGTCTTGGTGGCGTTCGCTAGCTGCCTGGCGCCGAGGTCGCCGAGTGCCTGTGACTCGTTTTGAGCCGACGTCATCGTGGTCCTTCCGTCGTGGAGTGCTGGTCGGAGGTCGGATCGCGGGATGCTGACCGACCGAGGGCGCCGCACCGAGCCTTGCCAAGTCTAAAACTCACCGTGATTTTTTCAATAGGCGGGGTGCGGTGTTGGTACACCTGCTGCTCACCGCAAATCTTGCCCTATAGTGGCGCTATGCAACACGCCGCACAGCCGCGCCTCGTTCCCTCGCGCTGCCTCGCCGTGACCTGTTGTTGCTGTTGTTGTCGTTGATTTCCTGACGCCCTTCTGACGCTGTAGAAATCTTCGCGCTTCCCCGCTCTAGGGCGATTACCTCCGCATGGTCGGTGGAATCGAAATGCGCACCGCTACAAAGTCTTTCAGGAAGCTCAAGCAACAATGACTGTTCTGTTTCCCACCCACCGTACGGCGGGCCCGATAGCGACTGACAGCCGCGTCGCGATCCGGCCGGCGACCGAGCTGACGTCGATGACTCGGTACCGCGGCGGCACTTATTCGCACACGGTGGAGAAAATCGCGTTCACCGATGGCAGCTGGGCGCGCACCGACCTGATTCGGCTCAATCCCAACGTGCCCGCCTACTCCCTCGACTTCACCGGCGTCTCGCCCCTTCACCCGTCGCGCTACCAGCCGGGGACATGGTCGGACCTGCCTCACCTACGGGCTTCCGCAAGGAGGCCGAGGTCGACTGGATCTTGCGGCACTCCTATCCCCTGCTGCCCACGGCCGAGCTGAGCCGTCGCGTTCGCGAGGCCGGGTACCCGATCGGCCAGGCCAACATCAGCGAGCACGAGGCGATCGCCGCCACCCAGGCCGCAATCTGGTTCTTGACCAACGGATTGGCCCTGGACACTCGGCCGCTCAACGTTCCGATCGCCGTGCATCGCGCCCGCGGGGCCGTCACCACCTTCGAATTCGACGGCGAGCCGCAGCTCGGCGGCTATACCGTGTGGACCGCAGCTGACGCCTCGGTGGTGCTCACACTGCAGAAATCCTCCAATGGTGTCGTCTGGCAAGATGTTTCGGGATCATTGCTCACAACCGGTCCCGACGCGGGCCGGTATCAACGCACACTCGGCGAAGGCAGCACCCTGTCGGCCAGCAGCCACGGCCGCGGCGGCCGCGGGCACCGCTATTACCGGCTGATCGCCACGTCAGAGACCGGCAAGCCGAGAATCGAGCGGGTCAGCTTCTGGCTGACCGGTGCCCGGCACTACCGCAACTCCGACAAGGTGGTGCACCTGTACAACTACCTGCTCGCCGGCGCGCGCAAGGCCGCTCGCTCAGCACCGAAAAACGCGGGTGTGCCCGCGCTGGTCGCCACCCATGCCGTCGCCGACTCCGATCTGGTCGGCCCCTTTCAGATAACTGCCCCGCTGACGCTCGTCGCCTCAGACGAGCACCGCCTCGTGGACGCGGATGGATTTTCCATCGATGCGATCAAGCCGCGGACCGACTTTTACCTTCGCCCGGCGCCCGGCACCTCGACGGCAACACTGACCGCGAAAACTCCGGACAATCTGCATGGACGCGTCCTGACCGGCGTGGCGTTGGACCCCACGGCACAACGGTTCACCCCGGTTGCGCTAGCCATCCCCACTGAGACGGCCATAGAGTTCGACATAAGCTGGGAGACCGACGACCTTTGATCCGCGACCGTGGGAGCGAATCGTAAATGAGCATTGCCGAAGACGTCACACAACTAGTCGGAAACACGCCGCTGGTGCGGCTGCGCCGGGTAACTGAGGGCGCCGTTGCCGATGTGATCGCCAAGCTGGAGTACTTCAATCCCGGGGGCAGCGTCAAGGACCGCATCGGGGTTGCCATGCTCGACGCCGCCGAAGAGGCCGGGTTGATCAAGCCGGACACCATCATCCTCGAGCCCACGAGCGGCAACACCGGTATCGCACTGGCGATGGTTGCGGCGGCACGCGGCTACAAGCTCGTCCTGACCATGCCGGACACCATGAGCATCGAGCGCCGAGTGTTGTTGCGCGCGTACGGCGCCGAGCTCGTTCTGACTCCGGGTAAAGACGGCATGCCGGGCGCGATCGCGAAGGCTGAGGAGCTGGCCAAGAGCGACCAGCGGTACTTCGTGCCGCAGCAGTTCGAGAACCCGGCCAACCCGGCGATTCACCGTGCCACCACTGCCGAAGAGGTGTGGAAGCAAACGGACGGCAAGATCGACTTTTTCATCGCGGGTGTCGGCACCGGGGGCACGATCACCGGTGTCGGACAGGTGCTGAAGGAACGCAACCCGGACGTGAAGGTGATCGCGGTCGAGCCGGCCGCGTCGCCGGTGCTGTCCGGTGGGCAGAAGGGGCCCCACCCCATTCAGGGCATCGGCGCCGGGTTCGTCCCGCCGGTGTATGACGAGGACGTTGTCGACGAGATCATCGCCGTCGGCAACGACCATGCGCTCGGCTTGGCCCGACGCCTGGCCACCGAAGAGGGCCTGCTGGTCGGGATCTCGTCGGGCGCCGCGGTCGTCGCCGCACTGGAAGTGGCTCGCCGCCCGGAAAACAAGGGCAAGCAGTCGTGGTCGTGGTCCTGCCCTCGTCCGGTGAACGGTATTTGAGCACCGTGCTGTTCTCCGACTTGGCGGACTAGACGTGCTCGCCGCGTTCCGGGGGGACATCCAAGCGGCCAAAGACCGCGATCCCGCCGTCCCCAGCACGCTGCAAGTGGTGTTCGCCTATCCAGGCGTGCATGCCATTTGGGGTCACCGAGTCAGCCACTGGCTGTGGGGCCGCGGCGCGAAAGTGACCGCCCGCACGATCGCTGAGATCACCCGAATCCTTACCGGGGTGGACATCCATCCCGGCGCGATCCTGGGGACCGGCCTGTTCATCGACCACGCGACCGGCGTGGTGATCGGCGAGACCGCAGAGGTGGGCGACGACGTCACCATCTACCACGGCGTCACGCTCGGAGGAACCGGCGCAGAGACCGGAAAGCGCCACCCCACCATCGGCGACCGGGTGGTCATCGGCGCCGGCGCGAAAGTCCTCGGCGCGATCAAAGTCGGCGACGACAGCCGGATTGGCGCCAATGCCGTTGTGGTCAAGGAAGTTCCGAGCAGCGCCGTCGTCGTCGGAGTTCCCGGCCAGGCCATCAGCCACCACGGCTCGAGTGGCAGCGACGCGTCGATCCCCGACCTGGTCGGCATCAGCCTGCAGTCGCTGCTCACCAGGGTCGCCAAGCTCGAGTCGCAAGCCCATACGCCGCAGACCGACCGCGTCATCCGACCGCCGGAAGCCGGCGTGTGGCACGGCGAGGACTTCTCTATCTAGGCTGCGCCCGACTCATCCCAGGCGCCGTACCCGCCGAGCAGGTCGCCCACATTCTCGAAGCCCGCGGCACGCAGCACACTCGCGGCCACCAGCGAGCGGTAACCGCTGGCGCAGTACGTGACCACAGGCGCTGTGGGGTCCAGGCTTTCGAACGAATCAGTCAGCGTCGGCAGCGGAATCTCGTGCGCCCCCCGGACTACGCCGTCCTCGGTCTCCCCCGGGTTGCGCACATCGACGACCTGCAGGCTGGGTTCGTCGTTGAGCAATTCGACTAACTGCTCCGGCGTAAAGCGTGCCGCGGTCTCGACCAAGTCCGGGTGCCGCGTGAAAACACTGGCCAGATCGTCTAATTGGCCGACGACGCGGTCCAAGCCGACGCGGGCCAGACGAATTTTGGACTCCTGTGAGGTCCCGGCGTCACCGACGAGGACGATGTCGCGGTCGGGCGGAAAAACCTGACCTGCGCTCTCGGCGAACCGGCCTTCCAGCCCGACGTTGACCGCACCCCGCAGGTGGCCGCGGGCGTATTCGGCCGGGTCTCGAGCATCCAGCAGGATCGCTCCCACTGCCGCGTGCCTGCGCACCTCGTCGATGCTCAGCAAGGTCGGCGCGCCGTCGTCGAACAATGGGCGCTGCTCGCGGTTGCGCACCGAGTCGAACTCGAAATAATGCGGCTGCGGCGACTGACCCTCGGTGATCGAGGCGACAAACTCATCGATGTCGGAAAACTGCAGGGCGTAGTTGTCGCGGCGCTGGTCGCCGATCGTCGAACTGGTCTCGCTGGACATCGACTTGCCGCATGCCGAGCCGGCACCGTGCGCGGGGAAGACACGAGTGGCGTCGGGCAGCTTCAGCAGTTTGTCATGCAGCGAGTTATAGAGCGAACGCGCCAACTCCTCAGATGAAAGGCCTTCGCCGGACAGCAGGTCCGGCCGTCCCACATCGCCGACGAACAAGGTGTCGCCGGTGAGTACGCCGTAGGGCACCTCGTCGTCAGGGTGCTCGTAGACCACGACGGAGATCGACTCCGGGGTATGGCCCGGTGTTGCGAGAATTTCTAAGGTGATTTCGCCCAACGAGATTCGCTGTCCATCGTGCAAAGAAACCACCGGGAATTCTAATTCGGCTTCTTCGCCGTAGCTGATCTGGGCTCCGGTGGCGGCGGCCAACTCCAAGTGGCCGGTGAGGAAATCGGCGTGGATATGCGTTTCGATGACCCGTTCGATCTGCAGCCCGTGTTCAGCGGCTTCGGTGAGATACACATCGATATCGCGCCGCGGGTCTACGACAACCGCCCGTCCGGTCGTCTCGTCACCGATGAGATACGACCCCTGCGACAGGCAATCCAAGTAGTGCTGCGTGAAGATCATCGATTCTGCGCTCCATCCCCTAATGACGCATGCCTTGTTTAAGTTTCCCGGTGGCGGCGAAAGGCAGCAATTTGAAATCAACGTGAGTTGAAGATTTGCCTGTTCACGGGTGACGGTCACCTTGCCGGCAGGACGATCTCATCGAGTGCCGGCGTCAGCCTGGCCGGACAATTCGCGGCTCTCGGCGATCACCGGCTTCGCCGCACCGCCTTGGTTGTGGATCAGCCACGGTCCGAGATGGCGTCGGGTGTAGTCATAGAGCTTTTCGCGGACCGAATCGGTTGGGCTGGTGGTGCCCTCGATGTCGATGACGATCGCGGAGGTCACGTCGTGACGAGTTGGTCGAGGGTCGGAAAGCGCTCCCCGATCGCGTCGCCGGTGAAGTCGCCGACCCAGCCGTCTTCCTGCTCGAAGAATCGAATCGCTGCGAAGCTCGGATCCGAACCCATGTCGAACCAGTGCCGGGTCCCCGCGGGCACCGTCAGCAGGTCGCCGCCTTCGCATACCACCGCGAAGACTTCGGGCTCCAGATGCAGATAGAAGCAAGCTCGCCCGGCCACAAAGAAGCGCACTTCGTCTTCGGCATGGCGGTGCTCGGCGAGGAACTTCGATCGCGCGGTGGCCGCATGGGCGCGCCACTCGGGGTCGCGGTGATCGGGGTGCACGGCGGCCACATCGATGTGGCGGTAGCGATCCTCGGCGTTGACGGCGGCAACCTGCTCGGCATGCTCGGCCAAGATCCGCTCAGCCGACTGGGTCGCGTCGAGGTTCGGGTCGACGGGATTACGGTCGAAAGCGATTCCCCGCGTGGCGAGTTCGTTACGAATCAAATCCGCGTCGTCGGTGCGCAGCCGCACCTCGTCGGCGTCGTTGTCAGCCATCACCTGCAGCAGTGTCATTCGATCCCTATCTCCCGCCGTCCGGTCAGTGTCACCAACTCGCACATCGCTTCCAGACATTCGATCCGGTCGCGGGCTTGGGCGAGATCGGCGCCCCACGCGGTGATCCCGTGGCCGGCGATGAACAACACCGGCGGAGCCTGCGGATGCCCGGTCAGGTGCTGCTCGATGTCGTCACCGATGCGCGCGACGTCGGAGTGGTTCGTGAATACCGGGATGGTGATGGTCTCGGTCGTGCCGAGTCCTTTGATCAGCTCGTAACCGGTGAACGTCAAAGCCTCTGCAGCGCCCGCGGTTTGGGCGGTCGCGTGCGGCGCGTGCACGTGCACCACCGCGTCGGCGCCGGTGGCCCGGTAGATCGCGGTGTGGATGGCGGTTTCTGCCGACGGGCGGCGGCCACCCGACAGCGGCTCCGAATCGGCGACGCCGACGGTCACCATGTCGCCGGCGGTCAGCTCGCCCTTGGACAGCCCGCTGCCGGTGATGACCGCCGTCTGACCCCGGCGCACCGAGATGTTGCCTGCGGTACCCGGCATCCAGCCGCGGGCATACAAGCTTTGCGCGATGTCGGCGATCTGTTGGCCCGCAGCGGTATTCGGCTCGCCGATCGGGCCGTTCTCAGTAACGACCGCGGTGATCAGCTCGGGCGGGGTGACATCGAAGGCGGGGTTGAATGCGTCGGTCCGGTCCGGGGCGACGGCGACACCGCCGACCTGGGTGATTTCATTCGCGGCCCGCTGTTCGACGACAATCTCCCGCCCCGTCGCGGTCGCTGAGTCCCGTGTCGATTCGGGTGCGACAACGATGAACGGAATCCCGTGCCGGTGCGCGGCGACGGCCAGCGCGTAGGTGCCGATCTTGTTCGCGACCGAGCCGTCGGCGGTGACGCGGTCCGCGCCGACCAGCACGCAGTCGACCTGATCGGTGGCCATCGCCCACGCCGCCGCCGAGTCGACGGTCAGCCGGTGCGGAATGCCGGCCTCGGCCAGCTCCCACGTGGTCAGCCGCGCGCCCTGCAGTAGCGGCCGGGTTTCGTCGACCAGCACCTCGGCGACCCTGCCGCGGGCGTGCAACACCCGCACCGCTCCCAACGCGGTACCGAAAGCGGTGGTGGCCAGCCGCCCGGTGTTGCAGTGCGTGAGCACCCGAAGCGGACGGTCGGGGCACAGCCGCTGCACCAGGTCGGCCGCATGAGTGGCAAGCACACGGTTGACGCCGGCGTCTTCTGCCAGCATCTGCTCGGCTTCTGCGAGCACGGCGTCGGGACCCTCGGACAACCTCGCCAGAGCACGCCGCACGCCCCAGGCCAGATTGACCGCGGTTGGCCGGGCCGAGGCGATCCGCTGCGCCTCCGACGTCACCTTCTCGGTGTCGCCGACGTGCGCGTACGCCGCCAGCGCCGCCCCGAAGGCACCGGCCACCCCGAGCGCCGGGGCGCCCCGGATGGCCAGCGTCTTGATTGCGTCGATCACATCGTCGACGACGGTGAGCCGCAACCAGCACAAATCGTGCGGCAGTGCGCGCTGATCGATGGCCAGCAGGGCGCCGTCGGCCCAGGCGATCGAGGTTTCGGCGGCAGTGGTCACAGCACTATCCAACCTCGACTCCGAGCCCTCGGCCAGGTCACTTAACAAGACAACTGTGTCGATGTGGCCGACAATGATTGGATGCGACTTTTTCTCGGTCTGGTCAGCGCGGCCGCGATGGTTGGCCTGGCGGTTCCGGCCTTGGCCGATCCGCCCGACCCGAACAACACCACAGTTCCGGCGGACCCCGCCGCCGATGCGCACTTCATCGACTCGCTCAGTAAGGCCGGCATGACCTTCCGCAACGGGTCAGACGCCATCACGGCCGGCAGATACGCCTGCGACATGATGAACCAGGGTGCGGCTGAAACGGATGTCGTCAGCAAGTTGAGCATGCTCAATCCCGGATTGAGCAGCGCCGGTGCGATGAAATTCGCGGCGCTGGCATCGAGCACCTACTGCCCGGATTATCTGAGCAAGTCGAGCACGCCGACCAAAAGCAGCGGGGGCCTCGGGGGCCTGTTCGGCGGTCACTAAAAGTACTTGCTCCCCCGGGTGGACTCGAACCACCAACCCTCCGGTTAACAGCCGAATGCTCTGCCAATTGAGCTACAGGGGACTGCTAGGTGCCCGCGAACACATCGGCGCGGAACGAGTGATGACTCTAGCGTACCGGCGTGCGCACGCCCAACCAGACCGATCACCCGCCGGGGGGCGGATGTTGGTCGGTATGGGGCAGGATGGATGCACACCAACCAAACCTCGAAAGGGACCGTTTTGATCCGCTACGTCGTCGCGCTGGGACTGGGCTATGTGTTGGGCACAAAGGCCGGTCGGCGTCGTTACGAGCAGATCGTCGGTACCTACCGCGCACTGACCGGCAGCCCCGCCGCCAAGTCGATGATCGACGCCGGCCGGCGCAAGGTCGCGAATCGGGTCTCGCCGGACGCGCGGATGGTGACGCTGACCGAGATCGACGACGCGACCAGCGTGGTCGAGCGCGAGCAGTCCCACTGACGATCGCAAGCGCGGCGTAGCCGGGCGCGGCGGGTCGTCAGCAATATTCCCCAGCGCTAGGCCGTGAGATCGTCGCCGCTGGCCTGCTCGAGCAGGCTGCGCCGGTAGGCCTCCATCGCGACCAGATCGCCGAACAGCGCGTGATACTCGTCGCCCTGCTCCACCGGCGACATCCGCTGCAGCTTCGACTTCACGTCCGCGATCTGTCGGCCGACCCAGACCTCCTGCAACCGGGCCAACACACCGGCGATGTAGCGCGGCAGCCTCTCGTCGTCCTCGACCCGGATGGCCTCGACGCCGAGCTCGTTGACCAGACCGGCAGCCGCGGGTGACAGCGCCTTCTGGCGTACCGAGTCGAGCCATTCGCCGCCGCCGACCCCGCTTGCGGCGCCACCGGCCGCTTCGATCGCGGTCCACACCGCGGCGTAGCCGGGATGGGTGAAGCTTTCGACGGTGAGCGCGTCGAACACCGGACCGGCCAGCGCGGGGTACTGCAGCGCCGATTTGAGCGCCTCACGCTGCGGCCACAGCGTGGGGTCCTTGGGGTTGGGACGGGGCACGGCCGGTTTTGCGCCGGCGTCGGCCTCGGCGTTGGTGGGACGACGAGGCCTGCTGCGACCTTGTGCCGTCGGGTTTTTCGCCTCTTCGCGCGCCCGGCTGATGACTTGTGCGACATCGGGCCAGCCGACCCAGCCGGCCAGCTGTCGCGCGTACTCGTCGCGCAGCGTCGGATCCTTGATCTGGGCGACGATCGGCACGCAACGGCGCAGCGCTGACACCCGGCCTTCGGCGTTGTCCAAGTCGATGTCACTCAACGTGGTGCGAATCGCGAACTCGAACAACGGAGTTCGTCGCGCCACCAGATCCCGCAGCGCGCCGTCGCCGGACGCCAGGCGGAGGTCGCACGGATCCATCCCGTCGGCCGCGACCGCGACGAACGACTGACCGGCCAGTTGCTGCTCGCCGGAGAACGCCTTGAGTGCGGCCGCCCGGCCCGCTTCGTCGCCGTCGAACACGTAGATGAGCTCGCCGCGAAAGAAGTTGTCGTCCATCATGAGTCGGCGCAGCATCGACAAGTGCTCCTCGCCGAATGCGGTACCACAGGATGCCACCGCGGTGGTGACCCCGGCCAGATGCATCGCCATCACGTCGGTGTAGCCCTCGACGACGAC
Organism: uncultured Actinomycetota bacterium; assembly: GCA_963755805.1. GTDB lineage: Bacteria > Actinomycetota > Actinomycetes > Mycobacteriales > Mycobacteriaceae > Mycobacterium. The sequence goes on from CAVWLG010000041.1 coordinate 505,534, forward strand.
GGCCTGGTGCCCCTTGGCGATGTCGCGCTTGGCCAGGTCGATACCGAACAGCACCGACGACTTCTTGTACAGCAACGTCTCCGGCGTGTTGACGTACTTGGCTTCCATCGGGTCGTCGTCGAACAGCCGTCGCGCGCCGAACCCGATCACCTCGCCGGACGACGACCGGATCGGCCACAGCAGTCGGCGGTGGAACCGGTCCATCGGACCGCGGCGGCCCTCGCGCGACAGGCCCGCCGCTTCGAGCTCCTTGAATTCAAAACCCTTGCGCAGCAGATGCTTTGTCAGGGTGTCCCAGCCCGACGGCGCGAAGCCGCAGCCGAAGCGACGGGCGGTGTCGGCGTCGAAATTGCGCTCGGTCAGGTACGTGCGGGCCAGCTGCGCCTCCGGCGATTCCAGCGCCGCCGCATAGAACGTCTGCGCCTCGGCGTTGGCGGCGGTCAGCCGGCTGCGACTTCCCCGGTCGCGCTGCACGTTGGCGGTCGTGCCCCCGGTGTAGCTGATGGTGTGCCCGATCCGGTCGGCCAGCAGCTCGACGGCCTCGACGAAGCTGACGTGTTCGATCTTCTGGAGGAAGGCATACACGTCGCCGCCCTCGCCGCAGCCGAAGCAGTGGAAGTGGCCGTGGTTGGGCCGCACGTGAAACGACGGCGACTTCTCGTCGTGGAACGGGCAGAGGCCCTTCATCGAATCCGCGCCGGCCCTGCGCAGTTGAACGTAGTCGCCGACTACTTCCTCGATGCTGACTCGTTCGCGGATGGCGGCGATATCGCGATCAGAGATACGGCCGGCCATCGGGCCAGTGTAGAGCCGCCCCTGATGCGGATGCGGTTACCCGGTGCCGATGACGCCGCAGGCGAATCGCTTCTCGGCATCGGGGCTGCCCTCGGCGCCGTGCAGCAGGATCGCCGTCTTGCTGCCGGCCAGGAGATCGTCTCTGGTGAAAGCGTCGGTGGTGGTGACCAGATAGGCCGCGCCGTTTTGGCGCACTTCCAGCGAGGTCAGGTCGCCGCTCATCGGCTCACCGGTGTGCCCGGGCGCCTGGAAGTGCATGCCGGCCGACAGGAAGTCGCCGGGCGCGCCACCCATCCATCGGGTCGACCGAGTTCGGCTCGCACTTGCCGACGCCGTGGATGTGCATGTGGTGAATGCCGGGCGTCAGGATGTTGTCCGCGGTCGTCTTGACGGTGACGGTGGCGTAGCCGTTGGCGAATTCGAAGGTTGCGGTGGCCACCGACCGGCCGTCGGCGGTGTGCAGTTGCGCGCTGAGGGTCTGGGCGCCCGGCGCTGGAGCGCTCGTCGAAGTCGCGGTGGACGGCTCCTGATGCGGGCTACACGCGGCTAAGCGCGGCGACGGACACTGCGGCGAGAAGGAGCGAAGGCTTGACCATGGCCCCGACCCTAGTCGGGCCGTCTACGCCTGAGCGGCCGCGATGCGTTCGAGGCGTCCCTCGGTGTAGGAGGCGATCTGGTCGACGATCACCCGTAGCCGCCCGCCGTCGTCGGCGGCGGCGTTGAAGGCCGGGACGAAGATCGGGTCGAGCGTGTTGGGCGCCCCAGCCAGCAGCCCGCGGGCTACCCGATGGATGCAATCCCGTTGCCGGGCTTGGATTTCCTGGTGTCGCGGATCGGACATGATGAACTGCAACGCCAGCGTTTTCAGCAGGGCGACCTCGGCGCGCACCACCTCGGGCACGGACAGCGCGGCCTGATAGCGGGCCAGCGGTCCGGGACCGGCGTCCGCTCGGGTGGCGGCGATCGCCGCCGAGGCGAACCGGCCGACCAGCTCGCTGGTCAACCGCTTGAGCGAGACCGCGGCCGACAGCGTCGCGTCGTACTTGCCGACGGCGGCAACCGCGGGGAGCCCCGCCAGCCGATGCGCCGCGGCGGTCAGGTCGTCGGCGCGAATTCCGGCGAAGTCGCGCTCGCCGAGTTTGGCCAGCGCGGCGGCTTCGTCATCGTCGGCGAGTACGCGAAGGTCGATTCGCCCGGAGACGACGCCGTCCTCGACGTCGTGCACCGAATAGGCGACGTCGTCAGCCCAGTCCATCACCTGAGCCTCCAGGCAGGGCCGATCCGCGGGGGCGCGGTCGCGCATCCACTCGGCCGCCTCGTGGTCGACGTCGTAGAAACCGAACTTGCGCCGATGCTGATCCCGCGCCCATGGGTACTTGGTGACCGCGTCCAACGCCGCCCGCGTCAAGTTGAGACCAACGCTATGTCCTTGTTCGTCAAGGACTTTGGGCTCCAGGCTGGTCAGGATCCGGAAGTTCTGCGCGTTCCCCTCGAAGCCACCGTGCGCGGCCGCGAACTCGTCGAGAGCCTGCTCGCCGTTGTGCCCGTAGGGCGGGTGCCCGATGTCGTGGGCCAGGCCGGCCATGTCGACGAGGTCGGGATCGCAGCCCAGTCCGATCGCCATCCCCCGTCCGATCTGGGCGACCTCCAGCGAATGGGTCAGTCGCGTCCGGGGGGTGTCGCCTTCTCGCGGTCCGACGACCTGCGTCTTGTCCGCGAGCCGGCGCAGCGCGGCGCTGTGCAGAACCCGCGCGCGGTCGCGGGCGAAATCGGTGCGGAGCTGACCTTCGGTGCCCGGCAAGCCCGCGGTCTTCGGCGCCTCGGGCACCACCCGCTGGCGGTCGAAATCGTCGTAGGGGTCTTGCTGCGTCATCGACGCACAGTCTGCCAGTCAGATCGATTGCGCTGGGACCCGCTTCGTCGCGGGGCTAGATTGTCGACCATGAGCACCCTCCGCCGCTGTTGTCGCCGTGTTCATGGCGATGCTGATTGCCGCGCTGGTGGTCGCGCCGTCGGCCACCGCCCAGCCGCCGTTTCGGCTGTCCGGCTACATCACCGACAACGTCGGCGCATTGAGCGCCGCCGGCCGCTCGGCAGTTCAGTCGGCCAGCGGCAAGCTGTACTCCGACCGCCGCATCCAGCTGTGGGTGGTGTTCGTCGACAACTTCTCCGGACAACCGGCCGTCAGCTGGGCGGACAGCACGCGGGCCGCCAGCGATCTCGGCGACTTCGACGCGGTGCTGGCCGTGGCGACCGTCGACCACTCCTACGCGTTCCGGATTCCGAACCGGGTGAAGTCGATCAGCGCCGGTCAGGTCGACGATCTGCGGCGCAACCAGATCGAGCCCGCGCTGCGCCGCGGCGACTGGAGCGGCGCAGCGGTCGCCGCGGCCAACGGCCTGGACCGCGGCCCGCAGTCGGCCAGTTCGGCGCCGCTGCTGATCGGGCTGGGCGTGATCATCGTCGCGGTGGTGGCGCTGTACGTGTTCACCCGTTGGCGCCGCCGTCGGCGGCGGGCCGCCGAGTTGGCCGCGGCCAAACGGGTCGACGCCACCGACCCCGATGCGTTGGCCAGCCTGTCGCTGGGCGCCCTCGACGATCTGTCGCGGTGGAAAGTCGTCGACGTCGACAACGCCGTGCGCACCAGCGCCAACGAGCTCGCGCTGACGATCGAGGAGTTCGGCGAGCAGCGGACCCAGCCGTTCACCGCAGCGGTCGACGCCGCCAAATCCGCTCTGGCCCAGGCATTCGCCGTGCGTCAACAACTCGACGACGCGATCCCCGAGACCCGCCAACGCCGGCGCGAGCTGCTGACCGAGGTGATCGTCGCCGCGGCGCGCGCCGATCGCGAGCTGGAGTCGCAGCGGGAGGACTTCGAAGAGATGCGCGACCTGGTGGTCAACGCGCCGTCGCGCCTGGACGCGCTGACCCAGCAGGTCGTCGACCTGACCGCCCGCGTCGAACCGGCAGAACAGCGAATGACCGAGCTGCACAACGAATTCGACTCTGCCGCGCTAGCCTCGGTGGCCACCAACGTCGCGACCGCCAAGGACCGGCTGGCGTTCGCCGAGCAGAATCTCGGCCAGGCCCGCGAGAAGGCATCCAAGCCGGTCAGCGGCGAACAGAGCGCTCTCGTCGACGCCGTACATGCCGCGGAATCGTCACTGGGACAAGCCCGTTCGTTACTCGACGCGGTCGACAGCGCCGCCAGCGACATCCGGCACGCGGTCGCCACACTGCCGTCGCTGATCGCCGACATCCAGTCCGGAATCGAGCATGCCGACACCGCACTGCAGAGCGCCCAGAAAACCAAGGCACCCCATCTGCGCGATCTGGCCGGCGCCCGGGATGCGGCGGCCAGGGCTCTCGATGCGGCACACACCGGCGGCTCCGCGGACCCACTCGCTTCGTTCACCGCGCTGAGCAAGGCCGACGCCGAACTGAATCGGCTGCTGGCCGCGGTCATCGAGGAGCAGGCCGCCGCCGAAAGACTCACCCGGACGCTGGAACAGGCGCTGTCCACCGCCCAGTCGCGGGTGCACGCCGTGTCGGACTACATCGACAACCGACGGGGCAGCGTCGGGCCCGAGGCGCGGACCCGGTTGTCCGAAGCGAGCCGACAGATCGACGCCGCGCAGGACGCGAAGTCGACCGACCTCAACGCCGCGATCACCTATGTCAACAACGCCGCGTCGCTGGCCGCGCAGGCCCAGTCGCTGGCCGAGTCCGACGTACAGTCCGCGCAGATGGCGTACACCTCGCGCTACGGCGGTGGCGATCACACCGGTGCCGTGATGGGCGGCATCATCATCGGCGACATGCTCGGCGACGCGATGCGCGGCGGATTCGGCGGCGGCTGGGGTGGCGGTGGCGGCGGTTGGGGCCCGACGTCGTTCGGCGGTTCGGGTTCCTCCGACGGCGGTTTCATGGGTGGCGGCGGCCGCTTCTGAGCAGGACGTTCTGCCGGAAAATGGTGGACGCGGCAGCTCACCACGCCCTAGTGAGCCGCCGCGTCGACGCCTCATCATATTGATCATGTGATCAATAGGGGAGAGATTCGCGAAAATTTCTTCAGCAGCCCCGCAGGCGCGAACCCAGATAGTCGACCACCCCGTCGATCGCCACCCGTTCCTGCGTCATGGCGTCGCGTTCGCGGATCGTGACCGCGTGATCGTCGAGTGAGTCGAAGTCCAGCGTCACGCAGTAGGGCGTGCCGATCTCGTCCTGGCGCCGGTAACGGCGGCCGATCGCGCCGGCGTCGTCGAATTCGACGTTCCAGTACTTGCGCAACTCGGCGGCCAGATCGCGGGCTTTGGGGCTCAGGTCGGCGTGCCGGGACAGCGGCAGCACCGCGGCCTTGACCGGCGCCAACCGCGGATCGAGGCGCAAGACGGTCCGCTTGTCCACGCCGCCTTTGGCATTGGGCGCTTCGTCCTCGTGGTACGCGTCGATCAAGAACGCCATGAACGAGCGGGTCAACCCAGCCGCCGGTTCGATCACGTACGGCGTGTAGCGGGTGTCGTTGGCCTGGTCGTAGTAGGACAGGTCGACACCGGAATGCTTTGCGTGCGTGGACAAGTCGAAGTCGGTGCGGTTGGCCACACCCTCGAGCTCACCCCACGGGTTGCCGGAGAAGCCGAACTTGTACTCGATATCGACCGTGCGATCTGAATAATGCGACAGCTTGTCTGCGGCGTGCTCGTAGAGGCGGAGGTTCTCCGGGTTGATGCCGAGATCGACGTACCACTGGTGGCGGGTGTCGATCCAGTACTGGTGCCATTCCGCGGCGGTCGACGGCTCGACGAAGAACTCCATCTCCATCTGCTCGAACTCGCGGGTGCGGAAGATGAAGTTGCCCGGCGTGATCTCGTTGCGGAAGCTCTTGCCGATCTGGCCGATGCCGAACGGCGGCTTGCGGCGCGACGTCGTCACCACGTTGGCGAAGTTCACGAAGATGCCCTGCGCGGTCTCGGGCCGCAGATAGTGCAGCCCCTCCTCGGTCTCGATCGGGCCGAGGTAGGTCTTGAGCATCATGTTGAATTCGCGCGGCTCGGTCCACTGACCCTTGGTGCCGCAGTCGGGGCAGACGATCTCGCTCATCGGCACTGAGTCTGGCTCGCACACCCTTCTTGAGGGCGTAGGCCTCCTGCATGTGGTCTTGCCGGTGCCGCTTGTGGCAGTTCAGACATTCGACCAGCGGGTCGTTGAAGACCTCGACGTGGCCGGAGGCCACCCATACCTCACGCGGCAGGATGATCGAGGAGTCCAGGCCGACGACGTCGTCGCGACCGGTCACGACCGAGCGCCACCACTGCCGCTTGATGTTCTCCTTGAGTTCCACTCCCAGCGGCCCGTAGTCCCACGCCGATTTGGTCCCGCCGTAGATCTCGCCGGCGGGATAGACCAGGCCACGCCGTTTGGCGAGGTTGACGATGGTGTCGATGACGGACGCCACGAGGTGAGGACTCCTGTTGTTGTGAAACGCGGACGATCCGTCATCGTAGCGATCCGCCCTGCGCTCTTTGACATGCGTGGTTGTGCATGTGACAGTGGAGGCAGCATGTCTCTCTCATCCTCCACCGCAGCCGACGGCGATGAACTGCTCGGCGAGCACCGGCACAGCGACTCCGCCGAACTGCCGTCCCCGCCGCCGCGGGAGATCCTCGATGCCGCCGGCGAGCTGCTGCGCGCCTTGGCCGCTCCGGTGCGGATCGCCATCGTGCTGCAGCTGCAGGCTTCCCAGCGCTGCGTGCATGAGCTGGTCGACGCGCTCGGGGTGCCGCAGCCGTTGGTCAGCCAGCACCTGAAGATCCTCAAGGCCGCGGGCGTGGTCACCGGGGAGCGGTCCGGCCGAGAAGTGCTCTACCGGCTGGTCGATCACCACCTGGCGCACATCGTGGTCGATGCCGTCGCGCACGCCGGGGAGGACAAGTGACCACCCAGGCCGGCGTTCGTGCCACGCGGCAGCGGGCGGCGATCGCGGAATTGCTCGACACGCTGGATGATTTCCGCTCGGCCCAGGAGCTGCACGACGAGCTGCGCCGCCGCGGCGACAACATCGGTCTGACCACCGTCTACCGAACGCTGCAGTCGATGGCCGGCGCCGGCCTACTCGACACGCTGCGCAATGACACCGGGGAATCGGTCTACCGCCGGTGCTCGGAACACCATCACCACCACCTGGTCTGCCGTAGTTGCGGGTCGACTGTCGAGGTGGGCGACCGTGAGGTCGAAGCGTGGGCGGCTGAAGTGGCCACCAAACACGGGTACTCCGACGTCAGTCACACCATCGAGATCTACGGCACCTGCTCGGACTGCCGCTAAGTCGTTACCGCACGGCGGATTTCGGCGCCTTTGTCGAGCACCATCAGGATCAGCGTGCGCAGCGCCTCGTCGTTGAGGCCGTTGCCGGGAAAGTTGTAGCGCAACACCACGTCTGCGGCCTTGCCCGCCTTTTCGGTCAGCGTCACCGACCCCAGCAGGGTGGTGCGCGACTGCTCGGCGACCCTGTCGCGAATCTTCTTGTTCAGCAAGAGATCCCACGCCACCATTTGGGTCAGCGAGACCAGGTCGAGGTCGTCGTTGATGGTCACCACCCGCAATGACGCGATGGTGCCACCGTGGTGGACGGTCAGCGCGCCGTCGGATTCGGCATCGGCGGGCAGCACCTCGGAGAGCACGGCCAGTAACCGCTCCTGCAACGACGACATCACGCCGTCCCGAACCGTCGATGCCGCAATGCGTACTCCTCGCAGGCCGCCCACAGGTCGCGACGGTCGTAGTCGGGCCAGAGCGTGTCCTGAAAGATGTACTCGGCGTACGCCGCCTGCCAGAGCATGAAGTTACTGGTCCGCTGCTCCCCCGAGGTACGCAGCAGCAAATCCACATCGGGAATGTCCGGGCGGTGCAGATGTCGCGCGATCGTCGCCTCGTTGACCCGTTCGGGGTTGAGCTTGCCGGCAGCCGCCTCACGCGCAATATCCCTTGCCGCTTCGGCGATTTCGGTGCGGCCACCGTAGTTGACGCAGTAGTTGACCGTGATCACGTCGTTGTTCAGGGTCTCCTCCTCGGCGATCGCCAACTCGTTGATGACGCTGCGCCACAGGCGCGGCCGCGAACCCACCCAACGGATCTTCACGCCCATATCGTTGAGGTTCACCCGGCGGCGTCGCACCACGTCGCGGTTGAATCCCATCAGGAAACGGACTTCGTCGGCGGAGCGCTTCCAGTTCTCGGTGGAGAACGCGTAGAGGCTGAGCCATTTGATGCCGATTTCAATTGCGCCACAGACGATATCGATGACGACCGCCTCGCCCATCTTGTGGCCTTCAACCCGCGGCAGGCCGCGCTGGGTGGCCCAGCGGCCGTTGCCGTCCATCACGATCGCAACATGATTGGGCAGCTGGTCAGTCGGAATCGGCGGGGCGACCGCCTTGGAGATGTGCTGCGGTGGCCGACGGGGGCCGCCGTCCGGCGAGGGCGGCAACGGCGGGAAAACCACCGGCCACGTCGACGTGTCGGGGAAGACGGGATAGTCATCTGGCGCCGGGGCGAGCTGCGGGAAGTCAGACTTCCGCTTGCGCTCAGCCCTCCGCTCTGAGCGGCTCACCCGGCTCGTCTCCATGCGCCACATCCTGCCTGACCAGAGCTACCCGACGGTCGAGGAGGCTCTGATCGAGCACGTCAACCCGTCGCATCCGCTCGACCAACGGCAATGTGCGCAACTGCCGCTCCAAATGCCATTGCAGGTGAGCGGCCACCAAACCGCTGACGTGGCTACGGGCTGATTGCGGCGTGCCCTCCGCCGCTTCCCAATCGCCGTCGCGCAGCGCTGCCATCAGATCCAGCACACCCAGCGGCGGTGTCGTCGCACCGGCGGGGCGGCAGAAGCTGCACACGCTGCCGCCCGCGGCGACGTGAAACGCCCGGTGTGGGCCCGGCGTGGCGCAACGCGCGCACTCGGTCAGCGCCGGGGCCCACCCGGCGATGCCCATGGCCCGCAGTAGATAGGCATCCAGCACCAGCTCGCGGGGCCGGGTGCCGTCGGCGACCGCCCGCAGCGCACTGACCGTGAGGCGGTGCAGTTCCGGCGACGGTGCCCGCTCCTCGCCGGCGAGACGCTCGGCGGTTTCCAGCATCGCGCACGCACTGGTGTAGCGGCCGTAGTCGCTGACGATGTCGGTGGCGAACGCGTCAAGCGAAACGACCTGCGTGACGATGTCGAGATTGCGGCCAGGGTGAAGTTGGACGTCGATATGCGCGAACGGTTCCAGTCGCGCACCGAATTTGCTGCGGGTGCGGCGCACCCCTTTGGCCACCGCGCGAACCAGCCCATTGTCGCGGGTGAGCAGGGTGACGATCCGGTCGGCTTCGCCGAGCTTGTGCTGGCGCAGCACCACCGCTCGATCCCGATACAGCCGCATGGGGACCAGTTTGGCACCAGGTTGCGACGGCGCCCCGCGCACGCGCCGATAATGTCGGTACCGATGAGTAACTCCACCGACCGCCGTTTTCCGACGCTGACCGACCAGCTCTACCAGTTGGCCAGCGGTGAAGTGACCTCTGTCGAGCTGGTCCGCCGCTCGCTGCACGCCATCGAGCTGAGCCAGTCGACGCTGAACGCCTTCCGCGTGGTGCTCACCGCGTCGGCACTCGCCGACGCCGCCGCGGCCGACCGGCGCCGCGCCGACGGCGACCAGGCGCCGCTGCTCGGTGTGCCGATCGCGGTCAAGGACGACGTCGACGTCGCCGGTCAGCCCACCTGTTTCGGCACGTCCGGCTATGTCCAGCCGGCCACCCAGGACGCCGAGGTGGTGCGCCGCCTCAAGGCGGCTGGCGCGGTGGTCGTCGGGAAGACCAACACCTGCGAGCTGGGCCAGTGGCCGTTCACGAGTGGGCCAGCATTCGGCCACACCCGCAACCCGTGGTCGCGCCGGCACACGCCGGGCGGATCCTCGGGTGGTAGCGCGGCCGCGGTGGCCGCCGGTCTGGTGACCGCGGCGATCGGCTCCGACGGGGCGGGCAGCGTCCGCATCCCGGCGGCCTGGACCCATTTGGTCGGCATCAAGCCTCAGCGTGGCCGCATCTCGACCTGGCCGCTGCGCGAGGCGTTCAACGGGATCACGGTCAACGGCGTGCTGGCCCGCACGGTCGCCGACGCGGCGTTGGTGCTCGATGCGGCCTCCGGCAACGTCGACGGCGACCTGCACAAGCCGCGGCCGGTGACGGTGTCCGATCACGTCGGTATCGCGCCCGGCTCCCTGCGCATCGCGCTGTCGACCCGGTTCCCCTTCACCGCCTTTCCGGCTCGACTGGATCCGGAGATCGAGGCTGCGCTGGAATCGGTGGGAGATCAGCTTCGACAGTTGGGGCACAGCGTGGTCGAGGGCAATCCCGATTACGGGTTGCGGCTGTCCTGGAACTTTCTGTCGCGGTCCACATCAGGGTTGCTGGACTGGGCCGAGCGGTTGGGTGACGGTGTCGAGTTCGACCGCCGGACGCTGGCCAATATGCGGATGGGCCGGTTGCTCTCGCAGCAGATCCTGCGGGCCGCCCGGACGAGCGAAGCCGCCAACCAACGGCGGGTCGGCTCGATCTTCCGCATTGTCGACGTGGTGTTGGCGCCGACGACGGCGTTGCCTCCCCCGCTGGCCGACGCCTTCGACGGGCTCAGCGGTCTGGGCACCGACCGCGAGATGATCGCCGCCTGCCCGGTGACCTGGCCGTGGAATGTGTTGGGGTGGCCGTCGATCAACGTTCCGGCCGGCTTCACCTCCGAAGGATTGCCGATCGGCGTGCAACTGATGGGACCGGCGAACAGCGAGCCGCTGCTGGTGTCGTTGGCCGCCGAACTCGAGGCGGTGGGCGGCTGGGCGGCCAAGCAGCCGGCGGTCTGGTGGAACGCCGAGACCGAGGCTGTGCGTTAAGTCGACCGCAGATCAAAAGCCAAGTCGGCCAAGCTGTTTCGGGTCGCGCTGCCAGTTCTTGGCCACCTTGACGCGCAGGTCGAGGTACACCTTGGTGCCCAGCAGCTTCTCGATCTGACCGCGTGCGGCGGTGCCCACTTCGCGCAGCCTCTCCCCGCCCTTGCCGATCACGATGCCTTTCTGGCTGTCCCGTTCGACGAAGAGAATCGCGTGCACGTCGATCAGGTCGTCGCGCCCCTCGCGGGGGTTCACTTCGTCGATCATCACCGCGAGCGAATGCGGCAGCTCGTCGCGCGCGCCTTCCAGGGCCGCTTCCCGGATGAACTCGGCCATCAGAGTTTCTTCGGGTTCATCGGTCAGCTCGCCGTCGGGGTAATACGCCGGCCCGGGCGGTAGTGCGGCGGCCAGAACCCCGATCAGCACATCGACTTGCTCACCGCTGACCGCCGAGACCGGGACGACCTCCGCGGAGTCGCCGACCAGTTCGCTCACGGCGACGAGTTGGGCGGCCAACTTGTCCTTCGGCGTCTTGTCGATCTTGGTGACGACGGCGATCAATTGTGTTCTGGGCGCCGTAGACCGGATCTGCTCCACGATCCACCGGTCCCCCGGTCCGATCGCCTCGTCGGCCGGAATGCACAAGCCGATGGCGTCGACTTCGCTGTAGGTATTGCGGACCAGGTCGTTGAGCCGCTTACCCAGCAGGGTGCGCGGACGATGCAGCCCCGGGGTGTCGACCAGGATGATCTGGAAGTCGTCGCGGTGCACGATGCCCCGGATGGTGTGCCGGGTGGTCTGCGGGCGGTTCGACGTAATCGCCACTTTCGAGCCGACCAGCGCATTGGTCAGGGTCGACTTGCCGGTGTTGGGTCGCCCGACGAAACAGACGAAGCCGGAACGGAATTCAGTCATCGCGGCTGACCAGTACGGTGCCGATCCGCACCCGGCCGCGGTGGTCGGGCCCACCCTCGGCGTGCAACCGCAGACCGTGTGACTCCACCTCGGAGCCGGGCAACGGCACCCGGCCCAACTCCAAAGCCAGCAAGCCACCAACCGTGTCCACGTCGAGATCCTCCTCGAATTCCACGCCGTAAAGCTCGCCGACATCTTCGATCGGCAACCGCGCCGACACCCGGAACCGGTTGTCGCCCAGATCTTCCACCGGCGCAACTTCGGCGGCGTCGTACTCGTCGGCGATTTCCCCGACGATCTCCTCCAGCACATCCTCGATGGTCACCAAGCCCGCGATCGCACCGTACTCGTCGACCAGCAGCGTCATGTGGTTGCGCATCCGTTGCATCTCGCGCAGCAACTGATCGAGCGGCTTGGAGTCCGGGACGAACACCGCCGGTCGCATCACCTCCGTCACCGCGGTCTCGCGACCGCTCGCCGACGAGTAATACGCCTGTTGCACACAATCTTTCAGGTACACCACGCCGACGATGTCGTCGACGTTCTCGCCGATGACCGGAATGCGGGAGTGCCCACTGCGCACGGCCACCGATGTCGCCTCGGCGGCGGACTTGTCGTTTTCGATCCAGATCATCTCGGTACGGGGCACCATCACCTCGCGGGCCGGTGTGTCGCCGAGCTCGAACACCGACTCGATCATCCGCCGTTCGTCGGCGGCAACCACGCCGCGTTGCTGCGCCAGGTCAACGACTTCGCGCAACTCGATCTCGGAGGCGAACGGGCCGTTGCGGAAGCCGCGGCCGGGCGTCAGCATGTTTCCGAGCACCACCAGCAGGCGGCTGATCGGGGTCAGCAGTACCGAAATCGCTTGCAGCGGAAGCGCCGACACCAGCGCGATGGAATAGGCATTCTGACGGCCGAGCGTCCTCGGACCGACACCGATGACGACGAAGCTGATCACCACCATGACGGCCGCGGCGATGAACAGACCCCAGTCGCGACTCACCTGCCGATAGAAGAACTGGGCCAGCAGGACCGTCGCGCTGATCTCACAGACGATCCGCAGCAGCACCACCAAGTTGATGTACCGCGGCCGATCGGTCATCACCTTGGCCAGGCGCACCGCACCGGGTCGCTCATCGCGAACCATTTCCTGCACCCGCGCGATCGAGGCCGTGCTGACCGCCGCGTCGATGGCCGCGAACACGCTACCCAGAGAGATCAGCAGGATCGCGCCGAGCAGCGAAGCGGAGCTGTTCAATTCTCGAAATACCTTGATTTGTCCAGCAACCGCTGGTCCCGCTCATGCTGGCGTAGTTTGCGGTAGAACTCGACCTGATCGGCAACCCACTCCTCGAGCAGGCGGCGCTGCAGGCCGAACATCTCTTTTTCTTCGTCCGGCTCGCCGTGGTCGTAGCCGAGCAGATGCAGGACGCCGTGAATGGTCAACAGCGCCAACTCATGTCCCAGTGAGTGACCAGCAGCCGCGGCCTGCTCGGCGGCGAACTCGGGGCACAGCACGATGTCGCCGAGCATGGCCGGTCCCGGCTCCGGCGCATCGGGCCGCCCGCCCGGCTCGAGTTCGTCCATCGGGAAGCTCATCACGTCGGTCGGCCCGGGTAGGTCCATCCAGCGCATGTGCAGGTCGGCCATCGCCGCGGTGTCCAACAGCACCATCGACAACTCAGCGGCCGGGTTGACATCCATCTGGGTGATGACAAACTTTGCGACGCTGATCAATTCGGATTCGGACACGTCGATTCCGGATTCGTTGGCAACCTCGATGGTCACGGCGTCACCGGCGACCGGGAGCGCGTCGCGCAGCGCGGTTCAACGTCAGGCCGGGCTGTTGTTCGTGTCGCGCGTAGGCGTCCACGATTTCGGAAACCAGCCGGTGACGGACCACGTCGGCGCTGGTGAGTTCCGAGACGTGGATGTCGTCGATTCCGTCAAGAATGTCGACCGCCGCACGCAAACCCGATCGGTGGTTGCCCGGCAAATCGATCTGCGTAACATCGCCGGTGACAACGACTTTGGAGCCGAAACCCAGACGCGTGAGGAACATCTTCATCTGTTCGGCGGTGGTGTTCTGCGCCTCGTCGAGGATGATGAACGCGTCGTTGAGCGTGCGGCCCCGCATGTATGCCAGCGGCGCAACCTCGATCACGCCCGCCGACATCAGCTTCGGGATCAGCTCGGGGTCCATCATGTCGTGCAGTGCGTCGTAGAGCGGACGCAGGTACGGGTCGATCTTCTCGCTCAGCGTGCCGGGCAGAAAGCCAAGCCGCTCACCGGCTTCCACCGCCGGCCGGGTCAAGATGATGCGGGTGACCTGCTTGGTCTGCAGCGCGTTGACCGCCTTGGCCATGGCCAGGTAGGTCTTGCCGGTGCCGGCCGGACCGATCCCGAACACGATGGTGTGGTTGTCGATCGCATCGACGTAGCGCTTCTGGTTGAGAGTCTTGGGCCGAATCGTCTTGCCGCGGCGCGACAGGATGTCCAGCGTCAGCACCTCAGCGGGTGACTCGTTTCCGGTGCCGACCATCATCGCGACGCTGTGGCGCACCCCTTCCGGGGTCAGCGGCTGGCCACTGTCGACGATCGCGACCAGTTCGGAGAGGACTCGTTCGGCGAGCGCGACGTCGGCGGGCTCACCGGTCAGCGTCACTGCGTTGCCGCGAACATGCAGATCTGCGGCCAGCAGGCGCTCGAGTGCGCGCAGGTTTTCGTCGGCGGAGCCAAGCAGGCCCATGACGAGGTCGGGCGGAACGTCGATGCTGCTGCGAACCGAAGATGCGGACGGGCCAGCAGTGTTGGTCTCGCGGGGCGTCACGGTGGGTTCTAATGCCTGCTTTCTGTGGTCTGTCCAGCGGGTTAGCGCTTCGAGTCTACCGCCGCGTGGCGGCAAGCCCAATGGTCAGGCGCCGGGTGACCGGGACTGCACGCCGGCCAGCAGCATGTCCAGAGCCCGTTCGAAATCCGCGGCAGCACTGGACTGCTGGCTGGCGACAGCCAGTGCGGCCAGCCGCGGGTGTTCGACGCCGGCTAGCCGGCCGATCTGCGAAGCGACCGCCACCTGCTCGGAGTCCCGGTCGGGCCGGGCCAGTGGGCCCGCCAATTCCGCCTGTGCGCTGCCCATCACCAGACCGAGCACTGCCCGGAACGCAGCCAGCAGATCAGCGTCCGCAAGGCCGGCCCGGGCCAGTGCCTCCACCAGCCGTTCCGCGGGACCGTAGCTCGAGGACGACACGGTGCGGCGGGTGAGTACCAGCGGAATGACGTTGGGGTGACGACGGACGGTCTGCCAGATCGCGACTGCGACGGCCCGCACGTCCTGCTGCCAATCCTTTGCGGGCGCAGGCAGTTCCACACTGTTGATGACGGCTTCAGCAACCAAAGCTTCGAGCTGGTTGCGATCTTTCACGTAGTTGTAGACCGTCATCGGCCCGGTCTCCAACGCGGCGGCCAACGTCCGCATGCTCAGACCGCCGAGCCCGTCGCGATCGACGATCTCCAACGCCCGCGCCGCGACCTCGGCAACGCTGAATCGCGCCCGCATGTCTTCCGCTCCTTCGCCGCCTACCGCTTGACACGTACAGCGTACGTCATATAGTTCACGTACACCGTACGTAAGGAACTGATGACGATGCGTTCAACCAGTACAACCGCGATGTCTTTCCTATCTGCCGGCCAGCGCTGCGCGGCTTGGCTGACCCTGCCGGAGGGACCCGGCCCGCATCCGGTGACGGTGTTCGCGCACGGATTCGGCGCCAACCACACCATGGCGCTTCGCCGGTATGAGCAGCACTTCGCCGCGGTCCGGCATCGGAACGTTCGCCTTCGACTATCGGCATCTCGGCGAATCGGATGGCTTGCCACGGCAGCGACTGAGCCTGCGCCGGCACCGCCAGGATCTCCACGCCGCGATCGATGTGGTTCGTACATTGCCGGACGCGGACGGCGGTCGGGTTGCGTTGTGGGGAACCAGCCTCGGAGCCATGCACGTACTGCGGGTCGCCGCCGATCGGAACGACATCGCCGCGGTGGTGGTTCAGTGTCCGATCGTCTCCGGACCGGCCACCCTGCACCGCATCGGGCCCGGCGCAGCGTTGCGACTGACGCCGGCGATCATCGGTGACACCATTCGCGCTGGCTGTCGGCCGCGAGCGCCGATACATCCCGATCGTGGGACCGCCGGGAGCCCTCGCCGCCGTGACCGTGCCCGGCGCCGAGGAGGGCTGGCAGTCCACCGTCGACACAGACGGCGGATTCGACAATCGGGTCGCGGCGGCAAACGTCATCGGCATCGCGGTGACGAGCGCCAAGCGCGCCGCGCGCCGCATATCCGCGCCGCTGCTGGTGTGCGTGTCACAACGCGAAACGTTGATGGACCCGCGTCACGCCGAGGACGTCGCCCGCAGCGCACCGTTCGGCGAAACGCGCCACTACGACGGCGACCACTTCGAGGTGTACCACCGCCCGCTGCTCGACCACCTGTTGACCGACCAGACCGCATTTCTGCAAAGGCATCTTCATGTCGGCTGAGCATGAACTGTTGCGGGCCAACGACCTTCGATTTCTCGCCGTCGCCCGCGGCCTCTCGGATCGAGACTGGTCACGGCGCAGCCTGTGCTCCGAATGGACCAACCATGACGTGCTGGCTCACCTCGTGGTCGGCTGCCAGGTATCGGCGGGAACAGTTGTCCTCGAGATGTTCAGGCATCGCGGATCGTTCGAGCGTTCCAACGCCAAACTTGCCCGCAGCCTGGCGGCACGGACGGACACCGGCAGAGCTCATCGACGATTTCGCAGCGTTGATCGATCGACCACACGGCTTGGGCCGGGTTTTTCCGCGGCGACTCCTGTTGGGCGATCACGTGATCCACGAGCTCGACATCGTCCTGCCCTTGGGCTTGGTGCCGACAGTCGACCCGAGCGTGCTGGCCGCTGTTCTGCAAACGCAGGTGCGCGTGCCCAATCCGTTCGTTCCCGCGGCGGCGCGCGCCCGTGGGCTGCGCTTGCGCGCGACGGACGCCGACTGGACCTACGGAGCCGGCGGGCATTGCGTATCCGGCGAGGCCGCTCACCTGGCTTCGGTGTTGTCCGGACGTTCGTGGGCGCTCGGACCGACTCACCGGTGACGGCGTCGCACTGCTGCGCGACCGCGGGTGACGTCACGCGTCGTCGGGGATGTCCCACCGCGGCGTCAACACGCCAATCGCGCCCAGCGCGACGGCGGCCGCGGTCGAGGTGCGCAGCACGGTCGGGCCGAGCCGCACGGCGTTCGCACCGGCATCGACGATCGACGGCCAGTTCGTCGGGAGCGATGCCGCCCTCGGGGCCGACCACCAGCATCAGCGACGCGGCCTGCGCCAAACTCAGATCCGTCAACGGGCCGTCGGCCGCCTCGTGCAGCGCCAGGACGACGCCCCCCGATGAGGTCACCTCGCCGATCCGCGTGACCAGCGCCGCGGTCGACAGCACGCCATCGACCGACGGGATGTAGGCGCGTCGGGACTGCTGGGCCGCGGCGCGGGCGACGGCGCGCCATCGCCGCAGGCCCTTCTCGGCGCGGGCGCCGTCCCAGCGGGCCACGCAGCGCGCGGCCTGCCAGGCCACCAGGCGCGTCGGCGCCGGCCTCGGTGGCCAGCTCGACGGCCAGCTCGGAGCGCTCGGATTTGGGCAACGCCTGGACCACGGTCACCGACGGCTGGGCGGGCGCGACGTGCCGGCGGTCCAGCACCCGGGCCTGCAGCCCGTCGCGGGCGGTCTCTTCGACGACGCAGCGGGCCACGCTGCCGGCGCCGTCGCCGAGAATCAGCTCTTCGCCCACGCGGATGCGTCGCACGGTGGCGGCGTGGAAGCCTTCGTCGCCGTCGACGACGGCCAACTCACCGCTGTCGGGCAGCGCGTCGATGTAGAACAGGCCGGGCAATTAGCGCCCGGTAAAGGTTTCGCGCAGACGGCTGAACAAGCCGCCGTTGTTGTTCCCGGCCGTGTGCGTCGACTTGACCTCGGTGACGTCGCGGCCGCGGCGGCTCTTGAACTCGCGCAGCAGGTCGGCGTCTTGGTGGTCGATACGGTCGGGCACCACCACCTCGACGTGCACGTGCAGGTCGCCGCGCACGCCGGAACGCAGGTGCGGCATTCCGTGCCCGCGACGAGTCGTCACCGAACTCGGCTGGGTGCCCGCCGGGATGGTGATCTCGGTCAGGCCGTCGATGATCGCGTCGACGGTCACCGTCGTGCCGAGGGCCGCGTCGACCATCGGCACCGAAATCGTGCAGTGCAGGTCGTCGCCGTCGCGCACGAAGATGTCGTGGGGCTGCTCGTGGATCTCGACGTACAGGTCGCCGGCCGGTCCCCCGCCGGGCCCCACTTCACCCTGGGCGGCGAGCCGGACCCGCATCCCGTCGCCGACACCGGCCGGGATCTTCACGGCGATTTCCCGACGGGCCTGCACCCGACCGTCGCCGCCACATTGGTGGCAGGGGTCGGGGATGACCTCGCCGACGCCGCGGCAGGTGGGACACGGTCGTGCCGTCAGTACCTGGCCGAGCAGCGACCGCTGCACGGTCTGCACCTCGCCGCGGCCACCGCAGGTATCGCAGGACATCGGCGTCGAGTTGCCGTTGGTGCCGCGGCCCTGGCAGCGGTCACACAGCACTGCGGTGTCGACGGTGACCTGCTTGCTGACACCGGTCGCGCACTCGGTCAGATCCAGTCGCATCCGCAGCAGCGAGTCCGAACCCGGGCGAACCCGTCCGACCGGCCCGCGCGATGTCGAGCCGCCGCCGAAGAACGCCTCGAAGACATCGCCGAGACCGCCGAACCCGCCGAAGCCACCGCCGCCGGCGGCCGCGTTCTCCAGCGGGTCGCCGCCCATGTCGACGATGCGCCGCTTGTCCGGGTCGGACAGCACCTCGTAGGCGACGCTGATCTCCTTGAACTTCGCCTGCGCGGCCTCGTCGGGGTTGACGTCGGGGTGCAGTTCGCGCGCCAGCTTGCGATACGCGCGCTTGAGCTCGCTATCGCTCGCGTTCTTGCCCACGCCGAGCAGACCGTAGTAGTCGCGTGCCACGCTTGACCTTCCTGAACTTTCCTGGGCTCTGGGGCCCAGATCCGCCGTGTGATGACGGCCGTCTATGAATTGTGCCTGGAATGCGGGCTCATCGTGTACCCAGCACTTCGCCGATGTAGAGAGCAACCGCAGCGACACTAGCGATAGTTCCCGGATAGTCCATTCGGGTGGGCCCGAGTACGCCCATACCGCCGTAGACGGTATCGAGGGTGCCATAGGTGGTCGAGACGACCGACGTGCCCATCATCTGCTCGGCCTCGGTCTCCTGTCCGATGCGGACGGTGACCTTGCCGGCTTCCTGCTGGGCGGCCAGCAACTTCAGGACGACGACCTGTTCTTCGAGCGCTTCCAGGATGGAGCGCAGCGAGCCGCCGAAGTCCGCGGTGTTGCGGGTCAGGTTGGCGGTGCCGCCCAGCAGCAGCCGCTCCTCGGTGTGCTCGACCAACGACTCGAGGAGCACCGTGGCAGAGCGGCCGACCGCATCGCTGAGGCTCTTCGACTGGCCGCTGCGACCGTGCAGCTGGGCGGCCAGGTCGGCGACCGCGACGGACGCCGCCGCGAGCTTCTTGCCGTCCAGCGCCTGCCCGAGCATCTCGCGTAGCTGCGAGAGCTGGTGGTCGTCGATGACGTCGCCGAGTTCGACAACGCGCTGGTCCACCCGGCCGGTGTCGGTGATCACCACCATCAGCAGCTTGGCCGGGGTGAGCGCGATGACCTCCAGGTGCCGCACCGTCGACGTCGACAGCGTCGGGTACTGCACGACGGCGACCTGCCGGGTCAGTTGGGCCAGCAGCCGCACGGCGCGGCGCAGGACGTCGTCGAGGTCGACGCCGGACTCCAGGAAGCTCTGGATGGCGCGCCGCTCGGCCCCCGACAGCGGTTTGACGTCGTCGAGCCGGTCGACGAACTCGCGGTATCCCTTTTCGGTCGGTACCCGACCGGAGCTGGTGTGCGGCTGGGTGATGTAGCCCTCGGCCTCGAGCACGGCCATGTCGTTGCGGACCGTCGCCGACGAGACGCCGAGGTTATGCCGATCTACCAGCGACTTCGAGCCGATCGGCTCCTGGGTCGAGACGAAGTCGGCGACGATCGCGCGCAGCACCTGAAAGCGGCGCTCATCGGCAGTTCCCATCCGGATCGACCCTCCTCACCCGACCACTTTACGGGGATCACCAGCGACTACTGCCTCGTCACCGCGCTAACCTTGGCCTTTGTGTCCAGGTCGGGGGAAACGAGCCGCGGATGATCTTCAAGGGTGTGCGGGACGGCAAGCCCTACCCGGAGCACGGCCTGTCCTACCGGGACTGGTCCCGGATTCCGCCGCGACAGATCCGGCTCGACGAACTGGTCACCACCACGACAGTGCTGGCCCTGGATCGCCTGCTGTCCGAGGACTCCACCTTCTACGGCGATCTCTTCCCGCACGCGGTGAAATGGAAGGGCGTCTGCTACCTCGAAGACGGCCTGCACCGCGCGGTGCGCTCGGCGCTGCGAAATCGCACCGTGCTGCACGCGCGGTTGCTCGACCTCGACGCGGTCACCCAGCACGCTGAGTGACCGCGTCGAGGGCGTCAGTTGACGGCTGTGGCGGCCTGCACCAATGCCAGCGCGGCGTCGTGCTGCAGCACCCAGGTGCCGCCCTGGTCGATGAACACGAGAGTTTTTTCGACCGGACCGGCGAACTTCGGTCCCGTGATGGCGACGTCGGCCTTGACCCCGTTGCCCGGAACCGGCTCGATGTTGCTGACGGCGAACTGCTCCGGGAAGTTTCCGTTGCGGAAGGCCTTGCGCAGGTCGTGGTCGGCAACGTGGCCCTCGCCAGGCGGGATTCCGTTTTCCACCAGGCCGACTTTGGTCTCGTAGCCCACGCCGGGGTCGGTGACGCGGTTGCACACGTCTGACAGCTGTTCCGGGCTCGGCAGCGGCGGCTGGCCCGGCGCGGGCGGCGGCGGGTCGAGCGGCGCGCTGAGCACGACGGGCACTACCTGCATTGCCGGCGCGGCACTGGAGGCCAGTGACGTCGCGCCAGCCGCGGCGGCTCCAATAGTGGCCACGGCGGCCACCCCGGTGGCGAACAATTTCACGGTCATCGTTGTCCCTTCGATTTGGATATCGGTGTCATTCTGCTGGTCATCGCGTGATCGTCGGCGACCTCAGGTACCGGCGTGTCGTGATTGCCTGTCGTGCTACATCAAAACCACCCGCGAGCAGGGCTGGCAAGAGATTGCGCCTAGCCGACGTGGATTCGCCACTCGGCGGCGTCGCGCTGCTGTCGCCAGAAGTCTTCGAAACGCCCACCCGCGGTGAGCAAGTCGTCGACCGTACCGTCTTCGACGATCTTGCCCGCATCGAGGAACAGCACCCGGTCGGCATGGCGGATACTGGCCAACCGGTGAGCCACGATCACCTTGGTGCGTCGTTGCGGATCCGCGGTGAGCGCGTCGACCACGGCGGCCTCGTTCTCGGTGTCCAGCGCGCTGGTGGCCTCGTCGACGAGCAGGATCGGCGCCGGTTTGAGCAGGGCGCGGGCGATGCTGACCCGCTGCCGTTCACCACCGGACAGTGCCGAGCCGGCTTCGCCGACCACGGTGTCGGCGCCCGCGGGCAGTCTGCCGGTGAGTTCGTCCACCCTGGCCAGCGCGACGGCGCGGCTGAATTGGGCCTCGGCGGCTGTGGGGTCTCCGGCCGAGATGTTCTCGCGGATGGTCCCGTGAAACAGGTAGGGGTGTTGAAATACCACGCTGGTCGCGGCGCGGCGGGCTTCGGCGTCGAGCGTCGCGACATCGACGCCGTCCACCAGGATGCGTCCGCGGCCGGGCTGGTACAGGCCGGCGATCAGCGCCAGGATCGTGCTCTTGCCCGAACCGGACGGCCCGACGATCGCCGTGGTGCTGCCCGGTCGAAGCGCGAAGCTCACGCCGTCCAGCACCGGCGCGCTTGCACCGTCGTAGCCGAAGGTGACGTCGTCAAATTCGATGAGCGGCGCATCGTCGAGTCCGCGACGGGTTTCGGTTCCGGCAGTCATGACCGGGGCGCTGAGCACCGCGCGGATCCGGTCCAGAGTCGCGCGGGTGCTCTCCAGCGCCGGCCCCAGCTCACTGATCGAGGTGAACGGCTCCAGGTAGCGCGCGATCACGACGATCAGCGCGACCGCCTCCGGCACGCTCAGCGTGTGGGTGACCGTCAAAGCCGTTGTCGCACCGGCGAACAGGATCAGCGCAAGCTGGCTGGCCAGGCTGAACAGCAGCTGGCCGGGAACCTGCATGGTCAGCAGCCGCATCGTCGCGCCGTGCTGGGCGGCAAGCGCGTCGCCGACCATACTTCGGGCCGGCTCGACGCGCCGCGCGGCGCGCAACGCCTGCTGGGTGCGGGCGAATTCGATGATCCGCTCGGTCAACGACGTATTCGCCTCAGCGGCAGCATGATCGGCACGACGGGCCAGCCGGGCCGAAGCCCACAATGCTCCGAGTAGCAATGGCACACCGCCCATGGCGGCGGCGCCGAGTTGCCAGGACACCGGCAGCAGAGCCACCGCGATGGCGGCCGGCAGCAGCACCGCGGTGACCAACGGGGTGAGCAGGTTCACGGCGAGCCCGACCAGTTCCGGTCCGGTCGCGGCGATCGCCTGCCGTGCCGTCGCGGTGTTGTCGGCGCTGAACCACTCCAGCCGCACATCTGGCAACTGATCCGCCACATCGTGCTGGGTGTGGTCGAGCACCGCGAAGCCGAGGTCGAAACCGATTCGCGCAGTGGCGGTGTCGATCGCCCAGCCCGCCGCCGTCGCGGCGGTGAGCCAGCCCAGCCATCCCAGCGCCTGGTGCGGCGTCGTCGCTGAACAACGCTCCCACCAACGGGACCAGTAGGACGGTGCCGACGGCCCGCACGATCACCGAGATCAGCGCGAGCACGATGTACACCAGAACCTTGCCGCGACGCTCGGCCGGGACCAGGCCGATCCAGGTGCGGATCATCGCGTGGCCTCCTGCGCTGTGGTGGCGGTGACCGGGTCGCGACGGCCGCTGTCCCACAGTCGGCGATAGCGTCCGTCAGCTGCCAGCAATTCGTCGTGGGTGCCTTGTTCGGCGACGCGGCCGTGGTCGAGCACGACGATCTGATCGGCCCCGACGATGGTGTGCAGCCGATGAGCGATCACCAGTACCGTGCGGTCTCGCGTCAACCGGTTGAGCGCCTGCTGCACAAGGTATTCCGACTCAGGGTCAGCGAAGGCGGTGGCCTCGTCGAGGATGAGGACACCGGTGTCGGCGAGGATCGCGCGGGCGATTGTCAACCGTTGACGTTCCCCGCCGGACAGGCCGCTGGCAGCGCCGAGCATGGTGTCGTAGCCGCCCGGCAGCCGCATGATGCGTTCGTGGATCTGAGCCTCGCGTGCCGCGGCCTCGATCTGAGCGGGCGTGGCATCGGGAACGGCCAGCGCGATGTTCTCGGCGACGGTGCCGTGGACGAGCTGAGTTTCCTGCAGCACGAATCCGACTCGGGTGTAGAGCCCATCGGCGGTCAACGACCGAATGTCTTGTCCGTCAACGGTTATCGCGCCCTGCTGCACGTCGTAGAAGCGGGCCAGCAGCGCGGCCAGCGTCGACTTCCCCGACCCGGACGGGCCGACCAGCGCGGTGACCGTGCCTGGCCGCAGCGTCAGCGACACGTCGTGGACGACCGGAACACCCGGGCGGTAGCCGAAGGTCACCCGGTCGAATACCACCGTGCCCGACGTATCGCCGGGTGCTTCGCGAGGCTGGTCGCGCACCGAGAGTTCCGGCTTCGTCGAGGGTGATCTGCAGGCGGCGGGCGGCCAGCAACCCGGCGCGGATTCCGCCCAGGCCGTAGGCGATGTTGAGCAGCCGGGCGCCGAACGTGGTGCCCAGCAGCAGGAACGGCAACAGGTTGACCGGCTTCATCTGGCCGCCGACAACCAGCAGGGTGCCGGTCCCGACGATCAGCCACAGGAATGTGGTGGGGCGGGTGACCAGATCCATCAGGGTCTTCTTGCCGGCCAGCGGGCGCTGCCAGTCGGTGAGGAAGCCGACGTATTCGTCTAGGCGGCGGCGGAAACTCGATGCGGCGGCGCCGCCGAAGACACGGATCACCGGCTGGCCCTCGAGATAGGCGCCGGCCTCGCTGCTCATCCGCTCGGCCCAGCGTTGCGACTGCGGGATGCGCGGGCCGGACTGAATCGTCATCGACGACGTCAACACCAGATAGACCAGCACCGGGACGAACAGGACCAGGGCCACCCGCCAGTCGACGACGAACAGGTAGACCAGCACCGCCAGCGGTGCGACCACCGCGCGCGACCGCGTCCGGAATGGCGTGGGTGACCAGATAGTGCAGTGACAGTGTGTCGTCGGCGACCAGTTGTTTGATCGACCCCGAACCGCGAGCGGTGAACCACCCCAACGGCAATCGTGAGAGTTTGCTCAGCAACCGCGAACGCAGGTCGCTGGCGAACCGGGCATCGACGACATGCAGCCACAGCGTCATCGCGGCACCCAGCAAGGTGCCGAATCCGAGCAGCGCCACCGCCGCGAAGCCGATCTCGCGCAGTCGCGAAGGCTCGGCGCCGGACACCAGAAGTCTGGCCAGTTCGACCAACAGAAGGAACGGCGCCAGCTGTACCAACGTGATGATCGCCTGCAGCACACCGGAGGCGATCAGCGCCGAGCGCAGCGGCGCGAGCAACCGGCCGGCGGCCTGGGCACGCCAGCTCCCCTTGGCTACTGGCTGGTCATCCTGGACGACAACGACTTCCGGCTCTGCCGTGACGGGGTCGCTGCTGAGTGCGACGGTATCAGGGTCTCCGGCGACCGCCGCCTCTTTGTCGCCGCGGCGGATACCCATTGCGCGCCCGGCGCTCCAATAGGCCTGCGCGTGAATCTCGGACTTGGGGAAGCCGAAGTCGTCGCGCAGCCGGGTCCGAACATGCTTGAGCGTGGTGGCTTCCGGTGTCGCCCAGGCATACCAGTCCGACCAGTCCCGGGTCTCGATGGCCGCCGCGAGCGATTTCTCGTCGCGCCGGCTGACCCAGTGCAGCCGCAACCGCGGATGCTCAGCGATCGGGATCTGCCGGTCGTTGTCGTCGTGCTGTTCGAGATACACCTCGATCGGCACGTCGTCCGGGACGATTCCGATGATGCCGTTGATCCCCGGGATCGACGCGGAGTCACCGATCAACAGGTAGCCGGCCGGCTGCTCGTCAGGTGTGTCGAAACGCGACGAACCCATCAGCGACATCACCGCGATGGTCGCGCCGGGTTCAACGGTGCGGGCCCACAACGACGCCGGGCCGGCCGGGTCGTGCAGCACCACATCGACGGCGAAACGACCGGCGGGCACGTCGGCTTCGGAGATTGTGTACGCGCGCTGAAATTCGGTGGTCGACCCCTCGGGGTCGGGGAACCAGAACCGGAGCCAGGCAGCGGGTTCGGCCTGGGCGTCTTGGAACAGCGTGGGTGATTCCATCCGGATCCGCACGAAATGGGGTGCGATGCTGACGGTTTCGATGACGGTCGCGGTGTGGTCGCGGGCGCCGAAGCCCCGCAGCATCGCACCTTGGAAACCGCGGGCCATCAGCGGTCCATCGACTCGCGGAGACTCCGAGGCCGCATATCGGTCCAGTTCTCTTCGACGTAGGCCAGGCATTCCGCGCGACCGGCCTCGCCGAAGATCTTGCGCCAGCCCGCCGGGACGTCGGCGAACGTCGGCCACAAGCTGTGCTGGTCTTCGTCGTTGACGAGGACGACGAACGTGCCGTTCTCGTCATCGAAGGGATTGGTGCTCATCATCTCTCCTGGTCGAGGCCGTGTTGGTCGGGGCTCTGTTGGTCGGGGATGGGGCGCTGGGGCCCAGATCGGCGCCCAGCACCCGGTCGGACAGCAGCCCCAGGCAACTGAGGTTGGGGAACCCGGGTCCCTGGTTGAGCCCGGCGAGGTTGGGCAAGAACAACTTCGGCGCGACGTCGATCGACAGCGAGGTCGTGCCCGATGGCTTCGGTGACGCGATCACCGGTCAGCGGGCCGCCCAGGCCCAGCTCCAGCAGGTCGAGCGCGTCCTGGCTGAACAGCGAGGTGAACCACAACGGGTCGGCGCCCGAACCGTCGATGACCAGGTCGAAACCGTGTACGGTTTCCAGGTTTTCGCTGCCCCGGTTGGTGGACAGCGTCAGCCGGATCTGCTCGTCACGACCGACCGCGTGGGCCACCCGGCCGCGCAGGTGACGGATGCGGTCGTCGGCGAGCAACGCGTCCTGGACGTTGGACGAGAACACCCCGCGGTCGGTGCGGGCGATCGCGTCGCGCCGCTCGTCGACCGTCAGCGCCGTCCAGTCGCTGGGGTCGGAGAACAGCGCGTTCTCGAAGAAGCTTTCGCCGCGGGTGAACAGGGTTACCTGCGGCGAGATGACCGTGATGGTGGAAACCCGATGCCGGAAAAGCTCGTTGAGCATCGCTGCGGCGGTCTCGCCGCCGCCGATCACCGCCACCCGCTCTGCGTTGATCCGGTCCTGCTGGCCGGCGCGATGCCAGAACTGAGCTATGGACAGCACCCGCGGATTGCCCGGCAGCAGTGATCGCTCGGCTTGCCCGGGGCCGGTGATCATCAGACCGTCGGCGTGCACGCATGTTTCGTCGGTGTGCAACGCCCACTGCGCACCGTCCACCGCGAGCCGCTCGACCTCTCCGTAGACCACCGTCATGCCGATCTCGTCGGCCACCCAGCGCAGATACTGACTCCACCGCCGATGGGTCGGCGCAGGCCGGCCGCGGTCGATCCACTGCGCGAACTGACTGGTGGCGATCAGGTACGACTGCCAGCTGTGCTGGATCATCCGCTCGTCGAGTTCGCCGTTTCGGCGCGGCACCAGCGACGAGCGGTACGGGAAGCCGACGTCCTTTTCCGGGCTGGTACCCAGCCGCTGCGCGCCGTCGGTCCAGCCACCGCTGGCCTGCCAGTTGGCCCCGACTCCGGTCCGCTCGATGGCCACCACGTTCGGCGCCTCGACGCCCATCTCGCTCAGCACGTGCGCCTTGGCGGCAACCGCCACCGCTTTCACGCCGGCGCCCAGCACCGCAAGCGTGGTCATGGCACCATCTCCTCGAGCGCCTGCGTCCAAAGCTCCTGTAAAGCAGCGATGTCGGATTCACTGAGTATGTCGGGCAGCGCTCGCCACTGTGTCACCAATACCTGGTGATCGCCACTGCCCAGCACGGTGGCGACCAGGCTCAGCTCGTAGCGCACTGCCAGTCCGGGCTCCGGCAGCGGCGAAACCCCGGTCAGCAGACCACGATCCAGCCACAGTCCGCTCGGTTCCGCCGACGTCGGCGCGACCCAGATAGTTCAGCAGCAGCTGCGGTTCGCCGAAGGTGGCCAGTCGGCTCGCGGTGTCGCCGCGCAGATAGCGCAGCAGCCCGTAGTCGATACCGTCGCCGGGAATCGACGCAAGCAGTTCCCGCACCTGTCGCGGATCTTCGGTGTCGACGCGCAGCGGGTAGATCGCGCTCAGCAGTCCCACGGTTTCGCCGGTGTCTACCGCGTCGTCGAACAGCGCGTCGGCGCGGCCGTGGGTTTCCAGCGCGAGCAGCGGCGCAGGTGTCGGCTGGCCGCGGCGTTGGCGCCACGAGGTGACCATCCGCGAAGCGGCGGCGATCAGAACGTCGAACACCGGTAGGCCGGACGTCAGCAGCCGCGCAGTGGTGTCCACGTCGAGCATTGCCGTTTGGACGAGCAGTCCGGCGGCGACGTCGCTGTCCGGCGCCAGCCGCCGTCGACCGAGCTCGGGATCCTCACCGGCGAGCTGTGTGGTCCAATATGGTTCGCTGTCAAGCGATTCCGCCCGCGCGAGTCATCGTGTCCACCCAGCGTCGGTAGCTGGTGTGCTCGCGGACGGGTGCCGGTGTGTTGCCGGCCATGAGCGCGTGCAGGGTGGCGTCGAGTTCGCCGAGCACCACCTGCCAGGACACCGGGTCCAGTGCCAGCACATGGGCGGCCAGCACCAGCACGCTCTGGCCGGTCGGTGGCCGCAGCCACGCTGCCGTCACGAGCTTTCCGTGTTCGGGGTCGATGCTGTCGATCGCGCGCCCGGTCTCAGCGGCGACGGCAGCCTGCAGCTCACCGGAAACGGTGATCTCGGTGAGGAAATCGCGCGGCTGATCGGGGTGCAGCGTCATGGTCGCGCGGTCCAGCCGACTGCGCAGTACTTCGTGGCCGTCGACGATGGCTGACAGCGCCGCTTTCAGCTGTTCACCGGTGACACCGTCGGGCAGCCGAATCGCTTCGGCCTGCGCCAGCCTTCGCGGCTCGCCGAATTCGTAGAGCCAGTGCGCATTGGCCAGCAGCGGCATCGGCCCACTGTCGGCGTGCGCCTCCGCCGTCGGGTGTGCGGTCTCGGCGGCTGCTTCAGCGGCTGCTTCAGTGTCAATGGCCGCAGCGAGTTCACGCACGCTACTGCATTCGAGAACGAGCCTGGCGCGCAGCGCGATGCCGCGCCGGCGGGCCGACTGCACGACCGACAGGGCCACGATGCTGTCGAGTCCCAGCTCCAGAAAGTCGGCGTTCGGGTCGATGCTGGTGACGTGCAGGATCTCGGTGAGCACCTCGGTGAGCGCGGATTCGGTCGCAGTGTCCGGCTCGGTTCGCGACGGACTCCGGCTGAGCCTGCCGAATCGATTGCCGCCAAGGCTATTTCGTCCAGTTTGCCGTTGGGGGTCAGCGGGATGTCGTCGACGATCACGATGCGTTGCGGAACCATGTAACGCGGCAACCGGCCAACCAGCATGCGGCGCAGCTCGTTCACCGTCGGTGGCCGGCCCGTCGAATCCCCCACCGCCACATAGGCGACCAACCGCGGAACGCCATGCCGTTCATGCACCACGACGCTGGCATGCCGCACGCCCGGATGCGATTCGAGCACCACAGCGATCTCGCCCGGCTCCACCCGGTGGCCGCGAATCTTTACCTGCGCATCGGCCCGTCCCACGTACTGCAGCGAACCGCCGGGTTGGCGGCGCACCAGATCGCCGGTGCGATACATCCGCTCGCCGCTGACGAAGGGGTCCGCGATGAAACGCTGCACGGTTTCGGGTGCGCGGTTCAGGTAACCGCGGGCCAGCTGCGCGCCGCCGAGGTACAGCTCCCCCGCGACGCCGTCGGGCACCGGGCGCAGCGCGGAGTCCAGCACGTAGCCGCGGGTGTGACTGGTCGGGTGCCCGATCGACGGCTCGTCGTGGTGGTCGATGGCGGCCACCACCGCCTCGACCGTGGTCTCGGTGGGGCCGTAACAGTTGAAGGCGGTCATGCCGGTGCGGGCGCACTGGCTACGGATGAACGACCAGGAACTGCCGCCCAGTGCTTCACCGCCGAGCGCAAGCACGGCCAGCGGCACCCGGGTCAGCAAACCTGCCGACCTCAGTTGAGCAAACATCGACGGGGTGGTGTCGATCATGTCGACGCCGTGCTCGGCGATGGCAGCGACCAGTGCCTCGGCGTCGGTCTGGGTGTGTTCGTCGACGACGTGCACGATGTGGCCGTCGAGCAGCGCCACCAGCGGCTGCCAGGCCGCGTCGAACGCGAACGACCATGCGTGCGCGATGCGCAGCGGACGGCCCAACCGGGCCGCCGCCGGTCGCAGCACATGGTCGAGATGATCGTCGGCGTAGGCGCCGACCGCGGCGTGAGTTCCGATGACGCCCTTGGGTTCCCCGGTTGTTCCCGAGGTGAACACCACGTAGGCGGCGTGACGGGGATCGACCTCGACGGGCTGGAAATCGTCGGCGCCGTCGGCTCGCGAAGTCGTCGTCGATGACGATGGTGGCACCGCTTTGCCGCAGAATCGAATTCACCCGTTCTGCGGGCATTCCCGGCTCCAGCGGCACGTAGGTCGCGCCGGCTTTCAGTGCCGCCAGGATCGCCACGACGTACTGCGGTCCGCGGGAAAGCTGGATGGCCACTGGGGTTTCGGCACCCACGCCGCGCGCTACCAGCGTGCCGGCGAGCCGGTTGGCGGCGTCGTCGAGCTCGCGGTAGCTCAGCGTGCCGTTCGCCCACGTCACTGCCGGGCTGTCCGGTATGCGCGCGGCGACCGCGGCGAACCGGGTGTGAATGCTCTGCGCCGTGGCGGGTTTCGGCGACCTGGCGCCAAGCGGAGCCGCTTCGTCGGCCAGCAGCACGCTGACGTCACGCAGCGGACGGTCCCACTGCTGCAGCAGTTGCTCGGCGGTGGCCAGCAGCCGTTGACCGAGCGCTGCCGCGGTGGTGTTTCCGATCGCGCCGTCGATGACTTCGACCATCAGGATCAGTCGCTCGTCGGCCATATGCGCGGCGAGCACGATCGGGAAATGCGTGAGGCTTTCCACTGCTGCGGGCCGGAAGGTGACCCCGGTGCCGGCCAACTGGTCGCCGCGCAGACATGCCGCCGGTCGGGAAGTTCTCGTAGACCAGCAGGGTGTCGTACATTTCGCCGACGCCACCCATCGCGCGCAGCTGCGCATGCCCGAGGTAGCTGTGCTCGCGCAGGATCGCCGAATCACGTTGCACGGCAAGGCACTGCTGGCCGACCGGCGCGGAGGCGTCGAGGCGCACCCGCAGCGGGACGGTGTTGATGAACAGGCCGACCATGGTCTCGACACCGGCCAGTTCTGCGGGCCGGCCGGACACGGTGACACCGAACACGACATCGTCGCGGTCGGTCAGGCGCGACACGATGGTCGCCCACGCCATCTGCAGCAGCGTGTTGAGCGTGATCCCGCGCGAGCGGGCGCCTTTGACCAGCCGTTCGGTGGCCTCGGTATCCAGTTGCAGCTCGGTGCTCTGCGGCAGACGCGTCGATGTGCGGGCGGCGTCCTCTCCGCCGAACGCGGCCGCCAGCAGCGTCGGGGGCGGTCAGGCCGGCGAGGTGCTCACGCCAGACCCGTTGGCTGGCTTCCTGATCGCGACCGGCAAGCCAGCCGATGTAGTCCCGGTACGGGCGCGGCGCGATCGGCAGCGCGCCGAGGTCGCCGCCGGCGCGGTAGAGGATCATCATCTCGGCGACGAACACCGGCAGCGACCAGCCGTCGATCACGATGTGGTGCGCGGTGATCACCAAACGCCAGCGCGCATCCGGTAATTCGATCAGCAGGAAGCGGAGCGCCGGCAGCCGCTCGAGATCGAACGGCCGCCGCCGCTCGTCGAGTTCGATCGCTTCGATGTCCGCTTCGGTCGCGGCGACATCGCGCCACGGCAGATCGACCCGCGACGGCACGATCTGCACCGGGCGGGCGATCCCCCGACTGAAGAAGCTGGCCCGCAGATTCGGATGCCGGACCAACATCTTCGCCGCGCAGTCGCGGAGCAACGCGACATCGAGAGAGCCGTAGATGTCGGCGGCCATGCCGATCACGTACGGGTCGTCGGCGGGCTGGCCTTCGGCGAACTCGGCCAGTGCCGTCAGCGAATACAGGCCCTCCTGAAGAGGACTCAGCGCCATCACGTCCTCGATGTCGGGCGTGCATGTCGGCCTCGGTGGCTTCGACTCCAGTGGCTGTCACGGCGTTCCGTCCCGCGACTTCGACCACAGCTGCGTCACCGCGGCCAAGTCGGTCGCCGACAAGCCCGACGTCGTCATCGGCTCGAACCGGGTTTCGGGCGCGTCGTCCGTTGAACCGGCGTCACCGGCCGCCCCGAGCGCATCCACCGCGGCGGCCAGTTTCTCGACCGTCGGGTTCTCGAACACCATCCGCGGGTTGACGGACAGGCCGACCGCCCTTGCCCGCGAGGCCAATTGGACCGACAGAATGCTGTCTCCGCCGAGCGCGAAGAAGTCGTCGAACCGCCCGACCTCCGAGGTGGACAGCAGGTCGGCGAATACCGCGGCCAGCGCGTGTTCGGTGTCGGTCCGCGTCGGCTCGGTGTGGCCGCTGGTGCTGACCGCCGGCCGCGGCAACCCCGGCCGGTTCAGCTTCCCCGACTCCGTCTTGGGCAGCGCGTCGAGCACCGTCAGCGACGACGGCACCATGTAGCCGGGCAGCGGTGGTGCTGATCGCGGCACGTACCGCGGCCGCGAACGCCGCCTTCTCGGTGTCGTCGGCGATGAGGTGTTGCGGCACAACGTATCCGGCCAGGCTGGTCCCGTCGTGCACCTCCCAGGTCCGCGCGGCCGCGGCGGCGACACCGTCGGCGGCGGCCAGCGCGGCCTCGACCTCGGCGAGCTCGACCCGGAATCCGCGAACCTGCACCTGATGGTCGGCGCGGCCGGCGAACTCCAGTCGCCCGTCCTCGGTCCACCGGGCCAGATCGCCGCTGCGGTACAACCGGCTACCGGGTTCGGCCGCAAAGGGATTGGCGATAAAACGTGTCGCGGTCAGCGCGGACCGCTTCCAGTAGCCGCGGGCCAACTGGTCACCGGCGTAGTACAACTCGCCCACCACGCCGACCGGTACCGGCCGCAGGCCGTCGTCCAGCAGATAGGCCTGCGCCCCGGCCACCGGTGAGCCGACCAGCGGGCTCGGCGGGCTCAGCCGGCCGCGGGACACCGCGCCGGACGTCTCGGTGGAGCCGATGTTGTTCAGCAACTCCGGGCCATGCTCGCCGGCGTCGGCGCATGCGGCTGTCAGTCGCTGCAGCAGCGAATTGCTCACCGGCTCTCCACCGCACACCAGCCGCGCCAACGAGCGCACCGACTCGGGCGCACTGTCCACCAGCGCGGAGACCAGGCTGGGCACCGCGGTGATCTGGGCGACGGACTCGCGTTTCATCAGCGCGCCAAGCGCTTCGGCGTCGCGGTGCTCGGTGTCGTCGGCCAGGATCATGGTGGCACCCGCGGCCAGGCCGGCCAGCAGTTCCATGCCGCCTTCGAGGAACGTCATCGACGCCTGCGACAGCCGGATGTCGTCGGCGCGCGGCGGGTAGTGCCGGAGCTGCCAATCCAGCCGGGCCGCCATCGCGCGCTGAGTACCGACCGCGCCCTTGGGTTTTCCGGTCGATCCGGAGGTGAACACCAGATACATCGGGTCTTCGGGATGCGGCAGGCGTCGGCGTGCGCTGCGGGCGGCTCCGACCCCTCGATCGCGGCGCGCACCTCGGCGTCGTCGAGCAGCACGATGGCGGCCGTCGGATTCGGCGGGCATGGTGTCGAGCGCTTCGACGGTCGCGATCACGACCGGAGGTCGTACGTCGTCGAGCATGAACTGCTTGCGCGCCAACGGATAACCGGGATCGATCGGGAAGTAGGCCGCGCCGGCTTTGACGATGGCCACCAGCGCCACCACCATGTCGATGCCGCGCCGGGTCGACAGCCCGACGAAGGACCCCGGCCGCACACCACGATCGGCGAGCAGGGCCGCCAGATTGTCCGAACGCTGATGCAGTGCAACGTAGTCCAGGTCTTCGCCGGCGCAGCGCACCGCAACCCGTCCGGCGTCGCACTGCCGGCTCGCCTCCAGCAGTTCCGGAACGGTACGCGGCCGGTCGGCCGGCGACTGTGCGCCGCGGCTCCACTGGGTCAGGATGCGTTGCTGTTCCTGCGCGTCGGCCAACACCACATCCCGCAAACTCTGGTCGATGTCGTTAGCAAACTCGGTGACGACGCGCGTCAGCCAGCCGGCCAACCGCTCGATGGTGTTCCGTCGATACAGCTCGGTGCGGAAGATCAGGTTGCCGTTATAGCCGATATCGTCGGATCCGTCGGTGCCGAAGAAGTTGACGCTCAGGTCGGCGTGGGCCATGTCGAAGACGGGATCCAGCGACGTGCACACGGTGTCCTGCCCGTCGCTGCCGTGCGGCGCCGATTCGACGACACGGGTGGCCGGCAGGTGGTCGCGGACATGGACGATGACCTGGAACAGCGGGTTGCGCGACAGCGATCGCACCGGGCTGACACTGTCGACCACCCGGTCGAACGGCAGGTCCTGATGGGCGTAGGCGGCCAACGCGGTCTCGCGCGCGCGGGTCAGCACGTCGCGCAGCGTGGGGTTGCCGCCTAAGTCGTTGCGCAGCACCAGAATATTGACGAAGAAGCCGATCAGCTGATCCAGCTCGGCCTCGCTGCGCCCGGCGACCGGTGTGCCGAGCGGGATGTCGACGCCGCTTCCCGCCTTGTGCAGCACCACAGCGACGGCAGCTTGCAGCGCCATGAATTCGGTGACGCCTAATTCACGGCATCGCTCGGCGAGCTTGGCCCGGGTGGCCGCGTCGATGCTGAAGGTCACCGATTCACCGTCGCCGCTGGGCAGCGGCGGGCGCGGGAAGTCGGGCCGCAGGCCGCTGTCCTCCGGAAGCCCGGCCAGCTGGCTGGTCCAGTAGTCCCGCTGCTCGGCGGCGACCGCGGATTCCTGGCCGCCCGGCTCACCCAGGAAATCACGTTGCCAGGCAGCGTAATCGGCGTACTGGACACGCAGCGGCGCCCACGACGGAGCTTCGCCCTCGCGGCGGGCCCGGTAGGCGGTCATCACGTCGGCGAACAGCACGCCGGCCGACCAGTGGTCGGAGGCGATGTGGTGCACGACCAGCGACAGCACGTGCTCACCGGTGTCGCCGGTGTCGCAGCACGGCGACCCGGATCGGCCATTCGCGATCCAGTTCGAAGCAGTGCCGGCGCTCGGCCTCGAGTTGTTCCTGCAGCCACTGTTCGCCGTCGCCGGTGGCGCGACGCACCGCCAGCTCGGCGACCGGGCCGACAACCTGGTACGGCACTCCGTCGTCGTCGACGTAGGTGGTGCGCAGGATTTCGTGGCGCGCGACGACGTCGCCGACCGCCGCGATCAGCGCGTCGATGTCCCACGGCCCGGTCAGCCTGGCGGCGAACGGGATGTTGTTCACCGGGCTCGGACCGTCCACACGGAAGGCGAACCAGCTCCGCAGTTGCGACGCCGACAGCGGCAGCGGCTCGTCGTGGGCGGTCGCGACGAGCTTGGGCCGCGCCTGGCCGCGCGTACCGGAACGCAGCTCGTCGACCCGCTCCGCCAACGATCCGACCGTGCCGAGCTCGAAGACATCGCGGATGCCCAGCTCGACGCCGCACTCCGAGCGGATGGCGGTGACCAGCTTGGTGGCCACCAACGAGTGGCCGCCGAGGTCGAAGAACGAGTCGTCGACGCCGACCCGGTCGTGACCCAGCAGCTCGGAAAACAGTGCGGCGATTCGGCGTTCGGTGACGGTGGACGGGTCGCGGTATTGCGCCTTCGCCGATGATCTCCGGCTCCGGCAGCGCGGCGCGGTCGATCTTGCCGTGCGCCGTGATCGGGATTTCGTCGATCACCACGTAGGCGGCCGGGGTCATGTATTCCGGCAGCGCCGCGGCGACGCGCGCGCGAATCCGCTCGAGGTCGACGGTGTCGCTGCCGGCGCCGTCGGCCGGGGTCACGTAGCCCACCAGGCTCTTACCCAATCCCGGGAGGTCGCTGGCCAGCACGACGGCCTGGCCGACGCTCGGGTCGACGGAGATCGCCGCGCCGACTTCGCCCAACTCGATGCGGAATCCGCGGATCTTCACCTGCTCGTCGGCGCGGCCGACGAACTCGATGTCGCCGTCGGCGTTGCGGCGGGCCAGGTCGCCGGAGCGGTAGAGCCGGGCCGCCCGGAGTGAACGGGTCGGCGACGAAGCGTTCGGCGGTCAGCCCGGGCCGCCGATGGTAGCCGCGCGCCACATGCGTTCCGCCGATGTAGATTTCGCCGATCACACCGACCGGGACCGGCTGCAAAGCGTCGTCGAGCAGATGAATCTGGGTGTTGATCTTGGGCCGGCCGATCGGCACCACGCGGGTGCCCTGCGCGCCCTCCACCGGGTAGCTGGTGGCGTTGACGATGGTCTCGGTGGGGCCGTAGAAGTTGTAGAGCAGCGCGTCGAAGGTGGCGTGGAACTTGTCGGCGATCTCGCCGGGCAACGGCTCGCCGCCGATCGGCACCCGGCGCAGGGTGCGCCACTGGTTGACGCCGGGCAGCGACAGGAACAGGCCGAGCAGCGACGGGACGAAGTGCATCGAGGTGATGCCTTCGCGGCGCAGCAGTTCGGTCAGGTAACCGATGTCGCGCAGACCGTCGGGTCGCGGAATGACCAGTCGCGCACCGCAGATCAGCGTTCCGAAGATCTCGCCGATCGACACGTCGAAGCTGGGCGAGGCCACTTGCAGCAGGCGGTCGGTCTCGTCGACGCGATATTCGTCGCCGAACCAGACGAAGTACTCGGCGATCGGCGCGTGTGGCACCGGGACGCCCTTGGGCAGCCCGGTGGAGCCCGAGGTGTAGATCAGATAGGCGGTGTTTTTCGGGCCCAGCGGGCGGACCAGGTCGCGTCGGCTCGGTGGCCGGGTAGTCTGCCAGGCCGGTGACCGGTTCGCGCAGAACGAGTTTCGCTTGAGCGTCGTCGAGGATGAAGGCCAGCCGGTCATCCGGGTAGGTGGGGTCGACGGGCAGGTAGACGCCGCCCGCTTTGAGGACTCCCAGCGCGGTGATGACCAGTTCCGGCGACTTGTCCAGCAGCACCGCGACCCGGTCCTCGGTGCCGATGCCTTGCTCGATCAGCCAGTGCGCCAACCGGTTCGACTCGTCGTCGATCTCGCGGTAGCTGTACTGCCGGCCTTCGTAGACGACCGCGACGGCGTCGGGGGTCAGCGCCGCGCGGCGGGTCACCAGGGCCGGCAGCGTGCGGCCGGGGTGTGGAAGTCTTCGCCTGCCGAGACGCCACGCAGCCATTCGGCGTCCGCGTCGCTCATCAGCTCGCACGCCGATAGCGTGGTGTCCGGGTTCGCGAGTGCGTGCTCCAGCAACACGGCGTAGTGGCGCAGCAATTGGTCGACCAACGGCCGGTCGAGAACTTCGACCAGGTATTCGGCTTCGACCACCGCGCCGCGTCCCGGGCCGTCGAGTTCGATCATCAATCCAAGCGGCAGCTGACTGAAATGTCCGCGTAACTCGGCGCGCTCGCAGTGCACCCCGGGCGGGCTGAAGCCGCCCCCGTCGGGCTCACGCATGCCGAAGCTGACCCGCGTCATCCGTTCGGCGCCATGCCGGCGGTCGGGATTGGATTCGCGCACCAGCCATTCCAGGTCGACCCGCGAGTGGGCCAGCGCGCTGACCGCGCTGTCCCGGGTCTGCGCGAGCAGTGCGCGGAATGTCTGGCGGGGTTGGGGCTGCATCCGCATCACCAGGGTGTTGCCGAAGTAGCCGATCGCGTTCTCGGTTCCGGCACCACGGTTCAGTACCGGGGTCGCGACGAGGAAGTCCGAGGCGTGGGTGTAGCGGTGGACCAACGCGCCGAACGCCGCCATCAGCACCATGTAGGGCGTGGCGCCGGTGTCCTTGGCGAGTGCCGCCGCACGGTCGACGGTGTCGGCCGACAGCTGCGCGGTGGCCCGCTGGGCGCGCCATGTGCTGGGGACCACGGAGCCGTTCGGGCCCGGAAGTTCCAGCGGCTCGGGCAGATCGGTCATCAGCGAGCGCCAGTAGGCCAGGTCTTCGTCGCTGCTGCGGACCGGGTCGCCCGCGACCGCCGTCGAGGCCGGCGCCGCGGTGGCCGTCGTCGGTGTAGGCGCGCATCAGGTCGGTGAAGAACGGCGCCCAGGAACCGTCATCCCAGGCGATGTGGTGGGCGGTGAACAACAGCATCAGCTCGTCGGCGCCCACCCGTGCGGCGGCGATCCGAAGTGGCGAGTCCTTGGTCAGGTCGAACGGCTGACGAAACTGGCGCTGCGCCAACACTTCCAGCCTGAGCTGGCGGGCCTGCTCGGCCAGGCCGGACAGGTCGTGCTCGGCCCAGTCGGGCCGCAGGTCGTCGTGGACCACCGGATACGGGTCGCCGTCGCTGCCGGTCTGGTACGTCGTGCGCAGCACCGGGTGGCGCAGCGCGACGGCATCGACCGCCTCGGTGCAGCCGGGTGACGTCGACGTCGCCGGTGACGCGGTACGAGACGCAGATGTTGAGCAGCGCCCCATCGGGGTCGACCGACTGCACGAACCACATCCGGCGTTGGCCGTCGGACATCGCCGGGTGCTCGTCCGCGATGGCCGGGTCACGCCGCTCGGGTCAGGCCACGCTCGGCGATCTTGCGGCGCAACAACTCCAGGCGCTGCGCGTCGAGCGTGTCCAAGCCGGTTGTGTCAGTCACGCGTGGGTTCCAACCTTCCCCATGTCCTGGCCGTTGGTCGCGCCGGCGCAGGACGTCGATCAGTTCGTTGACGGTGATCCCGCCGAGCATCCGCGCCACCGGAGCCGAGTGACCCACCGACCGGCGCAGTCGCCGCCGCAGGTCGAGTGCCAGCAGTGAGTCCAACCCAAGTCGATCAGCGACGCGGTCGCGTCGATCGACACCGAGTCGCCCAGATGCAGCGTCGCCGCGAGTTCGGCGCACACCACCTCGGCGAGCGGACGCGCCTCGAAGCCGTTGCGCTCGCAAGGTGTCGTCGGTGTCCGGCGGTACGGCGAATGGCATCGGCGATGCCCTGGCTCTCGAAGAACACCCGGAGCCGGTCGAGGTCGGCATCGAAAATCAGCGGGTCGTCGGCGTATCGAGCCAGGCTGGCTTCCACCGCGGACTCGGGCCGCATGGCGATCAGCCCGGAGCGTTCGGTGCGGGTGATCTCGGCCGCGGTCACCACCCGGCGTCCTGCCACAGACCCCAGCGAATTGCCGTGCAGTCCAACCCCGTTGCACGCAGTTGCGCGGCCAGTACGTCGAGGATCCGGTTCGACGCCGCGTAGGCCGCGTGCCCGTGACCGCCCCAGACGCCGAACACCGACGAGCAGGCAAGGATTCGGCATTCGGGTTGCAGCGGCCATGCGTCGGCCATCACCGCCAGGCCCGTCACCTTCGCGGCGCACACGGCGGCGACGTCGGCACCGGTGATGTCGGCGCGCCGGCGACGCGGCGGCTATCCCTGCCGTGTGAATCAGCAATGACGCGCCGGTTCCGGCGTATTCGGCCGCGACGGCCGCGACGGCGGCCCGGTCGGTGATGTCGCAGTGCGGGGCGCGTACCTCGACGTGATGCCGCCCGATCAGCTCGGTCAGCTCCTCGGGCGCTAGCCCATTGCGGCTCAACAGGATAACCCGGCGCGCACCACGCTCGATGCAGTACTGGGCGTATCGAAGGCCGATGGCTCCGCTGCCTCCGGTGATCACGACGTTCTCCAGCGCGGCCGCGTCGAGCGGTCGGGTGGTCGCCGGCTCGCGGTCCTCGCGCAGGGTGCGGACGTAGCGCGCGAGCGTGTCGCCGCCCGGCGCAGCGCCATCACGCCGGCATCGCCGAGGAGCACGTCGAGGGCGGCGGCCGCGGTCTGCTCGTCGATCTCGCCGGCCGGGAGGTCGAGGCTGCCGAACGTCTGGTCGCCGAATTCGAAGCCGATGCTGCGGTGCATCGCGGCCAGCGCCGCCTGGGCGGGCCGGACCGCGGTGTCGCCGGGCAGGACGCGTTCGCCGCCCCGGGTGAGCAACCAGACGGCGCGGCAGCGCGGGCCGATGATCGCGTCGTAGTCCGGCAGACCGACATCGTCCCGACCGGCGATCTGCGCGACGGCGTCGGTCACGTCGATCTGATCGAGTGCAGGCGCGACCACCGCAACGATTTCCGCCTCGCTGGGGCGGCACCACCCGGTATCCGCGGTGCCTGGACGCGGCGTCGGTCAACGCTGGTCACCGCCGGTCGCCGAAAATCGCGATGCCGCACCGCGTCGCGGTGCCGGTGTCGGCACGTCGGCCTGCTGCCAGTCCTCGACGGCGACGGTCAGCGGGCTGTTCGGTCGGCGACCGTGGTGGGCTCCGGCGCGACCCATAGGTGCACCGCCCGCATCGGGGCATTCGGAAATCCGCGTAGCGGCGGCGAACGTCCGCGGGCAGAGTGTCGACCCACGGGTAACCGGGGTCGGCCGTCGCGGCGGCGGCGATGTTGGCCGACAGCACGTCGGTGATCGGGCCGTCGCGGTGACCCGAACCGAGGATCACCGCCGAGTCGTCGCCGACCAACTCGATGAGGGGATACAGCAGCGACGGGTGCGCCGACATCTCGATGAAGGCGTCGGCGCCGCACTTTTGGGCGGCCACCACAGCCCGGTCGAAACGCACGATGCTGCAGAGGCTCTCGTACCAGTACTGCGTGAAATTCATGTCGCTGACCGACTTCGGCACCGATAGCCGAGCCGATAAACGCCATCGGGCCGTTGCGGAATGCCGACCGGGGCTGCAGCGTGACGAGTTCGGCGCCCAGAGGCCGCAGCGCACTGGTGTGGCCGGGATAGTCGACGATAGCTTCTGGGCGAACAATCGCGCGCTTGCGCCAGATTGGTCACCGACACCACCGCGTCGTGGTCGCCCGACACCACGGTGGCCGACGGGCCGTTGACCGCGGAAACCTCCAGCCAGCCTGGTGTTTCGGCGATCAGTGCCTGCGCCTCGTCGACGCTGAGGCCCAACACCACCATCGCGTAGCGGCCGGTCAGCCGGCCGACCACGGTCGCGCGGGCACCGACCA
The DNA here is from genome assembly GCA_963755805.1 of uncultured Actinomycetota bacterium. GTDB lineage: Bacteria > Actinomycetota > Actinomycetes > Mycobacteriales > Mycobacteriaceae > Mycobacterium. Next base: position 545,693 of record CAVWLG010000041.1, read on the forward strand.
GCGATCCGCGTCGGCCAGCGGAATCTTCTCGGCCACATAGGCCGCCCCGATCTCACCGAGGCTGTGTCCGATGGTGATGGCGGCAGCACGCCGCAGAATTCCATTGCGCGGCCAGGCTGACCGCATGGGTGAATTGCGCGCCCTGAATCTCGGGGCGTGACCAGCCCTGCTCACCGCCGCCCTGCAGGTACGGCAGCGGTGAGGAACCCGGCCGCAACGAACGCCTGCGCGCAACGGTCGGCCTCGGCGCGATACGCCGCCAGTCGCCGGTAGGCCTCGGCCCCCATCGACTGCCACTGATTGCCCTGCCCGGGGAACACGAATGCGACACAGGGCGCAACGCTTTTCGACGACCGGGCTACCAACGGATGCTCTTCGCCGTGAGCCAGCGCCGACAGGGCGGCGACCAGTTCGGCACGATCGGCGGCCCGCACCACCGCGCGGTGCCGCCGTAACCGCCGCAGTCGCAGCAGCGTGGACGCGACCGTCGACGGTCGGATCGTGATCGGTGCCGAGCCGGTCGAGGTAATCGCAGGATCGCCCGGGCATCCTGACCGATCAGCTGTTCGTCGTGCGCCGACAGCAACACCGGTACGCGGCCGTCGGGCAGTGGTTGCGCGAGCATCACGCGACCTCGGGAAGCGAGACGATCATGTGCGCGTTGGTGCCGGCGATGCCGAACGCCGACGTTGCGGCGATTCGCTGCCCGTCGACCGCAGGCCAGGGCGTCAGCGTGGTGGCCAGGCGCAAACTTTGCTTCTCCCAGTCGATCTCAGGGCTGGCTTCGGCGGCGTGCAGGGTCGGCGGGATCGCGCCGTGTTCGGCGGACGACCAGAATTTTGGCCAGCCCCAGCGCGCCGCTGGCGGCCAACGCATGGCCCAGATTGGATTTCACCGAACCCAGCAGCGCCCCGCTGGCGGGTTCGGTGTCGCCGTAGGTCTGGGCCAGCGACTGCAGTTCGGTGCGGTCGCCCAGTCGGGTGCCGGTCCCGTGTCCTTCGACCATGCCGACGTCGTCGGGCCGGATCCCGGCCTCGGCGATGGCGCGGCGGAACAGGCTGACTTGGGCCGCGCCACTGGGCGCGCTCAGTCCGGCGCTGCGGCCGTCGTGGTTGATGGCGCTTCCGAGTACCTCCGCGACGATGTGTCGGCCCGTCGCGCAGGGCCGCCGACTTTCGTTGCAGCACAAAGACTGCGGCGCCCTCGGCCCAGACGGTGCCGCTGGCCTGCGCGCTGAAGGCGCGGCAGTGGCCGTCGTCGGACAGCGCATGTTGCTTGGAGAATTCGACGAAGAAGCCAGGAGACCCGAGCACATTCACACCACCCGCCAGTGCCAGGTCGCAGTCACCGTTCTGTAGCGCGCGCACGGCGGCGTGAAAAGCCACCAACGCCGACGCGCAGGACGAGTCGATGGTGACCGCCGGACCGGTCGAGCCCAACGTGTAGGCGATTCGCCCGGAGATCACGCTCAAGGCGGTGCCGGCGAGCAGATGGCCGCTGTATTCGGAGAATTCGGCCATCTGGGGTCCATATCCCGTGGCGGACGCGCCGAGATAGCAACCCATGTCGTGGCCGGCCATCTCGTCGGGGTTGATGCCACTGTTCTCCAGCGCCCGCCACGACACCCGCAGCGCGACTCGCTGCTGGGGATCCATCGCGATCGCCTCGCGCGGCGAGATGCCGAAGAATTCCGGATCGAACATCGTTGCCCCGCTGAGAAACCCACCGCGGTCGTGGATCTCCTTGAAGCCGCTGCGGCGCGAGCCGGCGAACAGCTCGCGGATTGACCAGCCGCGGTCGACGGGGAACGGGGTCAGCGCTTCGCGTCCCTCCGACAGCAGATCCCACAACCCCACGGCGCTGTCGATTCCACCCGGCGCTTCCAGCGCCATGCCGACCACCACGATCGGATCGGCTCAGCCATCCGCATTCACCCGCGCGGCGACGTCGTCGATGTGGTCGTCGAGATAGAAATGTCCGCCGTCGTACCAGTTGAGGTCGAAGCTGCCGGAGGTGTGGTCCGCCCACAGTTCCAATTCCGAGGCGTCGACGCGCGGATCGCCGTGTGCGCCCAACGCCGAGATGTCCGCGGCGATCTGCACGTCGGAGGCGCACGTGTAGCGGTTGATCGCGGCGTAGTCGGCACGCATCGCGGTCACCAGCAACTCGGCGAACTCGGGATCGTCGAGCAATTCGACTTCGGTACCGCCGAACTCGGTCATATCGATCAGGAGATCGTCGTGGCTGGTCGGCAGGTCGGGCTTGGCTTCGACGGCACTCGGCGCCGGAGCCGCCGACGCCCACAGCTTCTGCACTGCGGCGCCACGGGACTCGGCGATCTTCGCGAACTCGAACGCAACGACGGCACCCATGCTGTGGCCGAACAGCCGCAGCGGCGCCACCTGACGCCACGGCCCGGCGACGAACAGACTTCGCGCGAGATCCTGCACGGTATTGGCGGCGGGCTCGGCGAGGCGCTCTGCCCGCTGCGGGTACTGGACGATGAAGGCGTCACCGCCACCGGCGGCCAACGCGGTCGCCAGCTTGCGGTATCCGGCGCAGACCCGCCGGCATGCGGAAACACCACGGTGGCGCCTCGCGCTCCCCACCCCGGCCGGGGAATCGTTTCACCCAGGCCGGGAAGTCCTTCTTCTGGACAGAAGTCAGGTTATCGAAAATCATTGTGCAGCTTCACTTCCGGCGATGGCAGCCGCAACGTTACCGGCATCCATGCCGACAACCTCAAGATAGAGCTCGGCGACCTGCTCCAGGGCGCCGATCAGATGGGCTGCCCCCGAGCAGCCCGGCCAGCGCGGAGACGGTTCTGGTCGCGAAGATGTCGGCCACGATGATGTCGGGGGTGTCCAGCCAGGCGCGAATACGTGCCACGGTCTGTGTCGCCAACACCGAGTCGCCACCCAACGCGAAGAAGTCGTCGTCGACGCCGACCGCGTCCGCGCCGAGCACGTCGCCGATGATCGCGGCGATTCGCGGCTTCCACCGGCGTCGACGGCGCGCGCCGCTGGGGCGCCGTCGATTGCGCCACGGCGGCCGCCAGTTGAGCCGTGACCATGCGCCGGTCGATCTTACCGCCGAGCGTGTACGGAATCTGGTCGACGAACGACAGATGCTGCGGAATCATGTGCGTGGGAACGAGATCGGCCATGAGCCGCGCTCACCGTGTCGGCAGACGAGCTGCGGGTCGTCGGCATGGATCGCCGCGGCCAGCACCTCGCCACCGCCGGTCGTCGTCACCATCCCTGCGACCGCCGTTGCCACGCCAGGGATGTGGCGCAGCGCGACCTCGACCTCGCCGAGTTCGACGCGATAGCCGCTGACTTTCATGCGGTGGTCGGTTCGTCCGACGAATTCCAGCGATGCCGTTCGGCAAATATCTGACCAGGTCGCCGGTGCGGTACCAGGTGCGGCCGTCGTGCTCGAGGAAGCGTTCGGCGGTGAGGTCCGGTCGTCTGCGATAGCCGCGGGCGAGGCCGCGTCCTGAGACCCAGAGTTCGCCGACGACCCAGTCGGGGCAGTCACCGCCGCGGTCGTTGACCACGCGGCAGGCATTGTTGGCCAGCGGAGTGCCAAAGGGCAACGCAGTCCAGCCCCGCCGGAAGGTCGGTCGAGGTCGCCGATTTCGAAAACTGGTGTTGTGCATTGCGGTTTCGGTCGCACCGCCCAGCCCGGCGAAGCGCAGGTCAGGCGCGTCGGTTCGCAGGCGGCGAGCCACCTCGGGCCGGACCCAGTCGCCCCCGGTCGGAACGACCCGAACCGACGACGGCCGTCCGCTGCTTCCGACCTCAGTCAGCATCTCCAGCCAGCCCGGCATGAAGTGCAACACGGTGACCTGGTGGTCGGCGATCAGCCAGGCCCAGGCGTCGGGATAGCGGCGATGCGCCTCGTCGACCACCACGATCGATCCACCGGTGCGGAAGGTGACGAAGACGTCCATCACCGAGATGTCGCCTTCGAGCGTCGACAGGGCCAAACAGCGGTCCGCCGGCCCGATCTCGAAGTGCCGAGGCGATGAATTCGACGGTGTTCATCGCGGCGTCGTCGGTAGCCTCGACGCCCTTGGGCTCTCCCGTCGAGCCCGAGGTGAACAGCACATAGGCGAGGTCGGCTGAATCGATGGTCGCGGGATCGAGTCGGGGATCCGCGGGCGCGCCGTTGAGTAGGTCGGAAATCGTGAGCGCGGCAGCGGCGACGAAAGCTGTGACCGCCGCAGACCAGGGCCAGATTCACCTGACCGGTCTGCAGAATGCGCTCGGCCCGCTCGCGGGGCTGGTCGGCGCCGATCGGTAGGTAGACAGCGCCCGCAGCCAGGACCCCCAACAGCGCCGGCACCTGCTCGGCGGTCTTCGGGCCGATCATCGCGACGGTGTCGCCCTCGCCGATCCCGTTCTCGCGCAAAGCCGCAGCAAACGTCAGCGCCTGATGCGCGCAGCTGGCCGTAGCTCAGATCGCCGGAACTCGCGGACACGGCCGGCGCGTCCGGACGCTGCTCGGCGCGGCCGAAAGAAGCCGTCGTGCAGTGGCTCCCCGCTGGGCGCGGCCGCGCGGCCGTTGACCGCCGGCGCGCACCGCGCGCTGCTCGGCCGGCGCCGCGGGCGGGTCTGGCTGCGTCCCATGCCTCGAAGGCGTGGCGGCCAGCCGTCGCAGCTCGTCGATGTGATGGGTGAACATCGCGTCGATCACGCCGGGCGGGAAAAGGTCTTCGCGCACATCCCAATTCACCAGCACGCCGCCGTCGAACTCGGTGACCTGAGCATCAAGCGACACCTGTGGTCCCTGCGAGATGATCCAGCTGGGCGTGCCGAACGCCTCGGTGACATCGCTGCCGAACAACTCGCCGAGCCCGAGCGCGCTGGTGAACACGACCGGCGCCAGCACCGGGGTGCCGCGGTGGCGGGCCAGGTCCCGCAGCACCGACAGGCCCGGATAACTGGCGTGCGCGGCGGCGGTCCGCATCGCGTCCTGCACGGCGTGGGCCCGCGATGCCGCGTCGGTCGTGCCGGTCAGGTCGATGTCGAGCAGCAGCGACGAGGTGAAGTCGCCGACCAGGCTGTCGACATCGGGGTGCAGAGCCTCGCGACCGAACAGCGGCACGTTCAGCAGGAACCGCGAGCTGCTCGACCAGCACGCCAAGGTGTGCGCGAAGGCCGCGGCGAACATCATCGCGGGGGTCACACCGCGGGACGCGGGCGTGCGCGAACAGCGCGTCCCGGGTCTCCGGATCCAGCCACTGCCAGCGTCGAGTGCCTGTTACGTGACAACGTCTTTTGGTTTGAACGACCGGCAGCGCTGGTGGATCCGGGAATTCGGGAATCCGGTGCGACCACCACTCCCGGTCGGCATCGTGAGCCGGCCGGGGCGCAGCTTCCCTGCGCATGATTCGTTGCGGTAGTCCTGGTAGGTGAAGCCCAATTCCGGTAATTGCCGTCCTCGATAAAACGTCGCCAAGTCGGTCATCAGGGTGCGGTAGCTCATCGCGTCGGCTGCCTGCATGTCCAAATCGACGTGCAGCCGCGTTTTTTCGCCGGGCAGCAAGGAGAGGGTCAGCTCGAACACCTGACCTCAAGCTGCTGGTGCGACTTGGCTTCCCGAATGTCGGCGAGCCGTTCAGCGGCGACGTCCGTAAGCAAGGTCGCGAAAGTCGTGGACGGTGAACGGGAAAGTCGGCGGTCCTGAGCCGTGATCGATCTGCTGGGTGCCATCGGACGAGAAACCGCACCCGCAGCATCGGATGCCGCAGCGCCAGCGATGTCGCCGCCGCGCAGGCGTTCGGGATCGATTGCACCGCCGTCGAATTCGACGTACAGATGGCCGGCCACGCCGCCGAGCGGTTGACTGTCGTGGCGCCCCACCCACATGGCGTGCTGCATGGGGGCGAGCGGAAAAGCGCCGTCGGCAGCGGGGACCGTCGGCGCCGCCGCGGGCGTCGGGCTCCGCAGCGTCTACCTGGCGCCGACGAGTCGCGACCACGCCTCGACGGTGGGGTCGGCGGACAGTGCGGCGAAGTCGGCGTCGATTCCGCGACGCCGCCACTTACCGGCGAGCGACATCATCCGGATCGAGTCAAGACCCTGGCTGATGAGGTTGCCAGCGGGGTCGACGGTATCGGCGCTGACGCCGAGCAATTCGGCGACCTCAGCGCGCACGTCACTCGGGCTACCAGCAATGGAAGCCCCGACCCCGCCAGTCAACACTCAACCTCCTACTGGTTAGTTGAGGCTAGCCTAAATTGCTGGTTACTTTAATAGTCGGGGTACCCGCGACGCTACTGCCCTCAGGTCGCGATAAGAATCTCGCGCATGCGCGGCATGTCGTACGAACGGATGTACCCGACAATTGCCGCCTGAGCGCCACGGTCAACGGGCTCGGAGCAGCGAGCTATCGTGCCGCCGATCGGAGGGTGATCTGCACGGCTAAGTGAGGTTAGGCAACCCTATTGTGTCTTAGCTCAGATCTCAGGTAGCGTCCGTCGCGCCTCGTAAAGGCAGTTGGTCCCGTTGACGGTTACTTAAGGAGATGCCGTGCATCTAGCTCTTCCCTCCGACTCGAAGACGGCTCACGTGAGCCGGCTCATGATCGCCGGTCTCGCGGTGGCAGGCGCCGGCCTGTTCGCGCTGAACGCGCCGACCGCCACCGGCCCGCTGGTCCAGCACCGCGACGTGAAGCTGGCCGCAGGCGAAGTCGACTGGACGACGTTCCTCTCCAACGCGAGCGACAACCTGGCGACCCTGCAAAGCGAGGGCGCCACGTCGAGCACCGAACTGTCGACGGCGCTCGGAAACGTCTCTGACGCACTTCAGCACTCAGATCAGCACCGCTCTGACCGGCTTCGACACCGGGATCAACAACGCGCTGTTCGGCGGCTGGTACGGCGGCGACGACGGCTACGTCTTCGGCCTGTTCGGCGGCGAGCCGGTTCTCGGTGGCCCCACCCCCGGCATCACCGGCAGCCTCATTGAAACGCTCTCGAACGACTTTCAGAACATCTCGACGAACCCGAACGGGAGCGAGCAGCTCTTCAGCGACTTCAACAATTACTCGCTGGAGCTGCTGGACCACACGCTGAAGCCGCTGCTGGCCCCGCTGCTCGACGAGACCACCAAGGGCGTCACGACGTACTCGATTCCTGTCGAGCTGTCGCAGATCCAGACCAACCTGCTCGAGCAGTTCGGCAACTACAACGAGCTGAAGGATCTCGCCCAGACCGTGCTGTCCCCCGAGATCAGCGGATTCTTCGCGCTGTCCAGCGACCTGGACAGCATCAGCGCCGCGTTCACGGCCGGCGACAGCGCCACGGGCCATGCCGACCTGAACAACCTGGGGTCCGATGTGCTCAACGCCGTTGTCAACGGTTACGACGCCGGCATCAACCCTGTGACGGCACGGAAAACCTGTTCCCCGGCCTGATCAACGCCGGTAGCTTCCTGGACGAGCTGTACACCACCTTCACCCAGCAGTTCATCACTGCGCTGGGCACGCTGGGCGCCGAATCCGGCGCGTCGGTTGCGGCGGAATCCGTCTCGACTGCCTGCCCGACCTGTTCACGGGCTGCTAACTTCTAACCAAGGACGCGCTGGGCGGGATGGACGTTCGTCGTCATCCCGCCCTTCGTCGGAGAACCGAACTGGAGGCAACCGATGTCGTCTTCCATCATGGACGGCTTTGTGCCGTTTCCGCCGGACCGCGCTGCCAACTATCGGGCCGCCGGTTACTGGAGGGGCCGGACCGTCGACTCGATGCTGACCGACGCGGCTCACCGCTGGCCGACTCATGTCGCAGTGGTCGATGCCGACGGACCGGGCGGCTGACCTTCGCGCAGTTGGACGAACGCGCCGACCGTGCCGCGGCGGGACTTGCTGAGCTGGGCATCGCTGTCGGCGATCGGGTGCTCCTGCAACTGCCGAACAGCTGCGAGTTCGCGGTGGCGTTGTTCGCGCTCCTGCGGGCCGGCGCGATTCCGGTGATGTGCCTGACCGGCCACCGCGCTGCCGAACTGGGACATTTCGCCGCGGTCAGCGAGGCGACGGCGCTGCTGATACCGGACAGCGCAAGCGGTTTCGACTACCGCCCGATGGCGCAGGAGCTCTCACGCGACCATCCCGGGCTGCGTCACGTCATCGTCGACGGCGACCCGGGGCCGTTCGTCGTCGTGGTCGCACGTCTGCGCCAGCGATGCCGAAAAGCCGGAACACCAACCAGATCCGCGAATCCCCCGCGTTGTTGCTGGTGTCCGGTGGCACCACCGGCACACCGAAGCTGATCCCCCGCACCCACAACGACTACGTGTACAACGCCACCGCCAGCGCTGAGCTCTGCGGGCTCACCGCCGACGACGTCTACATGGCGGCTTTGCCTGCCGCGCACAACTTTCCGCTGGCCTGCCCCGGACTTCTCGGCGCCATCGCGGCCGGTGCGCCCACGGTCTTTCTCGCCAACCCCAGCCCGGAGTCGGCGTTCGGCGCCATCGCGCGCCACGGTGTCACCGTCACCGCGCTGGTGCCGGCGTTGGCCAACTTGTGGGCACAGGCCACCGAATGGGAACCGGAGGCGCCAACCTCGTTGCGGCTGTTGCAGGTTGGCGGCGCCAAGCTGGAGGCCGGCGATGCTCGACGGGTCCGCGAGACGCTGACCCCGGGCCTGCAACAGGTGTTCGGTATGGCCGAAGGGCTGCTGAACTACACCCGACCGGGCGACCCCCCGGACGTTGTCGACCACACTCAGGGCCGGCCGCTGTGCGTCGATGACGAACTACGCATCGTCGACGACGCCGGCCAACCCGTCCCGGCCGGCACTGAGGGTGAGCTGCTGGTCCGGGGTCCGTACACCTTCAACGGCTATTTCCGCGCCGATGAAGCCAATGCGCTCTCCTTCGACCCGGAGGGTTTCTACCGCAGCGGCGATCTGGTCCGTCAGCACGCGGGTGGAAACTTAGAGGTCACCGGCCGGGTGAAAGACGTCATACATCGTGGCGGGGAGACCATTCCCGCGGCCGACCTCGAAGAGCACCTGCGTACCCACCCGGCGATCTCGTCTGCGGCGGCAGTGGCGCTGCCCGATCCGTACCTGGGCGAAAAAATCTGCGCGGCAGTCGTTTTCGCCGGGAAACCGGTGACGCTGGCGGAGCTGCACACCTATCTCGACCAACGTGGCGTGTCCCGACATGCCCGGCCCGACGTGCTGAGCGCGATGGCCTCGTTGCCGACCACGCCGGTCGGCAAGATCGACAAGAAGGCCATTGCCCGGCAATTACAGTCTTAAGATTCGCCGCTGAATTCACCGAGTTCAGACAGAGATCCTTTACCTTTCGTCATTACTGTCAACAGCATGAAGGCAACTGATGACAGCACATCGTCCGCGGTAAACGGCCGCATGGAGGCGAAGCGGTCAGTCATGTCGATCGCCTTTTCAGTGCTCGCCACGGGCGCGGCGTTCCTCGGTGCGGGTGCGGCGATGGCCTCGCCGTCCAGCATGATTCCCGGTGACGCCCTGCTGGCGTTCCACGGCAAGTAATTCCGCTGTAGCGTTCCACAGCCGCGCCTCGCGAGCCGGGTCGTTGGCACACTTCTTCACCGCGCGCTCCTGGTTTTGGACGACGAATGCCCGTTGATCGGTTGTTGTAGTTCTGGGCACGCAGCGTTCGTTGAGTAGCTGCGCTCAGAACACGGCCAGACACACCGCGACGAAATGGCAGGTCGCGGCGAGTGCAGTGCACGCGTGGAAGACCTCGTGATAGCCGAATGTCGTTGGCCACGGGTCGGGCCGGCGGAGTGCGTAAGCCACTGCACCCAGACTGTAGAGAACGCCGCCAATCCCCAGCAGCACAGTCGCTGCGACGCCGGCGTTGTGCAGAATCAGTCCGGTGTACCAAACCCCCACCCAGCCCAGCAGTAAGTAGAGGGTCACGCTCAGCCAGCGGGGGGCGTCGGGCCAAAAGAACATCAGCGCAATGCCAACCAACGCCGCGCCCCAGACAATGGCCAGCACCACATGCCCAGTTGGGCGAGGCATGTCCAGCCTTGCGAACGGTGTGTAGGTGCCCGCGATGAAGACGTAAATCATCGAATGGTCGAGACGTCGCATCCAAGCCCTGGCCACGTCCGAGCCCCACTCGACGCGGTGGTAGGCGGCGCTGACGCCGAACATGGCGACGATCGCCAACGTGTATGCCAGCGTGGCGTGTCCCGCGAGCCTGGAGGCGACCGCCCACGACACCGCCACCAATGCCGAACCGGCCACGAAAGCCGCTGCAGCGCAATACACATGGATCCATCCGCGCAGCCGAGGTTTCACGGCAGGCGTGGATGCCGTCAACGCTATCGGCGACTGACTTCACTGATCTGGTGACTCATTGCCCCTCTCCCTGTGCTCTCTACTGGAGAATATCAGCACAATTAGAAACTGAGAGCGGTACGCCGCGCTGGACGGCGCGTCCATCGCCGTGGATGTAGTAATTCACAGGCTCCGCCTACGCATCCAGGCCGGGCACTGAGCGCGCTCCAGCCGCCAGCGTCTTGTGTCTCCTCGACATCGACTTCCGCGTCAATCGTCGGCGTCCACATCGGCGATTCGCTGATCTCGAGGTAATCGGGATTTGACTGGTGGAAGGCGCTGATCACGAGCGCCTGACCATCATCGGGACCCTCTTCATGACCCGCGTGAAGAAATGTTCCCGAGATGCGGTGGTCGAAATGCGCTGGCGCCAAATACAGTCCGTGCCTTGCATCCAACCCGCCGAGGAGTCTTCGACCACGACCGGGAGGCGGCCAGGAAGGTCCTTGAGGATGCGAAGCAGTTGCGTCAACGTTCATCGACAGCACCAATCATCGTGCGCCGCAGTCGCATCGCCGACCGGGCCAGTGAGGTGGAACAGGTCATGGTCAACATGGGAGCGCCAGAGTAGGAGCGACCGCTGAGAAGCCGCTGAGAAGCCGGCAGACCTCGCCGTTCTCAGCCGATTCTCAGCGCTAACCGATCAACTGTGTGGATGTCTGCTGGGCGGTCGTTTCGGCGTAGCGCGCTAGCGCGCCGATGGCGGCTGCAAAAGCTCGGCATCGCAGCGCGCTCAGCGACGGTGTCGGCGGTCGCCGTGTTGATCGCGCTCACGCTGGCTGGTGCCATCCTGGACATCGCGCTTTACCGCTACCTGTTGGCCGGTGTCGACGATGCCACCGCAAGCAGAGTTCGCAGCATTGCCGTCGCGTTGAACACGACGTCACCCGACGGTCTCGACGACGCCCTGATGGCCACTACTCAGCGAGTCATCGCCATTCAATTGGTCGGGCCGAATGGCGATGTCGTCAAACGGGCCGGCGCGGCACCCGCCACCGCGCTGGTGCCGGTGAACCGCTTCGACGACCACTTACTGCGAGGTCTGTCCGACGACGCGGTAGCCAACGACGATATGCGAGTGAGCGGCCAACGAGTCAATACGCCGCACGGCACGTACACGGTCATCGTCGGAGGGGGCAGCGAAGCAGTCGAGGCGACCGCTCGGACCGTCGCAGCGCTATTAGCTTGCGGCGCACCGATCATCGTCGGCGTTGCCGCGGCGGCGACGTACCGGCTCGTTCGTCGCTCGTTGCAGTCGGTGGATGCGATTCGCAGCAGGGTCGCCGAAATCTCCGCCTCGGACTTGGCCGAGCGGGTGCCCGTGCCCGCGAGCAGCGATGAGATTTCTGCGCTCGCCGTCACGATGAACGAAATGCTGGCACGACTCGAAGCGAGTCATCGCGCCCAACAACGCTTTGTCGGCGACGCCTCCCACGAACTGCGCAGCCCCTTGACCACCATCATCTCCGGATTGGAAGCAGCCGAGGACCACCCCGAGCTCCTCAACAGAGGGTTGGCAAGCACGACCCTGCTCCCCGAGGCGCACCGCATGCGAACCCTGATCGACGACTTGCTGCTGCTGGCGCGAGCCGATGAACAACGCTTGGTGACGCGGACGAAGGAAGTGTTCGTCGATGAAGTTGCCGAAGCCGAAATGGCTCGGGCGCGGCAGAATGCCCGTTGCGCAATAGAGTCCGTGATTACACCGGTTCGAGTCATCGGTGACTCGACCGCGATCTCGCGGGTGATACGCAATCTGTTGGATAACGCCATCCGGCACGCGACGTCACGTGTCGAGGTCTGCGTCGGTAACCGGGATCGAGAAGCGATGATCGCCATCAGTGACGATGGCCCGGGTATCGCTACCAAAGACCGGACGCGCGTGTTCGAGCGCTTCGTGCGACTGGACTCCGATCGGTCCCGCAGCAGCGGAGGAGCCGGCCTCGGGCTGGCGATCGTCGCCGAAGTGGTGGCCGCGCACGGCGGCATTGTCACAGTCGGAGGTCGACCCGGCCGGGGAACCACGATTCAGGTGTCGCTGCCTCAGCACACCAATCGATAACCGACCCCACGTACTGTCTCGATCGTGTTGGTACCAAAGGGCACATCGATTTTGCGTCGCAGGTAGCCCACGTATACCTCAACCACGTTGTCAGGTCCTTGGTAGTGCTCGTCCCATACGTTGCGCAGTATCTCGGTCTTGGTGATGACGGCATCCTTCTTCCGCATGAGGAACGCGAGTAGCCCGAACTCGCGCGGCGTCAGTGCAATCGGGCTTTGGCCGCGCTGCACCGTGCGTCGAGTGGGATCCAGCGACAAGGTCCCCGCAGTCAGAACCACCGGCCGCTCTGGAGCTCCGCGTCGCGCCAGCGCACCAACCGGGCGACGAGCACCCGGAAGGAGAAAGGCTTCGTCAGATAATCATCGGCCCCGAGGTCGAACGCATCGGTTTCCTCGTACTCGCCGTCCTTCGCGGTCAGCATTAGCACCGGCGTCCAGATTCGTGCGGCCCGCATACGACGCAACACCTCGTACCCGCTGAGGCCAGGCAACATGATGTCGAGGATGACCACATCGAAGCTGTTAGCCGTTGCCTCGTGCAGCCCATCGGTGCCGGTACCGACGGCCACGACGACAAAACCCTCCGCCTCCAAGCCCGCAGACAGAGTTGCCGACAGCCGCTCTTCATCCTCGACAAGCAGGACCCTCATGCCCGCACGCTATACCGTGTCAGCCGGTCGGGTTGGCCTCCAGATAGCCGTTCACGCAGATATAGACGTCGGCGAATCCTGATCCATCCGGGTTCAGGCCCTCCAATCCGGCACTGAACGTGAGCTTCTCGACAGGTCCGGCCACATACAGCCGGGTGGCCGAGTGGAATGCGAACCACCGCTGAGAAATCGGGTTCTGAATATCCCCGCTGTAAAAGCTCTGAACCCAGGGAAAGAACGCCAGGGGGTTCACCGGTCGAGCAAGATATCCGTTTCGCCAAAGGCCACCGGGGACAGCAGGCCGCCCTCCTGCTGCACAAGCCGTCCTGAGACGCTTTCGACGACCAGTCGCATTCCGGCCGGGACATGACAGGCGATGTCGAGTGACCACACGCCGGTCTTCTCGATCTCAGCAGTCCCGTTACTTGCACGACGTCCCAGTGGTTGGGCAAGTCAGGAATCGAGACCACCTGGCCGGGGGCAATTTTGTTCGGGTCGGTCAGGTTGTTGCACGGCAATGAGCCCGAAATACGTTGGCTCGCCGTAGAATCGCTTGGAGACCGCGAACAGCGTGTCGCCCGCCTGGATTTGATATTTCCGGCTCATCTGCGCCTCCTCGGTGGCGCCGGCTTCACCCAGCTGCTTCGCTGAGTTCGGTCAGTGTATGGGTCGCCCGGGTTTCTGGATCACGAATTCCCCAAACCAGGTCTTCCTCCAGCAGCCGTGTCGATCTGCGGCAACGCCCCCCATCGCTCAGCTATTCCTAACGATCTGAGGGCACCTCAGCGAATCCCGGTTCACCGCCATCGGCAACGGAATTGAACCGGAACCGCGTATCAAGCCTCTCGTTGATATCGCTAATGGCTTCCTCGGAAAGCGCGGAGACATCGAAGTTTTCGTGAATACGCGAGGGAGTTACGGACGCCGTCAACACCGCGCTTCCGCGCTGGATGCCCCAGGCAAGAAGCACTTGCGCCGGCGTCTTTCCTACCTGGTCCGCGATCGAGACGATGAGTTCATCATCGAGCAGCCGCGGTTCCAGCGCGTGGCCAAGCGATGCGAAGCCAGCAGGATGATTCCGTGCGCCGTGCACAGCTCGTGCAACTCCCACTGCGGGTGGTAGGGGTGTGACTCGACCTCCACGACCGACGGTGCAATTCGGCGGTGTCGATGATCTTGCGGGCGCGTTCCGCACCTATGTCGGATAGACCAATCGCTCGGGAAAGACCTTGATCGACAAGGCCTTCCATCGCCGACCACGTCTCCTCCAGTGTGATGCCTTCGTCGTAGACGACACCTCCATCCGGGTGGCGCGGGTCTTGGTCATCCCCCGGCTGGAAAGCGAACGGCGTATGCACCAGGTACAGATCGACGTAGTCAAGCCCGAGCCGATCCATACTCTTCTGCAGAGCGGATGTGACCCGTTCGGTCGATGGTTGTTGTTCCACAACTTCGTGGTGACGAACAGATCCTCTCGCCGAACAACTTTGTCGGCCAACAACTCTTTGATAGCCGCTCCCACCTCAGCTTCATTGCGATATCGCTCAGCAGCATCGAGGTGACGGAAGCCCACTTCGACCGCGGTCTTGACAGCACCACGGGTCTTGGTGTTGTCGGACAGTGATGTTCCAAATCCGAGTGCCGGGATTTCTCCGCTTCCGTTGTTCAAAGGAAAACGGCGCTGACTCAGATCTTCGTTCGGTGCCATGGCTTTTCGGCCTCCTGGTTCAGGTGTTTGTGAGAAGTGGTGCGTAGAAGGCGTCGGCTTCTCGTTGTAGCAACCCCGAGTTCTGTTGCCACCGCGTCGATAGACCGCTGCGTCATATCGGGATTTACCTTGCGATCGGCGAGAAAGTACGGTCCGACATAGCGGTCGAAGTATCGTTGCGCCTCGTCGCGGGTGAGCCTGTCGAGGAACCACGTGAGATAGTCGACACCTCGGTCCGGGTGTTCGGCAATTAGGCGCAGTGCTAGCTGATTGGCCCGCACTACCCCGAGGAGAGCGGGACTGTCCAGGGGGATGTGAGTTGGATCTACGACGACGCCGACGGTGGGGATTTGGAAGTAATCGCCGACCCAGGCCAGCACGTGGAATCCTTCCTCTGCGGCAACCTGTTCGGGCGACATCGTGCTACCAACTATGCTGTGTCGATTGATCCGTCGCGTAGCCGACGGAGATCCATTTGGTAGTCACCGGGGTGCCGCACCACACTAAATCCACATCACGATCAGGATCTAAACCGTTCTGACGCATCACAATTCGGGCAAAAATGCCGGGAGGGTCAGACTGGCCATGGACGGCCAGGCGTCGGCCCCGAAGATCGGCCATCGACTTCACGTCCCCACGACCGAGGAACCAGAACAGTGGACGGTCCGTGCTCACGCTGACGGCTGTCCAATCGATCCGGTCTGTCAGCCGAGATTGCAGAGCCCTACCAAGACCGATGACCGCCCCACGGCGTAGCCGCTCCACCGGCCAGCCGACCCCGTCACGGACGGCGACATGAACTCCCTCGTCCTCGAAGTAACCTTCTTGGTCGGCGATATGGGCGATGAGTTCTTCGTGCATTCCGCGACCGACATAGGCGAGATCGATATTTTCCACCGCACAAACCCTTCTAAGCCGACTGTTGTCAGTCCATTGCGAGTCCGCCGTTGACCTCCACACAGTGACCGGTGATGAAGCCGGAATCCTCGCCGGCGAGAAACGCAATCGTGTGAGCCACCTCGTCGGGAGTTACGAGACGTCCCATCGGGTTGGTGGCCCCGAGATGACGCAGATCGTCGGCGGCCAGCAGCTTGTTGGCCTCGGTGTTTGCCACGGTGGCCGGCGAAACCAAGTTAGCCGTAACGCCATGCGGAGCAAGCTCCAGAGCGACATAGCGGACGAATTGGTCCATCGCGGCCTTTGCGGTACCCAGCGTGATCATGCCGTCACGCGGCCGGCGTGACAGGATCGTGGTCATATAAATCAGCCGACCAAAGCCACCCGAAACCATCTCAGGCACAACCGCTTTAGTGAGTAGGAAGGCGGCATGCAGCTCGCGTTCCAGCTTGCCGCCAAGCTGCTCCCAAGTCAGATCGGTGAATGACGTAACGTCGTAGGGGATCAGTGCGTTGTGCACGAGCACGTCGACGCCACCCCACTTCGTCTTCGTTTCGTCCACCATCCTGTCGACGTCGTCGGGCGAGGTAACGTCCGCTTGAATGGCAAACACCTCGCTGCCGGCCCTGAAGCGGCAACCACCTGTTCCGCTTCGGCGGCACTGGACCGGTAGTTGACGACGACGCGAAATCCTTGCTGCGCCAGAAGAAGCGCAGTCGCCGCGCCGATGCCCCGACTGGCGCCCGTGACTACCGCGACACGTGACATCGGAGTCGACCTCCGTCTCCGCCTATCGCAGGGTCACCTACAAAGTGCCCCGACAGCACACTGCTAGCAGGTCGGAACAATACGCCCGCGATGAGCCTCGGTAAAGAGACAGCCTGGTCGGTGGTCGACTAGCTGCGTTTGGCGCGCAGTCGCTGAACCTGGCCGTAGGTGTCGATCGGGCTCTGCAGCGCCAGCCCGCCGTCGGCCAAGACGGTTTGCCCTGTCACCCAACTCATTTCGAGCATTGCAACGATGGCCTCAGCCACATCGTCAGCCTCACCTACCCGGCCCAAGGCCGTTCGATGATTCAGAGCATCCAGCCAACCCGGAAGCTGCTCGGCGCCGGCAAGCATGGGGGTTCGGGTGACGCCCGGCCCTACTGCGTTGACCCGAATGGCGTGCGGTCCCCATTCGCTCGCCGCTACCCGAACGAGCATGTCGACCCCGGCTTTGGAGACGCAGTAGGCGCCCATGCCGCGGTCGGCGACGGTGCCGCTGATGCTCGACACCGCGACGATAGATCCGCCGCTACCGTTGTCGATCATCGCCTGCGCGACCGCGCGCATCGTCAGCCAGGTTCCGGTGAGGTTGACATCGATCACGCGCTTCCAGTCGGCCGGATCCTGCGCGATCAACATGCCGGAGGCGCCCACCGCAGCACAGGCGACCAGGCGATCCGGCACCCCGACCTTCGCCAGCGTCTGCTCCAGCGCTGCGGCCACCGCATCGGGATCACTGATGTCGCAGGCGATATCGCCGCCGCGCAGATCCCAGGTGATGACGTCGTGGCCGGCTTTGCGTAGCCGGTCAGCGGCGGCGGCGCCGATACCTGACGCGCCGCCGGTCACGATGGCACTCACCGCGCGGGCCCGATCAGTTCGACGCGGACACCGTCCGGCGCTGCGACCACCGCCATCTCGACCTGCTTTCGGTCCGGTGCGGGGACGACGATCTGCCTGACTCCGTCGGTGAATCCCAAATCGGCCAACCGGCGAAGTGTCGGCTCGACGTCGCGACTCAACGAGACCAGAAAGAAGCCAGGCGCCGGGCCCACTGCCGGCTCGCGGGCAGGTTCCGGATCGTCGAACACGACGAGTTCGAGGATGCCGGTGTCCAGCGCCTCGGGGTCACCGAGAAAAACCGACCGAAGCTTGTCGGTCTTGGCATCGAACAGCGTTGGCCAGTCGCCGATGAAGGCATGATCGAACAGGGTCGTCAGACCCAGGCCTTCCTGCCAAAAGCCCAGCGCGCGTTCCACATCAGTTGTCACGATCGCCGTGTGATGAATACCGTTCATGCGCCACCAGCCTTTGTGGTTTCGAAGACATCGAAGTTGACCGCGGCGAGTCGCTGCGCGAACATGCTCCCGCTGTAGGGATACTGGGTCACCATTTTCCCGCTGGGATGGCGGAAGTAATTGCTGCAGTTGGCCGCCCAGACAGTCGTATCCAATGCCGCCTGGATCTCGGCGTTGAACTCGTCGTGCGGGCCGCGTTGATCTCGATTGCCGCGATAGCTTCTCGGCTCATCGTGTCAAGCAGTCGCCGCACGAATTCCGCCTGGGCTTCCAGGATGTAGATCATCGAGGTGATTCCATTGGTGTTCGGCCCGTACAGCGTGAACAGATTCGGATAGCCGGGCACCGCGGTGCCCAGATAGGCCTCGGCACCGTCACGCCATTCGTCGTGCAGCCGCCGGCCACCGCTGCCGTAGACCTCGAGACTGCTCAGGTATTCGGCAGCCTTGAAGCCGGTTCCGAAGATCACCGTGTCGGCCCGATGCTCGACACCGTCGGCCGTGCGCAGACCGTGTTCGGTGAATTCGACGATCGGCGAGGTCTCCAGCGTGACATTCGGTAGCGCGAACACCGGAAACCACGTCTTGGACTGCAATGGACGCTTGCAACCAACGGGATAGTCGGGCAACAGCTTTGACCGCAGTTCCGGGTCCTGCACCTTCTTCATCAGGTAGCCGTACGACATGTCGGTCAGCATCTTGGTCATGTCGGATTCGACATCGAAGTCGGCCGCCTCGTACTGCTCGAAGGCAGCGTCTCGTAGCTTGAGCGCTTCGGCTGGGTCGTTCGCGAACAACG
This sequence comes from uncultured Actinomycetota bacterium, assembly GCA_963755805.1. GTDB lineage: Bacteria > Actinomycetota > Actinomycetes > Mycobacteriales > Mycobacteriaceae > Mycobacterium. The sequence continues at coordinate 564,219 of CAVWLG010000041.1, forward strand.
CCTGCTGCTCGGGCGGTGAACGGGTCGTCGAACCGCGGGGCCACCCAGATCGGCGTGCGCTGGAAGACGGTCAGATGCTCGGTCTCCGCAGCGATCGCCGGGACGTACTGCACGGCGCTGGCACCCGTACCGATCGACGCAACCCGTTCTCCCGCGGTCGATTTCGAGTGGTCCCAACGCGAGGAGTGGAAGACCCTCCCACCAAAACGCTCCCGGTCCGGGATCGCCGGAATGTTGGGCACGTCGAGCATGCCGACGGCGCTGACGACGATGTCGACCTCGTGCCGCTCCCCCTGCTGGGTCTCGATCGTCCATCGACGAATCGGCGTCGGACCATCGCGGGCGGTCACGCGCCGTGTTGGCCCGCAGATGCTTGCCGAGGCCATGGTCGTCGGCCACTCTCTCCAGATAGGTCAGGATTTCGGGCTGGTTGGCGTAGGTCTTGCTCCAGTACGGATTGAGCGCGAACGAGAACGAGTAGAAGTGTGACGGCACATCGCACGCCGCACCCGGGTAGGTGTTGTTACGCCACGTCCCACCGAACCCGTCACCGCGCTCGAAAATGGTGAAGTCGTAACCACCCTGGGCCAGTTGGATGCCCATCGCGATACCACCGGGGCCGGCGCCGATGACGCCCACCCGCGGCTTCCTCGCCGGCACCACCATGCTGAGCAATGTTACATCCGTGGTCTCATATGTAAAGCAGTGGTACTCGTCAACGTGGTGGAGCGGAGTTGACCGGCGGATACCCCCCCCTCCCGCGAAGATCCCGACCCCGAACCCCTCACTCTCTCCTCTCTCCAGCCCTGCGGGGCGTACTGACTGGTGTGCAGGTAGCACTGCACCCGCACCTGGTTGCTGCCCGGCTGGAACGTCAGCAGACGGCTGATCGGCAGGGTGGTGCGGGGCATGTGGTGCCGGCTCAGCGACGCGACATTGAGGAACCATGTCCCCCAACGCTGTTCGATATGCGTTTTCCCACCGAACGAATCCTCGGGATGGGTGTGCGTATGGCCGGCGAGCCACAGCGCGACCCGCCCCGGGCGAGCCGCCAGGAAGGACTCGAACGCCGCCGAATCCGGTTTACTGTCCACCCAGTACAGGTACGACGCGCCATTCGGCGTGCCCTGCTCGAACGGTCGGTGATAGTGCTCCACCAATTCGCCGGTGGCGGAACGCCGTATGCCTTCCCACTCGCCGGAGGCGACGGTGGTGTCCTTGAGCACGTAATGATGGACCGACACGATCACAGCGTCGGGATTGTCGTCGACCATCGATGTCCACCAGTCGAAGGTCTCGCCGCTGACCACCCCGCCGGGGTTTCCGCCGAGCGTTCCGCGGCCGATCTGCTGGGTGGGCTCGTTGCGGTCGCTCATCATCAGGAACAGCAGGTTGCCCACCCGGAAGCTGTACCGCTCCCAGCTGCCGTCCACCGGGTACCGGCGGGCCGCCGAATCGACCCCGGAGAACTCGGTGCTCTGCCCGAGCGGGTCGACCCACTTCTGCCACCACCACGCCTCGGGTTCGTCGAGCCCGCTGCGGTCATGATTACCGCACACACTGTAGATGTCTTCACGGCGGTGGGTCCGCAACGCGGCGAGCTGCTTGACGACTTCCTCGCCTTCGGCGTCGTCCGGTAAGGCGTGGTGCGCGCCGGACATGTCACCCACGTCGATCGCGATGTCCCACTGGAACGGCGGACCACCCTCGGCTCCGCCGAACTCGGACTGCGAAATCGCTTCGGCCAGACTGCTTCTGCCGTGCTGCCTGTCGGTACCGACGTGGGCGTCACCGAAGGCCCACAGGCGCAACGGCTGCGACTCGGAGGTCATGATTCGTCAGCCCCGATCAGGCCCCAACGACGGCGGACCACGTTGTCCAAGAGGGCGAAGAGGCCGTCAATGAGGATTCCCAGAGCGAGGATCACGATCATGACCGCGATGGCCGAGGGCATGTCGGACAGATTCTGCGCGTTCTCCAGCAGCACGCCAATGGATGCGGTGTTGGTCACGATCACCACCAACTCACCCGACATGAGGCTGCGCCAGGCAAAGGCCCAGCCCTGCTTGAGTCCCGTCACGAAGACGGGCAGCGAGGCGGGCAGGATGACATGGCGGTAGAGCGCTAATCCTTTGAGCCCCATCATCTTCGCTGCGCGCCGCAACAGCGGAGGGATCTGGTCGCTGCCGGCGATCACGGCGACGGCAATCGCGGGCGCAGTGCCGATCACAATCACGAACAAGATGGCTGACGTGGTGAGACCGAAGAAGATGATCGCGAACGGGAACCAGGCGATCGCCGGCATCGTCTGCATGCCGGTGATGATGGGCCCGAACGCACGCCCGCACGATCTTGTTTCGCGACACCACGATCCCGACAGCGAGGCCGATCACCACCGCCAGCCCGAATCCGTAGACCGCCCTGCCCATCGTGGTCGCGATCGCCTGCCACAGCAACGGCTGTTGAGCTTGGGCCCAGAGACTGGCTCAGGGCAGCCCCCGGACTCGGCAGCACGAACGCAGGCTTCCAACCGCTCAGGTAAACCGTCTGCCAGAACGCGAGAACGACGAGCAGTCCCACCCGGGGGCCCATAGCGATCGCACCCGGCGCCGGACGGCGGAATCGGTGCCCGCGATGCGTCCGTCGGCGGGCGATCACGCTGACCTGCTAAGCACCATCGCGCGTTCCCTGCCCCTGCAGGCCGGCAGTGATCGCGGCGGTCAACTGCCGCGGCCTCGCTGCTATCGTTGCGCCGCGGTCGCGGCAGATCGACGGCATGTTCGGCGACGATCCGTCCCGGACGATTGCTCAGCACGATCACCCGGTCGGCGAGTCGCACCGCTTCGCTGACGTTGTGAGTCACGAACAGAACCGTCAAACCTGTTTCGGCAACGATGCGTTCGAGTTCACCGTGCAACAGGTTGCGGGTGATCGCGTCGAGCGCGCCGAACGGTTCGTCCATCAGCAGGACATCGGCGATCCTGTGCGCAAGCGCCCGGGCCAGAGCGACGCGCTGGCGCATTCCGCCGGACAGTTGGTGCGGCCGGGCGCCGGCGAAAGCTGGTCGAGACCCACGAGTGTCGAGCAGTTCGCGCCACCCGCTGCGTCGTTGCAGCCTTGGGTATCTTGCGCGCCCGCAAGGCCAGGATCGATGTTGCCGGCCGCGGTCAGCCACGGGAACAGCGCCGGCTCCTGAAACATGAACGCTATCTGTGTGATCTCCAGTGCGGACCTCGCCCGAGGTGGGCTGGTCAAGCCCGGCAACGAGCGACAGCAGGGTGCTTTTGCCGCAGCCCGAAGCCCCGACGAAGCAGATGAACTCCCCCTTGGCCACGTCGATCGACACCTCGCTCAGCTGCATCGATCGCCGCGTTGCCGCGACCGTAGGCTTTGGAGACCGCCGAGAGCCGAACTATGCCGTCAGCCATAGCTTTCCGTTCGGGGTGTGCTGTCGGCTCGGTCGCCGCGGTCGGGCTCACGAGTTGACCTGAGGGCGGCCGGCCGTTGTCAACACGCTGTTGAGCGGGCCCAGATCGAACAAGCCCTTCAGGTTGAGTGGGTCGAGCAGCCCGACCGAGACCGACTTACGCGCCAGACTCGTTGAGCGACGCGGCATCAGGGTCGTTGGTGAAGGTGGTCTCCTGGAACGACGCGTCCAGCACATCGGCGTCTAAGCCCTTGCCCACATTCTTCGCCAGCGCGTTGTTCGCGGATTGCCTTGCTGCGCTCGGGTTGTTGTGGATGAGCTCGTCGGCTTCGACCTGCCCGCGCAGCAGCCCGGCCACGGCGTCGGGGTGGGCGGCCAGGAAGTCTTGGCGCACGACCAGAATGGTGATCGTCCCGAGGTCGGGCCACAGCCGGACGCCGCCGGCCTTCACCATCTGTACGTCGTACGGGGCGGACTCCACGGCACCGGCGATCTGGTTGGCGCTGAACTCCTGCACGATGGCCGACTCCGGCTTGGTGGGCTTGATGAACACGTCGCCGCCGCCTTGCTTGTTGGTCTGTAAACCGTTGTCTTTCAGCCAACTTCGCAGCAGCACATCATGGTTGCCGCCCAGGGCCGGGTCGGCCACCGTCTTGCCTCGCAGATCCTGCGCGGACGTGATCTCCGGTTTGACGACGAATGACGTTCCGCCTTGGGCGGATCCGGAGATGATCTTGATGGCTGTCCCGCTCGGATTTCTGCCACGCGTTGAACGCGGGGTTGGGCCCGACGTAGGCGGCGTCGATCTGACCGGACAACAGCGCGGTGGCCTCGGCGGTTCCCTGCCCGAAGGGCTGCGGGGGCCAGCGTCGCTCCCGGTCCGAGGTTCTTGGCGAACAGACCCGCGATCGATGCCGACCAACGCGGACGCGTGCGTGATGCGGGTCAGATAGCCGAGCCGCAGTGTGACGTGTGCCCCGACCCGGTGGTCGCGGAATGCCCGCAGCCGGTCAGCATCGCGGCGGTGAGCGCGACAGCCATCGTCCAGCGCGGAGCGGGTGAGGCGTCGAGGCGCCATGGTTCTCCTTGAAGCGAGAAGGGATGATCCGTCTGCAGCCATGCGAAGCGGCACGAGAAGTGAGCGAGACAGCCGGTCAGCGACAGAGCCGGAGTCAACATTATTCGGCCCGCTCGGCGGTTGATGAAAAGTGGACTGGTCCACACCTGATGCCCGTCGGATTGCCGCGGCCCGCAGGTAAACCGCACTGTCGGCAGGCGGCAGGTCGATGGTCAGCTTTCCGTTCACGGTGATGGGAAGGGCTGCCGGCTCGGCGATGCGTTCCACCCTGCAGCGTCAGATTGAGCCCGCCGACGGCGATCTCGCGGTCGCCGGTGGCCAGTAATTCGGCACCGGTGACCGACAGGTCGGCTTCCCAGACCGTCCTCTTCGACCGCCGGATGGATCTGCAGCGGAGCGCCGGCCAAGATCGGCGAGGCGGACGATCAACGCCGATGTCGCTCGCCGAACGTCTGGGTGTGCCAGCTGATGTCGATTCCCGTCACGGTGTGAACACCTGCTCGGGATGTGTTGCCGCCCATGGCGTGACGTCGTCGATGGAGCTGCCGGCGACCGTGAGCCGTCCAGACCAGGTCGCCCACCGGTAGCGGTCGTTGTGCCGTGCGCCGCCCCACCGGACGCGCACCAGCGGGTCCGACAACCCGGCTTCGGCGTGGAGGTCGCGGCGATACAGCAACCCCGCCGCGTCCCAGACTTGCGAGCTCTTCCCAGCCGGCCGTGCCGTAGAGAGCATAGTCAGCATCAAGTTCGTCTGCGGCACAGTCGATCTCGTCGCCCATCCAGTGCTCACCGCTGCGCAGCAGCGCTACCGCGCGCGCGCCGGTCGTCGCCCAGGTCCGTCGGGCCCGCAATGCCCGTCCGACGTCGTCGCGGGTGAGCTCCGGCGCCAGCACACCGGTGAGCCCGCCATGCCCACCGAAGATGTTCGCCCCGGGTGCGCCGCCGCCGGGGCGTCCGCGGTGCTCGTCGCTGGCGGCGCTGGCACCCAGCCGCAGTCCGCGTGCCACCGCATCCTCGAAGAACCAGGGGCTGGTTCCCCACGCGGAGTGCACCTCGATCAATCGCTCCAACTCGCGGGTGATGCCAGTCGAGAATCGCTCGCCGCCCACCGACATGCGGGATCAGCAGATAGGAATCGGGATCCTTGTCGTATGCGGCGTACAGCTGGGTGATCGGCCACGTCTGCGGAACGGGCGCCGACGACGCCATGCCCTGATGCCATTCCAGCGAGCGCGCCAACGTGGTGTCGTGGCCGAGGAACACGACGTTGTGATCGCCCCCGACGCCGGCGGTTCCGCACCACTCGACGCCGGGATAGCAGACCAGTCGACCGTCGTCGTTGACGTCGCGACAGGCCGCGACGACGTCGGCCCAGACATCGTCGGTGATCTGAAAGTCGTTGGCGGTGTAGCCGATCACGTCCAGCGCGCCGACGTCGCGTCCGTAGGCCAGGTTCCACGGGCGTGTCCTGGGTGCCTACCGTGTCGTTGGAATGCACATGCAGATCAGCGAAAAGTGCTCGCGGCGAGGGGAAGTCGTCGATCTGATCGAGATAGCACTTTTCTTCGCCGATCGCGCCGGATTCGGTCTGTGCGACGCACGTCGATGCAACGGTGCTCAGCCGGGACCGTCACCGTGGCAGCCGCCCAGCCCGTCGGTCGGGAAGTCTGCTCGACGCGACGGTCGTCTCGCCCACTCGAGCCTGCGCGACGGCGGTGATGTCGCGGCAGGCGTTGCCCCAGCGGTCCTGCAGGTGCAGCACGCAGCTCGGCCGTTGCGGAGTCGGAACGCACCAGGCGCGGACCGTGTACCGCAAGACGTTGCGGTGGACCAGGAACAATCGCGAGCAGGCGAGACGCGCGGCGCGTGCCATCCGCGATGTCCCCAGCGGATCCACGAACAGATGGAACTCGAATTCGTCTTCGACGAATGTCTGTACCCGGGTGCCCGGCCCACCGAAGCGTCGGTCACCCAAGCGGATTTCGACGATGTCGCCGGGCCGCAGGTACCCGTCGACGACATGGATCAGCAGCGCCTTCTGGAACGGGCGTTCGCCGCCTTTGACGTCGTAACGGATTTTGAGCTGTCGCGCCGTGGCCGCCGAGTCCTCCGATGCGCGCCCGATCAGCGATCGGCTGAGCAGTCGCGCCGAGGCGAAGTCGCGCGCTGCGGATCGGTGGTCTGCAGATCCCAGTCCGAGTAGAAGCGGAAGCACAGCTTCAGCCATCCGCTGTCGGCGATTCCCGATTGGCCGACGGTGTAGGTGAAGACCAACTCTTCCGTCGATCCCGGCGATGACGCGGCGGTCGGGCAGGTCAACGCGCCCAGGAACGGCAGCGCGGTCAACTCGGCGGTGACGGCCTCGCGCACTTTCAGGTCGGAGCAGTCGTTGGTATCCGGGCCGCCGGCGCCCGCGCGGAGATCCGAACCGGCGAGGGGACAAAGCGGGCATGTCCACGATTCTGGCGTCGCGGCACTTCTCAGTCCAACGCATAGATATGATCTCTTTAATCACTGAAAGTGAACAATCGATGAACCTACAGCAGTTGCGTTACGCGGTTGCACTGGCCGATGCCCGGAGCTTCACCAAGGCCGCCGTCAACGAATACGTCGTGCAATCGGCGCTCAGCCAGCAACTTCGCAAACTCGAAGACGAGTTGGGCGTCACGCTCTTCGAGCGCACCACGCGGACGGTCGCGCCGACGCCGGCCGGTGAGTCGCTGCTGCCCTTGATGCGCCAGGTCCTGGCCGGGGTCGACCAGATCAAGTTCGACGCGCAAGCGATCAGCGGAACCATCGCGGGCCGGCTCACGTCGGAATGATGGAGGTGCCCTCCGAAAGCCTCGACGTCGCGGCGCTGATGGCCACCTTCCACGCCCGTTATCCCGAGGTCAGCGTCACGCTGCGCAGTGGCGGCAGCGATCTGTTGATCGACGCGGTCGCGATCGCAAGCTCGATGTCGCGATCGTCGGGTCCAACCTGCCGACCGACGACCGGCTCGGTTGACCTTCACCGAATTGTTCGTCGAGCCCCTCGTCGCGGTACTGCCGGCCGGCCACGCATTGGCCGCCGTGGAGCGCGGTGCGCCTCGATCAACTGGCGTCGCTGCCGTTCATCGATTTCCCCCCGGGCTATGGCCTGCGCCACGAAACCGACCGCGGATTCGCCAACGTGCCGCGACGGGTGGCGTTCGAAGTGACCCGGGTCGACGAGGTAATCCATTTCGTCAGAAGGGATCTCGGGGTCGCGCTGTTGCCGGAGTCGGTCGCGGTCTCGCGGGTGGGCGACGATCCGACGCCTGGTGCTGCGCCCGGTCGCCGGGGCCGACCTCTGACCGCCAGGTCAATCTCGTCGCACCCACAGACGCGCTGCGATCCGCGGCCTCGCAGGCATTCATCGGACTGCGTCGACGACCACCTGCGCGCGGTCGGGGCGGCCGCCGAAGTAGCCGTTATATCTCCGGCTCATCGGTCAGACGTTCTGCGGTGGATGATCGACACCCGGGTGTCCGCAGCGAGGGTCGGTGCACTTCCCCTCCGGATTGCCGCGCGGTGCCTTGAACTGCAGACATCCGTCATCTGAACAGGCAGGGTCGATTCTGTCGCCGGCGGGTCCGGGGCCTTTTTCCGGTACGACACAGTGACGGTCTTGTTGTGCCCTGAAGTGCCCGAAGCCAAGTCGTCGTTGCTGGCGACGGTGAGGCTCTGGTTGAGAGATCCCGACTTGGTTGGGGTCGTACTGAATCTGGAGCGTTCCACTGGCGTTCGGGCCGATGTCGTCGGGTGGCGCCACCGAGAAAGGGTCGGTGAGGCCAATGGGAGTCATAGCTAGCGATCCGGTACCGAAGTTCTGCACGCGAATCGTCGCAGAGAGGACGGCGCTGGAGCTTCCGTCGCTGGTCAACTCCAAGGTCGGCGGGACGTTGATCCAGGGTTGCCGCGCGTCGTTGTCATTGGCCGCGACCACCGCAACGAAGTTGCGAGATTGCTTGTCGTTGTTGTGAATTTGCAGAGTCCACGTGCGACTTCCCGGTCGCAGCAGGGTGATGACGATGCCGGAAGATGTCGAAGGTATCGGGCAGGTAATTCGCGGTCGCGACGGTCGCGCCGTTCTGGTCGGTGATGGACAACTTCGATGGTTGCTGAGGAATGACCGCTGCCGACCCGCCGACACTGAGGAGGAAATCTGGGTCCTGCGGCGGATTGTCGGTGGGAAATCCGAAATCGGCCGGTAACCGGGCGATACGCAGCGTGATCGCCGGCGGCGACCCCACGCTGGCTTCGGTGAATGTCATTGCCGCACCGCGCTCCAGCGAGGGAACGCTCAGCGGCGCATCGGGCGGAGTCGGCAGAACTTGGAAAACGGTCACGGCTGATCCTCCTTGGTCAACGTCAGATATCGAGATCAACAGTCTTGGAATGCGCGGCGCTCACAGCGCGACCATGTCGAAGTAACAGAGCCGCTGCGCGTTCAGGCGAGCCCAGCGTCACTCCGTCGGGAGTGTCGGGGGTGGCGAGTTGGCCGGGCAGCACCTGAAACTCCTGCACCACAAGCCGCATCGGCGTACCACCGGGAGCGTTGGGCAGGGCAAGTGTCCCGGTGCGGATATTGGCGGGAGGCAAGCCCGGTCAGCGGTGTACCGCTCTGCAGGTCGGCAGCATTCCACAGGGCCGGATCACCAAACGGCGCGGGACCGCTGACCACCGTCGCGAACGTCTCGGTGACCCTCCCCCACGGCGTTGGACCCGCGACCGAGATCGAAGCCTTTGATCCCGAAATCGATACCGTCAGTGTGCGATCCGGCGCCGGCTGGTGAAAGCCGGCATCGACGGTGGCCGACAATTCCAAGCCGGGCAGGGCGTTGGGTTGCAGGCGGGCCAGCTTCAGGTGTACCAGTGGATAGGGATTACGGCGAGCTTCACGTCGCAGAACCAGAGACGGCGGACAGGATCGAACTCGACCTGATGCCCCATCGCCCACAATTGTGGCGCGCTGGCATCGGCCGGCCGGGCCGGGTCGGGCACCGAAACAAGTTGACTGGCAACGGTGAGCGGCAGATCGACCTGCCGGAGTGGTCCGCTGGGGCCACCGCTGCCGAATACGGCGTCGGCGCTGAAATGTGAAACCAGGTCCAGCGCAGAATCGCCGGTGAAAACCGCGTCCTGTCCCGCCAGCACCGCGAGCAGTTCACCGTCGCCGGAATCAAACCACGGTCGCTGCAGATAAATTCGCAGATAGTTTCCGATACGTCGACTGACGATCGTCGAACCAGATCGCTGCGTTTTCCAGACGTAAGCCGGCACCACGGTATGGGGAACCGGAGCCGCTGGCGCCGCGGTGGCGAGCAAAGTCACCGGTTGCGGGAATCCGCTCGTTGTGATCGGTGGGACGACGAATTCGACGCTGACCGTGGCCCCGTCGGGAACCGACCCGCCCGCGATACGGGTGACAGCGCCGTTCGCGTAGTCAACGACGACGTCGCGATCGAGGCTGAAATCGTTGCCGGATTGGATGCGTCGCGCACGATCACCGTGCCGGGCGCGAACTCACTAGCCACGGTCGCCGGTGTCAGACCGTGAAGCGGACACTGCGACCCGTTCGGCGAAATACCCGGCAAAACGCGACGTTGCCACCGGCGTGCAAGTCAGTTCGTGGTGTCGGGTATCACCGATTTGATGCTTGACGCTGAAAGCTGTTGTCGGAGAACCCGATATCGCGGTGTCATCGGGTATGAGGTCGGCACTGCGTTGGGCGCTCACCGGGGCGGGTTGCGTTCGATCATGACGGTGTCATCCATTGACGTGGGCATAGACCGAATGCGTTGTGCCGCTGTCGGTGTCAAGCGCGTCGTCGTGATTCGTAATTGTCGAGGCCGCATCCGACTGGCCGCGAGGTCATTGAATGTCGGCGGCCCTGGGCAGCAACCGCGTGCAGCAGTTGCACCTGCTGGCCCGGGCTCGAGCTGGACCGATGCTCCTGCTGTGGGGCGCGGGTCGCATCTTCCAGCTATCGTGCTGGGAGACGCGCCGGCAGGCGGGAACCATTTCCAGGCGCCCCATGGGGCCAGCCTCGACGACTGGCGATCAGGAAGCTGCTGACGTTCACGGCGCTCACGGTGCCGGGCGGGAGGGTGACGGTGATCGTCGCGGCCGCTGAGTCGGCGACGGCAGCGCCGGCCGTGGCGCTGGTGCCGCAGTACAAGCGGCAGCGCTGCGAACCGGGTTGAAACCAGGCGGGTCCGGCGTCGACGTTTGGGCTGATCTGAGGCGCGGCTGGCAGACCTGTCATGTACCCGGCGGAAAGCGGATCGAGGTAGCGACGGCAACACGATCGGTGTTGGAGTCGACATACGGGCGACAATCCGCGCTGGGATCTGGGGTTCCGGTCACCACCGCGGCGTCGTGGTCGAACAGCAGCGAGTAGACAGCCGGGTCGGGACGATGTTGCCCGGCGACGTCGAGCACACCGTGAGTTTCCAGCGTGGCCACTGCTGCCTTCGGTGCCAGCAGATGCCGTTCGCAGGCCGGTCCCGTGGCCGGAGCGTGGGGTCACTGTTGTCGGTTTGTACCACCAGGACGTGGGCTGACTCCCCCGCCGTCACCGGCCGGCGCGGCACGACCACCGGGGCGAGCACCGGGTCGTAGCGGTGGTAGCGCAGCGGGGGCGTGCTGGGTACCGGAGTGGTGGCGTCGGGAGGGAACGGGACGCTCGATCCGGCCAAGTCGACCCGGCGGGCCGAAGTTGGCACTGCCGCCCGTAGCGCAGCGCCGGCAGGCTGCCCGGCGCCGGCACGATCGCTGCATGGTAGGGCTCACTTCCGTCAGGCGCGGACGTCGGATCGGCAACATCGCTGTTGCCGTCGAGCATCTGGCCTGGCGATGGGGCGACCAAACTCCGAACCGTTCCAGCGAAATAGCGATCGTGCGTCACGCCGGCCGGTTGTTCGTTGGTGCCCCGATGGGCCATGCCCAAACGACATATCCTCGTCGTCAACACGGGGAGCGCCGGCCCGCTAGGGACGGTGTAGGTGACCTGCCGCTGGCACAGCGGGTACCAGCGCTGCGTCCGCACGTCGAGGACGTCGACGCGGTAGCTGTGCCAGATGTCGTCGGCGTCGAGTTTGATGCTCCTGCTGTTGCTGCTGGGGGTGAGGTCCTCGTTGAGCGCAGCGGCGCGAGCGAGCGCTGCGCAGGAGCACGTTGTGTCCGGATTCGGCGACGAAGACTCCGTCAGAACGCAGCGCCGGCGGCAACAGCGCCGGCGGTGGCTGATTCCGCGGGGCTTGGTTGAACTGATTGGCCGACCGGACCAGGGCGAGGCCGGAGCGGTTGGTGTCCATGTCGATGGCAGTGAAGGTATCGGTGTCGTCGAGCGGCAGATAGGGCGGCGACGGGGTGCTGTCTGACTGACTGAGCGTCAATGTCGACCCGGCCGCAAAGCATTTGGTTCGCGGCCGATAACGTTGACGTCGGCGCTGTGCGTCGGGATTGCCCGACGGTGATCGCCCCGGTAGGTCGGGCGGGAGTGTGATGCTGATACGACGTTGCAGGCCAAAGCTTCTTCCGGAAGGCCGGATGATCGGCAAGCGCCGCGACGATGGTGTGGAACTCAGGATTGGCGCCCGTGGAATAGTCATCGGTCAGCGCGATGCGGTTCGACAACTTTCTGATGTTGGGATCTTCTGTTGTTGGAGCGCGATGGAACTCGTTGAAGGCTTGCCACGCCGCGGGGACCGGCGGCGAGACGCCCTCGGGAGCCGTGCCATGCCGACCGTCGCCAACAACTGGTCGACCGGCGCCCAGGGATCGTCGGCGGCGTCGTGCACCGCATGGGTTGCTGGCGGCAGCATGCCGACGGATTGGTGGGCAAGCGATCCGGTCACCATCGCGGCCGGATACGAGCTGACCGGGGTTCCCGCCAGGGAAGTGAACACGAAAGGAGCGACCTGTTGCGTCGGCGGGAAAATCTGCGGCCACAACGCGGCGTCGGCGGGTGGATCGACGAAAGCGGCGGGCACATGGGTCGTCGTCCCGTCGGGGCCGACGATCTCCACCGCGATGCTCAGCCCGAGAGAGGGCCAGCCGGCCATGGCCGGATAGCCGGACAGTTGGGTCTCCGTGGCGGGCGTCCCGGGCGGATCGTCGGTGCCCAGACGCGGGCTCGCGAGCAGCACGAGCGTCGTGGTGCCGACGGCGCTGGGCGGCGAGGCGGGATCCGGCAGCAGAGTCCAAACGATGGTCTGCACGATCATGGGCCCACCATCGAAGCGAAGGCCGCGCAACGTTGTGCCCACGGCTGCGGGCTGGGAAATGCGATGTCGAAGGTCGGGTCGGCACCGGCGCTGAACGACCGGCTGACCGCGAAGCTCAGTGATTGACTGAAGAAGGCCACCTGCACGCGCAGGGTGAATTCGGCGGTGCCGATGAACCGCTTCGTCGGGGCTGAGTCGTATTCCAGCGCCAGGTAGATCTCGAGCGAAACGCTGATGATGCCGAGCAGATCGATCTGGCCGTTGGCACGGAAAAAGCCGTCGATCGACCAACCATTGGACTGCGTGAAGCTGACATAGATGCCGGCCGTCACCACGACTGAAGCGCTCGCCACGATCAGGTCAAGCGACGCGGCCGCACCGAAGTCGAGTTGAACATCGAGTTCTTGGACCGAATCCCCCACGACGTTTAAAGCCAGGAAGCCACCGCCGCCGAACAGCGACACGGTCACGAGGAACGGGTGATCGCGGGAGGCGAACGCAAAGCCGCCTGGACCGGCCGACCGTCGAGCGGCAGGGTGACCGACGAAGAAACGGCGAGATTCTGCATGAGAAACGCGCCCATCGGAATCGACGGGACAGCCAAGCTGTAACTGGCGGTGAGGCTGTTGTCGACGAAGTCGATCTTCGGAACGTTGCTGGCACCGGGCAGGTTGTCCAGCAGTTGCTGAAAGAACGCCAGGGCGTTGCCGAGGTCCGGCTTGACCGATTTGATCTTGACGTCGATCTTCGGTGCCGCCCCCGCGTGCGAGCTGAACGCCAGACTGTCGAAGATCACGGTCACCAGCCCGCTGGCGAACGTGAGCTCGAAGGATGACAGCGCGCCTCGCACATCGGTGACCGGGGGCCCGCCGCCGTCGAGCGAGACCGTCGTAATGGTGTTGAGGTCCAGAGCGGACGCCTGGGTGGTCACGAAATTGCCCACCTGAGTGCCGACCGGCTTCAGCAATGGCTGCCACGTCACCGACGTGCGGACCGCGGTGGGCAGTGTCGGCGGGTTGGGCACGGTCGTGCCGCTGGGTCCGTAGAGCAGGGCGGTGGTGATCTGCGGAACGTGGTTGCCGTCGCCGACCGTCGCGCTCTGGACCAGGTCGGCGAGTTTGATGAAGCCCAGCAAGGTCGGCGGGAGGTAACCGGCGGCGTCAGACGTCGACGGGAAAAAGCTCTTCGGGTCGAATACGCCCGAGGCTACGGCACCCAGCGCCGCCGAGCCCTGAGCTGTCGCGCCGCCGACCAATCCGGTTGCCTGCGACAGGCCCACTCCGGCGTGTTGAGGTTCGCCAGACCTCCCGCGCCGGTCGCCTTGGGACCGAACGGGACGGCCTGTTTCAACTGCGCGAAGACCTTGCCGGGGTTGCCGGCGGCATTCAAACCGGAATCGATGTATTGCTGCGGCCAAACCAGGTGCGGCGTCGTGGGCAGGCTCGCGGTGTGGGTGCCGCCACTGGATGCCGGCGGGCTCAACACGTCGATCGCAGGGATTCGCGCGTCGAAGCCGGCCACCCTGGGGAACCCGGCAAGGCGGCCACTCCCAACAGCACCTTGCGGCGCATGGCGCCCAGATAGATTCCGGTGACGTCGGCAGCGGTGTCGCTCGGCGACTCGATCGCCATCGCGACCCGGCCCGCCGCGGAGCGCTGCTGTTGATTCTGCTCGCCGTCGTACGCGGTAATTGCCGCAGCTACGTCCTCTGCCGACGGATTACCGTTCGCGTTCGGCAAGGGTACAAAAAAGCCGGGGGCGACGAAGTCGACCGAGTTACCGCCGTAGTCCTGGGCGGTGAAGTGAAAGAGGTATCGATCGTCGGACGACGCGTCGCCGCCTTCGATGTTGATCGCCGTGATGAGCGGGCTCACGGGTGGGGCTAAACCGACAGGCGTGACCGTTGCTGATCGTTCGTGCACCCGCAGCGTCCGGAACGGAAACAACCGGCCGTCCGAGGGGAGCCCTGGCGCCCCGTCGAACGCCACCAGTTGGTCCGCGAAAATGATCGTGTCCGTCTTGCACAAGACGGCGGCGCCGAAGTCGGTGTCCAGAACGACGCCGGTACGTTCGGTCACCTCCTGCAGTTTCACCGAAAAGCCGAAGGGCAGCAGAAGACCCTGCTGCACGGTTACCACCTGCTGGTCGCGACCAAGCACGGCCCGGTGGCGATACCCCAACAGGCCGTCCGAGCCCTGGCCGACGCTCCACTGACCGGCAAGGTCAATGGTTGCTCCGAGCGCGCTGACTGTCACCTCGCGCGCGTCCAACGGCTTGACTTTGCTCGACTCGGCGATCGCGGCGCGAAGCTCGTTGGCCCGCTGGCCGGAGTCCTGCTCGTCGCCCGGGTCCGGCGCGCCGTCGTTACCGTTCAAAGCGGTGATGTACGTACCGATCTGCACCTCACCGGTGGCGTCGGCCGTCAGCGGCATGGCACTTGTATTGCCGAAATCAGGTGTCCCGCCGGCATCGCTCCACATCAAGCTGCTGTGCCAAAGCGAGGTCACTCCGTCTGCGTAGGTGTCCGGTTGGGGGTTGTGCAACCAGAGGTCACGCCCTCCCATCGCGGGCTTGAAAGCGAGACCCCAGACACACTCCAAGTTCATGTTCGAGATGTCGTGGAGCAGACCTGCCCAAGTCAGCAGGCCAGCCGCGGTGAAGTGGACCGGGAGTCCGTTCGACGGCAGGTCAAACACGAGTTGGCTGGTGTTCGAGAATTGCGCGCTGGACACGGTGTCGGCGACAGGAACGATGAACTCCGGCGGGATTGCCTGCTCTAAGACGGCTTGCGGCGGAAGCACGATTGTTAGCTGACCGGGCCTGCCTGAGACGGTCGGCTTGAGTGTCGACGTGCCGTCAGGATTGTCAACCAGGGTGATATTGGTGAACGCGATCTGCAGCACTAGGAGGTCATCGCGCCGCTGAACGCAAAGTGTGTGCTGGTCGAGGGACTGTGAAGCCAATGGCCCTCCCGTGCGCGCCGTTTACGCATGCAACCGCCAGGGCGACGTGCCCGCCTACGCGGACCAAGCTGCCGCACCCCGCGACGGCGCGGCCGCAGAGGCTTCGCAGTTCGCTGAGTCCGACTTAGTTTATAGCTACGTCCAACTTTGCGGAATAGGGGTTTTCCCTACGTTTCTGCGCCGCTGACACGCCGCAACAACGTTGCCATTGACGAATGTCACCATTTTGTGTTGACTCAGTCGAATGACGGAGTCAGTGCCGACCCGCGGATCGCTGCGATCACGTTCTGCAGCGCTGGTGAGCTTGGCGACATTGCGGCAGGTCAGCGCGGTGTTGCCGCCCGAGCAGGCGTGGGGCCTGTGGGCGTCACGACGAATCATCGCCGGCATCATGGATGCCTTCGGACCTTCGCTGGCCGGGACCCGCATCGAGCACATCGACGTGCAACACGATGGGCGTCGCGTGGTCGGTGAGTGGGTGCGCGCCCCCGGCGTCTCGACGAGCCGGGGCGTCATCTACTTCGTGCATGGCAGCGGCTTTGCGTTGTGTTCGCCGCGCACGCACCGGCGATTGGCATCGTGGCTGTCCCGGCTGACCGGGCTGCCGGTGTTCACCGTCGACTATCGGCTGGCGCCACGGCACCGCTTCCCCACCGCGGCCGACGATGTGCGTGCCGGCTGGAGCTGGCTCACCGCCCAGGTGCCGGCGGATCGCATTGTGATTGCCGGTGATTCGGCCGGTGGCCATCTGTCGGTGGATCTGCTGCTGCAGCCCGACGTGGCCGCCCGCGGCCCGGCTGCGCTGGTGCTGTTCTCGCCGCTGATCGACCTCACGCTCGAACTTGCCCGTGCGCGTGAAGATTTGCGCCGCGACCCGGCGATCCGGGCCGCCGATGCCGCCCGCCTGGTGCGGCTGTACAGCACCGGTGTCGATCCCACTCACCGGCGACTGAAACTCGACGTCGCCGGTGGACCGTCGCTGCCGCCCACGCTGATCCAGGCCGGTGGCGCCGAAATGCTGCTCGCCGACGCGCGCCACCTGGCCGCCGACATCCGCACCGGCGGTGGCCGCTGCACGCTCCAGGTGTGGCCAGACCAGGTGCATGTGTTCCAGGCGTTGCCCCGGCTGACGCCCGAAGCCGCCAAGGCGATGGCACAGGCCGCGAAGTTCATCGGTACCGCGCTGCGCGACAACAACATTGAGAACCTCACAGGAAAGGCGGGCTGACCATGATCGGGCCGTTCGGCAAATCACCCAAGGTCAGCCACAACGCGCGTGCGGTGGTGACCGGCGCGGGCAGCGGGATCGGCGCGGCGTTCGCCATCGAGCTGGCCAACCGCGGCAGCCGCGTCGTCTGCAGCGACATCGACGAAGTCGCGGCAAAGCGAACAGTCACCGCGATCACCGACCGCGGCGGTCAGGCCGTCGCGATCGGTTGCGACGTCACCCAACTCGACGATGTTGTCGATCTGGCCGCGCAGTCGCAATCATGGTTCGGCGCCGCGCCCACGCTGGTGATCAACAACGCCGGCGTTGGCTCCGGCGGCGCCCCGATCGGCGAACTCCCGATCGAGGACTGGCAGTGGGTGCTGGGCATCAACCTGTGGGGACCCATTCACGGCTGCCACGTCTTCGCCCCGATCCTGCGGACAGCCGACTCATCAGAGCCGCGCGGCATCATCAACGTCGCATCGGCCGCAGCATTCGGCGCCGCACCCAGCATGGCGGCCTACAACGTCAGCAAGGCCGGCGCGCTGTCGCTCTCGGAAACCTTGGCCGCCGAATTATCCGGCAGCGGAGTCAAAGTCACCGCTCTGTGCCCCACCTTCGTCAAAACCAACATCCTGGAATCCGGTCGCATCTCGAGCGAGACGAATCAGTTCGCCCACAAAATCATGCGCTGGACCGGAGTCTCGGCGGAGAAAGTGGCGCAAACCTGCCTGGACGCCCACGATCGCGGCGACCTGTACTGCATGCCGCAACTCGAAGCCAAGATCGGCTGGAGCATCAAACGCTTGATCCCCGGTACCTACACCCGCGCCATCGGCCTGGTGTCCAGGGCCACCCCGCTCTGACGACAGCCCACTCACGAAGGAGGATCTGATGAGCTATCGACATGGAAGCAATGCTGGCCAAGATCAAAGACCGCCAATGGGCACTGGCCGACATCGACTGGGACGCACCGGGCGCCGAAATGATCAGCGACGAGCAGCGGCCAAAGCTCAAGGCGTTCATGGCCGACCTGTGCTGGATCGAGAACATCGGCGCCCGAGGCTTCGCCGCGCTGGCGAAGAAGGCACCCACACCGACCATCGGTGAGATCTACCGCTACTTCCACGCCGAGGAACAGCGCCACGCCAATGCCGAACTGGCGCTGATGAAGCGCTGGGGCATGCTCGAGGACGGTGAGGTTCCCGAGCCGAACGTGAACATCCGGCTGGCCATCGACTGGCTGGACCGTTGGGCCGACGACATGCCGCTGTCTCTGCTCGGCACCGTCATCCCGATGCTCGAAGTCGCGCTGGACGGCGCCCTATTGAAGTTCCTCCTCGACGAGGTGCACGACCCCGTTTGTCACCAGGTGTTCGAGAAGATCAACAACGACGAATCACGCCATCTGGTTGTCGATTTCGAAGTTCTCGACATGATCGGTCACGCGAAGATCCGACGGTTGCTGATCGACTTCGTCGGTCACAACGCCACTCCGGGTCTCATCATCGGCGCGATCATGGGCGCACCGCTGATCAACCGGATCCGCAACGAGATCACCGAGATGGGTATGGAGCCCGAGCGCCTTTACCGAGCCGTGAAACGATTCAAAGAGCTCGGCGACCGCGGCCAACACACCAGTCGGGTCCCGACTTATCGGTTCCTGAGGCGCTACGCCAGCGTGGTCACCAATCCGCGCCATCCGTATCACCTGCTGGCGAATTCGATGGTGTGGCTCTCCGACCGGTATCCACGGCCCCTGCTGCCGGCGGTACCCACCTGGGTTCGCGAAGTCACTCACGAGCCGGCCGCGTGATCATGGCGAAGACACACACCTATGCGACGCTGATCGTCGGAGCCGGGTTCAGCGGCCTTGGCGCGGCGATCAAGCTGGCCCAGGCCGGCATCGACGACGTCGTCATCCTGGAGCGCAGCGACCGCGTCGGCGGAACCTGGCGGGACACCAGCTATCCGGGTGCCAGCTGTGACATCCCGTCGCTGCTCTACTCGTTCTCGTTCGTCAAGAACCCGACCTGGTCGCGGACCTATTCGCCGGCAGACGAGATCCGCAACCACATCGAGGACATGGCCGATCGGTTCGACATCCGTCGCCGCATTCAGTTCGGTCAGGAAGTCACCGGACTGTCATTCGACTCCGATGCCGGCGCCTGGACCGCAACCACGGCCGGACGCAAGCGTTTTCGCGCCCGTACGGTGATCCTGGCGTCCGGGCCGCTACCCGATTCCAGCTTCCCCGACATCCGGGGTATCGATACCTACAACGGCCACAAGATTCACAGTGCCCGCTGGGACCAGGATTACGACTTCGCCGGAAAACGCGTCGGTGTCATCGGCACCGGCGCCAGCGCGATTCAGATCATCCCCGAACTGGTCAAGCAGGCCGAATTCGTGAAGGTGTTCCAGCGCACCCCTGGCTGGGTGCTCCCCCGCCTCGACTTCGCGACGCCGCCCGCTGTCCAGACAGCCTTTGCCAAAGCTCCTGCAGTGCAACAGCTTGCGCGCCAAGCGTTGTATTGGGGGCATGAGGCCAGTGCGACAGCGTTGGTGTGGAACACTCCGTTGACCTCTGTGGTGGCCCGGCTCGGCCGAATGCACCTGAACCGTCAGGTCAAGGACCCGTGGCTGCGCCGCCAGCTGACGCCCGACTTCACCCCGGGCTGCAAGCGGATGCTGGTATCCAGCGACTACTACCCCGCGCTGCAGCGCGACAACTGCAAGCTGATCGACTGGCCCATCGCGACGTTGAGCCCGGTGGGTGTTCGCACCAGCGATGGCATCGAGCACCACCTGGACTGCATCGTGTTCGCCACCGGTTACGACGTACACCTGACCGGTCCGCCATTCCCGGTCACCGGACTGGGCGGACGCTCGCTGAGCGCCGAATGGACTGATGGCGCACAGGCTTACAAGAGCGCCAGTGCGCACGGCTACCCGAACCTTTTCTTGATGACCGGCCCGAACTCGGGGCCCGGCCACAACTCGCTGCTGGTCTACATCGAGGGTCAACTCGACTACGCCGTCCGCGGCATCACCACGATCCTGGACAGCGAATCTGCGCTACCTCGACGTCCGTGCGGATGTGCAGCAGCGCTACAACGAACGCATCCAAAAGCGGCTCACCAAGACGACCTGGATGTCGGGCTGTAGCAGTTGGTATCTGACCAAGGACGGCCGCAACGTGTCGATGTACCCCGGGTTCGCCACCCAGTATCTTCGACAGATGCGCGATTTCCGGTACGCCGACTACGAGGCGGTCGAACACGCCGCTGTACGCGTGAGCTCGACTGCCTGACACGATGGCGCCCGACCGACCGCCCCGCGCTGAAACCGGCACCATCGCCGGCGTTCTGGCGAACCTGCGCCGCGTCCCCAAACGCGTCCGCCGCCAATCGCGAGAGGTCATCGAAAACGCGGTCTCGCAGTTGTTCGACGCGGCGGTCCGTTATCCCCACGGCGCCTTGGGCTCCGGGGAATACCGCATCGAGGACCTGGCCCGGCTGGCCGGCACCACCACCCGCAACATCCGGGTCTACCGCGACCGTGGGCTGTTGCCGCCCCCACTGCGGGTCGGACGGATCGCGCTGTTCAACGACACCCACCTGACCCGGTTGCGGCTGATCACCTCGATGCTCGACCGTGGATACAACATCGTGCACATCCGGGAAATGCTCAGCGCCTGGGAGGAGGGCAAGGATCTCGGCGACGTACTCGGCCTGGAGACGGCCATCGTCGGTACCTGGACCAGCGAGAAATCCCAGACCATGCCGGTGACCGAAGCACAACGACTCATCAACGACGTCAAGGCTTTCGACCGTCTGGTGAGCCTGCAGGTGATTCACATCGAAGACGGGCAGGCCACCATCACCCGCCCGAAACTGATCGAGGCGTTCAACGAGGTTCGCGGCTACGGCATGAGCATGGACAAGCTCGTCGACCTGCACGAGCACATCGCGCCGCTGATCGATCAGATCAGCGAGATGCTGGTCCGCGCCGGAGCCGAACACGTCGCCGACCGGATCAAGCCCGGGGAGGCGCTGCCCGCCGATACCGAAATCGCTGAGCTGATCACCATGCTGGTCCGATTCCGGACCCAGGCGGTCGCATCGGTGACCGCCACCTTGGCGTCGTCTATCGAAACGACGATCGAATCGCTGGTCAGCCAGATCCTGTCCGAATATCTGGAGCGGTCGCCCGAGTCCGACGTCGGCTAGGACCCGGCGCGCAACCAAATACGGCGCCAACGTAGTCAGCTTCTCGCAGGTCTCCTCGAATTCCCGGTCGGGATCGGACGCGGCGATGATGCCCGCGCCGGCGCGCAGCCAGGTGCGGCCGTCGCGCTCAAAGACGGTCCGAAGCGTCAACGCCGCATCGAGGCCGCCGTCAGCCGAAAACCTCACCACCGCACCGGAATACAACTCACGTGGACAATCGTCAAGACGCAGGATGGCGTCCACGCTCGCCGCCTTGGGAATGCCCGAAGCGGTGACGGCGGGAAACAGTGTCTCCAGCGCGTCCATCCGGTTCTTGGACGCGTGGAGTCGCCCGGTGACCGTCGAGCCGAGGTGCTGCACGCTGCCGCGCTCGCGCACCGTCATGAAATCCACCACCGCGGAGCTACCGGGTTCGGCGACCTCGTCGATCTCCTGCACCGAGCTGCGCACCGACATCGCATGCTCGACAATCTCTTTGGTGTTGGACTCCAAATCCTCCCGGGCCGCACGGTCAAGCTCGGCGCCGCGGCCCAATGCCCGGGTGCCCGCCAGCGGTTCGGTCACCACCACGCCGTCTTGGTGCACCGCGGCCACCAATTCCGGGCTGTAGCCCAGAGCCCGAAATCCGCCGAGGTGCAATAGAAATGAGCGCGCCGGGGTGTTGTGCCGACGCCCCACCCGGTACGTCGACGGAAAGTCCAGCGCGAAAGGCACATTGACGCAGCGGGACAAGATCACCTTGCGGTAATCCCCAGCGGCGATCTCGTCGATAGCGGCGCCGACCCGGCCACGGTAGTCGCAGGTGTCGGCGGACACATCGATGGCCGAAGGCGTTGGCAGCGGCGGCACTCCGGCGCTGAGTAGCCGACTCACGTTCTCGACGTGGCGGTCGTTCGGCATCGAACAACGCGACCGCTTCGGCGGAAACAACGATGCGGGTGCGCGGCCAGAACACCCGCGCCAGTGGAGTCTGCGGCGCCAGACGCTCCTGCAGGCCGAACCGATATGCCCCGAATTCGAAGGCGATCCAGCCGAAAGCCTCGACGGTTTCCAGTAGCAGGCGATCGACCGCCTCACCGAGCACCGGCCCAGGCCGACCGGACCACGTCTGCCGCTGCGTGACGCCGTCCTGGATGATCCGCAGTTCGTCGCAGTCCAGCTCGATGATCGCCAGCGCACCGATGGCCAGCGTCCACTGTCCGTCACGCTCGTAGAGCAGGTACTCCTCGCCGTCGGCCTCGGCCAACGCGGTTACCAGCTCGGCCGCCAAGTCCGCAGGAGCGATGCCGGCCGGCAGCGGAAACGACACCGAAGCGGCGCCTGCCGGACTGGTCTCGACACCAACTTGGGTCACGGTTAGTAAATTTAGCCTAACCTATGAACGGGTGGGCAACTCCGGTCAGCGAACGCCGGTGTTCGACGCCCTTTGTGCTGACCGCCGCACTTTTCTGCGGGCTTCCTAGCTGGGCACAGCTTCTATGACGCAGAGCGGTCCGGCCGTCTGCACCACACGCTGCAACTGGAAACCGCCCCGGCGGAGTAGGTCGGTCCACTGCTGGCGGCCGCGTTCCCGTGCGCCGGCCAGCACCAGCATCTCCATATCGGCGTAGTGGCCGAGGTATTCGCGGTCGTGATCGGGGACGACCAACTCCAGCAGCAGCAGTTTCGCGCCCGGAGGGGCAGCGGCTTTGATGTTACCGAGGATCGCGATGGCTTTGTCGTCGGGCCAGTCGTGGATGACGTTCTTCATCACATAAGCGTCAGCGGACGGCACGCTTTCGAAGAACGACCCGCCGGTCACGGTGACTCGGTCGGCGACCCCGTGTGCGGTCAAGATGGGCGGCGCTCCCTGGACCGCCTGGGGAAGGTCGAACAGCACGCCACGGGCATCGGGGGCGGCTGCAAGAAGGGACGACAGCAACCGGCCGTGGCCACCGCCGATATCGGCGATCACGCCGAAGTTGCTGAAGTCGTAGGCCGCGACTACTGCCGCCTCCAGCACCGACGAAGTGGAGGTCATGGCGTTGTTGAACATCTCCGCGAACTCGGGGTCTTCGGGAAGGTAATCAAAGAGGTCCTTTCCGAACACTTTTGGGGGATTAGGCTCTCCGGTGCGCACCGCATCGGCCAGCCGGGTCCAGTTCGCCCGGTGCTGCGGCGATCCGTAGAACCGGGCAGCTCCATTCATCGAAAGCGGCGAGTCGGTGCGCAACGTGTCGGCCAGCGCGTTGAGCGCGAAGCGGCCGTCGCGGCGCCTGCGAAACACGCCGCGGCTGATCAGCAATCGCATTAGCCGCGCCACGCTGTCCGGGTCGGCTCCGATTCGACGCGCCAGCTCCTCTTTGGTCAACGGACCCGCAGCAAGAGCGTCGGCGATACCTAGTTGCGCGGATGCCGAGACCGCCTGCGACAGAAAGGCCCCGAAGATGATATCGATGACCGTGATCGGCGGAGGTGCCAGCCGCAGGTACAACCGCCCCACGTAGTGACGGACTCGTTCGGCCCCGCGAGCCACCCTGGCGGGCGGCAGCTTAGGGGTTGGGGTCGACGACTTCGGCGGCATCGTTCTCCTTTGCTCGGCGATCACTGGACTCGAAGGAACAAGTATCCGTCCTGAGACTTTTCGCGGGCTCGATCTGCACTCATTGCACCCGAACTTGTCGGCGGGCCACGCTATAGTCGAATGTATGTTCGAATCATTGATGTCGGTTGACCCTTCTGCCGACGAATCGATGCTGGTCGTGCGCATTGCCGAGCTGGAACGGATCAAATCCGCCGCGGCCGCGGGTCAAGCGCGAGCGGCGGCAACTCTGGATGCCGCCCGCCGTAGCGCGGAGGCTGCGGCGGGCATGCCGGCGGCCCGGCGCGGACGCGGCGTCGCCAGCGAGATCGCACTGGCACGACGAGATTCCCCGGCCCGTGGCGGTCGGCATCTCGGCCTTGCCAAAGCGCTGGTCCACGAGATGCCGCACACCCTGGCCGCATTGGAAGCCGGGGTGCTGACCGAATGGCGGGCCACCCTGATAGTGCGCGAAAGCGCGTGCCTGGACGTCGAGGACCGGCGGGCCCTGGACGCCGAGTTATGCTCCGATGCATCAACTTTGGACGGGATGGGTGATGCGCGAGTAGCGGCAGCGGCCAAGGCGATCGCCTACCGGCTTGACCCGCACGCGGTCGTCGACCGGGCAGCCAAAGCCGAAACCGAACGCACCGTCACCATCCGGCCGGCCCCTGACACGATGACCTATCTGACCGCGCTTTTGCCTGTCGCGCAGGGCGTCTCGGTGTATGCGGCGCTGCGCCGCGCTGCGGACACCACATTCGACGACAGATCCCGCGGGCAGGTCATGGCCGACACTCTCGTCGAACGCGCCACCGGTCGCAGTACGACGGTGCCGACGCCGATCGCTGTCAACCTGATGCTCTCGGACCGCACGCTGCTGGGCGACGACACGACGCCGGCGAGTATCAGTGGCTACGGCCCGATCCCCGCCGAAGTAGCCCGTAAGTTGGTGTCAGCCGCCGCTACTGACTCAAAGTCGCGTGCGACGCTGCGGCGGCTGTACACCCATCCTCGGTCCGGTGCGCTGGTGGCTATGGAGTCAAGAGCCCGGAGCTTTCCGAACGGATTGGCCACATTCATTGGGCTGCGCGACGAACGATGTCGCACGCCGTATTGCGACGCCCCGATCCGGCATCGCGACCATGCCACACCACATGCCCGCGGTGGGCCGACCACAGCGACCAACGGACTGGGATTGTGTGAACGCTGCAACTACGTCAAAGAGTCTGCGGGCTGGCAAGTCCACACGCATGTTGACGAAACCGGCAGACACACAGCGGAATACATCACCCCAACCGGCGGGCACCATCGATCAACAGCGCCACCGCGCGCCGCGACGTTGGTGATCAGTGAACTCGAAGTCAGCGTTGGCATTGCGCTGGCACAGCACGCCGCCTAGGGCGTCTACGATCTAAGTCGGGCCGACTGAAAAAGTCGACGTAACGAACTGCGACGTCAGCGGAGGCTTCCATGCCGGGAAAGCATTTAGACATCTCGCTTGATACCTACCGATATCTCCGGGCCGGCATGGCAGTCATCATCGTCGGACTCGCAGCGGCGGTCCTGGTAGAACGGTCAACGGCCCGGTGTTTCGAAACCTCAATCAGCGCTTACTATTTCACGTCTGCACACAGCATTTTCATCGCCGTGCTGTGCGCACTCGGGGCGCTGCTGATCATCTACAGAGGTAGTTCGGACACCGAGGACGCGCTGCTGACGCTGGCGGGAACACTCGCCTTCATCGTCGCAATGGTGCCCACCAGACGACCGCCCGACGAGCCGGCGAGCCTCGTGTGCGGGCGGTTTGATCTGCCCCGCGATTATCACGTCGAGCACGGCGTGACGAACAATGTGTGGGCGGTCGTCATCGCGCTATTCGTGGCCCAGACGGTGACCTGGTGGCAGTATCGCCGAACGAAGACAGCGCAGCGCCCAAGTTGTGGTGGCGCGGTCGTCCGAGTGATTCTGTGGACGATCATGGGTCTCGGCCTGGTCGCGTTGATCTTCTTCGAGCCGGAGTTCATTTCTCTCGGGCACGGTGTTGCCGCGGTGACCATGTTCCTGGCGATCATCGCGACGGTGTGGATCAACGCGTTCCTCAACGGTCGCCAAATCGATGCCAAGTCTCACAAGCAGTTTTATCGGTTCGCATACCGCTTGATTGCCGTAACGATGTTCGTGACCGTGTTGATCGTTGTTGCTTCACACTTGGTGCTACGCGAATGGATTCTCGTCGTCGAGGCCCTGCTGATCCTCGAATTCACCATCTACTGGGTGATCCAGACGGTCGAACTGTGGAACACACACAGCCGCATCACGCTCCTCCCCGAGGCCGACCAACAAAAGCTTTCGGAAAGCTGGACCGAAAGTCGTCGGAACGACATCGCACCTGAGGCCCCTCCCGCCGAGGGACACACTGCCGCAGACAAGGTGCTGCGAGCTCTCTAGGCGCCGAGGGCTTTTCGCCCCGCTACCCCAGCAGGTTGCGGACGACGCCGTCGGCCAGCAGCCGCCCCCGGTCGGTG
Source organism: uncultured Actinomycetota bacterium (assembly GCA_963755805.1). GTDB lineage: Bacteria > Actinomycetota > Actinomycetes > Mycobacteriales > Mycobacteriaceae > Mycobacterium. The sequence continues at coordinate 590,468 of CAVWLG010000041.1, forward strand.
AGCACGAGCCGCTCGCCTTCCTGAAGTAACAGGCCGTCCTCAATCGCGACGCCGGCGCGCTCGCGCTCTTCCCGGTCCAGCAGGTCGGCTCGCAGACCCTGACGCAGCCGGATCCTCAGCAACACGTCCTCGGTGTGACGGGTGGCGGCGTCCAGCTGCTCGAAGCCGGCGACCGGCAACGTCGCATCGCCCAGAACTTGGGCATAAGCGTTGGGGTGCTTGACATTCCACCAGCGTGTCTGGCCGACGAAGCTGTGCGCCCCCGGACCGGCGCCCCACCACTGACCGCCGTCCCAATAGCCCAGATTGTGTCGGCACTCCCCGCCGGGACGACTCCAGTTCGACACCTCGTACCAGTCGAGGCCGGCCTGCGACAGTTGCTCATCCAGCAACTCGTAGCGGCGAGCGAGCACGTCGTCGTCCGGGGCTGCCAGCTCACCGCTGCGGACACGGCGCGCCAGCGCAGTACCGTCCTCCACGACGAGCGCGTAGGCGGATATGTGGTCGACGCCAGTCTCGATCGCAGTCTCGACCGACCACAGCAGATCGTCGTCGGACTCCCCTGGCGTGCCATAGATGAGGTCGAGGCTGACGTGTTCGAATCCTTCGGCCAGCGCCTCGCGGGCCGCCGCCGCCGATCGGTTCGGTGTGTGGATCCGGTCGAGAACGCCGAGCACGTGCGGCGCCACCGACTGCATGCCCAGCGAGACCCTGGTGCAGCCGGCTGCGCGGGCTGCGGCAAAAAAGTCCGGCCACGCCGACTCCGGGTTGGCCTCGGTCGTCACCTCCGCGTCGTCGGCCAGCTCGAAGTTGTCCCGCACCGACTTCACTACCTGGGCCAGCCGCTCACCGCCGAGCAGTGAGGGCGTCCCGCCACCGATGAAGACCGTCTGCACGGTCGGTCCGCCCAGCTTGGCGGCGGCCAACTCGAGCTCCGCGGCCACGTTCTGCAGCCATGCGTCCGGGTTGACGCCGCCCAACTCGGCCGGCGTGTAGGTGTTGAAGTCGCAGTAGCCGCAGCGGATGAAGCAGAACGGCACGTGTACGTAAATGCCGAATGGCCCACCCGGGCTGAGCTGCAGATCGGGAAGGCCGACCGGCGCGGAGGATGCCGTCACGTGGTCTCAATATTCCGCAGGACGGGCTCAACCACCACAGCAGGGCGGGTTCAGGCCACGCAGGCGAGTTTCGCTCACCGTGAGCGAAACTTGACCCTGGTAACGGAGGCAGGCGATATCCGTGGCACAATGGTCGAGTGACCGTTGCCCACCACAGCCAGATTCGTATCCCGTTGGTGGCGCGCCGTCATGTCGACTTCAAGCGCGTATGCAGCTGTCGCTGTCCGGCTTGATCTCGTAGACCCCGCCTACCTGCACTTTCAGCTGGCTTCCGGATCTGCGTAACCGGTACAGCCCCCTGGTTTGCGCGCCCCCACGCCGGCTACTCCACTTAAGGAGATTGCCGAATGACGTCACCCCGCCCCACCAAGAGCCAGGGCCAGTGGGCGCTCGGTGAGCGCGAGCCGCTCAATCCCAACGAGCAGTTCAAGAAGGACGACGACGCGCTCAATGTGCGCGACCGGATCATCAACCAGTACTCCAAGACCGGATTCGACAGCATCGAGAAGAACGACCTGCGTGGTCGGATGCGCTGGGCCGGGCTCTATACCCAGCGTGAACAGGGATACGACGGCAGCTTCACCGGCGACGAGAACATCGACATGCTGGAAGCCAAATACTTCATGATGCGGGTGCGCTGCGACGGCGGAGCCATCTCCACCGCGGCGCTGCGCACGCTCGGCGAGATTTCCATCGAATTCGCCCGGGACACCGCCGACATCTCCGACCGGGAAAACGTTCAGTACCACTGGATCCAGATCGAGGACGTCCCACAGATCTGGGAGCGCCTGGCCACGGTAGGGCTGCAGACCACCGAGGCGTGTGGCGACTGCCCGCGTGTCGTGCTGGGCTCGCCGCTGGCCGGCCGGTCCGTCGATGAGGTGCTCGATCCCACTCCCGCGGTGGACGAGATCGTCCGCCGCTATATCGGCAACCCCGAATTCTCCAACTTGCCCCGTAAATACAAGACCGCGATCTCGGGCCTGCAGGATGTCGCGCACGAGATCAACGACATCGCGTTCATCGGCGTCAACCACCCCGAGCACGGTCCCGGCTTGGACTTGTGGGTCGGCGGTGGCCTGTCCACGAATCCGATGCTGGCGCAACGAGTGGGCGCATGGGTGCCGCTGGACGAGGTCCCCGATGTCTGGGAGGCGGTCACGTCGCTGTTTCGCGACTACGGCTACCGCCGACTGCGGGCCAAGGCCCGGCTGAAGTTCCTCATCAAAGACTGGGGCATCGAGAAGTTCCGCGAGGTGCTCGAAACCGAATACCTCAAACGCAAGCTCATCGACGGCCCGGCGCCCGAGCCGCTCACCCGCCCGATCGACCACGTCGGCGTGCAGCGACTGAAGAACGGGCTCAACGCCGTTGGCGTCGCGCCGATCGCCGGTCGGGTATCAGGCACGATCCTGGCCGCGGTCGCCGATCTGGCCGAGCAGGCGGGATCGCAGAAGGTCAGCTTCACCCCGTACCAGAAGCTGATCATCCTCGACGTTGCCGACGACAAGCTCGACGAATTGATCGCTGGTCTCGATGCGCTGGGGCTACCGTCACGGCCGTCGCACTGGCGTCGAAACCTCATGGCGTGCACCGGAATCGAATACTGCAAGTTGTCATTCGCCGAAACACGGGTGCGCTCCCAGTCGCTGGTGCCCGAGCTGGAACGCCGACTCGAAGACCTCAACACGCAACTGGATGTGCCGGTCACCGTCAACATCAACGGCTGCCCGAACTCGTGCGCGCGCATTCAGATTGCCGACATCGGTTTCAAGGGTCAGATGGTCGACGATGGCGATGGGAATTCAGTTGAAGGATTCCAGGTTCACCTAGGGGGCAGCCTGGGGCTCGACAGCGGTTTCGGGCGAAAGTTGCGCCAACACAAGGTCACCAGCGACGAGCTCAGCGATTACATCGATCGTGTGGTGCGCAACTTCGTCAAGCAGCGCGACGGCGACGAGCGGTTCGCAAACTGGGCGCTGCGCGCCGAGGAAGCGGACCTGCGATGACCACCAACAAGGAGGCGATCGGCTTGACCGAAGCCGAACTACGCGAATTGGCCGAGAAGGGTGCCGCCGAGTTGGAGGGCGCCAGCGCCACCGACCTGTTGCGCTGGACTGACGAGAACTTCGGCGGCGTCGGCGGACCCCGGTCGTCGGCGACCTGCAACTACGTGGTGGCGTCCAACATGCAGGACGCCGTGCTGGTCGATCTGGCGGCCAAGGTCCGTCCAGGCGTGCCGGTCCTGTTCTTGGACACGGGATATCACTTCGTGGAGACCGTCGGCACGCGCGACGCGGTAGAGGCGGTGTACGACATCCGAGTGCTCAATGTCACGCCCGAGCACAGCGTCGCCGAGCAGGACGAGTTGTATGGCAAAGATTTGTTTGCCCGTAAGCCCAGCGAGTGCTGCCGGATGCGCAAGGTCGCCCCGTTGGGCAAGGCACTGCGCGGCTACTCCGCGTGGGTGACCGGTCTGCGGCGGGTCGAATCGCCCACGCGCGCCAACGCACCGCTGGTCAGCTTCGATGAGGCTTTCGGCCTGGTGAAGATCAACCCGTTGGCCACGTGGTCCGACGACGAGATGCAGAACTACATCGACGAGAATGACGTTCTGGTCAATCCGCTTGTCTACGAAGGGTATCCGTCGATCGGCTGCGCTCCGTGCACGGCCAAGCCCATCGAGGGTGCCGACCCGCGCAGCGGTCGCTGGCAGGGTCTGTCGAAAACGGAATGTGGGCTACACGCGTCGTGAGCAGCCTTGTTCTCGCGGCTCACGGCAGCGCAGATCCACGATCGGCCGCCAATGCCCGGGCCGTCGCCAATCGGATTCGCTTCATGCGGCCCGGCTTACGTGTACGTGTCGCGTTCTGCGACCTGAATACGCCACGCCTGGTTGACGTCCTGACCCCGGACGCGGTGGTCACACCGTTCCTGCTGGCTGACGCCTACCACGCGCAAATCGACATTCCGCATCAGATCGCGAGCTGCGGTCTGCCTGTCCGACAGGCCGCCGTCCTCGGCGAGGACGACCGGCTGGTGGACGTGCTGCACGAGCGGCTGGCTGAGCTGGGCGTCAACAAGCTCGACCCGGAACTCGGCGTACTGGTCGTCGCGATCGGCTCGACGCATGCCGCGGCCAACGCCCGCACCGCGCAGGTCGCGGACAAGCTCATTGCGGGAACTCAGTGGGTCGGCACGACAACGGCGTTCGCCACCGGCGGAGGGCCGTCACCGGCGGAGGCTGCCAATCAGTTGCGCCGCCTGGGCGCCCGCCGGGTGGTTATTGCGCCGTGGTTTCTGGCTCCCGGCCGACTGACCGATCGAGTCGCGAAATTTGCTGCGGCGGAGGATATTCCGATGGCGGCGCCGCTCGGCGGGCATCGGTTGGTGGCCGAGACGGTGCTGGATCGCTTCGACGCGGCGATCGCTCAGCGCGCCGCCGCATAGCCAGGGCGGTTGCGATTACATTGATGGAGCCTTAACAGAGGGTTACGGTAGCCATCACCATGACAACGCCACCAGAACCAGGCCCCGCCACCGCTGAACGCCCCGTCAGCAGATGGGCGATCGCGACATTCCTGCTCGGCCTGGTGAGCCTCATCCCGCTGAGCCTGCTCACCGGGATCGTCGCGCTGATCAAGACCAGAGGCGGCAAGGAGCCCGGACGCGGCCTCGCCGTCGCCGGAATCGTGATCTCCGTGCTGTGGTGCGGCGATCTGGGCGTACAGCGTTTTGGCCCAAAGACGGGCTGATCACCGGCACACTGCAATCCGATCGGGTCGGCACGTGCTTTCGCGGCGACGTCAATTCGCCGGTGAGCTGCGAGAAACCGCACTCCGACGAGCTCTTCGCAATGCTGTCGCTGTCCCGCTTTCCCGACAGCGACCCCGAGCAGCGACAAATCGAGAATCGTTGCAAAGCCGAGCTTCCGGAAGTATTCAGCCACCGCCGACCGCGACCCGAGCATTCAGGTCGACGCGTGGTCGCCGGGCGCCGAGTGGAAACAGCTCGACACTCACGCTGCCGGGTGCGTCGCGCATTCCAGTGCCGACCGAGACCAGCTCGATCAAGGTCGGCCCGGCGTTCAGCTGGAACTCACCTTGACGTCGCTCGTCAGCGTCGTTGGGCGCCAATGGTTTCTCGGGGAGTGTCGGTACCCGGGTGGCACGCACGTAGACGGTGTCGCCCCGCTTCAGGCCGAGCGCCTCGGCGTCACCGCGGGTGATCTGGGCAATGAACGATCCGCCGGTGGCGGCGTTGGTCAGTTCGACACGCACCTCGAAGCCCAGGGCGACCACGCGGTCGATGGTCGCGCGGACCACGCCGGTGGCCTCGGCGGTGCCGTCGCCGGCCGCGATCGCCATATCGGGATTGCGGCCTACCCGGATGTCATGCGGGCGAACAAGAGTCCCGTTCAGCGACGAGACCGCACCCAGGAACGACATCACGAATGGGTTGGCCGGGGTGTCGTAGACCTCGCTCGGCGATCCGACCTGTTCGATGCGTCCGTCTTTGAGCACGGCAATCCGATCCGCCACGTCCAGCGCCTCGGCTTGGTCGTGGGTGACCAGCACGGTGGTGACGTGCACTTCGTCATGCAGGCGCCGCAACCAGGCCCGCAGATCGTCGCGGACTTTCGCATCGAGGGCGCCGAAGGGTTCGTCGAGCAGCAGCACCTGCGGGTCGACCGCGAGCGCGCGCGCCAATGCCATGCGCTGGCGCTGACCGCCGGAAAGCTGACTGGGGTAACGGGTCTGGAATCCGCTGAGGCCCACCACCTCGAGTAAATGGTCGACCTTTTCGGCGATCTCAGCCTTCGGCTTCCGCCTGATCTTCAGGCCGAAGCCCACGTTGTCACGAACGGTCAGGTGCTTGAAGGCCGCGTAATGCTGGAACACGAAACCGATTCCACGCCGTTGCGGCGCGACGGTGGTGACGTCACGGCCACCGATCGTGATCGTCCCGGAGTCCGGCTGGTCGAGTCCGGCGATGGCGCGCAGCAGGGTCGACTTACCCGACCCGCTGGGCCCGAGCAGTGCCGTCAAAGATCCTGTGGGCACGTCGAAGTCGACGTTGTCCAGCGCGGCGAAGTCGCCGTACCGTTTGTTGGCGCCCCGCACTGTGATTGCGTTGTCGGTCATACCGCGCCGCTCCTCCCTGTCATGCTTGCTTGGCTGCCCGGTTGCGGCGAGCATCGAGAATCACCTGAACGATCAGAACCAGTACGGATACCGCCATCAGCAGCGTCGAAAGTGCGTACGCGCCATACTCGGCACCCCGGTTGTAGCGGTCGGACACCAACAGCGTCAGCGTCTGCGATTGCCCCGGCAGGTTGGACGACACGATGAGGACCGCGCCGTATTCACCGAGCGTGCGTGCGATGGTCAGCACGACCCCGTAGGTCAACCCCCAGCGAATCGACGGCAGGGTGATCCGCCAAAACGTCTGCCACCAATTCGATCCCAGCGTCGCGGCCGCCTGCTCCTGGTCGGTGCCGATCTCGTGCAGCACCGGCTCGACTTCGCGCACGACGAAAGGCAGCGTCGCGAAGATGCTGGCGAGCACGATGCCCGGCAAGCCGAAGATGATCTTGAAGCCGAAATCCTTCTCGACGAAGCCGAGCAGCCCCGCCGATCCCCACAGCACGATCAGCGCCACACCGACGACCACCGGCGAGACCGCGAATGGCAGGTCGATGATCGCCTGCAGTATGCCCTTGCCGCGGAACCGGTTGCGCGCGAGCATCAATGCGGTCGGGATCCCGAAGACGACGTTCAGTGGCACCACGATCGCCACCACCAGCACCGACAAGTTCAGCGCGGAGATCGCCGCCGGCGTGCTGATCCAGTCGAAGAACTGGCCGATACCGGGCGCGAAGGTCCGCCACAGAATCAGTCCCACCGGGACGACGAGCAGCACCGACACATACGCCAGGGCCAGGAAACGAAGCAGGTACCGGACTTTGGGCGAGAGGGTCACGAGTCCAACTCCTCACGCTTGGCCGCGCGCGATCCGAACGTGCGAAGCACGAGGAGCACGAAGAACGAGATCGCGAGCAGCACAATCGATATTGCGGCGGCACCGGTGCGGTCGTCGTTCTCGATCAGGGTACGGATCCACTGCGAGGACACTTCGGTCTTGCCGGGCACCGCGCCGCCGATCAGCACGACGGAACCGAATTCGCCGATGGCCCGGGCGAACGTCAACCCGGCACCGGTCAACAGAACCGGGGTCAGCGAGGGCAACACGACGGTGGTGAAGATCGTTGCGTTGTTGGCACCCAGCGACGCGGCCGCCTCTTCGGTCTCGTGGTCGATCTCGAGCAGCACGGGCTGCACGGCCCGCACCACGAACGGCAGCGTGACGAAAGCCAACGCGACCCCCACACCCCAGCCGGTGTGCTGCAGGTGCAGGCCGACCGGACTGTGATTCCCGTAGAGAGCCAGCAACACCAGGCTGGCCACAATCGTGGGCAAGGCGAACGGCAGGTCGATCAGCACGTCGACCACGCGCTTGCCCGGAAAGTCGTCGCGCACCAACACCCACGCGATCAAAAGTCCGAAAAACATATTGAGCACGGTGACACCGGCCGAGATCGTCAACGTCACCCGGAACGACTCCAACGCCGCATTCGAGGTGACCGCGAGCCAGAAGGCCTGCCAACCGCCGCCGATCGATTGCCACAGGATGGCGGCCAGTGGCAGCAGCACGATGACCGAGAGCCACACTACCGAGACGCCCACCCGCAGTGATGTGCCGTTGTTGGCCAACTTGTTGCGGCCCCGCGGTTTACCGCCACCCGCGCGGCCCGTTACCTCCCGGGTGATCGCCGTCGTCATCCGGTGGCCTGCGTGTAGATCTTGGTGATGCTGCCCGATTTCTTGTCGAAGAGCTCCTTATCCACCGACGACCAGCCACCGAGGTCGGCCAGCGTCCACAGCTTTTGCGGCGCCGGGAATTGGTCGCGTACCTCGGCGGCGATCGCGGGGTCGACCGGGACGGAATCCAGCTGCCGCCCAGACCTTTTGGGCATCCGCCGTGTACTGAAAGTTCTTGAACGCGACCGCGGCGTTCACATGGGGGCTGGTGGTCACCACCGCGA
>CAVWLG010000042.1:0-141144 GCA_963755805.1 uncultured Actinomycetota bacterium
CCCCAAGGGTTTTGGGGGGCACGGGGCTTGTTGTGTGTGTTCGGCGGTGTCCTACTTTTCCACCCTGTTGGGTAGTATCATCGGCGCTGGCAGGCTTAGCTTCCGGGTTCGGGATGGGTCCGGGCGTTTCCCTGTCGCTGTGGCCGCCGTAACTTTATTTAGGTGTGTTGTTGGTGGTGGGGTGCAGTGGTTTGCGCTGCTGGATTGTGGTTGCGTGTGTGTAAGTTTTCGGCCGGTTAGTGCCAGTTCCCTGCGCCCGTTGCCGGGTTTGTAGGTCTGGTCTATCGATCCCGTAGTCTGCGGGGGGCCTTATCCCACTTAATGGGTGAGAAGCCTGGTCTTGGAGAAGGTTTCCCGCTTAGATGCTTTCAGCGGTTATCCTGTCCGAACGTGGCTATCCAGCGGTGCCCCTGGTGGGACAACTGGTGGACCAGAGGTTCGTCCGTCCCGGTCCTCTCGTACTAGGGACAGGTTTCCTCAAGCTTCTGACGCGCGCGGCGGATAGAGACCGAACTGTCTCACGACGTTCTAAACCCAGCTCGCGTGCCGCTTTAATGGGCGAACAGCCCAACCCTTGGGACCTGCTCCAGCCCCAGGATGCGACGAGCCGACATCGAGGTGCCAAACCATCCCGTCGATATGGACTCTTGGGGAAGATCAGCCTGTTATCCCCGGGGTACCTTTTATCCGTTGAGCGACACCCCTTCCACTCGGGGGTGCCGGATCACTAGTCCCGACTTTCGTCCCTGCTTGACGTGTCAGTCTTGCAGTCAAGCTCCCTTGTGCACTTGCACTCAACACCTGATTGCCGTCCAGGTTGAGGGAACCTTTGGGCGCCTCCGTTACATTTTGGGAGGCAACCGCCCCAGTTAAACTACCCACCAGGCACTGTTCCTGAACCGGATATACGGTTCGAGGTTAGAGGTCCAATACGATCAGAGTGGTATTTCAACAACGACTCCGCAATTACTGGCGTAATTGTTTCACAGTCTCCCACCTATCCTACACAAACCGTACCGAACATCAATACCAAGCTATAGTGAAGGTCCCGGGGTCTTTTCGTCCTGCCGCGCGTAACGAGCATCTTTACTCGTAGTGCAATTTCGCCGAGTCTATGGTTGAGACAGTTGAGAAGTCGTTACGCCATTCGTGCAGGTCGGAACTTACCCGACAAGGAATTTCGCTACCTTAGGATGGTTATAGTTACCACCGCCGTTTACTGGGGCTTAAATTCTCCGCTTCACCCCGAGGGGTTAACAGGTCCTCTTAACCTTCCAGCACCGGGCAGGCGTCAGTCCGTATACATCGTCTTGCGACTTCGCACGGACCTGTGTTTTTAGTAAACAGTCGCTTCTCACTGGTTTCTGCGACCCACTTCCGCTGCCGGCCGCGAGGGCCTTGACGGTGTGTGGGCCCCCCTTCTCCCGAAGTTACGGGGGTATTTTGCCGAGTTCCTTAACCATAGTTCTCTCGTACGCCTTGGTATTCTCTACCTGACCACCTGTGTTGGTTTGGGGTACGGGCCGTGTGTGTGCTCGCTAGAGGCTTTTCTCGGCAGCATAGGATCACCGAATTCACCTCATTCGGTTATGCATCACCTCTCGGACTTATGTGACATCCGGATTTACCTAAATGTCGTCCTACGGGCTTGCCCCAGTATTACCACTGACTGGTACGGCTACCTTCCTGCGTCACCCCATCGCTTGACTACTACCCATCCGGGTCCCACGCAGCCGGCGGCTCTCGCACCCTCGAAAGGGATTGATGGGCCACCTTTTGGGTGGTTAGCAGAATGGATTCATCACGGGCGCGCACACACGGGTACGGGAATATCAACCCGTTGTCCATCGACTACGCCTGTCGGCCTCGCCTTAGGTCCCGACTCACCCTGGGCGGACTGGCCTGGCCCAGGAACCCTTGGTCTTTCGGCGGGCAAGGTTCTCACTTGCCTTATCGCTACTCATGCCTGCATTCTCACTCCCACACCCTCCACAGCTCCATCACTAGGCTGCTTCACTGGATGCAGGACGCTCCCCTACCCAATCAACCAAGGTTGATTGCCGCGGCTTCGGCGGTGTGCTTGAGCCCCGCTACATTATCGGCGCACAATCACTTGACCAGTGAGCTATTACGCACTCTTTCAAGGGTGGCTGCTTCTAAGCCAACCTCCTGGTTGTCTATGCGACTGCACATCCTTTTCCACTTAGCACACGCTTAGGGGCCTTAGCCGGCGATCTGGGCTGTTTCCCTCTCGACGCACGGAGCTTATCCCCCGCCGTCTCACTGCCACGCTTTGCACTTACCGGCATTCGGAGTTTGGCTGACGTCAGTAACCTAGTAGGGCCCATCGGCCATCCAGTAGCTCTACCTCCGGTAAGAAACACGCAACGCTGCACCTAAATGCATTTCGGGGAGAACCAGCTATCACGGAGTTTGATTGGCCTTTCACCCCTACCCACAACTCATCCCCTCAGTCTTCAACCTAAGTGGGTTCGGGCCTCCACGCGGTCTTACCCGCGCTTCACCCTGGCCATGGGTAGATCACTCCGCTTCGGGTCCAGAACACACCACTACACCACCTCACAGGTGGATACGCCCTATTCAGACTCGCTTTCGCTGCGGCTACCCCACACGGGTTAACCTCGCGACATGTCCCTGACTCGCAGGCTCATTCTTCAAAAGGCACGCCATCACCCCACAACAAAGTCGAAGGCTCTGACGGCTTGTAGGCACACGGTTTCAGGTACTATTTCACTCCCCTCCCGGGGTACTTTTCACCATTCCCTCACGGTACTAATCCGCTATCGGTCATCAGGAAGTATTCAGGCTTACCGGGTGGTCCCGGCGGATTCACAGCAGATTCCACGGGCCCGCTGCTACTCGGGTAACAACACAAAACAGGGTATGAGTTTTCACCTACCGGGCTCTCACCGTCTACGGCAGACCATCCCAGGCCACTTCGATTAACCACACACCTACTGCTCTCCGGTCAGGTAGAACCAGACGCGTTATCCCCACAACCCCGCACACACAACCCCTACCCGGTTACACATGCGCACGGTTTAGCCATCCTCCGCTTTCGCTCGCCACTACTCACGGAATCACACTTGTTTTCTTTTCCTACGGGTACTGAGATGTTTCACTTCCCCGCGTTCCCTCCCGCACCCTATGTATTCAGATACGGGTGACACGACATCACTCGTGCCGGGTTTCCCCATTCGGACATCCTCGGATCCACGCTCGGTTGGCAGCTCCCCGAGGCATATCGCAGCCTCCCACGTCCTTCATCGGCTCCTGATGCCAAGGCATCCACCATGTGCCCTTAAACACTTACAAACACAAGAAAACAACTCAAACAAAAACGCTACAAAAAACAGCAATTCTGTTTAAAGATGCTCGCAACCACTATCCAATTAAACAAACACCACACCCCACCACCAAGATGGAGCGACACCACCCGACCCGACCCCGCACGGCCAGGACAACACAGGTGTTGCCTCAGGACCCAATAGTGTGCCGGCGGAATTTGCTGCCCCCAAAAAGAGGCGAAAGTTGTTGTGCACCAAGCCCACACCCACTACAGGTGAACAGACTCCTCACGGCTCGAACGCAACCTGATGTCGCACTCTTTTCGTGGTGCTCCTTAGAAAGGAGGTGATCCAGCCGCACCTTCCGGTACGGCTACCTTGTTACGACTTCGTCCCAATCGCCGATCCCACCTTCGACAGCTCCCCCCACAAGGGTTAGGCCACTGGCTTCGGGTGTTACCGACTTTCATGACGTGACGGGCGGTGTGTACAAGGCCCGGGAACGTATTCACCGCAGCGTTGCTGATCTGCGATTACTAGCGACTCCGACTTCACGGGGTCGAGTTGCAGACCCCGATCCGAACTGAGACCGGCTTTAAAGGATTCGCTAAGCCTCGCGGCATCGCAGCCCTTTGTACCGGCCATTGTAGCATGTGTGAAGCCCTGGACATAAGGGGCATGATGACTTGACGTCATCCCCACCTTCCTCCGAGTTGACCCCGGCAGTCTCTCACGAGTCCCCGCCATTACGCGCTGGCAACATGAAATAAGGGTTGCGCTCGTTGCGGGACTTAACCCAACATCTCACGACACGAGCTGACGACAGCCATGCACCACCTGCACACAGGCCACAAGGGAAACGACATCTCTGCCGTCGTCCTGTGCATGTCAAACCCAGGTAAGGTTCTTCGCGTTGCATCGAATTAATCCACATGCTCCGCCGCTTGTGCGGGCCCCCGTCAATTCCTTTGAGTTTTAGCCTTGCGGCCGTACTCCCCAGGCGGGGTACTTAATGCGTTAGCTACGGCACGGATCCCAAGGAAGGAAACCCACACCTAGTACCCACCGTTTACGGCGTGGACTACCAGGGTATCTAATCCTGTTCGCTCCCCACGCTTTCGCTCCTCAGCGTCAGTTACTGCCCAGAGACCCGCCTTCGCCACCGGTGTTCCTCCTGATATCTGCGCATTCCACCGCTACACCAGGAATTCCAGTCTCCCCTGCAGTACTCCAGTCTGCCCGTATCGCCCGCACGCCCCCAGTTAAGCCAGGGAATTTCACGGACAACGCGACAAACCACCTACGAGCTCTTTACGCCCAGTAATTCCGGACAACGCTCGCACCCTACGTATTACCGCGGCTGCTGGCACGTAGTTGGCCGGTGCTTCTTCTCCACCTACCGTCACCCACAACAAAAGCTACGGGCTTCGCCGATGGTGAAAGAGGTTTACAACCCGAAGGCCGTCATCCCCCACGCGGCGTCGCTGCATCAGGCTTGCGCCCATTGTGCAATATTCCCCACTGCTGCCTCCCGTAGGAGTCTGGGCCGTATCTCAGTCCCAGTGTGGCCGGACACCCTCTCAGGCCGGCTACCCGTCGTCGCCTTGGTAGGCCATCACCCCACCAACAAGCTGATAGGCCGCGGGCCCATCCCACACCGCAAAAGCTTTCCACCACAGACCATGCAGTCCGTAGTCCTATCCGGTATTAGACCCAGTTTCCCAAGCTTATCCCGAAGTGCAGGGCAGATCACCCACGTGTTACTCACCCGTTCGCCACTCGAGTACCCCCGAAAGGGCCTTTCCGTTCGACTTGCATGTGTTAAGCACGCCGCCAGCGTTCGTCCTGAGCCAGGATCAAACTCTCCAAACAAAAACCGACCCACACCACAAAAAGGCGCAGGCAGAATTCGAATCAGAAAAACCTGATCACAGCAAAAAGACACCAAAAAACTGGCATCAAAAAAACAAAAACACACCACACCCCCACACGGGAAGTATCAGGCATGGCAAAAAAACAACAACAAAACAAAACCACCAAACACACTATTGAGTTCTCAAACAACACCCGCCGGCCGCGCAACAAGACCCGCGGCTTTTGGCCGCTTGCTCGCTCCACGGACGTCGAAGGATCCCACCGAAATGGGGTTTCCCTCTGGGATGCCGCCGCGCTCTCCGGACTGACCGGGTCGCAGCGACTCGATTAAGTTACGTGACAGAAAACTGAGAGTCAAACAGCCTGATAGACGGCGTGTTTCGACTCGTCACAAGATCAACCGAGTCGCTCCACGCCGGCGATGTTCCGCTTGCCGCGGCGCAGGACGAGCCACCGTCCGTGCAGGAAGTCGGTCGGTTGCGGCGCCCAGTCTTCGGCGTCGATCTTGGTGTTGTTGACGTAGGCCCCGCCCTCGGCGATCGTGCGCCGCGCCGCGCCTTTGCTGGGCGCCAAGCCGCTCGCGACGAGCAGGTCGACGATCCCGTCCGGCGTTCCCGGCTTCAGCTCGGCTATCGACGTCTCCCCGAGTGCAGCACGCAGCGTGGACTCGTCCAGCCGGGTGAGCTCACCTCGGCCGAACAGCGCGCCGCTGGCATGCTCGACAGCCTCGGTGGCCTGTTCGCCGTGCACGAGCGTCGTGAGCTCGCGCGCCAATCGCCGTTGTGCCGCACGTTGCTGCGGGCGCTCGGCGGTGACCGCCTCCAGCTCGGCCAGCTCGTCCGCCGAGAGAAAGGTGAACCAGCGCAAGTACCGGATGACGTCGGCGTCGGCGGTGTTGACGAAGTACTGGTACCAGGCATAGGGGCTGGTCATCTCCGGATCGAGCCAGAGGCTGCCGCCGCCGGTGGACTTCCCGAACTTGGTCCCGTCGGCGGCGGTCACCAGCGGGACCGTCAGGGCATGCGCCGAGGCGGCCAGCTTCTGGCGCACCAATCGCACGCCGGCGATGATGTTGCCCCACTGGTCGGATCCGCCGACCTGCAGCACACACCGATGACGCCGATGCAGCTCGACAAAGTCGTTGGCCTGCAACAACATATAGCTGAACTCCGTGTAGGAGATCCCTTCGCCCTCGAGCCGCCGCTTGACGGTGTCGCGGTCCAGCATGACGTTGACCGAGAAGTGTTTACCGACGTCGCGCAGGAGTTCGATCGCCGACATCGCGCCGGTCCACTCGAGGTTGTTCTCGACGATGGCGCCCGTCGGTGAGCTGTCGAAGTCGACGAATCGCTCGAGCTGGCCGCGGATCCGACCGGTCCACTCCTGGACGGTCTCCGCCGTGTTGAGCACACGTTCACCGGTTTCACGCGGGTCGCCGATCAAGCCGGTCGCGCCGCCGGCGAGAACGATGGGCCGGTGGCCGGCCTGCTGGAAGCGGCGCAGCGCCAGCAGCGGCACCAGATGGCCGGCATGCAGGCTGGGCGCGGTGGGGTCGAAGCCGGCGTACAACGTGATCGGGCCCTTGGCGGCCTCCGCGGTCAGCGCGTCGAGATCGGTGGACTGTGCAATCAGCCCACGCCAGTTCAGCTCTTCGATGATTTCAGCGCCCACAGTCATAGATCTTCGCGCATGTGCATGGCACCTTCCCGGCGGGCGCGCCCGACTTAGTCGCTGGCTCCGAGCGCAGGCGCTCGAGGACTGCGTCGGTAGGCGGAGACCTCCGGCCGTCCCGCGAGCCACAGCCGCCACGGCCGGTCGGCCGCCTGGCTGACGCCGACGCGGGGCCCCGCTATTGCATCGACAGCGTCGTTGAGCTCGAGGCGCACCGGACTGCTCGCATCGAACAGGTCAATTCCATTGTCGGCCATGGTGATTCCCACCGCCGCGCAGAGGTTTCCCGGTCCGCGTGCCAAGGCCCGGGGCCGGATCGACGCGCCGCGCCGGGCCCAGGGCGACGTCCAGTCCGGTTTCGACGACCGCGGCGCGCAGCAGGACGGCGGCCGCGACCCCGTCGGCTGCACACACCACGTTCGCGCAGACATGGATGCCGTGGCTGAGGTAGGCGTAGAGCCGCCCGGGCGGACCGAACATCACTCCGCTGCGCCCCGTGACGCCGCGGTACGAGTGAGCCGCGGCGTCCGGCCACGGTCCGTCGGGCACCCCGCCATACGCCTCTACCTCGACGATCATCGCGCTGACGCCGCGACCGGTGAGGGTGGCGCCGAGGAGTCGATGCGCCGCTTCGACCGGGTCGACCGCAAGTTGGTCCGCGCCCACCGGACAGATTCTGCCCGCGTCTCTTGACAGACTGCTCGCGCAGGGCGGATATTCATCAAATGATGACTTCATCGAGCGATGAATTATTGCCGCCCCGCCATGAGGTGGCAATCGACATCAACCAGCTACGGGTGATCCGCGGCGGGCGGCCGGCCCTGCGACGACTTCTCGGTACGGGTCGCCCGCGGCACTATCACCGGTCTTCTCGGGCCGTCCGGCTGCGGAAAGACCACCTTGATCCGCAGCATCGTCGGCACCCAACGCATCACGTCGGGCAGCGTGCAGGTGCTGGGTCTGCCTGCGGGATCGCCGTCGCTGCGCCAGCGGATCGGATACGTGCCGCAGAATCCGACGATCTACGACGACTTGCGGGTCGTCGACAACATTCGGTATTTCGCGGCGCTCTACGGATTTGACCGGCAGGCCGCGGAATCCGCGGTTGACCGGGTTGGTCTCGCTGACCACGCCACCGCCTACTGCGGCAACCTCTCTGGCGGTCAGCGCACCAGAGTGTCGCTGGCCTGTGCGCTGGTCTGCCAGCCGGAACTGCTGGTTCTCGACGAGCCGACCGTGGGCTTGGACCCGGTATTGCGCGCAGATCTGTGGGAGCAGTTCGCCGACCTCGCTCGCGGCGGGACCACGCTGCTGGTGTCGAGCCATGTGATGGACGAAGCCGACCACTGCGGTGACCTGTTGCTCATGCGCGAGGGTCATCTCGTCGCGCACACCACCCCGACCCAACTACGAGAGGACACCCGATGCAGGTCGCTGGAGGACGCGTTCTTGTCGATCATCACGCGCCAAGCCGGGTAGGCCTGCTAGGTCAGCTGAAACCGTTTGTCGCCACCACTTTTCGGATTCTGCGCCAGCTGGCCGCGGACCCCCGCAGCATTGCGATGATCGTGTTCGTGCCGGTTCTGGTGATCACGCTGATGTACTTCATGTTCGAGAACGCTCCGCACCGGCCGGGTGGGCCAACGCCGTTCAACAACGCGTGTTTGATTCTGCTGGGGCTGTTTCCGCTGTTCTTGATGTTCATCATCACGTCGATCACCATGCAGCGCGAACGGGCATCGGGAACGTTGGAGCGCATCCTGACCACCCCGCTGCGCCGGCTCGATCTGTTGATCGCTTACGGCACTGCGTTTTCGATCGCTGCCGCCGCGCAGGCCACACTTGGCGTGTGGGGTCTCGTTCTGGTTACTGGGCTTCGACACCGCCGGCAGTCCCCTGTGGGTGTTCGTGATCGCGATCGTGAACGCGGTGCTCGGGGTCGGCCTCGGATTGTTGTGTAGTGCGTTCGCGCGGACGGAGTTTCAGGCCGTGCAATTCATCCCGCTGGTGATGGTGCCGCAACTACTGCTGGCGGGCATCATCGCGCCGCGAGCGCTGATGCCGTCCTGGCTGGAATGGGTCAGCAATGTCCTGCCGGCCAGCTACGCGCTGGAAGCGCTGCAACAAGTGGGCACCCATACCGAGCTGACCGGCGTCGCCGTCCGTGACATTGCGATCGTGCTGGGCTTTGCGCATCGCGGCACTGTGCCTGGCCGCGGCGACACTGCGACGGCAGACGCCATGACCGCAGCCAATTCCGGACGCAAGAAGCCCGGCCGGCCCGCAGGCAGCTCGAACACCCGGGACCGCATTCTTGAATTGCGCTCGAGAGTTGTTCGCCCGCAATGGGATCAACAACACTTCGATCCGCGCCGTGGCCGCCGCGGCCGGTGTCGATTCAGCGTTGGTGCATCACTATTTCGGCACCAAGGAAAAGTTGTTCGCCGCGGCCGTCCACATCCCGATCGATCCGATGGACGTGATCGGGCCGCTACGCGAAGTGCCCATCGAAGAACTCGGTCACCGAATTCCGTCAATTTTGTTGCCGCTGTGGGACTCCGAGATAGGCGCGGCGTTCATCGCCACGTTGCGGTCGATCCTGGCCGGCTCCGAGGTCAACCTGTTCCGGACGTTCATCCAGGACGTGATCGCGGTTGAAGTGGGCGCCCGCGTCGATGATCCGCCCGGCAGCGGAATTATCCGCATCCAGTTCGTCGCATCGCAATTGGTGGGCATCGTGATGGCGCGCTACATCTTGCAGTTGGAGCCCTTCGCGTCGCTGCCCGCGCAGCAGATCGCGGACACCATCGCGCCGAACCTGCAGCGCTACCTCACTGGGGATTTGCCGGAGTTGCCTGCGCGATGAGCCGCGCGTGCTCGTCGTCGCCCACGTCGACCGCTTCGTCGACCAGCAAAACCGGGATGCCGTCCTCGATGCGGTAGGCCCGCCGCAGCCGTGGGTTGTACAACACGGCGATCGCTACCCTTGTTCACCAACAACAGCGGGCCACGATCGGCCGGGCAGACCAGGATGCCCAGCAGCGTCTCGTCAATCATGTTTGCTCCGAAAGTCATTGGGCACCAGACAATTCCGCACGCGCAGGTCCGGTCAACCGTCGGAACTGATTCGCGTCGGCGTCGAACACCCAGGCGTGCCGTCCAGCCTTCGGGATCCCGGCTGCCCGCAACGCGCTGACCATCGGGCGGTAGGTCGCGCTGAGCTTCAGCTCCGGCACCACGTGCACGATGTCGGGGCCCAGCCCGAACGGCATGGCAGCGACTGCCTCGGTGAGATCAGCCGCAGTGATCGTCGCGCCCGGCCTCGTCGTCACCGCGGTCACCGCGACCTGGTGTCCGTCCATCGACACCCCGTAGGTCACCGCGAGGTCGACCGCCGGAATCAACCCGAGCGCATCGGTGATCGGATCGCAGAACACGACGCCGCGTTCGGTATTGCACGGTCGAACCGCGCCTGCCCACCAGCCAGAAGTCGCCGTCGGCGTCGCGGCGGAACAAGTACTCGGTGGAGATCCACGTGTCGGCGGGACCGAAGACGCCGCGCTTGACCGATGCGGTCGGATCGATCGGTCCACGCGGCTCGGCGAGCAAGACACCGACTTCGTTCGCATCCGGGACGCGGACCAAGCCCGCGTTCGTTCTCCAGGATCAGATCGTGCTCGGCGTCATAGGCGCCCAGTTCGACCCGTCCCGCGCCCGGCAACGGCCGGCCCTTGCTGCCGATCTTGGCGCCGGACACATTGGCCAGCACCGCATGCCCGTCGGTGGTCGCAAAGAACTCGACGACATTCGCCGGCGCAAAGACATCGACAATCCGCTGCCACAAACCGGTCGGCATACCCGAGCCGATGAACAGCCGCACCGGATGACCGCCGTGCAGTGCGAACGCGGGGTCATCGATGACGTCGCGAAGCAGGGCCCATGTGTAGGAGACGACCGTGACGCCGTATTGGTGTCAGCTCGGCCACGAACCGCTCGGGCTTCAGCCCGCGGGACAACGCGATCCGGGTGCCGCCGACCACCGCACCGCCGAGGCTGACCAGCAGCCCGGACTCGTGGTGCAGCGGTGTCAGGCAATACACCGTGTCGGTGCGGCCCAAGGCGGCCGCCGAGGCGGTACCGAAGGCCGACAGGGCCCACCGGTAGTTGGTGATCTGCTTGGCGACGAGTTGCCCGCTGGCGGTGCTGAAGCCGATGAAGGCGATATCCCGCGCGTAGCCCGGGTTGGGCCGGTACCACGCCGGGGGTTCGACGGCGTCGGGGTCGATCTTCTCCATGTCGATGACGTTGGCATCGTCGGCCAGGTGCAGGTCGCGGGATTCACCGCCACCGAGGACCAGGATCTGTGCGGGCAGTTGCCGCGCGGTCTCGAGATTGGTGGGGTCGGTGATGATTTCGCTCACTCCCCCGAGTCGCACCTGTCCAGGCAGGTCGGCGTCGGGTTGCAGCAGCGACCGCGACGGCGCCGAGTCGCGACAGCGCGGCGATGGCGACCAGTGCGCTCGGCCGGGTCTCCATCAGCACGCCGACGTGCTCGCCCTGGCGAATACCGACCGCGATCAAGCCGCGTACGACGTTGTCGATACGGCGGTTCACCGCCTCATAGGTGTGCACGCGACCGTCGAAGAGCAGGAACTCGCCGTTGGGGGCATCGTGGGCCTGCTCACCGATGATGCGGCCCAGCGAAATCCGGGTGTGGTCGTTGATCTGGCCCAGCCGGGCCAGTCGAGGCAGTGTCCGGACGGTTTCGACGGCCAGCGTCCGCATGGACTTGTTCGCGGCGAAGACGGCGTCAGCGGCTCCGCGGGCGAGTGTCAGCGCCACCTCGGATGCCTCGCCGAGGCCGTGCATCATCCGGGAACTGAGCGCGACGCCGCGGTCGTCGGATTCGGTCGGCTGATCCGCCATCGGGAAGATGTCGGTGGGCTTGTCGCCCGTTTCCGGAAATCCACAGCGCCCAATCGGCGACAGTCGGCCACGACTCCTGTGCCGCTCTGGATCCGACGACCAGACCGAAATGACCTGTCCGGATGAGGTATTCGTAGACCTCGGCATTGGGCGCTGCGCGCCGGATACCCCGCACCGCGGCCGGCTGGCCGATGTCGTCGACCTCGCCGACGAAAGCCAGGATCGGGCAGGTGATATCGGTCAGCGTCACGAGTTGGCCGTTGATCGCGAAACCGCCGGTCATCATCCGGTTGTGCGCGATGAATTGCTTGAGCAGTTCGGAGATGGCCGGCCCGGACCAGGCGATCCAGCCTTCCGACTCCAGGAATCGGCGCTGGGCTTCGCGCGGCAGCAGCGCCTCGCGATCGTGCAGTTGGCGCACGAAATCAACCCGCGCTTTGGCGGTTTTGAGCGGGTCGAGCATCTGAAAGCCGGTGCGCGCCAGCCAACCTGGAATATCGAGCCGGTTGAAGACATGGTCAGCCATGAAATTGGCGATACCGGGAGCCAAGTTGGGCGGGAGTCCCATCGGCAGCGCCGCCAGGGTGTCCACCGGGGAGCCGAACGTCACGATGCTGGCGATGCTTTTCGAGCGCCGGTAGGCAGCCTGCCTGGTAGCAGAACATCCCACCCTGCGAATAGCCGGTGAGATGCACGTCTTGACCGGTGATATCGGTGATGACGTCGAGCGACTCGCTCAGCGCGACGATGTGGTCCGCCAGCGTGCGGCGCATTCCGCCTTCGATCTCGTCGGGTGAGCCGAAATCGATGACCCAGGGATCCAGCCCGGCGGCGTGCAGGATGCCCACCGCGCCGTCCTCACGGGTGACGTCGAACATATTCGCCGACATCATCATCGGGTGCACCAGCAGCACCGGCGGGCCTGCCTCAGGGTGCCCGGGGCGGCTGTCCGGCGGGTAATACCGTCGGAGCTTGTACATCGGCGTGCTCTCGACGGTCTGCGACGGCGATGGGGAGTTGCCGGTTTCCAGCCCGCCGAGTCGTAGAACCTCTAGGCCGTTCTGCGCTGTCGCGATCAGGCGCTCAAACGGTCGGGTGACCGCTGAAAACTTCAGATCCATGCCGCCGCTCCCTCGAAGACCAAAATGTGCTGCGCGTGGGCCTGACAGCGAGCACATCATGGCACATCGCAGGGGGTGCGCCCGTTACTTTGGTCACGGTGCCGGTCCGTTTCGACCAGCGTAGTCGTCCGCCTCGCGGGCGGCGGCGGCCCAGCGTACGTCTAGGGTCGGGCCGGTGGCACACCTGCTCGGCGCCGAGGCGATACACCTCGAATACCCGGCTCGGGTCGTCTTCGAATCGACGACGGTCGGGGTCAACGACGGCGATCGCATCGGCATCGTGGGACGCAACGGCGACGGCAAGTCCAGTTTGCTGGGTCTGCTCACCGGTCAGGTGCGTCCGGATGCCGGACGGGTCACCCAGCGCAGTGGGCTGCGGGTCGGGGCGCTGAGCCAGGCCGACACTCTCGATTCGGACGCCACGGTGGGATGGTCGATGGTCGGAGACTCAGCCGGACCACGAGTGGGCCGGGGATCCGCGCATCCGCGACGTGGTCAGCGGCCTGGTCTCCGACATCGCCTGGGACGCGGTGATCGGCACCCTCAGCGGTGGGCAGCGGCGGCGCGTCCAGCTGGCGGGGCTGCTGATCGGCGACTGGGACGTCATCGCGCTGGACGAGCCGACCAACCATCTCGACATCGAGGGCATCACCTGGCTGGCCACCCACCTGCGTGGGCGCTGGGCCCGCAACACGGGCGGACTGCTGCTGGTGACCCACGACCGCTGGTTCCTCGACGAGGTGGCGACTGCGACGTGGGAGGTACACGACGGACTCGTGGAGCCGTTCGAGGGCGGATATGCCGCCTACGTCCTGCAGCGGGTCGAGCGGGACCGGCTGTCCGCCGTCGCCGAATCCAAGCGGCAGAACCTGATGCGCAAGGAGTTGGCCTGGCTGCGCCGTGGTCCCCCGGCGCGGACGTCGAAGCCGAAGTTCCGTATCGAGGCGGCCAACCAGTTGATTGCCGACGTGCCACCGCTGCGCAATGCCGTCGAGTTGGCCAAACTCGCCACCGCGCGGCTCGGGAAAGATGTCATCGATCTCCTGGACGTGTCGGTCTCGTTCGACGGCCGACCGGTGCTGCGCGACGTCGAATGGCGGATCGGTCCGGGCGAACGGACCGGCATCGTCGGGGCCAACGGAGCCGGTAAGTCGACACTGCTGGGACTCATCACCGGCGCCATCCAGCCGGACAACGGAAGAGTCAAGCGCGGCAAGACAGTTCGACTCGGGATGCTCGACCAGCGCGGAGTTGAGCTGGAACCGATAGCGAGTGAACGTAGTCGCCGATGTCATCGGGCGACTGCGCAGCGGTTACGAGGTCGACGGCCGCGATGTCACACCGGCGCAGTTACTGGAGCGGCTGGGTTTCGACGGCGCCCAGTTGTCCGCCCGCGTCAACGAGTTGTCCGGCGGTCAGCGGCGCCGCCTGCAACTGATGCTGACGGTGCTGGCCGAGCCCAATGTGCTGCTGCTCGACGAGCCGACCAACGATGTCGACACCGACATGCTGGCCGCCACCGAAGATCTGCTCGACTCCTGGCCCGGCACGCTGATCGTGGTCTCGCACGACCGCTACCTCCTGGAGCGGGTGACCGACCAGCAGTACGCGATTCTGGACGGGCGGTTGCGGCACCTCCCCGGCGGTGTCGACGAATACCTGCGACTGGCCGCCCAGGCGAGCGCGCAGCGCACTGCCCCGGCCGCGACCAAACCTTCTGTTTCGCAAGAGCTCTCCGGTGCCGACCTGCGCGCCGCACAGAAGGAGATCGCCGCGATCGACCGCAGGCTGGCGCGGCTCGCGGAGCAAATCGACGCCAAGCATCGCGAGCTCGCCGATCATGATCAATCCGACCACATTGGCATCACCGGACTCACCCAGCAATTGCGGGAATTGGAAAGCGACGTTGCCGGCCTGGAAAGCCGGTGGATGGAAATTTCCGAAGTTTTGGAATGATTAGCAAAATTGACTACTGCATTAATATTTCAGAATGTTGAGATTTGCGGCGGTACGGATCCCCAGCCCTGAAATGGGCTAGCTCACAGCATCTCTCGAAATCGCCTCCGCCTGAGAGTGATGTCTTTTAAGATGCTGTCAAGCGAACGTCGCTGTCCGGAATTTCGTTACCGCCACTGACAGGTAGAGAGAGATGTCCGCAATGACGCCACGCCGACTCGCATTGGTTGGTCTGGCAACTGTGGGCTTGCTTTTCTTTGTGGGAATGCTCTTGAGCGGTAGCGGTGGTGCGGGACCTGCTGGCGTCGGCGTCATCGGTCCGGTGGGTTCTATGGTCATGGGCGCATTCGCCACCAGTTGTGCGGCTCATGCCGCTTGGACCGTGCACGGCGGGCAGCGTCGTTCGTGGATTGCGCTGGCTATCGGATTAGGTGGTTCGACGGCCGGTTCCGCCGTTTGGTGCGCAGTCGCTCTGGGGGGCCCCGCGCCGATCTCGAATTCCGCAGTTGCCGAGTTGGGTTATGTGGTGTTACCGCTAAGTGCCTTGGCGGCAGGGGTTTTGGTTCCCACTCGCGATGACTCCAGATTCGGCATTGGCCTAGTGCTCGACGGCGTTATCGTTGCGGCATCGTTGTTTTTGGCGGTGGGCAGTCTGGTGTTGGGCCGGACGGACACAGTGAACGTCTCGCGGATCATCTTGGTCGTTGTTACCGCGCTTTACCTTGGCCTGGTCGTCATGGCACTCATCATCGTGCGGAACGCCGAGCGGGGCCGCAGGCTCTCGACTGGGTTCCTGGCCGCGGGATTCGGGGCCATCGGTGCGGCCGGTGCGCTCCGCATTTTTGCGGAGCGTTCACTGCTGGTCGCAGATGAAGTCGTCGCTCTTGGTTGGATCACCGGTGCCTATTTCCTTGCGCTCTCTGCACTCGCATTCCGGCCGGGGCCCGACCTTGACACCAGCAACTCTGAGGGATGGTCGCGACTGTCGATGTTGCTGCCGTATCTGCCGCTGTCGGTCGCGCTCGTCGCTGGCGCGGTGCGTTTTTGGCCGGCGTATCGCGCCGATGACGTTGTCTTCTCGGCGGGATTGGTGCTCGTCACCGCCGCGCTCATCCGGCATTTGCTCACGCTCGACCGAAAGCGACATCTGCTTGCCGCGGTGATTGATGCCGCCCTGCGCGACACGGTGACCGGTCTGGCGAATCGGCGATTGCTCGACGAGCGCTTGGCGCACGCCGCACAGTTGCATCACCGCCTTGATGTCCCGCTGAGCGTGTTGAGCATCAGGGTCGACGACTTCAAGATCGTCAACGACACCTTGGGTTATGCGGCCAGCGATGCGTTGCTACACAGCGTCGGCGCCCGCATCCAGGCCAGTGTCCGGGCCGGCGACACCGTCGCCCGCCTTGGTGGCGACGAGTTTGTCGTCGTGGTCGAGGATCGTCCCGAGGTCGCCGCGCAGGTGGCGGACAGGATCGCCAAAGCCTTTGACAGCGCACTCGATATCGGCGGCAACCGGGTGTATGTGAATCTGAGCATCGGCGTGGCGACGGCGCCGGACCACGACGAAGTCGCGACAACCGCAGCTGATCTGCTCAGCCAGGCAGAATCGGCGCGCGCTCGCGCGGAGCAGACAAGTGCGACTGACGTTCAGACGTTCACGCCGGAGAAGGACGCACATCTTGGTCGGCGTCAGACGTTCCGTGCCGGCGTCCAGCGGCTGCAATTGCTGTGGGACCTACGCCGCGCCATTGACGACCGTCTGCTGACGCTGGTCTATCAGCCGCAGTTCAGGATGCTGAGTGGTGCGGTATGTGGCGCTGAGGCGCTATTGCGTTGGGAGCATCCCACTTTGGGCACGTTGGAGCCCAGCGAATTTCTGCCGCTGGTACGCGAGCACGGATTGACCGACGCCGTCACCGACGTGGTGCTCTCACGCGCGGTGGCCGACGCCGCGGGTTGGCATGCGGTCGGCGCCTGATCCCGGTCTCGGTGAACTTGTGGGCACGCTCACTCGGCGAGGACACCCTGCCGGATCGCATCATGAGCGTGTTGGATGTACACGGCATGTCGCCGAGCTTGCTGACGGTGGAGATCACCGAGGAGCTGATGGTGGCTGACTTCGATAAGGGTCGCGCCGTACTGAATCGTCTCCGGGAAGCCGGAATTCGTGTGTCGATCGACGACTTCGGCAGCGGATATTCCACGTTGACCTATCTTCGCGAACTACCGATCGACGAGGTCAAACTCGACCGCCAGCTGATTGCTCCGATTCTGTACGACCGACGTGCCGCGACAATCGCACGGTCTGTCATCGAGCTGGCCGAGGAGTTTGGGATTGCCAGCGTCGCCGAAGGCGTGGAGAACGACGACACGGCTCGTTGGCTACGACAATTCGGCTGTGACGTCGTGCAGGGCAACTTCTTCTCCGGCCCGTTGCCTGCCGGCGAAATCCCGCAGGTCCCTGCGGTTGCCGCGCGCCCGGGCCCAGTACTGCGCTAGCGGCTCAGCCGACCGCGAAGCTGCTCAGCGGCGGTGAGCACCGAATCACGTTGGCGGGCAACCTGGCTGGGTGCTGTGCCGCCGCGGGCGTCGCGGGATGACACCGAGCCTTCGATGGTGAGCACCTCGCGAACCTGAGGCGTCAGGTCAGCGCTGATGGCCGCCAGCTGGTCGTCGGTCAACTCTTCGAGGCCGACGCCGAGCTTTTCGGCGACCTGAACGGCGGCCCCGGCGGCCTCGTGGGCGTCCCGGAATGGAATTCCCTGGCGCACCAGCCATTCAGCGATATCGGTGGCGAGCGTGTAGCCGGCCGGCGCCAGTGCCGCCATCCGCTCGACGTTGAATGTCAGGCTGCTGACCAGGCCGGCCATCGCCGGCAGCAGCAGCTCCAGCTGTGCGACCGAGTCGAACACCGGCTCCTTGTCCTCTTGCAGGTCGCGGTTGTAGGCCAGTGGCTGTGCCTTCAGGGTTGCCAGCAGCCCGGCCAGGTTGCCGATCAGGCGGCCCGACTTGCCGCGAGCAAGCTCAGCGATGTCCGGGTTCTTTTTCTGCGGCATGATCGAACTGCCCGTTGACCACGAGTCGTGCAAGGTGACATAGCCGAATTCGGTAGAGCTCCAGATGATGACATCCTCGGCAAGGCGCGACAGGTCGACGCCGATCATCGCGAAGACGAAAGCCGCCTCCGCGGCGAAGTCCCGCGACGCCGTTGCATCGATCGAGTTTTCAGCGGCCGCGGCGAAGCCGAGCTTCTGAGCGATCGCGTCGGGGTCGAGCCCCAGCGACGAGCCGGCCAAAGCTCCAGAGCCGTAGGGCGAGAGCGCCGTACGTGCGTCGAGGTCGAGGATCCGGTCGACATCACGCAGCAGCGGATGGGCGTGCGCAAGGAGATGGTGCGCCAGCAGGATCGGCTGGGCGGACTGCAGGTGGGTCTTGCCGGGCATGATGGCATCCGGATACGCGGCGGCCTGGCCCGCCAATGCTTCGACGAGGCCCAGCGCGCCGGCGGCCACTCGTCGCAGCGCATCGCGCAGCCACATCCGAAACAGCGTGGCCACCTGATCATTTCGCGACCGGCCGGCCCGCAGCCGACCGCCCAAATCGGGGCCGACCCGGTCGATCAGCCCACGCTCCAGCGCGGCGTGCACGTCCTCGTCGGTGACCAGCGGCCCGAAACTGCCGTCGGCGACGTCTTCGGCCAGGCTGTCCAGACCGACCAGCAGACCATCGCGCTGATCCGCGGTCAGCAGTCCGGCGTTGAACAGAATCTCGGCGTGCGCGCGGGAGGCGGTCACGTCGTAGGGCGCCAAGACCCAGTCGAAATGGGTCGACCTGCTCAATGCGGTCAACGCAGCGGACGGCCCGTCGGCGAACCGTCCACCCCACAGCGAACCCTCGTTGGTGCTCACGTTTCGTCGGCGGCCAGGTCCCGGCG
The DNA here is from genome assembly GCA_963755805.1 of uncultured Actinomycetota bacterium. GTDB lineage: Bacteria > Actinomycetota > Actinomycetes > Mycobacteriales > Mycobacteriaceae > Mycobacterium. The sequence continues at coordinate 18,795 of CAVWLG010000042.1, forward strand.
CGCGGCGAGCTTGGACGACAACCCGTGCACGTAGACGAAGCCCTTCGCCATCGACTGGTCGAAGGTGTCACCTTCGTCGTAGGTGGCCAGGTTGAAGTCGTAGAGGGACTCGGCGCTGCGCCGACCATTGACGGCAATGTGCCCGCCGTGCAACACCATTCGGATTTCACCCGTGACGTGTTCCTGGGTCTTGGCGACGAAGGTCTCCAGCGCCGTCTTCAACGGCGAGTACCACAGCCCGTCGTACACCAATTCAGCCCAGCGCTGGTCGGTGTGCCGTTTGAACCTGCCCAGCTCACGCTCCAACGGTGACGTGCTCGAGCTCGGTGTGCGCGGTGATGAGCACCATCGCACCTGGGGCCTCGTAGATTTCGCGGCTCTTGATGCCCACCAGCCGGTCTTCGACGACGTCGAGGCGCCCGACGCCCTGCGCACCCGCGCGGCGGTTGAGTTCCTCGATGGCCTGCAGCACCGACACCGAATGGCCGTCGATCGTGACCGGCACGCCGCGCTCGAAGCCGACGATCACTTCGTCCGGGGTGTTCCAGTTGACGGTGGGGTCTTCGGTGTAGTCGTAGACGTCCTTCGTCGGTGCGTTCCAGAGGTGTTCCAGGAAGCCGGTTTCCACCGCGCGGCCCCAGACGTTCTGATCGATGGAGAAGGGCGAGCGTTTGGTGACGTTGATCGGGATGGCGTTCTCTTCGGCGAAAGCAATGGCCTTCTCCCGGGTCCACGCGTAGTCGCGGACCGGCGCCAGAACCTCGAGATCTGGTGCCAGCGAGGCGAATCCGACCTCGAAGCGGACCTGGTCGTTGCCCTTGCCGGTGCAGCCGTGCGCGACGATGCTGCCGCCGTGCTCGCGGGCCGCCTTGACCAGATGCTTGGCAATGAGCGGCCGGCTGATCGCCGACACCAGTGGGTAGCGATCCATGTAGAGGGCGTTGGACAAGATGGTCGGCAGGCAATAGCCGTCGGCGAACTCGTCGCGGGCATCGACCACGACGGCTTCCACCGCGCCGCAGTCCAGCGCCCGCTGACGCACCACCTCCATGTCCTCACCGCCCTGGCCCAGGTCGATCGCGACCGCGACAACCTCTCGGCCGGTCTCCTTGCCGATCCAGCTGATCGCCACCGAGGTGTCCAAACCGCCGGAATACGCCAAGATGACGCGCTCGGACATGAATTGATCTCCTTTGAGTCGTGCGGTTACGTCAGGTTTTGGATCACGCTTGCGAGCTCTGCGCCGGTCATCGGCTCGCGGGCCGCCACGAAGATGGTGTCATCCCCGGCGATGGTCCCGACCACGTAGGGCAGCGCGGCCCGGTCGATGGCACTGGCCAGGTAGTCCGCCGCGCCCGGCGGAGTGCGCAGCACGGCGAGGTTGCCGGTGGCGTCGGTGGACACCAGCACCTCGCTCAACAGCCTCGACAGCCGCGCGGTGCCGCCGGACACCCCGCGCAGTGGGCTGCCGTCTTCCGGCACGACGTAGACGCCGACGCCACCGTCGGCGCCGCGCAACTTCACCGCGCCGAGCTCCTCCAGATCCCGCGACAGCGTGGCCTGGGTGACCTCGACACCGTCGGCGGCCAGCAGCGCGGCCAACTCGCTCTGGCTGCGGACATCCGCCGACGACAGGATCGCCACGATGCGGGCCTGCCGCCCGACGCGGGTGATCTCCGGTGTCGTCTTCGAGCGCGTCACGTCGATCGTTCCAGCAGCCAGACCAGCAGCGCCTTCTGCGCATGCAGCCGGTTCTCGGCTTCGTCCCACACCGCGCTGTGCGGGCCGTCGATCACGTCGTCGGTGATCTCGTGGCCGCGATGAGCCGGAAGGCAATGCAGCACAACGACTTCCGAATCGGCCTTGGCCACCAGGTCGGCGTTGAGCTGGAACGGACGGAACGGCCGTACTCGATCCAGCCCGTCGTCCTCCTGGCCCATCGATGTCCAGGTGTCGGTGACCAGCACATCGGCGCCGGACGCCCCGGCGATCGGGGTCTGCGGTGATGGTCACCGAGGCGCCGGTGTCGGCGGCGCGATGCTCGGCGGCGGCGGTGAACAGCGGATCGGGCGCGAAACCGGCTGGGGCCGCGACCGTTACGTGCATGCCGGCGGTGACGCCGCCGAGCATCAACGAGTGCGCCATGTTGTTGGCGCCGTCACCGAAGTAGGTCATCCGCAGACCGCGCAGTGATCCCTTGCGTTCGGCGATGGTTTGCAGGTCGGCCAGCACCTGGCAGGGGTGGAACTGGTCGGAGAGCGCGTTGACGATCGGCACCGTCGCGGTCTCGGCCATCGCGCTCAGCCGGGCCTGGCCATAGGTGCGCCAGACGATGGCGTCGACATAGCGGGACAACACTTTCGCGGTGTCCTGCAACGTCTCTTCGCGGCCCAGCTGGGTGCTGCGGCCGTCGACGACCACGGCGTGCCCGCCGAGCTGGGCGATACCCACCTCGAAGGAGAACCGGGTGCGGGTGGAGTTCTTGTCGAAGATCACCGCGACGCCACGCGGGCCCTCCAGCGGGCGATGGCTGAACGGGTCCTTCTTCAGTTCGGCAGCCAGCGCCAGCACCTCGGCCTGCTCGTCGGGCGTCAGGTCGTCGTCGCGCAGAAAGTGCCGCGTCATGATGCCCCCTTGGCGGTGTCGAGGATGCCCGGCAACGCGGCGACGAACGTGTCGAGCTGAGGCTCGGTGATGATCAGCGCCGGCGCCAGGCGGACGACGTCGGGTGCGGCGGCGTTGACCAGGAACCCGGCGGACCGGGCGGCCGCCTCGACGTCTTTCGCGGTGGGCGTGGTGAGCACGATCCCGCACAACAGGCCGCGGCCGCGGACGTGGTCGATCGACGGATGCTGAAGCGATTCGATGCTCTGGTGCAACGTCTTTCCGAGCGCTCCGGCGCGGCGCACCAGGTCGTCGTCCGCCAAGACCCGCAGCACCGCGAGCGCCGCCGATGCGCAGATCGGGTTGCCGCCGAAGGTGCTGCCATGCAGGCCCGGAGTCAGCAGCTGCGCGGCCGGGCCGGTCGCCAGGCACGCCCCGATCGGCAGGCCGCCGCCGAGCCCCTTGGCCATCGTCACCACATCTGGGGTGATGCCGTCGTGCTGATGCGCGAAAAACGTTCCGGTGCGGCCCATCCCGGTCTGCACCTCGTCGAAAACCAGCAGCGCGCCGTGGCGGGCGGTGATATCGCGCGCCGCCGCCAGATAGCCGTCGGGCGGCACCACGATGCCGCTCTCCCCCATGATCGGCTCCAGGAATACCGCAGCGGTGTCGTCACCGACCGCGGCCGCCAACGCGTCGGCGTCACCGTACGGCACGTGGGTGACGTCGCCGGGCAGCGGTGCGAACGGCGCCTGCTTGCTCGGCTGGCCGGTCAAAGCCAGGGCGCCCATCGTACGGCCGTGGAAACCACCCTGCGCCGCAACCAGTTTCGTGCGACCGGTGAGCCGGGACAGTTTGAACGCCGCCTCGTTGGCCTCGGTGCCGGAGTTGCAGAACAACACCCGGGTCTCGGTGTCGGCGCCGAGCAGACCGGCCAGCGCCTCGGCCAGCGCAATGCCGGGCTCGGCGGCATACAGGTTCGAGGTGTGCCCCAGCGTGCGACATCTGCCGCGTGACCGCCTCGATGATGGCCGGGTGGCCGTGCCCCAGAATGTTGACGGCGATGCCGCCGAGCAGGTCGAGGTAGGACTTGCCGTCCACGTCGGTGACCACGGCGCCGTTGCCGCTGGCCAAGGCGACCGGCGGAACACCGTAGTTGTTCATCATCACCGCGGACCACCGGTTGCTGCTGTTGCGTCTGGTCATTTGGCGCCGCTCCTCTGCCCTCGATCGCACTGCTCTGCTGATCGTCGCCGGCGCAGTCATGCGCTCACCACCTTCGTTCCGGACCCTTCATCGGTGAGCAGTTCGACCAGCACGCAGTGCTCGACGCGGCCGTCGATGACATGTGCGCTCGGCACTCCGGCTTTCACCGCCCGCAGGCAGGCTTCTACCTTGGGGATCATGCCGGTTTCCAGCGTCGGCAAGAGTTGAGTCAACGTGGCGGTGTCGATTTCGCTGGCCAGCGAATCCCGGTCCGGCCATTGGGTGTACAGCCCCTCGACATCGGTGAGCATCAGCAGCTTCTCGGCCTCCAGCGCCTCGGCCAGCGCACCGGCGGCGGTGTCGGCGTTGATGTTGTGAACGACGCCGTCGATGTCGGGGGCCAGCGTCGACACCACCGGAATCCGGTTGGCGGCAATCAGATCCAGCACCACAGCCGGATTCACCTGAGCGATGTTGCCGACCAGGCCGATGTCGGTGTCGATCCCCTCGACGCTGACGCTGCGCCGCACCGCGGTGAACAGGTTGGCGTCCTCGCCGGTGACGCCGACCGCGTACGGCCCGTGGACGTTGATCAGGTTCACCAGTTCGCGGCCGACCTGACCGAACAACACCATCCGCGCCACATCGAGCACTTCGGGTGTGGTGACGCGGAATCCGCCTTTGAAGTCGCCGGCGATGCCCAGGCGTTTGAGCATGGCGCTGATCTGCGGGCCGCCGCCGTGCACCACGACCGGGTGGATACCGCAGTTGCGCAGAAAAGCCATGTCTGCGGCGAACTCTCGCCGCAGCGTGTCACTGGTCATCGCGTTGCCGCCGTATTTGACCACCACGATCTTGCCGTGCAACTGGGTCAGCCACGGCAAGGCCTCGGCCAGCACCTGCGCCTTGATTTCGGTGGAGATCATGACGAGTAGGCCGAGTTCTCTTCGACGTAGGCGTGCGACAGGTCAGTGGTCCGGATCGTCGCGTGCGCGCTGCCGACTCCCAGATCGACAGCCACTTCGATGTCGGTGGCCGACAGGTCGACCTCGCGGGCTCCCGGTGCCCCGACGCCGTCGATGCAGACCGCTGAACCGTTGAACGACACGGTGATCCGGTCGGGGTCGAGATGCACCGGTGCCATGCCGACGGCGGCCAGCACCCGGCCCCAGTTGGGGTCAGAGCCGAACAGCGCGGTCTTCACCAGGCTGTCCCGGGCGATCACCCGGGCCGCGGTGACCGCGTCGTCTTCGGTCAGCGCACTGGTCACGCTGATGGTGATGCGCTTGGTGACGCCTTCGGCGTCGGCTTGCAGCTGAGCGCACAGATCGTCGCAGACCCGTAACACGGCGTCGTCGAGATCGGCTTGGCTGGGCGCTGATTTCGCTTGCACCCGAGGCCAGCAGCAGCACGGTGTCGTTGGTCGAGCAGGCTGCCGTCGACGTCGAGCCGGTCGAACGTCCGCGCGGTGGCGCGGCGCAGTGCGGCCTCCAGCGCGGACGATTCGGCGACGGCGTCGGTGGTGAGCACGCACAGCATGGTGGCCAGCGACGGCGCCAGCATTCCGGCGCCCTTGGCCATTCCGCCGACCGTCCAGTTGTCCGGGTGATGCAGCGCAACCTGTTTGGGCACGTTGTCGGTGGTCATGATGGCGCGGGCGGCTTCCTCGCCGCCGGTGATGCCGCCCGCCATCTCGTGCACCAGATTCGCGACGCCGGCGAGCACCTTGTCCATCGGTAGCCGGTCGCCGATCAAGCCGGTGGAGCAGACCGCGACGTCGATCGCCCCGGTCTCGGTGCCCCACTCCGACAACGCCGCGGCCAGTCCCTCCGCGGTGGCGTGGGTGTCCTGAAAGCCGCCGGGGCCGGTACAGGCGTTGGCGCCACCGGAATTCAGCACCACCGCGCGCAGCCGCCCGTCGGCCAGCACTTGCCGGGTCCACAACACCGGCGCGGCTTTGACCTGGTTGCGGGTGAACACGCCGGCGGCTGCGTGATCGGGTCCCTCGTTGAACACCAGCGCAAGATCCAGCTTCCGGATACCTTGATGCCCGCCGCGATACCGGTCGCGCGAAAACCGGCCGGCGCCGTGACGCCTTGGGCGCGTACCAGCGGCGCTGCGTTCGGCAAGGTCGGTCACGGTGCCACCCCGACCACTGAAAGGCCTTCGGTTTCAGGCCAACCCAGCGCCAGGTTCATCGACTGCACGGCGGCACCGCCGGTGCCTTTGACCAGGTTGTCGATCGCCGCGATCGCGATGAACGTGGCAGCGTCCTCGTCGACCGCGACCGCAAGCTGTGCGGCGTTGCTGCCGATCACCGCGCCGGTGCGTGGCAATTGTCCTTCGGGTAGCAGGTACACGAAAGGCTCGTCGTGATAAGCCTTTTCATAGGCTGCCCGCAGCTGCGACAGCGGTGCCGTGGTCCGCGCGGTGCAGGTGGCCAGGATGCCGCGAGTGGTCGGGATCAGTACCGGCGTGAACGAGACGGTGACGTCGCGGTCGGTGACTTGGCGGAGCCCTTGCACGATTTCGGGTGTGTGCCGGTGCGCGCCGGCGATGTTGTAGGCCCGCGCCGAACCGATGACCTCCGAGCCGAGCAGGTCGGTTTTTGCGGCGCGGCCGGCACCCGAGGTGCCGCTGACCGCGACGACGGTGACAGCGGGATCGATGAGATCGGCTGCTATTGCGGGGAAAAGCGCCAACACCGCGGCGGTCGGATAGCAGCCCGGAACGGCGATGCGCCGGGCGTCGCGCAGTGCGTCGCGATTACCCGGGAGTTCGGGCAGCCCGTACGGCCAACTGCCGGCGTGCGCCGAGCCGTAGAAGCGCTCCCATGCGCCGGCGTCGCTCAACCGGAAATCGGCGCCGCAGTCCACGACCAAGGTCTGCGGGCCGAGTTGCTCCGCCAGCGCCGCCGAATGGCCGTGCGGCAGACCCAGGAACACCACATCGTGGCCGTCGAGAATGTCGATATCGGTGGGCTCCAGCACCCGCTGGGCCAACGGCAACAGGTGTGGATGGTGATCAGCGAGCACGGTTCCGGCGCTACCGGCGGCGGTCAGCGCGCCAATCGTCAGCCGTCCGTCCTGGTAGGCGGGGTGCCCGAGCAGCAGCCGCAGGATCTCGCCGCCCGCATAGCCGCTGGCACCGGCTACGGCCACCCGTATCGCCTCGGTCATGACACCCATCGTTGCATGACTATGCACTGCGATGCAAATTCATTCTTCGTGTGCATTTCAGCTGCGCAACACCGCGCCGACTTGCTCGTCGGCGCGGCGGACCGCCGCATCCCGAGCGGCGCTGGCCTCGTCTTCGGTGAGGGTGCGATCCGTTGCCCGGAACCGCAGCGCGAAGGTCAGCGACTTGCGGTTCTCGCCGACCTGCGGGCCGGTGTACACGTCGAACAGCCGGACCTCTTCCAGCAACTCCCCCGCGCCGTCGCGAACGGCGTCCGCGACGGTCTGCGCGGGGATGTCGGCATCTACGACGAGGCTGACGTCCTGGAACACCGCAGGGAACGGGGAGACCCGAGGCGCCGCAAGCGCCTCGACGATCGGTATCGGCGTCGAGGTTCAGTTCGACCGCACAGGTGCCCTTGGGCAGGCTGGATCGCTCGATCACCGCCGGGTGCAGCTGTCCGGCGTGCCCGACCACGGTCTCGCCGACGAGCACTTCGGCGCAGCGGCCGGGATGCCATGGCAGATACTGAGCGGCCCGCAGTTGCACGTCGATGCCACTGGCGCGGGCGATGATTCGCACCGCCTCGAATGCGTCGGCGGCGTCGGCTCGCCGCCCATCGCCCCACGGACCGCGCGGCTCCCGCAGCCCGGTCAGCACGACGGCGACGTGCTGCGGTTGCTTCGGCAACGACGCGTCGAGCGCGGCGATCTCGTCATCGGTGGGCCGACGGTCCACCGGGATCACCGCGACGCCCTTGGTCTGCTCGGTCGGCTGCACCACCTGCGCCACCGCGAACAACGCGACGTCGACGATGCCGCGTGAGACGTTGCGCGACAACGCCTCCAGCAGTCCGGGCAGCAAGGTTGTCGCCAGATGCGGCCGATCGGCTTCCAGCGGATTGACCACCCGGGTGGTGTGGCGCCGGCCGTCGTCGGCGGGCAGGCCCCAGGCGTCGAACACACCCGCGGGCAAAAACGGCGTCGGAAGGATTTCGACGTAGCCGGACAGCGCCAACGACTTGCCGATCGCGCGGCGGCGACGCTGAACGGCGGACAACCCGCGGCCGGCCGGAGCCGGCGGCAGCACCGAAGGAATGACTTCCAGCCCTTCCAGTCGCAGCACCTCTTCGACGAAGTCGGCCGGCTGCAACAGGTCGGGACGCCAGCTCGGCGGGGTCACGGTCAGGCTGTCGCCGGCTTCGGTCACCGTGGCGCCGATCTGAGTCAGCCGCCGGGCCGTCGTACCCGGGCGGTAGCTCACCCCGGCCATCCGATCGGGCAGGTCGGCCGCCAGCTGAATCGGCGGAAGCGACCAGTCGTCCCGGGGCGGGTCGCCGCGCCAGTCGGTCAGGGTCGCGCGACACGTCGCCGCCGGTGATCTCGGCAAGCAGCGTGGCGCAGCGGTCCAGCGCCGCAACGGAAATGGCCGGGATCGACCCCACGCTCGTAGCGGCGGGCGGCTTCGCTGGGCAGGCGTAGCCGACGCGCCGTGCGCGAGACCGCGGCCGGATCCCACACCGCGGCCTCCAGCAGCACATCGGTGGAGTCGCCGCGCATCTCGGTGCTGCCCGATCCCATCACGCCGGCGATCGCGGCGGTCGCGACATCGTCGACGATCAGCACGTCGGCCGGGTCGAGTGTGCGTTCGACGTCGTCGAGCGTCTCGACCTTCTCACCGGGGTGGGCGAACCGGACGTCGAAGCCGCCAGTGATCCGGTTGAGGTCATGCGCATGCATCGGATGACCGAGCTCCAGCATCACGTAGTTCGTCGCGTCGACGGCCGGCGAAATCGCCCGGATGCCGCTGAGCAGCAGCCGGCGCTGTAACCACCACGGCGACACCGCAGCCGGGTCGATCTTGGTCACCGGGCGCAGCGCGAATCGGCGTACGCCGGTCTCGGGCTGCACGGTCAGCGGCCAGGCCTCCGCCCTCGCAAGGCAACGCGGGCACGGCGGCCGGGTCCACGAAGTCGAGGTCGTACGCGCACGCGATCTCACGGGCCAGTCCGCGCACCGACATGCAGTAGCCCCGGTCCGGGGTGATCGCGAGGTCGAAGACCACGTCGTCGAGGCCGAGCACCTGCTGCCCCGCCTGCGCCCGGCTCGGCGGTTCCCGGCGGCAGCACCAGGATGCCGGAATGATCTGCGGCCAAACCGAGTTCGGCGGCCGAGCAGATCATCCCGTCGGAGGTATGGCCGTAGGTCTTGCGCGCGGTGATGTTGAATCCGCCGGGCAACGTGGTGCCGGGCAGCGCCACCACCACCAAATCGCCGACGGCGAAGTTGGTTGCGCCGCAGACGATGTCACGCGGCTGCTGTTCGCCGACATCGACCTTGCAGGCGCGGATCGGCTTCTTGAACTCGGTGAGCTCCTCGATCGCCGCGACTCGCCCCACCGTCAGCGGGCCGTCGACCGGGCCGAGGGTGATGACGTCTTCCACTTCATGGCCGATGCGCACCAGCGCCTGCTCGAGGTCCTCGGGCGTCACGTCCCAGCCGGGAGCGCCGGCGCTGACGACTTCCCGCAGCCAGCTGTAGGGGATCCGCATCAGGCACCCACCCCGAACGGCAACGAGAAGCGGACATCGCCTTCGACCATGTCGCGCATGTCGGGGATGCCGTTGCGGAACTGCAAGGTGCGCTCCAGGCCCATGCCGAACGCGAACCCCGAGTACTCGTCCGGGTCAATACCGACGGCGCGCAACACATTCGGGTTGACCATCCCGCAGCCACCCCATTCGACCCAGCCGGCGCCACCCTTCTTGTTCTCGAACCACACGTCGACTTCGGCCGACGGCTCGGTGAACGGGAAGAAGTGCGGCCGAATCCGGGTGCGCGCCTGCGGCCCGAACTCGGCGCGGGCGAACGCGTCGAGGGTTCCGCGCAGATGGGCCATCGACAACCCGCGGTCCACCGCGAGCCCCTCGACCTGATGGAAGACCGGCGTGTGGGTCGCGTCGAGTTCATCGGTGCGGAAAGTGCGGCCGATCGAGATCACGTACACCGGCAGCGCGCGCTCCAGCAGCGCCCGCACCTGCACGGGCGAGGTGTGGGTGCGCAGCAACTGCCGCGAGCCCTCCGGCGCGATATAGAAGGTGTCCTGTTCGCTGCGGGCCGGGTGGTCAGCGGGAAAGTTGAGCGCGTCGAAGTTGAACTGCTCGGTCTCGACTTCGGGCCCCTCGGCCAGTTCCCAGCCCATCGCGATGAAGGTGTCGGCGACGTGCTCGGCCAGGATCGTGATCGGGTGGCGTGCGCCCGTCGGCTGCCGGGTCGAGGGCAACGTCACATCGATGCGCTCGGCGATCAGCACCTCCGCGTCCCGCTCCGCGCGCAGTGCGGCGAGTCTGCTCGTCGTAGCTGCTGCTGGGCATCGCTGCGGGCGGTGTTCACCAGCCGGCCGGCGTCGGCGCGCTCGGCCTTGGGCACGCTGGCCAGCGCCTGGCGCGCCAGTGCCACCGGTGAGCGATCGCCGAGGTGCTCGGTCTTGGCCCGCGCCAGCGCGTCGAGATCGGCCGCGGCCGCGAAAGCCTGCCTGGCTGCGTCGACCGCGGCGGTCAACGCCTCCGGCGACAGGGCTTCCGTTGACGGGGGCTGGGCACCCACGCGGCGACACTCTCCTTTTCGGTGAACATTTGGTGAAGCACGTTCTGCGGGCCGCGACACAGCCCGCCGCGCAAGAGCCGATCATATGTGGTCACATCGCCGACGATCGGAAGCCGTCAGCCACTTTTCCCACCCGCCTGGCGCGCGCTGGCGGTTGAAGTGCCCGAGCTTGAGTATTTTCGTACAGGTGGCGACGCCCCAAGCTCCCGAACGCGTGCCGGCGCAATACCTGTTGTCGCCGCGCGCAGCGGGCCCGCGCACACTCATCGACGTCCTCTACGACACCGCCGCCTGCTTCCCCGAAGCCGCGGCGATCGACGACGGCACCGTCCAGCTCACCTACAGCGAACTGATCAGCGACATCGAAGCGAGCGTGGCCTGGCTGGCCGCCCGCGGCATCGGTCGAGGTGACCGGATCGGCATCCGGATGCCGTCCGGCAGCTTCGCGCTCTACGAGGCGATCCTGGCGACGCTGGCCGCCGGTGCGGCGTATGTGCCTGTCGACGCCGACGACCCGGACGAACGCGCCGAGCTGGTGTTCAGCGAGGCCAACGTCGTCGCGATCGTCACCGAAGCCGGCATGGCCCGCGGTCCGGGCTCCTCGCGAGGCTGGCGGGCCGAGGCGCCGCTGCTCCGCGACGACGCCTGGATCATCTTCACCTCCGGATCGACCGGCACGCCCAAGGGTGTCGCCGTCACGCATCGCAGTGCCGCGGCATTCGTCGATGCCGAGGCGCAGATGTTCTTGCGGGACAACCCGATTGGTCCGGGTGACCGGGTACTGGCCGGGCTGTCGGTGGCCTTCGACGCGTCGTGTGAGGAGATGTGGCTGGCCTGGCGGCACGGCGCCTGCCTGGTCCCGGCGCCGCGGTCGCTGGTGCGCAGCGGGATGGATCTCGGACCGTGGCTGGTCAGCCGCGACGTGACCGTGGTGTCGACCGTGCCCACACTGGCCGCGCTGTGGCCCGCCGAGGCGCTGGAAGCGGTGCGGCTGTTGATCTTCGGCGGCGAGGCCTGCCCTCCGGAGCTGGCCGCGCGGCTGGCCGTCGACGGCCGGGAAGTGTGGAACACCTACGGCCCCACCGAGGCCACCGTGGTCGCATGCGCGGCCCGGCTGGACGCCGACAGCCCGGTGCGCATCGGTCTCCCGCTGCCGGGTTGGGACCTGGCCGTCGTCGACAGGGACGGCCACCCGGTTGCCGACGGTGAGATCGGTGAGCTGGTGATCGGCGGCGTGGGCCTGGCCCGCTACCTCGACGAGGCAAAAGACGCCGAGAAGTACGCGCCGATGCCCACGCTGGGCTGGCAGCGCGCCTACCGCAGCGGTGATCTGGTGCGGCTGGAAAGCGAAGGCCTGGTCTTCTGCGGCCGCGCCGATGATCAGGTCAAGGTCGGCGGTCGCCGGATCGAATTGGGCGAGGTCGACTCGGCGTTGGTGCACCTGCCGGGCGTCATCGGCGGCGCCGCCGCGGTTCGGCGGACGGCGGCGGGCACGCCGGTGCTGGTCGGCTACGTTGCCAGCGCCGATCCGGACTTCGACATGGCCGCCGCGCGCGCCCTGCTCGCCGAGCAGCTGCCGGCCGCGCTGGTGCCGCGCCTGGTTCGGGTCGACGAGTTGCCCACCCGCACGTCCGGCAAGGTCGACCGCGACGCTTTGCCCTGGCCGCCGCCGGGCGGCGACAGCGAGCAGGCCGCCGATCTCAGCGGCACGGCAAGCTGGCTGGCCACGCTGTGGCGGGATTTACTCGGCGCTGCGGTCGACGGTCCGGAGGCCGACTTCTTCGCCCTCGGCGGCGGCTCGCTCGCCGCGGCTCAACTGGTCGCCGTGCTGCGGGACCGCTACCCGCAGGTCACCGTCGCCGACCTGTACGACCATCCGCGGCTCGGGTCGCTCGCCGGGTTCCTCGACGAGCTGGAAAAGCCACCGGATGTCGTCGAACGGCTGGTACGCCCGACTCCGCGGCTGGCCCAGCTCGCGCAGATCGCGCTGTCGGTGCCGTTGGCCTCGCTGGCGGCGCTGCAATGGGTGACGTGGTTGGCGCTGGGCAACAACGTCGCCCGCGCGCTGCATCTGGTGCCGTGGACGGTCGCGGTGAACTGGTGGCTGGTTGCCGCGGCGTTCGTCGTGTTCGTCACGCCGCTGGGCCGGATGGGCATCGCGGTGCTGGCCGCGCGACTGCTGCTGCCGAACGTCCAGCCCGGCAGCCTACCCGCGCGGCGGGTCGCTGCATCTGCGGGTGTGGCTGGCCGAGCGGCTCGCCGAGGCCAGCGGCGCCGGCAACCTGGCCGGGGCGCCGTGGCTGGTCTACTACGCGCGCGCGCTCGGCGCCGACATCGGCAAGGGCGTCGACCTGCACTCGATGCCGCCGGTCACCGGGCTGCTGACGCTGGGGCATCGCAGCGCGGTCGAGCCCGAAGTGGACCTGTGCGGGCACTGGATCGACGGCGACGCGTTGCACATCGGCGCGATCGCGATCGGCAACGACGCCACGATCGGCGCCCGCACGACATTGCTGCCCGGCGCCGTGGTCGGCAAGAACGCCGACGTCGCACCCGGCTCGGGTGTCGTCGGGAAGGTCAAGAGCCGCCAGTACTGGAAGGGCTCGCCCGCGGTGAAATCCGGTCGGGTGAAACACCCCTGGCCCGACGAGCGGCCGGCGCGCCGAAGCCACTGGGTCGCGGTGTACGCGCTGACGTCGGTGCTGCTGGCCGCGATGCCGCTGACCGCGCTGGCGGCCGGGCTGGCCGTGATCGGCCTGAGCGTCCGTCACACGCACCGGCTGTCGGAGGCCGTGCTGCCGGCCCTGTACTGGACGCCGGTCGCGACGGTGGCCGCGCCTGGCCGCGTACGCGGCGATGACGATCATCGCGGTGCGGATGCTGTCGATCGGGCTGCGGGAGGGCTATCACCCGGTCCGCAGCCGCAGCGGGTGGCAGCTCTGGGCGACCGAGCGACTGATGGACGGCGCCCGCAACTACCTGTTCCCGCTCTACGCGAGCTTGGCCACACCCGCCTGGCTGCGGATGCTGGGTGCCAAGGTCGGCCGCGACACCGAGATCTCCACGGTCCTGCTGACCCCGAAGTTCACCGTCATCGAAGACGGCGCGTTCCTGGCCGACGACACCTTGGTCGCGTCGTATGAGCTTGGTGGCGGCTGGATTTACGTGGCGACGACGACGGTCGGCCGGCGGGCGTTTCTGGGTAACTCGGGCATTACCCAACCGGGCCGCCGGGTGCCCGACGACGGACTGGTCGCGGTCCTGTCCGCGGCTCCCCCGAAGGCGAAGCGTGGTTCATCCTGGTTGGGCAGCCCGCCGATGCGGTTGCGTCGGCGTCCCGCCGAGGCCGACACGACGCGCACCTACGAACCGCCGTGGCGGTTGAAGGCGATGCGGGCGACCGTGGAGGCGTTCCGGGTGATCCCGGTGATGGTGACCGCCGCGATCGGGCTGGCGGTGCTGGGTGTGCTGCAGGCACTGGCTCGGATCTTCGGCATCTGGTCGGCCGCACTGTGCGGTGGGCTGGTCCTGCTGATTGCGGGCGCGTTGGCGGCGGGCGTCGCGGTCGCCGCGAAATGGCTTCTGGTTGGCCGGATTCGGGCCGGAGAATTTCCGCTATGGTCGTCGTTCGTGTGGCGTAACGAACTCGCGGACACGTTTGTGGAGACCGTCGCCGCGCCGTGGTTCGCGCGGGCGGCCAGTGGGACACCGGTGATGAACATGTGGCTGCGGGCGCTGGGCGCCAGCGTCGGCCGCGGCGCCTGGTGCGAAACGTATTGGCTGCCAGAGGCTGACCTTGTCACGCTCGGCCCGGGAAGCACCGTCAACCGTGGCTGCGTGGTGCAGACGCATCTGTTCCACGACCGGATCATGCGGATGGACGAAGTCGTATTCGAGCACGGTGCGACGCTGGGCCCGCACGGTGTTGCCCTGCCGTCAGCGCGGCTCGGCGCCGGCGTCACCGTCGGCCCCGCGTCGCTGGTCGTCCGCGGCGATTCAGTGCCGAAATCGACTCGCTGGCAAGGTAATCCGATCAGACCGTGGAATGCGCCCCGCGAGAAGTCCGGCAAGAAGGCCGCCGCGTGAAACGTGCCGCCAAGAAGTCGGCGCCCAGCCAGGCTTCCACCGTGATCGACCCGTACCTGCCCAAGAACGGCAACCTCGGCTATCGCGTGTCACGCTATGAGTTGGCTCTGGAGTACAAGGTCTCGATCAACCGGCTCTCCGGGTCGGCGACGATCACCGCCGCTGCGCTCGCCGAGTTGGAAGAATTCACCCTCGACCTCTCCGAGGCGCTGACGGTGTCGAAGGTATTGGTGAACGGCAAGCGCGCCGCCCACTTCGCTTGCCGGATGGGCAAACTCCGCATCCGACTCTCCTCGAAGCTCGCGTCCGGCGCGGCGATGTCGATCGTCGTTCACTATCACGGTTCACCGCGACCGCTGCGATCGTTGTGGGGCGACGTCGGTTTCGAGGAACTCACCAACGGCGCACTGGTCGCCGGACAACCCAACGGGGCCGCATCGTGGTTCCCCTGCGACGACCATCCCAGCGCCAAAGCCTCGTTCCGAATCCAGATCAGCGCCGACAACCCCTACCGGGTGGTCGCCAATGGGCGGCTGGCGTCACGGCGACCGCGGGCGGCGCAGACCGAGTGGACCTACGAGCAACCCGAGCCGACCTCGACGTACCTGATCACCCTGCAGATCGGGATGTACGAGATGACCCGGCTCGGCACGGCGCCGGTGCAGATGCGGGCCGCGTTGCCCGAGCGGCTCCGACGCGAGTTCTACGAAGACTTCGCTCGCCAACCCGAGATGATGGAGCTGTTCGTCGAACTCTTCGGCCCCTACCCGCTGGCGAACGGTTACACGGTGGTCGTGACCGACGACGATCTGGAGATACCCGTTGAAGCTCAAGGTATTTCGATCTTCGGCGCCAACCACTGTGACGGCACCGGCGCCAGCGAGCGGCTGATCGCCCACGAGCTGGCGCACCAATGGTTCGGCAATTCCGTCACCGCCAGGCAGTGGCGCGACATCTGGCTGCACGAAGGATTCGCGTGCTACGCGGAGTGGCTGTGGTCAGAACACAGCGGCGGACCCAGCGCCGACCAACTCGCCCGCCAGTATCACCAGAAGCTGCGTGCAGCGCCGCAGGATCTGCTGCTCGCCGATCCCGGACCGCGCAACATGTTCGACGACCGCGTCTACAAACGCGGCGCGTTGACCTTGCACGCGCTACGCGGACGCTTGGGCGACGAGAAATTCTTTGCGCTGCTGAAAGATTGGACGACCCGCTACCGCCACAGCAACGCCGTCACCGACGATTTCACCGGTCTGGCCGCCGACTACTGCGGTGAATCGTTGACGCCGTTGTGGGACAGCTGGCTGTACTCGCGGGCAGTGCCCTGACTCGTCGCTCAGCCGTTGAGTGCCGGCTCGGGCGCAATCTCTGGTCGCCGGTCGTCGACGCGCCAACCGCGAGCGCGTGAGTAATTCGGCCGTCACCGCACCCACGGCACCGACGAGCAGCCGCACCCACCGTCGACCAGGCGCCGTGCGCCAGCAGGAAGAAGCCGAAGATCGCGGACACCGCCAGCAGCGCGCACCGCACCCGTGTCCAGCGCGCCGGACCGTCCAGTCGGGTGGCGACCAGCATGCCCAACATCAACGCGACGGCGTGCCCGACGTCGGTGAAATCTTCGCCCAGTACGGCCGCGGCCAGGCCGACCGGAATCCAGAAGCCGATCCAGGCCGGGCGCAGCCGCCGGGGTATGGCCGATGTCAAGGCACCCAGCACCGCGACCGCGCCGTAGCTCACCCCGACGTCACTGGCGCGCGACACCGACAGCGGCAGCCAATGGAATTCGATCGCCGCGGTGAGCCCAGCGGCAACCAGCAGCGTCGCGCCGATGTGGCCGGTGACGAACACGAGGGCCAGCCGGCCGCTGCGCCAGATGAGTTCGGCCAGCGCCAGCAGGCAGACCAGGCACGGCAGCCAGAAGTACATCGGCCCGGCATCGGTGACGAATGCGCTGTCCAACAGCGTGGCCCAGTGGCCGTGCGCCAGGTTGTGCAGATTCGTGCTGGCCTGCGCGACGACGTGTGCGCGCGCACGCGGACTGAGGTCGACCAGCGCCGCGCTGACGCCTATCAGCACGGCCGCGTAGGCGAGCGTGATCCGCACGCGCGAAAGCCGCGACAGCACCTGCACTATCATCGCCATCCACTATGCCTGCGGAGCGTCGTCATCCGGATTGTCTGAAGCTGATAAGTCGCTAACAGTTTCCCTGGACGGCTTGAGCCGGTAGATGGCCAAATCAGCCGGTAGACCTGCGGGTTTACTCGAGAAAACCGGCCAATGCACCCGCTTGGCCGAGACCCCCAGTGTGACCAAGTCGTCTGCGTCGAGCTGGTCCAGAGTGGTGCCCGACACCATGACTCCGCCGCGGGTTGCCCGCTCCATCACCCGGGCGGCGACGTTGACGTCGACGCCCAGCCAGTCGGCGGCCAGCCGCTGCGGGCGGCCGGTGTGGATTCCCACTCGCATCCGCGGCTTGTAGCCGCCGACGTCGACCGACTTGAGGGCTCGTTTGGCCTCCAGGACCGCGGCTACGGCGACACGTGGATCGTCGAACACCGCCATGGTGCCGTCACCCATCCGTTTGACGATGTGCCCGCCGGCGTCCAGCAGGGGCGGTTCGATGGCACGCGCTACCCGCCGAAGCAGTTTGAGCGTCGCGTCGTCACCGGCGCGCAACGACCAGTTGGAGAATTCCACCAGGTCGGTGAAGACGATCGTCACCTCTTCATTAGCCGGGCGCCGCGACACCGCCTCGGTCAGCGCCTGCCACACCTGGAGTGCGCCGAGGCTGACTTCCCGCGACGCGCCGCCGCGCTCACCCAGCAGCCGACCGGCGGCCCGGGCTGCTGCGCGGGGCCCACCCTGGCCGGCCGTCGAGAGTGGATCGCCGAAGTCGGGATCGCCGGGCAAGCCGCGCCGCGCCCGCCGGACCAGCGAGATCAGGCCGGGGCTTCGATTGGTGCTGCGCACCCACTGCGCGGCGCCACGCAGGGATGGCGGCGAATGCTGTCGTAATGCAGGTGGATCCGGCGTCGTCACCGTTTGCTCGGGCTCGCCGGACACCGGTTCGGGCCCGAGTTCCACATAGCTCAGCGTAGGTGCTGTTCGGAGAGACCGGCAACGACCGTCGTGGTGGTGTCCGACACGATCGACGATGAACCACCTGATCACGGAGCTGCGACGCGCCGGTCGACGCTCGATAACGACTCGGGCGACGCGCCTGGCAGATCGTAGACAACAAGTGTTGTCAACATTATCGTGAATCCATCAGCGCCGATCGGGACCAGGAGGCTGTGATGACAGTGACGTCGATGCCGCCCACACCCGCGCGGCGCGGTCCGGGCGTGCCGGACCACGAGACGGTGCCGTCGACCTCGCCGCTGGGGCCTGACTCGCTGACGTGGAAGTACTTCGGCGACTTGCGCACCGGGATGATGGGCGTCTGGATCGGCGCGATCCAGAACATGTATCCCGAACTGGGCGCCGGCGTCGAAGAGCACTCGATCCTGTTGCGCGAGCCGCTGCAGCGGGTGGCGCGGTCGGTGTACCCGATCATGGGCGTCGTCTACGACGGCGGCCGAGCGTCCCAGACCGGCGAGCAGATCAAGCAGTTCCACCACACCATCAAGGGGGTCGACGCCAGCGGCCGCCGCTACCACGCGCTGAATCCCGAGACGTTCTACTGGGCGCACGCCACCTTCTTCATGCTGGTGATCAAGGTGGCCGAGTACTTCTGCGGCGGGTTGACCGAAGCCGAAAAGCGCCAGCTGTTCGCCGAACACGTGCAGTGGTACCGGATGTACGGCATGAGCATGCGGCCGGTGCCTGAGTCGTGGGAGGACTTCCAGGAGTACTGGCAGCGGGTCTGCCGCGACGAGCTGGAGATCAATCAGGCCACCCTGGACATCTTCCAAATCCGGATTCCCAAGCCGAAATTCGTGCTGATGCCGACGCCGGTGTGGGACCAGCTGTTCAAACCTCTTGTCGCCGGCCAACGTTGGATTGCCGCCGGATTGTTCGAGCCATCGGTGCGCGAAAAGGCAGGCATGCGTTGGACACCGAGCGACGAAGTCGTGCTGCGACTGTTCGGCAAATTGGTCGAGCTGGCTTTTCTGGCTGTTCCCGACGAGATCCGCCTGCATCCGCGGGCGCTGGCCGCGTACCGCCGTGCCGAGGGCCGGAATTCCGATGACGCTCCGCTCGTGGAGGCGCCGAGCTTCATGGCGCCACCGTCGGACCGCCGCGGGCTGCCGATGCACTACTTCCCGCCCCGGCCCAAGAGCATCATCGAGCGTGCGGGTTCGCTGGTGCACACGACATTCTCGCTGGCCGGGTTGCGTCCGGCGCGGGGCCGCGGCAAAGCCGCCTAGCCTGCGCTGCGCCCTGGCGCTTTGATAGAGGCAAATCGCCGCAGCCGCAGCCACATTCAAGCTCTGGGCGCTCCCCGACATCGGAATGCTCACCCGAGCGTCGGCCTGCTCGGCGATCTCGGCCGACAACCCGTGGGCCTCGGAACCGAACAGCCATGCCGTCGGGCCCGCGAGGTCGGCTTCGTCGAGCGACAATTCGCCGTCCACGGTGGTGGCCACGACCCGCAGCCCGGCGCCCCGCAACGCGGTGATCGCCGCATCGACGTCGGGTGCGACGACAACCGGTAAGGCGAAGATGCTGCCCGCCGAGGCGCGCAGGCACTTGCCGTTGTACGGGTCGACGCTGTGACCGATGAACACGACCGCGGCAGCGCCCATCGCGTCGGCGATGCGAATCAATGTGCCGGCATTGCCGGGCTCACCGATCTCCACACCGACGGCGACAAGTCGCGGATTCTGCGCGAGCACATCCGCCAAGACGGTGCTCGGGTGTTCGCACACCGCTACTATCCCGGCGGGAGTGACAGTGTCCGACAACGCTTTTGCCGCGCGCTCGGTGACGAGTTGAACCGCGGCGCCGTGTTCTGCCAGCAGCCCGGCGTAGCGCTGTGCCGCTGCTTCGGTGACGAAGATCTCGCGGATCAGCCCATGCCGGGAAGCGGCCTCCACCAGGTTGGCGCCCTCGACCAGAAAGCGATCGCTACGGCGTCGGGCCACCTGCCGGTGGAGTTTGACGGCGGCGACCACCCGGGTCGATCGTTCGGTCAGCACCGGCTGCGATTGAGATCCGATTGTCGCGCCGCGCGAACTTAGGCGGCCTCTCCGGACGGAGCGTTGACGTCGTCGGGCAATGCCTTGCGAGCAACAGCGACCAGCGCGGTGAACGCCGCGGCATCGCTGATCGCGATGTCGGCGAGGTTCTTGCGGTCGACCTCGACGCCGGCAGCCTTCAGGCCCTGGATCAGCCGGTTGTAGGTGATGTCGTTGGCGCGGGCCGCAGCGTTGATCCGAGAGATCCACAGCTTGCGGAACTCGCCCTTGCGCGCACGACGGTCGCGGTAGGCGTAGGTCAGCGAATGTAGCTGCTGCTCTTTGGCTTTGCGGTAGAGGCGCGACCGCTGACCGCGATAGCCTTTGGAAGCCTTCAGGATGGTGCGGCGCTTCTTTTGGGCGTTGACTGCCCGCTTCACGCGTGCCATTGGGGTGTTCCTATCTCGTGGGGAAGTGGTTGTTCCGGCGCAGTGCTGCCGGTCAGCCGTTCAGAAGTTTCTTGACCCGCTTGGTGTCGTTCGCCGACACAGTGGTACGTCCGTCCAGGCGTCGCGTGCGCTTGGTCGGCTTGTGCTCGAGCAGGTGCCGGCGGCCGGCTTTCTCGCGCACGATCTTCCCGGTTCCGGTGCGTCGGAATCGCTTCGACGCTCCGCTGTGGGTCTTGGCCTTGGGCATGTGTCCTCTGTCCTATGTGTGTCAGTTCGGCGACGGTGTTCGGCGTCGCCGGTCGGTGCGGGCTTGGCGGTGGGTCCGGCGGCATCTTCGGCTGCACGGGCACGGGTCTTCGCGCCGCGGTGCGGGGCCAGCACCATCGTCATGTTGCGTCCGTCCTGCTTGGCCGAGGTCTCGACGAATCCGTAGTCGGCGACGTCGGCGCCCAGGCGTTGCAGCAGTCGGTAACCCAGTTCGGGCCGCGACTGCTCGCGTCCACGGAACATGATGGTCACCTTGACTTTCGCTCCCGCCTCCAGGAACCGGATCACGTGACCCCTTTTGGTCGCATAGTCGTGATCATCGATCTTGGGTCGCAACTTCTGTTCTTTGACGACGGTCTGCTGCTGGTTCTTGCGAGACTCGCGCGCCTTCTGCGCCGCCTCGTATTTGAACTTGCCGTAGTCCATGATCTTGCAGACCGGTGGTCTGGCATCCGGGGCAACTTCGACAAGGTCGAGATCGGCGTCCGCGGCGACGCGAAGGGCGTCTTCGATACGCACGATGCCTACCTGCTCGCCTCCTGGTCCGATCAGGCGGACTTCAGGTACGCGGATGCGTTCGTTAACACGGGTCTCAGTGCTGATGGGGCCTCCCTAATTGATCTTCTCGTCAATTGCCACCGTCACCTGCTCCATTCGGAGTCAGCGGTAGGGATGCCACGCCATCAGCAAAAAAGCCCTGCATAAGCAGGGCCCGGTGCCGACCGATCACGGCTGTAAAGCCGCCTGCCAACGGCAGAACCGGCACACCTGGTGTGCCGGTGACCGGACCGCTGAGCCTTGGTGGCCAACGGTGGGAGCGGGACTCCACTTGCTGTCTCTGGCTTAGCCGGAGACGGTCGCGCAGGTGAGTCTACCAGTCACGACACCCTGCTCCGACACGTCGCTGCCCGGCCGGCCGCCGTAGGCGGCGGGTTGCGGCCGACACGAGGAATTCCTGCCAGCCCGATCATAGGAATTCCATAGCAATACCGAATATCCTCGCCGTCTGTGACCCTCACTGCGTCCCGCCCACGGATCGAGTCGACTTCTCGGCTCCGCTGGGTGCCGGTAGCTGCCGGGTGGACCGTCGGTGTGATCGCCACCCTGTCGCTGATCGCCAGCGTGTCGCCGGTGATCCGGTGGGCGATCCGGGTGCCGCGGGAGTTCATCAACGACTTCGTCTTCAACTTCCCCGACACCAGCTTCGCGTGGTCGTTCGTGCTGGCACTGCTGGCCGGAGCGCTGACGGCGCGCAAACGGATCGCCTGGTGGGCGCTGCAGATCAACCTGCTGCTGGCCGCCGGATTGAACGTGGCCGGCTTGGTTGTCGATCATCCCAGCCCGGCGAAGAGCTTCGGGGAGACGCTCGGACTGGGCCTGCACCTTGCTGCCATCGTGGTGGTGGCCTTCGCCTACCGGGAGTTCTGGGCCAAGGTCCGTCAGGGCGCGTTGTACAAGGCCGCCGGAGTGCTGGTGACCGGGTGGGCGATCGGCATCGTGCTGTCCTGGGGCCTGATCGAGACGTTCCCCCGCTCGCTGGCCGCAGAGGACCGGTTGTTCTACGTGGTGAACCGGGTGGTCGGGTTCGCGGTCGTCGAGTCGGCGCAGTTCACCGGCCGGCCGCCGGTCTTTCTCAACGCGCTGATGGGATTGTTCAGCGCCATGGCGCTGATCGCCGCCGCGATCGTCCTGTTCCAATCGCAGCGCGCCGACAACGCGCTGACCGGTGCGGACGAGTCGGCGATCCGCGGGCTGCTCGAACTGTGGGGCAAGAACGATTCATTGGGCTACTTCGCCACCCGCCGCGACAAGTCGGTGGTGTTCGCGCCGAGTGGACGCGCGGCGATCACCTACCGCGTCGAGCTGGGTGTCTGCCTGGCCAGCGGAGACCCGATCGGCGATCCGCGGGCGTGGTCACAGGCCATCGACGCATGGTTGGCGCTCTGCCAGAGCTACGGCTGGACACCGGGCAACATGGGTGCGAGTTCGACCGGCGCCAAAGCATTTCGCGAGAGCGGGCCTCAATGCGCTGGAGCTCGGCGACGAAGCGATTCTGAACACCGCTGAGTTCAGGCTTTCCGGCCGGGATATGCGCGGGGTCCGCCAGGCGGTGACGCGGGCACGTCGCGCCGGGCTGACGGTGCGCATCCGCCGCCATTACGACATCGAGCCGGCCGAAATGGCGCAGGTGACCTCGCGGGCGGACGCCTGGCGAGACACCGACACCGAGCGCGGGTTCTCGATGGCCCTGGGCCGGCTGGGTGATCCGGCCGACGGCGACTGCCTGCTGGTCGAAGCAATCGGAGCCGAGGACGCCGTGGTCGCGATGCTGTCGCTGGTGCCCTGGGGACGTAACGGTGTGTCGCTCGATCTCATGCGTCGCTCGCCGCAGTCCCCCAACGGCACCATCGAGCTCATGGTCAGCGAGCTGGCCTTGCACGCCGAGCGCATCGGCATCAGTCGAATCTCGTTGAACTTCGCCATGTTCCGGTCCGCATTCGAACAGGGTGCCCAACTCGGTGCCGGGCCGGTGGCCCGGCTGTGGCGCGGATTCCTGCTGTTCTTCTCGCGGTGGTGGCAGCTGGAGACGCTGTACCGCTCCAACATGAAATACCAGCCCGACTGGGTGCCGCGCTTCGCCTGCTACGAAGACGCCCGCATGGTTCCGCGGGTAGGCGTCGCTTCGTCGATCGCGGAGGGCTTCCTGGTGCTGCCTTTCGTTCGGCGCGACGAACAGCACACCGGCCATCACCCGTCGGTTCCACCAACGCTGTTGGCGACCGGGCTGCTGCATGATGACGGCTCCGCCCCGGACGTGTTGGCACTGCAGGAAGCCGACTTCGGCGATAGCGACGCACACAGTCGCCGACTGCCTGAGCAGATGCGCGTCCGACTGTCCAAGCTGAAGGCACTGCAGGACAGCGGGATTGATGCCTACCCGGTCGGGCAACCGCCGAGCCATACAGTTGCCCAGGCCCTCGAAACCGGCGACCAGACCGACGTTTCAGTGTCGGGGCGGGTGCTGCGAATCCGGGACTTCGGCGGCGTGCTGTTCGCCCAGCTGCGCGACTGGTCAGCCGAAGTTCAACTGCTGCTGGAGAATTCGATTCTCGAACACGGCCAAACCGCTGACTTCACCAAGGCCATCGACCTCGGCGACCTGGTCGAAGTCACCGGGCAGATGGGATTCAGCAAGACCGGCACCCAGTCGCTGATCGTGCACCGCTGGCGGCTGATCGGTAAGTGCCTGCGCCCATTGCCGAACAAGTGGAAGGGGCTGACCGACCCCGAAGCGCGGGTGCGCAGCCGCTACGTCGACCTGGCCGTCAACGTCGAGGCCCGCGAGCTGATCTCAGCCCGCAGCAGGGCGCTCCGCGCGATTCGAGATACGTTGAACGACAAGGGTTTTCTGGAAGTCGAAACACCGATCCTGCAACAGATCCACGGCGGCGCCACTGCCCGCCCGTTCATCACTCACATCAACAGCTACGACCTCGACCTGTATCTGCGGATCGCGCCCGAGCTGTATCTGAAGCGGTTGTGCGTCGGAGGGATCGAGCGGGTCTTCGAACTGGGCCGGGCATTCCGCAACGAGGGTGTCGACTTCAGCCACAACCCGGAGTTCACCCTGCTGGAGGCGTATCAGGCGCACGCCGACTACAAAGACTGGATCGACGGCAGCCGGGAGCTGATCCAGAACGCCGCGCAGGCCGCCAACGGAGCCCAGGTGGTGATGCGTCCCGGCGCCGGCGATGCGCTGGAAGAGGTTGACATCTCCGGCGTCTGGCCGGTGAAGACGGTCCACGAGGCGGTGTCCGAGGCGCTCGGTGAGCACATCGACGCCAGCACCGACCTGGCCACGCTACGTCGGCTGTCGGATGCGGTGCAGATCCCGTACCTGGCGCGCTGGGACGCCGGCGCGGTGGTGCTCGAGCTGTACGAGCACCTGGTCGAAGCCCGCACCGAGCAGCCAACCTTCTACATCGACTTTCCGTTGTCGGTGTCGCCGCTGACCCGGCCGCACCGTAGCCAGCCCGGGCTCGCCGAGCGCTGGGACCTGGTGGCCTGGGGCGTCGAATTGGGCACGGCCTACAGCGAACTCACCGACCCCGTCGAGCAGCGCCGCCGCCTCGAGGAGCAGTCCTATCTGGCCGCCGGTGGAGATCCCGAAGCCATGGAGCTCGACGAAGATTTCCTGCAGGCCATGGAGTACGCGATGCCGCCGACCGGTGGCTTGGGAATGGGCGTCGACCGGGTCGTCATGCTGATCACCGGCCGAAGCATCCGCGAGACGCTGCCCTTCCCGCTGGCCAAGCCGCGCTAGCCGGCCCGCCGTCTCGCGACACGCGGGCCACCAGATCCGCAGAAGTCATGCTCAAAGCACGCAAAAAAGATCGACAATGGACCGCGTGACAGGTTCAACGGCGAACCTCCCTATTGCGGTGCTGGCCGACAACCACACTTCGTTGATGCACGGGTGGGTGCCCGCAGTGGTCCAGGCAGTCTCGGCCGCCCTGCTGCTGGTGGCGATCGGGCGGCGATCGCGGCGGTGGCGACTGCTGTCGTTGCCGGTAGCCGCGATGCTGGGCGCCGCCCTGGCCGGCATGTCGCATTGGTACATCGAAAATCGGGGTCTTGCTGATGACCCGGCACCCCAGCTGCTGTGGTGGTGGATCGGCGGCACCGGTGCCGCCGCCGCCATCCTGATCCTGGGCTGGCGCACAGCGCACTGGTGGCGTCGCAGCGCGGCGCTGGTGTCCGTGCCGCTGTGTCTGCTCAGCGCCGCGCTGACGCTCAACCTCTGGGTCGGCTATTTCCCCACCGTGCAGACCGCCTGGGATCAGCTGACCGCCGGTCCGCTGCCCGACCAGACCGATGCGGCCGGCATCGCCGCGATGGCTGCCGCAGGCCTGCAACCGACCCACGGCAGCGTCGTGCCGGTGTCGATCTCCGACGACGCGTCGCATTTCAAACACCGCGGCGAAGTCGTCTACCTGCCGCCGGCGTGGTTCGCCAGCAGTCCCCCGCCGCAGCTGCCGACGGTGATGATGATCGGCGGCGAATTCAACACGCCTGCCGACTGGCTGCGGGCGGGCAACGCCGCGAAGACGATCGACGACCTGGCGGCCGCCCACGGCGGTAACGCCCCGGTGTTCGTCTTCGTGGATTCCGGTGGAGCGTTCAACAACGACACCGAATGCGTCAACGGTGTCCGCGGCAACGCCGCCGACCATCTCACTAAAGATGTTGTGCCGTTCATGATTTCGCATTTCGGCGTCAGCCCCGAAGCGGCGAATTGGGGTACCGTCGGCTGGTCGATGGGCGGGACCTGCGCGCTCGACCTCACCGTCATGCATCCGGAGTTGTTCAGCTCGTTCGTCGACATCTCCGGCAACCTGGGCCCGGAGACGGGGACCAAGGCGCAGACCATCGCCCGGTTGTTCGGCGGCAACGCCGACGCATGGGCCGCCTTCGATCCGGCCACCGTCATCGCCAAACACGGCCGATACGACAATGTTTCGGGCTGGTTCGACGTGTCGGCGAACACCCCGTCCAAGCGTCACCACGGCATCTCGGTCACCGACGCCGGCGACACGACGCTGACCAGCCGGGAGGCGAAGCCGGGCGACCAGACCGCAGCGGCCGAGTCGTTGTGCGAGCTCGGCCGCGCCAACGGGATCAACTGCACGATCGTCGCGCAGCCGGGCAAGCACGACTGGCCGTTCGCCAGCAACGCTTTCGCCGCGGCGCTGCCCTGGCTGGCGGGCCGGCTGGGCACACCCGGGGTGCCGCGGATCCCGTCGCCGTCATCGTGGCCATCGGCACCGACTCCGCACGCCGAGCCGGTCGGCCGATGACGCGGGTACGGTAGGAGCATGCCCGAACAGCCCGAAGGTACCGCCCCCGATGCCGACACCGGCTACACCAGCTCCGGGGTGCCGACATTCGACTCGGTTCGGGAAAAGATCGAGTCTCGCTACGAAACATCAATCGGGGCAACCGAATTGGATGCCGAGACCGCCAGAAGGCCGCGATGTCGACGAGCAGTTCGAGGCGAGGCAGCGCGCGGCCGCCGATCGACTGGCCCAGATCCGCGAATCGATGCGCGACGACCGCCGCTGAGCCCGCGGTCAGTGCCCCGTGCGTGAATTCACGGCCGAGGAGCGGCGAAGACGGCTGATAAGCCGGCAGTTTCTGTCGCTCACCGATTCGGTCACCCACGCCACCGCCGGACTGGTGGGCCTGCATGCCACCGATCCCGCCACGCCCTTTCTTTCGTTGTGGGCGCGATGCCCGGGCTTCGTCGCGGCCGACCTCGAACAAGAGCTATACCAAAGCCGCTCCGTGGTACAGGCATTTGGCGATGAGGCGGACGCTGTGGGTCGTGAGCGCCGATGACCTGCCGATCGTTCAGTCCGCCGCCAGCAACCGGGTCGCCGCCAACGAACATCGCCGACTTGTCGCCGACCTGCACAAGGCCGGGGTGGCCGCCGACGGCGAACGGTGGCTGGCGACGGCATGTTCAGCCGTGCTGGGCCACCTCGGACGGCATGGGCCGCTCAGCAGCACCGAATTGCGTTCAGCGCTCCCCGAGATCGGCGGAACGTATGACCCCGCGCCCGGGAAACCTTGGGGCGGGATGGTTCCGGTGGCTCCACGGGTGCTGACGGTGCTCTCGGCCCGGGGCGAGATTGTGCGCGGGCCCAACGACGGAAGCTGGACCACGTCGAAGCCCCGGTGGGTGCCGACCGACGGATTGGCTGGGGCAGCGCACCACGCCGGTCGACGCCGTCGCCGAGTTGACGCGGCGCTGGCTGCACACCTTCGGGCCCGCCACCGCCGCCGACGTCAAATGGTGGTTCGGCACCACGTTGACGGCGGCGCGCAAAGCCTTGAGCGATATCGGGGCTGTGCGAGGTCGCCCTGGACTCCGGCCCGGGCTATGCGCTTCCTGACGATCTGGAGATCGAACCTGAGGTCGCGCCGTCGGCAGCGCTGCTACCGGGCCTCGATGTCACCACGATGGGTTGGTTCGACCGCGACTGGTATCTCGGTGAGCACCGCGGTCAGGTCTTCGACCGCAACGGCAATGCCGGGCCCACCGCCTGGTGGAACGGACGCGTGGTGGGCGGTTGGTATCAGGACGACGAAGGCGCACGTCCAGGTGCAACTCCTGGAGGATCCCGGCCGTGACGGGCGGCGAGCATTGACGCGGCGCGCCACCGAACTCACGTCGTGGCTCGACGGCGTCCGCATCAAACCGCGGTTCCCGTCGCCGTTGTCGAAATCAGTCAGGACCGCGGGGACGTGAGGCCGCCAGGCTCAAGCACTGACCTTGCGGCGCTTGGTCGCTCGCTTCGCGGTGCCGGCTGACGGCTTGCTCCCGGCGGCGAGTATCTCCGCGAGGAACTTGCCGGTGTAGCTTTCCGGCACCGCCACAATGTCTTCCGGCGTGCCCTCGGCGACGATGGTTCCGCCGCCGGCGCCGCCTTCCGGACCCATGTCGATGACCCAGTCCGACGTCTTGATCACGTCCAGGTTGTGTTCGATGACGATCACCGTATTGCCTTTGTCGACAAGGCCGTTGATGACGTCGAGCAGTTTGCGGATGTCTTCGAAATGCAGGCCGGTGGTGGGCTCGTCGAGGATGTAGACGGTACGTCCGGTCGAGCGCTTCTGCAGCTCCGAGGCCAGCTTCACCCGCTGCGCCTCACCGCCGGACAGCGTCGGCGCCGGCTGGCCCAGGCGCACGTACCCGAGGCCGACGTCGACCAGCGTCCGCAGATAGCGGTGGATGCCGGTGATCGGCTGGAAGAACTCCGCAGCTTCTTCGATCGACATGTCGAGCACTTCGGAAATGGTCTTGCCCTTGTAGTGCACCTCGAGGGTCTCGCGGTTGTACCGGGCGCCGTCGCACACCTCGCAGGGCACATATACGTCCGGCAGGAAGTTCATCTCGATCTTGATGGTGCCGTCGCCGGTGCACGCCTCGCAGCGACCCCCCTTGACGTTGAACGAGAATCGGCCCGGCTGATAGCCGCGCACTTTGGCCTCGGTGGTCGCCGCGAACAGCGTGCGGATCTTGTCGAAGACACCGGTGTAGGTGGCCGGGTTGGACCGCGGGGTGCGTCCGATCGGCGACTGGTCGACCCGGACCAGCTTGTCGACGTGGTCCAGCCCGGTGACGCGGGTGTGGCGGCCCGGGACATGGCGGGCGCCGTTGAGCCGGTTCGCCAGCACCGAGGCCAGGATGTCGTTGACCAACGTCGACTTGCCGGAGCCGGACACGCCCGTCACCGACGTCAGCACGCCGAGCGGGAACGCCACGTCGATGCCGCGCAGGTTGTGTTCGTTGGCGCCCACGACCGTGAGCTGACGCTTCTTGTCCACCGAACGCCGAATCGTCGGGGCCGCAATGCTTTCCTTGCCGGACAGGAAGGCGCCGGTGATCGAATCCTTATTGGTCAGCAGGTCGGCGTAGGTGCCGCTGTGCACGATGTGGCCGCCGTGCTCACCGGCGCCCGGACCGATGTCGACCACCCAGTCGGCGTGCGCGATGGTGTCCTCGTCGTGCTCGACGACGATCAGGGTGTTCCCCAGATTCCGCAAGCGAGTGAGGGTTTCGATCAGCCGGCGGTTGTCGCGCTGATGCAGGCCGATCGACGGCTCGTCGAGCACGTAGAGCACGCCGACCAGCCCGGAGCCGATCTGGGTGGCCAGCCGGATGCGCTGCGCCTCGCCACCGGACAGCGTGCCCGCAGCCCGCGACAGCGACAGGTACTCCAATCCGACGTCGAGCAGGAAGCCCAGCCGCGACTGGATCTCCTTGAGCACCTGGCCCGCGATCGCTTGCTCGCGGGTACCCAGCGTGAGGCCGTTGAGGAAGTCCGCGCAGTCGGAGATGGACAGCTCACAGACCTCGGCGATCGACTTGGCGCCGTGCGTACCCGCAGCCAGGGTGACCGCCAGGATTTCCGGCTTGAGTCGCGTGCCGTCGCACACCGGGCACGGAACGTCACGCATGAACCCTTCGTAACGCTCCTTCATCAGCTCGGATTCGGTCTGATCCAGCTTGCGCTCCAGGAACGCCAGCACGCCCTCGAAGTCGGCGTAGTAGGAGCGGGTGCGGCCGTAGCGATTGCGGTAACGGACGTGCACCTGCTCGTCGCAACCCTCCAGAATTGCCTTGCGCGCCTTGACCGGTAGCTTGCGCCACGGTGTGTCGACGTCGAAGCCCATCGCCTCGCCGAGGCTGGCCAGCATCCGGGTGAAGTACTCCGCGGTATGGCCCATCGACCAGGGCGCCACCGCACCCTCGGCCAGGGTGCGATCCGGATCGGGCACCACCAGATCGGGATCGACTTCTTTGCGGATGCCCAGACCGACACACTCCGGGCAGGCGCCATACGGCGAGTTGAACGAGAACGACCGCGGCTCCAGATCGTCGACCGCCAGGGCGTGCCCGTTAGGGCAGGCCAGCTTCTCGGAGAACCGCTGCTCGCGGTTGTGTGCGTCGTGTTCATGGTCGACGAACTCCAGCACCACGATGCCATCGGCCAGGTTCAGCGCGGTCTCGACCGAATCGGTGAGCCGCTGCTTGGCGCTGGTTTTGACGGTCAGGCGGTCCACCACCACCTCGATGTCGTGCTTCTCCTGCTTCTTCAGCTTCGGCGGATCGGTCAGCGGATGCACCACGCCGTCGACCCGGACCCGGCTGTAGCCCTGCGCGTTGAGTTTTTCGAAGAGGTCGGCGAATTCGCCCTTGCGGGTCCGCACCACCGGGGCCAGCACCTGGAATCGGGTGCCTTCGGGCATGACCAGCACCTGGTCGACGATCTGCTGGGGAGTCTGGCGGGCGATCCGCTCACCGCAGACCGGGCAGTGCGGTGTGCCGGCCCGGGCGTACAGCAGACGCAGGTAGTCATAGACCTCGGTGATGGTGCCGACCGTCGACCGCGGGTTGCGGTTGGTCGACTTCTGGTCGATGGACACCGCCGGGGACAACCCCTCAATGAAGTCGACGTCCGGCTTGTCCATCTGCCCGAGGAACTGGCGGGCATACGCCGAGAGCGATTCGACGTAGCGACGCTGCCCCTCGGCAAAGATCGTGTCGAACGCCAGCGACGACTTTCCCGAGCCCGAAAGCCCGGTGAAGACGATCAGTGCGTCGCGCGGCAAATCAAGATCGACACTGCGCAAATTGTGCTCACGCGCACCCTTAACGATCAGGCGATCAGCCACGCAATCCCTTTCCGAGCGCTCATTGGACACGTCATTCCTATGCTATGTGCCGCTACCGACATGCGAGTGCCGGCCAGTACCGTGACTGGTATGACCGTCCTGGATGACAACTACACCGGCCACGTCGAATCGGGTAGTGCGGCCCGACGGACCCTGCCGGGCGCGTCGATCGTGAAGACGTCGGTCGGCCCCATGGACAACAACGCCTACCTGGTCACGTGTTCCGCGACCGGCGAGACGCTGCTGATCGACGCCGCCAATGACGCGGACGCCCTCGTCGACCTGGTCCGCACCCATGCCCCGAAGGTGTCGCTGATCGTCACCAGCCACCAGCACTTCGATCACTGGCAGGCGCTGGAAGCCGTCGCCGGAGCGACCGGAGCGCCGACCGCCGCACACGAGATCGACGCCGAACCACTGCCCGTGACGCCGGACCGCCTGCTGGCCGGCGGCGACACCATCCAGATCGGCGAGCTGACCTTCGACGTCATCCATCTGCGCGGGCACACCCCGGGATCGGTCGCGCTGGCCCTCGACGGTGCGGCGACCGGCGGAGTCACCCAGCTGTTCACCGGCGACTGCCTGTTCCCCGGCGGGGTCGGCAAAACCTGGCAGCCCGGCGATTTCGAGCAGCTGATCTCCGACGTCACCACCCGGGTGTTCGACCGCTTCGGCGATGACACGGTCGTCTACCCCGGCCACGGCGACGACACCACGCTCGGTGCCGAGCGACCGCACCTGGCCACCTGGCGCGAACGCGGTTGGTAAGCGGTGGGTAAACAGCGCCGCGAAACGCGGTGCAGCCCCTACGCTTAGCCGATGAGGCTGGGGATCGACTTCGGCACAACACACACCGTTGTTGCGATCGTCGATCGGGGCAACTATCCCGTGGTGTCTTTCGACGGAGTCGACTCGTGGCCGTCACTGATCGCGGCCAACGAATCCGGCGAGCTGCGCTACGGGCCGGAAGCCGCCGCCGTCCGGCACGACCCGGGTTGGTCGGTGCTGCGTTCCTTCAAGCGGCTGCTCAACGACGCCGGGCCGACGACCACCGTTGACCTGGCCGGACGCCCGCACCGGCTGGCCGACCTGTTCGCCGGATTCCTCGCCCAGCTGAAAAGCGATCTGCAGCATCGTTCCAACGCCGAGTTGTCGCCCGGGGAGCGCGTCGAGGCCGCGATCAGCGTGCCGGCGAACGCCTCGAGCTCACAGCGCTTCTTGACGCTGGACGCCTTCGCGCAGGCCGGCTTCGAGGTGGTCGCTCTGCTCAACGAGCCGTCCGCGGCGGGCTTCGAGTACGCCCACCGCTATCGCTCGACGATCTCCGCCAAGCGGGAGTACGTGCTGATCTACGACCTCGGCGGCGGGACGTTCGACGCCTCGCTGCTGAAGATGACGGGCCGGCTCAACGAGGTGGTCTGCAGCGAAGGCATCCAGCGCCTCGGCGGTGATGACTTCGACGAGGCGATCCTCAAGCTGGTTCGCACCGGTGCCGGACTGCGCAGGCTGCCCGCGGGCGTCCGCGACCAACTGCTCGAGGAATGTGCGGCGCGTAAAGAGGCCATCGGCCCCAACACCCGCCGGTTCCTGGTCGATCTCACCGCTGTCGGCAAGCCGCCGTTCACGTGCCCGATCGACGACGTCTACGCGGCCTGTATCCCGTTGGTGGACAAGACGATTGCCACTCTCCCCGGTGTCCTGCGCGACCGGGCCGGTGTCGATGTCGACTGGTCCGAGATCGCGGGCATCTACGTGGTGGGCGGCGCCGGGAGCTTCCCGCTGGTGGCCAGATCGCTGCGCAACGCGTTCGACGAGAAGCGGGTCAAGCGCTCGCTGCACCCGTTCGCCGCGACGGCGATCGGCCTGGCGGCATTTCTCGACCGCGAGGCTGGATTCGCGCTCTCCGAACGTCTTTCGCGCCACTTCGGCGTCTTCCGCGAGGCCTGCGCGGGCGAGGATGTCTACTTCGATCCGATCGTGCCCAAGGGTGCCGAGCTGCCCACCGCGGACCAGCCGCCCTTCGTCGTCACCCGGACCTACCGTGCCGCCCACAACATCGGGCACTTTCGCTTCGTGGAATGCAGCCGGCTGCGCGATGGTCGACCCGACGGCGACGTGACTCCCTACGACCCGGTGTTCTTCCCGTTCGATCCGGCGCTCGACGACGATCGGGATCTGCCGCTGCGGGCGGTGCACCGTCGCGACGACGGCCCGGATGTCGAGGAGCGCTACGTCATCACGTCCGGTGGTGCCGTCGAGGTCACCCTCACCACGCGCCCGGAGCGGCTCAGCCGTACCTTCCGGTTGGAGCGCCGCGACCTCGCCAGCGCGTGACGGGCCGGCTCGATCTATGTATCACGTCCGGCCAGCGCTGCGAGTCGCTCCTCCATCGTCGTCGAGGTTCCTCTCTGCGTGCAACAGCCGCTGCATCGTGCGATGTGCGGCGAGAACGACCGCGGCCCGATCGGGATCGTTACGCGCCGCCACAATCCGCTCGTTGCCGCTGACGACGTGGACCGGACCGCGGCCCAGCCACTCCAAACCCTCGCGAGCGACGTCCGCAGGGGCCGCCACGACGACGCCGGGGGCGTCGAAATTCAGGCCGACGCGCTCCATAGCAGGCGTGCGCGTCACCCCCAGCACCAGTTCGAGCACGTCGACGTCGTGCTCGCGGAGTTCCAGCCACAGCCCCTCGGCGAAGATCCTGGAGAACGCCTTCACGCCGCCGTACACGGTGTGTCGCGCAGATCCGAGGTAGCCCGCGAGCGAACCGAGCACCACGATGCCGCCGCGCCGCCGGGAGCGCATCGCCTGCCCGTAGTGATGGGTGAGCGCCAACGGTGTCGACACATTGAGATCGATGACCCGCTGAAATTCCGCCAGATCCCCATCGAGGAACTCGTGGCTGTGCGTATTCGCGCCCGCGACCAGGATCAGCAGTCCGATCTCGAGGTCTCGGGTCGCTGCCGCGACGAGAGAGCACGCGCCGGGGTCGCTCAGATCCGCTTGCAGGGTGCGTATTTCGCCAGCATGCCGCCGACATCTCTCGGCGGTCTGCTCCAGGGCGTCAGCCGTGCGAGCGACCAGTACGAGATTCAGGCCCGCTTCGGCGAGCAGCAGAGCGAACTCGGCGCCGACACCTTCCGAGCCGCCCGCGACCAGCGCCCACGGCCCGTACTTCGCGGTGTCGATCACCAGTCGACGCGCAAACGACCGCTACGAAGTGTGAACGATCAGCACGTCGACTTTCGCGCGCCGGGAGACGTTGGCCGGAACGGATCCCAGCAGTCGGCCGGCGATCGTGCTGAGGCCGACGTTGCCGACGACCAGCAGATCGGCGCCTACTTCCTCGGCGAGACCCACCAGCGCGTCTACCGGGGCTCCGACAATCGACCGCTCCTCAATGTTCGCAGCTCCCGCAGCGGCGGCCCGGCCTTTGGCCTCGCGCAGAATCGCGTAGATCGGGGCACTGCCCGCCACCTTGTAGCTCTCGTCCTTCAGAGCGTCGGCAGCCCGCGGGTCCTCGTGCTGAGGTAAGTAGGCCGTCGCGACGATCAGTTTCGCGTCCGCCCCGGCAATGCTGCCTGCCTTCTCCACCGCGCGCAGCGACGAATCCGATCCGTCGGTTCCTACCACCACGGTCCGATAGGCGCTCATTTACCCTCCCAGGTGTTCGGTTGCTACGCCAA
The DNA here is from genome assembly GCA_963755805.1 of uncultured Actinomycetota bacterium. Taxonomy (GTDB): domain Bacteria; phylum Actinomycetota; class Actinomycetes; order Mycobacteriales; family Mycobacteriaceae; genus Mycobacterium. Next base: position 53,240 of record CAVWLG010000042.1, read on the forward strand.
CCCCAGACAGTAACGGTTTGCCGCAGACAGATGGTCGAATTGCCATACGCCGATTCGGCTCACAATTCTCGGCTAATGCTGTGGCACGCGAATTCTGAAGCCCCAATCCGAACCGCGGCGTCGTCGCAATCGGTAGAATTTGATGAAACACGTTGATTTGCAATCAATTTCACTGAAAGCCCGCGAGCAGTGGCCTGCCGAAAGACTTGGTGGCACGGGCAAAAGTGGTGCGTGAGCAGGCAGGACGGGTAAGCAGGTTCACGAGAGTGCCTTTACAGTGACACACATCATGGTTGCCACCACAGTCGAGGAACCGAGCACAGCGCTCGCCTCAGATGATCCGCCCGCGCGGCCCCCGGGCAGGCTGCTGGACCCGCTCGCGGTTGCGGTGTCGGCGAGCGTCATCGGCAGCGTGGCGGCGGGACGTCCTTCGCTGTGGTTCGACGAGAGCGCGACGATTTCCGCCTCTGCCAGCCGTTCACTGCCTGAGCTCTGGGGGCTACTGGGCCGAATCGACGCCGTCCACGGCTTGTTTTACCTGCTGATGCATGGCTGGTTCTGCCTTGCTCCGCCGACCGAATTCTGGTCGCGGGTGCCCAGCTGTCTGGCCGTCGGTATCGCGGCGGGCGGAGTCGTGGTGTTCGGCAAACTGTTTTTGCCGCGGACCACCGCGGTGTGCGCGGGTCTGGTGTTCGCCATCCTGCCGCGGGTCACGTGGGCAGCGGTCGAAGCGCGCTCCTATGCGCTCACGGCGGCCGTGGCGGTCTGGCTGACCGTGTTACTGGTCACTGCTGTACGACGGCACCGGTGGTGGCTGTGGGTGCTCTATTCGCTCGCGCTGATGTTATCGGTCTTGCTCAACGTCTACCTGGTGCTGCTGGTGCCGGCGTACGCCGTCGTCACCCCGTTGCTCCGGCGCCAACGCTCGGTCGTCGTGTGGTGGGCGGTCTCGTCAACGGTTGCGGTGGGCGCGCTGACGCCACTGATGCTGTTCGCCCGTGGGCAGAGTTTCCAGGTCGCGTGGATTCACTCGTTGAGTTGGCACAGCGTGCTCGACGTCGTGCTGCACCAGTACTTCGACAACAGTGTCCCGTTCGCGATCCTGGCGGCGCTCATTTTCGTTGTTGCGCTGACGATTCGGTTCACCGGCCGATGGCAGGCGAGCGGCGATACCCGCCGGATGCTGATCATCTGCGGGGCATGGATTGTGATTCCCACTGCCATCAGCCTGATCTACTCGGCGATCAGCGATCCGTTCTACTACCCGCGGTATCTGTTCTTCACAACGCCGGCGATGGCGATCGTCCTGGCCATCTGCATCGTCGCGATCACGCGCCGGCCGCGATGGATCGCGCTGATCCTGGTCGTGCTCGCCGCGGCGGCTGTGCCCAACTATCTACTGTCGCAACGCCAGCGGTATGCCAAGGAGGGCTGGGATTACAGCGACGTCGCCGACGTGATCACCGCCCAGGCGTCGCCCGGCGACTGCCTGCTGGTCGACAACACGGTCGGCTGGCTGCCGGGGCCGGTCCGCGCTCTGCTCGCGGCCCGTCCCGCCGCCTTCCGGCCCCTGGTGGACATCGGTCGTGGTCTTCCGGCGCCCAAGCGGGAGACGCTGTGGGACGGCCATATCGCGGTCTGGCTGATCGTCGGCCGACTGTACAAATGCACGACGCTGTGGACGATTTCCACCCACGACACCAAGCTGCCCGATCACCAAACAGGCAACAAGCTGCCGCCGGGGCGGGTACTGGCCCATACCCCCGCCTATCTGGTGCCGCAAAACGTGGGGTTCCGCATCGTCGAGCGCTGGCAATTCCACCGCACCCAGGTGGTCAAGTCGATCCGCTGATCGCGTCGCTGCAGGCACGCACCGAAATCGCTTGTGCACGAACGTACGCTGCTCACCGCAAACCGCGGACGGCGCGACGGGAGGCCAACGCGCCCAGCACACCGACAGCGGCGAAGACTGCGAACAGTGCCCGCGCCGCGACCACCACACCGCCCTGCGTGCTGTTGACCACGACACCGGCCAGGCCCGCACCAAATGCCCCGGCGATCACTTCGATCGTGTTGATCGCGGCGCCTGCTGCGGCACCCTCCTGCTCGTCCACGCACTGCATCGCCCATGCGGACAGATGAGGCCAGCCTGCGCCGATGCCTGCTCCGGTGATTGTCAGCGCCAGCGCCCACGTGACGACGAGGCTCACCCGCGCATTCTCGACCTGGCTGACGGAAGTCAGGATCAGACCGAGCGCTATCACCAGCGGCGCGGCGATGACGACACGGTTGATGACTTTCCTGCTTTTCAGCGATGCGCTGAAAAGCTCGCTGACCGCCCAACCGATCGCCAGTGCGGCGCCCAGGAATCCGGCCACCACGGGAACCAGATGCGCCAAACGCTGCCCGAACAGCGGCACATACATGTCGACCATCGCCGAGACCATCAGCACCGCCAGCGCTAGGTAGATCCATTTCAGCGGACCCGGTCCAAACATGCTCGGCGGCAGCACTTTTACTGCCGCTCGCCGGTCCACGACGACGAATAGGGCGATCAGTACCACGCTGACCGCAAGCAAGGCTGCGGTCAAGGCGACGTTGGTCGGGACCTGGGCGATGCTGACGGTCAGCGCCGCGGCGCTCAACAACAGCACCGACCAGACCGGCACCTCCAGCGCAGACGCGGGCTGACCGGGATCGACGCGGCCGGCCGGCAACACCAGCGGGACGAGCGCGCCCATCGCCACCGACAGCATCGCCATGACGCCGAATGCCCAGCGCCACAAACCGAATTGGGCGAACAGTCCACCGGCCGCCGGGCCCACCACCGTGGCGACACCCCACATCGCCGAGACCAGCGCCGACGCCCTCGTCCACAGCGCCCGCGGCAGAGTGGTCGTGATCAGCGCGTAGCCCAAACCGGCCAGCAGTCCCCCGGCCGCACCCTGCAGCGTGCGGCCCAGCAGCAGCACGCCCATACTCGGCGCGATCGTGCAGACCACGCTGCCGATCCCGAATACCGCCAGTCCCAACAAAAATGACCATCGCGCCCCGAACCGCAACAACGTCGCGTTGACCGTCGCGGCCGCGACCACCGACCCCACCAAGTACAGCGTCGTCACCCACGCGAAGAGGCGTTCACCGCCGATCTCGGCGATCGCGCTCGGCAGCAGGCTGACCGTCAGGAATTCATTGGTGGCATACAGCGCCACGCCACCGGCCAGCAGCGTCGACGTACCCAGGAATCTCGGGCCCAACAGGGCCCGCCAGCCGTCGTCCGCCGGGGCGCCGCGAGCTGCGCTCACTTCAGTCCGGCGGCGTCCATCCCGCGCAGCTCTTTCTTCAGGTCAGAGATTTCGTCGCGGAAGCGGGCGGCCAGCTCGAACTGCAGGTCGCGCGCCGCGGTCATCATCTGCGCGGTGAGATCCTTGATCAGGTCGGCCAGCTCGGCCCGGGGCATGTTCGCGGTGTCGCGGCCCTCGACGATCCCCGCGCTCACCGCCCGGCCCGGCTCGCCCTGAGCCCGGCGTCCCCGCGAGGAGTTACGGCCGGAGCCGCCGATCTCGATGGCGTCGCTGTCGTCGGCCTCGCGGTAGACCTGGTCGAGGATGTCAGCGATCTTCTTGCGCAGCGGCTGAGGGTCAATGCCCCGCTCTTCGTTGTAGGCGACCTGCTTGGCGCGGCGCCGGTCGGTCTCGTCGATCGCCTCTCTCATCGAGTCGGTGATCTTGTCGGCGTACATGTGGACCTCGCCGGACACATTGCGGGCGGCACGGCCGATGGTCTGGATCAGGCTGCGCGACGAGCGCAGGAAGCCCTCTTTGTCGGCGTCGAGGATCGCGACCAGCGACACCTCGGGCAGGTCGAGACCCTCGCGCAGCAGGTTGATGCCGATCAGCACGTCGTATTCACCCAGCCGCAGCTGGCGCAGCAACTCCACCCGGCGCAGAGTGTCGACCTCGGAGTGCAGGTAACGCACCCGGATACCGAGCTCCAGCAGGTAGTCGGTCAGATCCTCGGCCATCTTCTTGGTCAGGGTCGTGACCAGGACTCGCTCGTCGGCCTCGGCGCGTTTCCGGATCTCGCCGATCAGATCGTCGATCTGTCCCTTGGTGGGCTTCACCACGACCTTCGGGTCGACCAGGCCGGTCGGACGGATCACCTGCTCGACGAACTCTCCGGCGGCCTGGCTCAGCTCGTAGGGGCCCGGGGTGGCCGACAAGTACACCGTCTGCCCGATTCGGTCGGCGAACTCCTCCCACGTCAGTGGACGGTTGTCGCATGCCGAAGGTAGCCGGAAACCGAATTCGACGAGATTGCGCTTCCGCGACATGTCACCCTCATACATGCCGCCGATCTGCGGCACCGTGACGTGGGACTCGTCGATGACCATCAGAAAGTCTTCCGGGAAATAGTCGATCAGCGTCGCCGGCGGGGAGCCGGGCCCGCGATCATCGATGTGCCGCGAATAGTTCTCGATTCCCGAGCAGAACCCGACCTGGCGCATCATCTCGACGTCGTAGTTCGTCCGCATCCGAAGCCGCTGCGCCTCCAGCAACTTGCCCTGGCCCTCGAGCTCCGCCAGCCGATCCTCGAGTTCCTGCTCGATGGTCGAGATGGCGTGGGCCATGCGTTCGGGTCCGGCCACGTAGTGAGTTGCCGGGAAAACGCGCAGCGAATCGACCTGGCGCACAACGTCGCCGGTCAGCGGATGCATGTAGTACAGCGCCTCGATCTCGTCGCCGAAGTACTCGATGCGAAGCGCTAGCTCCTCATAGGACGGGATGATCTCGACGGTGTCGCCGCGTACCCGGAACGTGCCGCGGGTGAACGACATGTCGTTGCGGGTGTACTGCACGTCGACCAGCAGCCGCAGCAGCGCGTCCCGCGGGACCTCGGCGCCCACCTTCAGCTCCACCGACCGGTCCAGGTAGGACTGCGGTGTGCCCAGGCCGTAAATGCAGGACACCGACGCAACCACCACCACGTCGCGTCGCGACAGCAACGACGACGTCGCGGAGTGCCGCAGCCGCTCGACGTCATCGTTGATCGAGCTGTCCTTCTCGATGTAGGTGTCGGTTTGCGCGATGTACGCCTCGGGCTGGTAGTAGTCGTAGTACGAGACGAAGTACTCAACTGCGTTGTGCGGCAACATTTCCCGTAGCTCGTTGGCCAGCTGCGCGGCCAGCGTCTTGTTCGGGGCCATCACCAGGGTGGGCCGCTGCAGCCGCTCGATGAGCCACGCAGTGGTGGCCGACTTACCGGTACCCGTTGCGCCGAGGAGCACGACGTCGCGCTCCCCCGCCCGAATCCGGCGTTCCAGATCTTCGATCGCGGCCGGCTGGTCACCGGCCGGCGCGTACGGGCTGACCACCTCGAAGCGGCCGCCGGCCCGCACCATGTCCTCGACCGGGCGGTATTCGGAGTGCGCCAGCACTGGATGCTCGGTAGCAAACGCCATGTTCACCAGGGTAGAGCCCGGTACCGACAGGCGTCGGGATCAGCTGTGCTGGCTGCTCCACACCCGAGCACCGGGGTCGCATTCGATGAGGTGACCGTCTTCGGACTTCGACATGGTGAACACCGGCGTGTCGGTGCACGAGGTCCCGACCGGGTGCACGCCAGTGGTCGCCGGCGCCTTGTCCCAGATGTTGGTCTCGCAGACGACCTGTTCATTGGACGTGGAGTCGTAGGCGACTTTGTCGATATCCGTGCACGGACCACCCAGCACCGTCGGCAACGGCGCCCCGATCGGCGCGGCGGTCTGGTTGGCGGCCTTCGCCGGATCGGCCACGGTGACATCCGGTGGAACGTCACCGGTGCGCGATCCGACGACCGGAATCCGCAGCGTCGCACCTTGCGAACCGCACTCGTTGGTCTGCACGGTTTGGGTCTGGACGCCGCGCAGCGTGCCATCGGGTTCCGGCGTCAACGACCACACCACGGTTTCGGACTGCGTGACGATCGGCGCGCCGCGTGCTTTCCGGCACTGGGCCTGCATCTGCCGCGGCTCGCTCTGCCAGTGACCGTCGACGTAATGCAGGACGCTGATGTTGCCGGTGCCCGTGCTCTTCGCGGACGTGTGGCTGGCCTCGTCGAGCTTGGTGCCGGTCGCCGCGCACCCTGATGCGGTGCAGGCCGATGAGAAGGACCACCACGTCGTGTCGCCACCGTTGGTCCGGATTACGCCGTTCGACGTTTGCTTGGCGCGGTCGTAGTCGAGCCGATAGCTGCCGTTCAGCGGCGGCGCCGCAAGGGCCGACCCCGAGGTCGACGTCTTGTTCACCTGCGGTGGCGACGCGCTGTTGACCGGGGGCTGGTCATCCCAGGAGAAGAATGAGATCGCCCACGTCACGGCGAGCGACAGCAGCGCCAGACACCATGGCCGCGGCAATACCGGTCTTGAGCGTCAACATCCGCCGGCGCACCTTAGGCGTGCGGACTCCGGATCAGCGATCGAGGACGATCTCCCTCGCCGCAGCCGGCGATCTGCTCGCTGAAGGCCGCGGCGAACTGGCGGCACCGGTCGAATCGGTCCGCGGGTTCCTTGGCCAGAGCTCTGAAGAACATCTCGTCGAGGCCGGCCAAATCGGGGCGGTAGTCGCTGAGCCTCGGGGGCGCCGCATGCAGGTGCTGCCCGATCACCGCGACCGGGTTGGGATTGGAGAACGGCGGGGCGCCGGTCAGCAGGTGGAACGCCGACGCCGCCAGCGCGTACTGGTCGGCCCGGCCGTCCATGTTGGACCCGACCAGTTGCTCGGGAGCCGCATAAGCGACGGTGCCGACCGCGACGTTGGTCTCGGTGATTCCGCTGATGTCGGCGAGCTGCCGGGCAACGCCGAAGTCCGCCAACAGGATTCGGTGATCATCCTCGTCTGGGTGGGTCAGCAGGATGTTGGCGGGTTTGACGTCCCGGTGCAGCAGACCCCGGGCGTGGGCGTAGTCCAGCGCGCCCGCGACCGCGGTGACGATCGCGCAGACGTCCTGCTCGGGCATCCCGCCCCGGAACTTCTCCCGCATCAGTCGGGCGGCATCCGTGCCCTCGACGTAGTCCATGGCGATCCAGAGGTGACCGTCGAACTCGCCGCGATCGTGCACCGCGACGATGTGCGGATGCCACAGCGTTGCGGCGAGATCGGCTTCGCGGTTGAATCTTTCGCGGAATTCCGCGTCGGCCGTCGTCCCTTCGCTCAAGATCTTGAGCGCGTCCCGGCGCGGCAGACGCGGGTGTTTGGCGAGGTAGACGTCGGCCATCCCACCGGATCCCAGGGGCCGCAGGATGGTGTAGCCCGCGAACGACGTCGGCGTGGCGAGCGCACTATCCGACGAGTCGTTGGCGCTGCGTCGACGGACGTCGACCGCGTCGCGTCGAGGCCGCGACCCGATCAGCGGTACCCGGGTCAGCAGCCGGGTGATCGCCAGGTTCGGCAGCGACGCGTAGCCGCGTCCCAGCAGGCTGCGGGAACGCCGCCGTGCCAGAGGCCGCGCGGGCGGCCCTGATTGGGCGTCCCAGCGCTGGGTAGCTCTGGTCGCCTCATCCATCGACGCGTTCCCCCTTACTTCGCTCGCTTGGCGTGTGCTCCACCAGTCTCTCGGTTACCGCCGGAGTCCAATTTTGAATCACTTGCGGGCCGGGCATTTTCAACATCCCCGAGGTGCGCCCGAGTTCACCGAATTTGCCCACCATTGAGGATCATGCCGCGAGACGCGGTGCGCTCCTGTTGTGCCGCTTATGAAACAGCTGTGAATCGAGGTCGAGAGAGCAGTTCGCGGCAACACATAGCCGAATCACAGTGCGTCCCGTGGAAGCCATGCCGTCGCGGAGTCGATACTGGTGTGGTGAGTCGACCAGCCCCACCCATTCTGACCATTTGGCACAACGGCTCAGAAAGCACCTTCGTGCCGGGTCACGACGTCATCATCGGACGCGACCTGCGTGCCGATGTCCGGATCGCCGACCCGCGGATTTCTCGCGCGCACCTGATCCTGCGTTTCGAACAGGGCAAGTGGGTTGCCATCGACAACGGCTCGGTGAATGGAACGTTCGTCAACGGCTATCGCCGACCGGTGGTCGACGTCCATGACGGGCAAAGCATCAACATCGGCAACGCGGGCGGGCCGCAACTGACGTTCGAGATCGGCGCGCGCCGAGGCAGGGGCGGACCGCCCCAGGCAAGTGGACCCCCGCCGACCGGGCAGCAGACGATGTCCTGGTCTACGCCGGCCCGTCCGGTGGCGCCGGCAGTCCACCCGTCCCCTCCGGTGCCCGTCGCGCAGGGCCGACCCGCCCCACAGGTCAGGCCGGCGCCGCCGTCGGAATACCCCACCACAGTCCAGGGCGGCCGTCCCCCTGCCGGACCGCCGCCCGACGAGATCACGGTGATCAACGCACGCTCCACGCCGGTGCTGCACGACGTGCCAGCCACCGAAGTCACCATGCTCGACGCCCGCGTTGCCGAGGGTGCGAATTTTGCCACCCGCTTCGTCAAACGCATCGCGCCGCGGGCGACGCCGTCCGCGAAGCCCGCCGGCTCGGTCACGATCGGCCGGGCGTCGGACAACGACATCGTGGTCCCCGACGTGCTGGCATCCCGCTATCACGCGACGCTGACCTTGACGCCGTTGGGCACCGAGATCCGCGACACCAGTGTCAACGGGACGTTCGTCAACGGCACCCGGGTCGGCTCGGCGATCCTCAGCGAAGGCGACGTCGTCACCGTCGGCAACATCGACCTGGTGGTCAGCGGTGGCTTGTTGGTCCGCCGCAGCGAAACCGAGGCTGCCACCCGCACCGGCGGCTTAGAGGTGCGCAACGTCCAGTACGTCGTCGAGAACGGCAAACAACTGCTCAGCGATATCTCACTGATCGCGCGTCCCGGAACGCTGACGGCGGTGATCGGAGGATCCGGCGCTGGCAAAAGCACACTGGCCCGCTTGATCGCCGGTTATACGACGCCCAGCTCCGGGTCGGTGACGTTCGAGGGCCACGACATTCACGCGGAGTACGCGTCGCTCCGCAGCAGAATCGGCATGGTCCCGCAGGACGACGTCGTGCACCGGCAGCTGACGGTCAACCAGGCACTGAGCTACGCGGCTGAACTGCGCCTGCCGCCTGACACCAGCAAAGCCGACCGGACCAAGGTCGTCTCGCAGGTGCTCGAAGAACTCGACCTGACCAAGCACGCCAACACCCGGGTCGACAAACTCTCCGGCGGCCAACGCAAGCGCGCCTCGGTGGCGCTCGAGCTGCTCACCGGGCCGTCTCTCCTGATGCTCGATGAGCCCACTTCCGGACTGGACCCGGCGCTGGACCTGCAGGTCATGACGATGTTGCGCCAGCTGGCCGACGCCGGCCGGGTCGTGCTCGTCGTCACGCACTCGCTGTCCTACCTCGACGTCTGCGACCAGGTGCTGCTGGTCGCGCCGGGCGGGAAGACGGCCTATTGCGGACCGCCGGACGGCATCGGCGACGTGATGGGCACCACCAACTGGGCCAAGATCTTCAGCCAGGTCGGCGCCGACCCCGAAGAGGCCAATCGCCGGTTCCGGGAACGCGAGGAGCCGCAGCCGCCGTCGAAATCGGACACGCCGGCCGACCTGGGCGAGCCGGTTCACACCAGCGTGCCCCGCCAAATCTCGACGATCGCCCGCCGACAGGTTCGGCTCGTCGTCGCCGATCGCGCGTATTTCATTTTCCTCGCACTGCTGCCGTTCATCCTGGGGGCGCTGTCGCTGACCGTGCCGGGTGACACGGGATTCCGCGCCACCGGCCCGCATACCGGGACGCCTGACGAGGCCGCGCAGATCCTCGCGTTGCTGCTGCCCGCCGCGGCGTTCATGGGTGTCGCGCTGACGATCCGCGACTTGGTCGGTGAACGCCCCATCTTCCAGCGCGAGCAGGCAGTCGGGCTGTCGACGACGGCGTACCTGCTGGCCAAAACGCTGGTGTTCTGCGGATTCGCGATTCTGCAGGCAGCCATCGTCACCACGATCGTGGTGGGCGGCAAGGGCGCACCCAGCAACGGGGCGGTGCTGCTGGGCCACTCGACGGTCGCGGCCACCGGCGAGCTGTTCCTGACCGTCGCCGCGGCGTGCGTCGCCTCGGCGGTTCTGGGTCTGGCCATCTCGTCGCTGGTCCGCTCCAGCGAGCAGATCATGCCGTTGTTCGTGGTCGCGGTGATGGCGCAACTGGTGCTGTGCGGCGGCATGGTCCCGGTGACCGGCCGGCTTGGTCTGGACCAGCTGTCCTGGCTGATGCCCGCGCGTTGGGGCTACGCGGCCGCGGCTTCAACCGTCGACCTTCGGCATCTGGTGCCTCCGACGCTGCTCCCGCAGGACCAGTTCTGGCAGCACACCCGACATTTCTGGCTGCTCGACATGGGCATGCTGGCCGGGCTGACGGTGTTCTACGCGTGCTTCGTCCGGTGGAAGATCCGGCTAAGGCGCTAGGCAGACGACAGGACACGAGTAGACGCCATGCACACGCCCAAGCACGAGACGTTCGACCTGCGCGCCCGCACCAACACCGACCCCAAAGGGATCGTGCGGGCGGTCGATGAGTACACCGTGCAGCCCTGGGGCCTCTACCTGGCCCGCCCTACCCCCGGCCGCGCCGCAGTTCCACTACCTCGAATCGTGGCTGCTGCCCGCATTGGGATTGCGGGCGACGGTCTTTCATTTCAACCCCGGGCACGAGCGCGATCAGGATTACTACCTGGACGTCGGTGAATTCACGCCCGGCGCAAACGAATGGACCTCCGAGGACCACTACCTCGATCTCGTTGTCCGCACCCATGTCGGGGTGGATCTGGCCGATGTCGATGAGCTGCTGGATGCGGTGCGGCACGGCCTTTTGACACCCGAGACCGGCGAATTGGCGGTCCGCCGAGCCGCGGCCGCCATCGACGGCCTGGCCCGCAACCGCTACGACCTCAACGCGTGGCTGACCGACGAAGGTATGCGGCTCACGTGGCGTTGAATTCTGTTGCAGGAAAATTCATTTAGACGGCAAGCAAGCGGTCGAAGAATTCGCGGTAGTGCATCAGAGCCATCCGCAGGTCTTCGGTGGAGGCCTCGTTGCCGTGCGACCACTGTCCTTCCAGGCGTGACCGCGTCTGGGCGAATCCAGAGGTCAGCTGCTCGACCACATCGGAGACCAGGTGGTCCGCCTTTTCGACGCACTCCTTGGGGTTGTCCACGAACGCGGCCTGAACGCCGGCCCATCTGGCGCGCAGATCCGCGACATCTTCGCCAGCGAAAAGCGTTTCTCCGGCTGATGGTTCGTGCTCTGGTGGCGTGACGTCGACATCGTCAGCAGCGAGTTCCGCCTCGTCCGCGTCGACCCTGCCCTCGTCTTCGGCCTGGGGTTCGTCGGCGACGGGCGCTGCGAACTGTTCAGGCGCGTCGTCAACTGTGCGTTGTTCGTGGGTGGTCATGCGCTTGCCTCCTGTGATGCTGCGTTGTCGGTCGGGTTTTCGAGTAACTTCTCGAACAGCGCGCGATAGTGCACAAACGCCTCCCGCTGTTCCTCAGTGTTCGCGTGCTGCTCCGAGACGTGGATACCGTGCGCCGCCCGGTAGTCGTCCACGATCTGCGGGTGATCGACGGAGATGTCCGCGGCTCGCCGATCGAAATCGTCGACGGGATAACCCCTTTGGCGCATCACTTCAGTCACCAAACGATCCGCGACACCGACGGCCGTCGCGGGGTTGTCCACAAACCCGGCCTGCACCTCCTGCCAGCGGGCGGTGAACTCCGAGAGCGCTGACGGCGTGAGTGCAACGATGTCGAGCTTGTCGCGCTTGCGTTCGCGCGTGGTGAGTTCGCGCACAGCGCCTTTCTCGCTTCCGGTCTCGTCGACCACCCGCTCGTATTCGGTGCCGTAGTGCTGTTTGAGCCGCTTCGTCTTGGTGCGAAAGCTGATCATGCTGACTGCGACTACCGCCGAGACAACCACCACCACCGCTACGGCCGCGATCAGGATCCATTCCCAGATAGGCATCGTGCCCTCCTTTCATACGTGTGTCGAATAACCCGCAAGCCCGCGATGCAAACGTCTATTTGTGAGCTGCTGCACAACGTCGCGGCGAAACTCAGTCGACCACCGTAAGAGGGGTGGCAATACACCCCTAAGGGCGAAATCTGGAAGATCCGTAGAGTCGCCCGGTGTGTAAGCGGGTACGCCCCCGGGCATGGGTTTAAGTAACAACCGGCCTCAACGGCGGACCGGGCGACCGCGCGGACGGCGAACAGGCAGGAGCGGACCATGTTTCGTCATCCAGCACCACGCGGCGCGGGAAAACTACTACGACTTCTGTCTCGAGATCGACGGTGTGCTGGTGTCGTGGGCGATCCCCCGCGGGCCGGTGCTCAACCCGCAGGAGCGACGGATGGCGCGCCGCATTGGAGACCTTCCGCTGGACAAGGACGGCAGCGAGGAGACGATTGACGACGATGACCACGGTGCCGGCGCCGTAGTCGTTTGGGACCACGGCACGTACGCCAACAAGACCAGCCACGAGATGACGACCTGCCTCGGTCGCGGACACCTGTCGTTTCTGCTGAACGGTGACAAGTTGCAGGGCGACTACGCGCTGACCAGGGTGCGCGAAGGCAAAGAGGAGACGTGGCTGCTGATCAAGCGTCGCGACGACGAGGCCGACGCGGGAGACCGGCCCGATGGGTGGCGGTAATCTGTGCGGTCATGGGCACGATGTACAGATGGGTGGCAGTCGCCACGGCGGTTGCCTGCGCGCAGTTGATTCCCGCAACGGCGCGGGCCGATATGCACAACATCACGTATGTCGCGCGGGTCGACGGCGTGGCCCCCGGTAGTCAGGCGACCTTCATCACCGCTGAGAATCAGACGAACATGGCCCAGTTGAGTGCGTTTCCCGGCAACGCTTTCCAAGCCAATGCTGTGCTGGCGGATCCTCATCGCGCCGGTATGCAGGTAGCGGTGAAGTGGCCGTATTCCGCGAGTGTGCATTGCGAAATCGACGTGGACGACAAGGTATTCGTCCAGATCGATCAGGTGGTCCACCCGGCACCCGGCAGCGCCGACCCGATGAACGGCGTGTTGCCCTGCGGCGCACCGCTGCCCACTCTTTAGACCGACTAGGGCTGCCAGCCCGACATGTCCGCCCAGCCCCACGCCTGGCGGTAGGCATCGAGAAACCACGGCTCCTTCGTGGCCACGTAGGCCTCGATACCGCTGTCAGGCGTTGCCGCGCGCTCGGCTTCCCGCTTGACTGCCAGATAGTGGTCCCGCGCATCGGGATTGGCCGCCAGCCAGTCGACGAACAGCAGCGCGAACTGCTGATTGGGCCAGCCGTCGACGCGCAGATGAACGTTGGTCGGGCGGCCCGGGTCGGCCGATGCATGAATCCGCTTGTGCCACAAAGCTTCATCGCCGGTATGGTCGAACTCAGCGACGGTGCTGCGGGAATCCGGCTTGCTCACGTCCGCGGCGATCGGCATGCGCGGATATCCCGCGCTGGTCAGCGCCTCGGCCAACTCGTCGGCGGCGTCTAGCGAGGCGACCGTCACCTGGATGTCGATGGCGTCCTTGGCATCGAGCCCTTCCACCGCCGTCGAACCGATGTGGTCGATGCGGATAGCGTGGTGTCCGCACGCGGTGTTCAGCCGTGCCACGATGCGGCGGGCCTGTACTGGCCAGGATGGGTCATAGGGCACCAACACCGGGCGGGCGCGGGCCGGCTCACCGGCCTCGAGGTTGCGCGCGAAGGGCAGGATCCGCTGATGCCACAGCTCGCGCGCCTGCTCGACCAATTCCTCTGAGCTGCCGGTGTTGTCGAGCCACACGTCAGCGACCGCTCGACGCTGTTCCTCGGTGGCCTGTGCGGCGATCCGGGCGCGGGCGTCCTCCTCGGTGAAACCCCGGTGTTCGATCAACCGCTTCACCCGGAGGTCTTCGTCGGCGTTGACGATCACCACCAACGGGAACATCGGCGCCATTCCGGATTCCACCAGCAGCGGGATGTCCTCCACCACCACGGCGTCCTCGCCGGCATTGGCGATCAATTCGGCCCGGCGCTTGCCGACCAGCGGATGCACAATGCCGTTCAACGTCTGGCGCTTCTCTTCGTCGCTGAAGGCGATAGCGGCCAGCGCCGGCCGGTTGAGCGAGCCGTCGTCGGACAGGATCTGTTCACCGAACGCCTCGACCAGCTTGGCCAGGCCCTCGGTGCCCGGCTCGACGACCTCACGGGAGATCACGTCGCCGTCGACGACGACTCCGCCGAGATCGCTCAATGTTGAGGACACGGTCGACTTTCCGGCGCCGATACCGCCGGACAGGCCAATGCGCAGCACCGCACCAGTGTGTCAGGGCGCCGCTGGGCCTACTCCTCCGGCTCGCGCCGAAAAGACGAACGCCCCGACTCTGCTGAGCCGGGGCGTTCGTTCGGATCTAACTGTTAGGCGCTGCCTGCGAGCTTCTCCCGCAGTGCGGCGAGCTGCGCGTCGCTGGCCAGTGAGCCACCGGTGGGCGCGTCGTCGCTCGACGAGCTGCTCGACTGCGGCCGGGCGGCCTCTTCGGCCTCTGCAGCGGCGAACTTCTCCATCTGCGCGGTGTGCATCTTGTGCCGCCGCTCGGCCTCGGCGTAGCGGGCCTCCCACTCGGTGCGCTGCGTGTCGAAACCGTCGAGCCACTCGTTGGTTTCGGCGTCGAAGCCCTCGGGGAAGATGTAGTTGCCCTGCTCGTCGTAGCTGTCGGCCATACCGTACTTGGCGGGGTCGAATTCCTCGGTGTAGTCCTCGTTGGCCTGCTTGAGGCTCAGCGAGATCCGGCGACGCTCCAGGTCGATGTCGATGACCTTGACCATCGCGTCGTCACCGACGGCGACAACTTGGTCGGGCACCTCGACGTGACGCTCAGCCAGCTCGGAGATGTGTACCAGGCCTTCGATGCCTTCTTCGACACGGACGAACGCACCGAACGGCACCAGTTTGGTGACCTTGCCCGGCACGATCTGGCCGATGGCGTGGGTGCGGGCGAAGTGCCGCCACGGGTCTTCCTGAGTCGCCTTGAGCGACAATGAAACCCGCTCGCGGTCCATGTCCACGTCGAGCACCTCGACGGTGACCTCGTCGCCCACCTGGACGACTTCGGACGGGTGGTCGATGTGCTTCCAGGACAACTCGGAGACGTGCACCAGACCGTCGACGCCGCCGAGGTCGACGAACGCGCCGAAGTTGACGATCGAGGACACCACACCCTTGCGGATGGCGCCCTTCTGCAGCTGGTTGAGGAACTCGCTGCGCACCTCGGACTGGGTCTGCTCCAGCCAGGCACGACGGGACAGCACCACGTTGTTGCGGTTCTTGTCCAGCTCGATGATCTTGGCTTCGATCTCCTTGCCGATGTACGGCTGCAGATCGCGGACCCGGCGCATCTCGACCAGCGACGCAGGCAGGAAGCCACGCAGGCCGATGTCGAGGATCAGACCACCCTTGACGACCTCGATGACGGTGCCCTTGACGGCCTCGTCTTTCTCCTTGAGTGCCTCGATCGTGCCCCAAGCGCGCTCGTATTGAGCCCGCTTCTTGGACAGGATCAGCCGGCCTTCTTTGTCCTCTTTGGTGAGGACCAGGGCTTCGACTTCATCTCCCACGGAAACGACCTCATTGGGGTCGACGTCGTGCTTGATGGACAGTTCGCGAGAAGGGATGACGCCTTCGGTCTTGTAGCCGATGTCGAGGAGAACCTCGTCCCGGTCGACCTTGACGATGGTCCCTTCGACGATGTCGCCATCGTTGAAGTACTTGATTGTTTTATCGATGGCGGCGAGAAAATCCTCGCTCGAGCCAATGTCGTTGACGGCTACTTGCGGCGAGGTGACGGTGGGACTCGGCATATTGTTGGGTTGCTCCGGACAGGTTGAGGTCGTAGGGACAAAAGCTGGATTTAATTCGATCGCCCGGAATTGCTGCCGGACTACCTTGTTGAGGCTACTCGACTAGGCCTACGCAGGCCAAACCCGGCCCACTGGCGTCTCCTCGTAAACCGGGGAATTCGTCGTGATCGGTCGGCGGTCGGACGCTAATGGGCGGCGGTGTCCCAGCTGCGGCCGTAGCCGACCGACACCTCCAGCGGCACGTCAAGCGGGTACGCGCCGCCCATTTTGTCCCGCACCAGCGCTTCGAGCTGCTCGCGTTCACCCTCGGCGACCTCGAACAAAAGTTCGTCGTGGACCTGCAGCAGCATGCGTGACGTCAGGCCCGCTTCGGTCAGCGCGTTGTCAACCCCGATCATCGCGACCTTGATGATGTCGGCGGCGCTGCCCTGAATCGGCGCGTTGAGCGCAGCCCGCTCGGCGGACTCACGGACCTGCCGATTGCTGCTGTCCAGCTCGGGAAGGTAGCGGCGACGGCCCAGCACCGTCGATGTGTAGCCGTCCTTGCGGGCCTGCTCGACGATGTTCAGCAGGTAGTCACGCACCCCGCCGAACCGGGCGAAGTACTGGTCCATCTGAACTTTGGCTTCTTCGGTGGAGATCTTCAGCTGGGCCGCCAGGCCGTAGGCGCTCAAGCCGTACGCCAGCCCGTAGGACATCGCCTTGACCCGGCGCCTAAGCTCGCCGGTCACCTCCTCGATCGGCACGCCGAACGCCCGCGACGCGACGAACGAGTGCAGGTCCTCTCCGGTGTTGAAGGCTTCGATCAGGCCGTCGTCGCGGGACAGGTGCGCCATGATCCGCATCTCGATCTGGCTGTAGTCGGCGGTCATCAGCTCGGTGTACTTGGCAGCTCCTTCGACGACGAATGCGTCCCGGATCTGTCGACCGGCGTCGGTGCGGATCGGGATGTTCTGCAGGTTGGGATCGGTGGACGACAGCCGGCCGGTCGCCGCAATCGTCTGGTTGAAGGTGGTGTGGATACGACCATCGCCGGCAACGGCATTCAGCAAACCGTCGACGGTGACTTTCAGCCGGGTGACGTCGCGGTGCGCGAGCAGATGCTGAAGGAACGGATGCCCGGTCTTGTCGAACAGGGTCTGGAGCGCATCCGCGTCGGTGGTATACCCGGTTTTGGTCCGTTTGGTTTTCGGCATCTCCAGCTCGTCGAAGAGCACCACCTGCAGCTGTTTTGGTGAGCCGAGGTTGATCTGCTTGCCGATTACGGCGTATGCCGCCTCGGCGGCGTCGCGGATCTGGTCGCCGAATTGGCTTTGCAGTGAACTCAATTGGTCCAGGTCGACGGCGATCCCGACGGCCTCCATGGCCGCCAGCACCCGTTGCACCGGCAGTTCCATCTCGGCCAGCAGGGACGTGGAGTCGATGCGATCCAGCTCGACGTCGAGTGCGGCGGCGAGGTCTACGACGGCACGGGCGCGCAGCACCGCGGTCTGCACGGCCTGCTCGTCGACGCCTTCGCTGTCATCGAGCAACGAAAGCTGTTGCTGTTCCGATGTTTCCGCGCGCAGCTCGCGACGCAGATAGCGCAGCGACAAGTCGTCGAGGGTGAAGCTGCGCTGTCCGGGCCGAACCAGGTAGGCGGCCAGCGCGGTGTCGGAGCTGACGCCGTTCAGCGGCCAGCCTCGTCCGGCGAGATCGTGGATCGCCAACTTGGCCTCGTGCAAGGCTTTTGGTTGCTGCGGGTCGGCAAGCCAGGCGGCCAGCGCCGCATCATCCTCGGCTGTCAGCGTCGTGGTGTCGATGAAACCGCCGTCGCCGTCAGGGGCGGCGATCGCCAGCGCGGTGGCGTCGCCGTCGTAGGGCAGATGCGTACCCACCACTGCCAGGCCCGCTCGGCGACCGTCGGAGACGTGGTCGGCCAGCCACCGCGCGACCGTGCCGGGCTCCAGCGCTCCCCCGCGCACGTCGAAGCCCTCGTCGACCTCGGGCTCGACGGCGGCCAGGGTGTCGAACAGCCGGTCCCGCAGCACCCGGAATTCCAGCTGGTCGAACAGCTGGTGGATCTGGTCGCGATCCCAGGGCTGCATGCGCAGCGTGTCCGGCGTCTGCGCCAGTGGCACGTCACGCACCAAGTCGGTGAGCTCGCGGTTGAGCACGACGCTGGACAGATTCGCCCGCAACGCATCACCGACCTTGCCGCGCACCGAGTCGACGTCGTCGACGAGCGCCTGCAGCGAGCCGTATTCGGTGATCCATTTGGACGCGGTCTTCTCGCCGACACCCGGGATGCCGGGCAAGTTGTCGCTCGGGTCGCCGCGCAGCGCGGCGAAGTCGGGGTACTGCTTCGGCGTCAGGCCGTATTTCTCGACAACGGCCTCTGGGGTGAAGCGGGTCAGTTCGCTGACGCCCTTACGCGGGTACAGCACCGTCACGTCGTCGCTGACCAGCTGTAGCGCGTCCCGGTCACCGGTCACCACCAGTACCCGGTAGCCCTCGTTTTCGGCCTGAGTCGTCAGCGTCGCGATCAGGTCATCGGCTTCGAAGCCCGGCTCTGCGAGCACCGTAATACCCAGTGCGGCAAGGACTTCCTTGGTGACGTCGATTTGCCCGCGGAACTCGTCGGGCGTGGCTGAGCGGTTGGCCTTGTATTCCGGAAAGCGGTCGGAGCGAAACGTCTGGCGTGAGACGTCGAACGCGGCGGCGATGTGGCTGGGCGCCTCATCCCGCAGCAGATTGATCAACATCGCGGTGAACCCGTACACCGCGTTCGTGGTCAGCCCATCGCGTGTTTTGAAATTCTCGGCGGGCAACGCATAGAAGGCCCGGTAAGCCAGTGAATTGCCGTCAAGCAGCATCAACGTGGGTTTGCCGTCGATGGCCTTGCCGGCCTCTGTCTTCTTGCTCGCGGTCCTGGCTGGGCTCACGTCGTCAACTCTAGGCACCGCTACGGACAACTACGTCAACAGCCGCTGTCCGCCCACGTCGTATTCGGAAACCGAAGCGGACACGATGACGGCTTGTTGTCCGTCGCTCGGTCCGCCGCCGCGAAACGCGTCAACAGCGGCCTGCGACTCCCACCGTTCGAAAATGTCGATGCGATCCGGATCGAGCAGGTCGGCGCTGATTGCATAGTCCAGACAACCCGGCGTCCGGCGGGCCTGCCGTACGACGCCCCTGCAGTCGGTCAGATAGTTCTCCCGTTGCGAGGGCTCAACCACCAGAAAACCGGCGACGATCACCATTGATATTTCCTTCGTTTGCCTGGCATGTCCGACGTAAAGACCTCTGGAGCCCGCCGAACTCATCGGCGAGACGCAGGGCTTCGCCCAACAAACTGCAACACGTTTCAGTTTTGCTGCCGTTCTCGGTAGGCTGGCCCGGTGCCCGAGGTCACCAGCCCAGAACCGGCTATCGATGGGTGGTTTGCCACCGATGACGCCAACAATGCCCATCTGATCGGCAGTAAGTGCCCCAAGTGCGGCACGTATGTCTTCCCGCCACGGGAGAACAACTGTCCCAATCCGGCCTGCGACAGCGACAAACTAGAGGCCGTCGCGTTGTCGCGGCGCGGAACGCTGTGGAGCTATACCGAGAACCGCTATCCACCGCCGGCGCCCTATCCCGCCCCGGATCCGTTCGAGCCGTTCGCCATCGCCGCGGTGGAACTGGCGGACGAGGGAATCATCGTGCTGGGCAAGGTCGTCGAGGGCACCCTGGCCGCCGACCTGAAGGTCGGGATGGAGATGGAACTGGCCACCATGACCCTGTACACCGACGCCGACGGGGTCGAACGACTCGTGCACGCCTGGAGGCGCGCCGGCGACGATAAACAGGGCAGCGCGATCGGAAAAAGTGGCGAGGAGCGGCGCAGATGACCATGAGCCCAGATCCGCTCTACATTCTCGGCGCCGGCATGCACCCGTGGGGCAAGTGGGGCCGGGACTTCACCGAATACGGCGTCGTCGCCGCACGCGCGGCACTGGCGGAAGCCGGCCTGGACTGGCGGCAGATCCAGTTGGTCGCCGGGGCCGACACCATCCGCAACGGCTACCCGGGCTTCATCGCCGGTTCGACGTTCGCCCAGAAGCTCGGCTGGAACGGCGTGCCGGTCAGCTCCAGCTACGCCGCGTGTGCCAGCGGTTCGCAAGCACTGCAGAGCGCACGCGCCCACATTCTGGCCGGGTTCTGCGACGTCGCGCTGGTCATCGGCGCTGACACCACCCCCAAAGGTGCCTTCGCCCCGGTCGGCGGCGAACGCAAGAACGACCCGGACTGGCAGCGCTTCCACCTGATCGGCGCGATGAACCCGGTCTACTTCGCGCTGCTGGCGCGTCGCCGGATGGACCTCTACGGGGCGACCTCGGAGGACTTCGCCCAGGTGAAGGTCAAGAACTCCCAGCACGGCCTGCAGAACCCGAATGCCCGCTACCGCAAGGAATCCTCGATCGAGGACGTGCTGGCCAGCCCGGTCGTCAGCGACCCGCTGCGCCAGCTCGACATCTGCGCCACCTCGGACGGCGCAGCCGCGCTGATCGTGGCCAGCGCGGACTTCGCCCGTAAGCACCTCGGCTCCCTGGACGGCGTGCCCTCGGTGCGCGCCGTGAGCACGGTGACCCCGCAGTACCCGCAGCACCTGCCCGAATTACCCGACATCGCAACGGATTCCACGGCCGTGGCACCTGCCCCGGAGCGGGTGTTCAAGGATCAGATCCTCGATGCGGCCTATGCCGAAGCCGGCATCGGGCCCGAAGACGTGAGCCTGGCCGAGGTCTACGACCTGTCCACCGCATTGGAACTCGACTGGTATGAGCATCTGGGACTGTGCCCCAGGGGTGAGGCCGAGGCGCTGCTGCGCAGCGGCGCCACCGCCCTCGGCGGCAAGGTTCCGGTCAACGCATCGGGCGGGCTGGCCTGCTTTGGAGAGGCCATCCCGGCCCAGGCGATCGCGCAGGTCTGCGAGTTGACCTGGCAATTGCGCGGTCAGGCCACCGGCCGGCAGGTGGAGGACGCGACAGTCGGCGTCACGGCGAACCAGGGCCTGTTCGGCCACGGGTCCTCGGTGATCGTCGCGCGCTAGGCCTCCTTGGCCGGCGCTTCCTTGGACGTGTCGAGGGTTTCCAAAACAACCTCGGCGACGTGCTTCATGGTCGTGCGACGGTCCATCGCCGCGCGCTGGATCCACTTGAACGCCTCGGGCTCGGTCATGCCCTGATTGGCCTGCAGCAGCCCTTTGGCCCGCTCGACGAGCTTGCGGGTCTCCAGCCGATCGGACAGCGTCTCGACCTCGTGTTCCAACGCCTTGATTTCGCTGAATCGGCTGAGCGCCACCTCAATTGCGGGGATGAGGTCGGAGATCGTGAACGGCTTCACCAGGTACGCCATCGCCCCGGCATCGCGCGCCTTCTCCACGAGGTCGCGCTGGCTGAACGCGGTGAGGATCACGATCGGCGCGATGCGCTTGCTGGCGATCTCCGACGCGGCGTCGATCCCGTCACGGCGCGGCATCTTGACGTCCATGATCACCAGATCGGGCTTCAGCTTTTCGGCCAGCTCGACGGCTTCCTGGCCGTCGCCGGCCTCGCCGACGATCTCGTAGCCCTCTTCGCGCAGCATCTCGGCCAGATCGAGCCGGATCAGCGCCTCGTCCTCGGCGATCAAAACCCGGTGCGGGGGACGCGCGTCGTCGTCGGTCATGGGGACATTCTCCCGTGTACCGCGCCGATCCACGACTGCGGGGCTGTGAGTCGGCTCGCATCGACCGATCCTCTATGGTGGGAGGCCGTAGTGAGCAGGCCCTCGTATCCCAACTGGCAGAGGAAACGGATTCAAAACCCGTCCAGTGTGAGTTCGAATCTCACCGAGGGCACCCAAAGACTCCACACAGCTTTCCATCCACCGGTTAGGCTTTTGCTGTGGTGGCTAAGCGGTGCGCCGCCCAACAACCAGCAGGTTCGCGGCGATCACCGGATTGTGTAGCAGCTGTGCGGGCGCAGCCACGCGCCCGCAGCCAGGTCTATGCCGAGCGCATTGCGCGGCGGCGCCGCATCTTGAACCTCACCGCCGCGATGGCGGTATTCATCAGCGCAGGCTTCGGCTTTGTCCAGGTTTTCTACGACGCCCAACCTGTGGTGGACCGGTGTCATCAACATCGTCGGCGCCGCGATCTACGCCTCCGTGCCGCTTTTGCATCGCTTCGGCGAACTCCTCCCGCCGTTGACCTTCATCTGCACCGCCTACCTGTCGATCTTCGCGATCTGCTGGTTCGTCGGCACCGGCTCGGGGCTGCAGTTCTACTTCCTGGTCGCGGCGTGCCTGATCGTGCTGCAGCTCGGCGTCGACCGCATTTTTCTTGCCGCGATTCTTGCCGCGATCGCCGCCAGCATGGTGATCACGTTGCAATTCCTGGTCCCCCGCGACACCGGCGCCCAACCCGCCGTGGGCCCTGTCGCTGAGCTTCATCGTCACCACCGTCTCCGCCTGCGTCATGGTCGTGACGACCGTCTGGTACGCGGTGCGCGAAATCGTTCGCGCCGAAGCCGCGATGGAGGTGGAGTACGAGCGGTCCGAGGCACTGCTGTCCAACATTTTGCCGGCCAGCATCGCCGAGCGGCTAAAAGACCCGGCGCGCAACATCATTGCCGACAAATACGAAGACGCGTCGGTCCTGTTCGCCGACATCGCCGGCTTCACCGAACGTGCCAGCGATATGCCGCCGGATCAGTTAATCCTTTTCCTGGACCGGCTTTACGGTGACTTCGACGCGCTGGTCGACAAGCATGGCCTGGAGAAGATCAAGGTCAGCGGTGATTCCTACATGGTCGTCAGCGGCGTGCCGCAGCCACGGGCCGATCACGTGAAGGCGCTGGCAGATTTCGCGCTCGACATGGCCGAAGTCGTTCGCGTACTCAAGGATTCGCGAGGTGATCCGCTGCCGCTGCGAATCGGGCTGGCATCCGGGCCCGTCGTTGCGGGCGTCGTGGGATCACGGCGATTCTTCTACGACGTGTGGGGCGACGCAGTCAACGTCGCGTCGCGGATGGAATCCACCGATTCGGTCGGCCGGATCCAGGTGCCCGAGGACGTCTATCAACGGCTGAAGGATGACTTCGTGCTGCAGGAGCGTGGCGAGATCGAAATCAAGGGCAAAGGGTGCATGCGCACCTGGTACCTGATCGGGCGCAAGCCCGACACCGGTTTCGGCGCCGTCCGTACCGAGGCTCACGCAGACTGCCAGGGTCTGACGCCGCGCAAATCTCCCACCTCGATGAGCGTTTGTGCGAAGATCCGGGCATGGAAACCACTGCCGCTCCAAAGTTGTTGCCGCATCTGTGGAAGTCGACCCTGCTGTCCGGGATCCTCTCGCTGACCCTGGGCATCCTGGTTAAAGTTCTGCCCGAACATTCCATCGTCATCGCTGCCGCGCTCTTCGGCATCTACCTGCTGGTCACCGGTGCCGTCCAAGTCTTCTTCGCGTTCACCCTGCACGTCTCCGCCGGTGGACGAGTGCTGTCGTTCATCAGCGGGGCCGCGTCGCTGGTGCTGGCGGTGCTGTGTTTCCGGCACTTCGGTCAGGGCTATGCGATTCTGCTGCTTGCCATCTGGATCGGCATCGGCTTCATCTTCCGCGGTGTGGCAACGACCATCTCGGCGATCAGCGATCCTCACCTACCGGGCCGTGGCTGGCAGATCTTCCTCGGCGCGGTCAGCCTGCTGGCCGGCCTCGTGATGCTCGGATCTCCCCTGGAGTCGATCGAGATCCTGACACTGGTGGTCGCGATCTGGCTGATCGTCATCGGGGTCTTCGAGATCGTGTCGTCGTTCGGCATCCGGAGTGCGTCTCGGCGGATCGAGAAGGCTGTGGCAGGAGCACCGACGAACGCGGCCTAATTCGCGGCATGCACTCTACTGACCGTGAATTGGGTTGTGCGGTAAGCCCGAATGCGCATTGCGGTTCTGCGCCGACGCGTATTCTGGGCAGAAGTCGTCCATGTCGCCCGATCAGAGAGCGAGCCATGACCGGATCGCCGGACCAGCCGGTTACGACGGGAGAACGCCGGGCCGCTGTATCCGTACCAGCCCGGTCATGCACCGCCCTACTACGCTCCCCCGCAACCGGTAGCGCCGAAGAACGGGCTCGGTATCGCCGCGCTGGTGCTGGCCGTCGTTGCTCTATTGAGTGTCGCGACCGTGTTTGCCCCCATCATTCTGGGTGTCATCGCGATGGTGATCGGCGCCGTCGGGCGTGGGCGAGTCAAGCGTGGCATCGCCGACAACGGCGGCGTCGCGATCGCCGGTATCGTGTTGGGCGGCTTGGCAATCGTTGTCGGCGTGGCGTTCATCGCGATCTGGACGACGGTCTGGAAGGACGTCCGGGGCGGCGACTACATCGACTGCATCCAGAAGGCCGGCGAAAACCAAGATCGCGCAGCAGCACTGTGCAGATCAGTTTCGGCACAGCGTTCAGGACCGGCTGAGCGTCACGTTGACGCCGGCATCGCGACCCTAGAATTGTTCTGCAGTCAGAGCTTTTCGCTGACTCAGCGCGTGTCGGGGAAATACTTCACCAGACCCTCTTGCACGACGCTGGCCACCGGTCGCCGAGACCTGTCGAAGAAGTAGCCGGTTCCGAGTCCACGGGAATCCGTCGCGACCGGCGAGGACGTGGAGTACAGCACCCAGTCGTTGAAATCGACTTGACGGTGGAACCAGACCGAATGGTTGACCGTCGCAGCGAAGATCCGGTCGAATCCCCAGGACAGCCCGTGCGTCGTGATGATCGAATCCAGCACGGTGGTGTCCGAGCAGTACAGCATCGTGGCGGTATGCAGTACCGGGTCGTCGGGCAGCACCCCGTCGGCTTTGACCCAAACCCGGTTGTGATCAAGCCGATTGCCTTTGTCGCGCATCACCCAGGACGGATCGTTGTTGTAACGCCATTCGATGGGCTGCAACGCATTGGCGAAGTGCGGGACTTTCTCCTCGTAGCCCTGCAGCAGCTCCTTGATCGACGGCAGGGTCTCCGGATCGGCGACAGCGGGCGGCTCGACGCTGTGCTCGAGACCGCGGCCGCCGGCCAGATACGAGACGAACACCGTCGCCAACAGAACTCCGTCCTGCGTCACGTCGACGCGGCGGTTGGCGAAACGGCGCTCATCGCGCAACCGGAACACCTGAAATTCCATGTCCTTGTCGGTGTCGCCGCCGTTGATGAAATGCGCCGACAGCGCGTTGGGTGGCAGCTCGCGGGTGCGGGTGCGGCTCGGCCGCCACGAACGACTGCGCCATCATCAGTCCGCCGAACGTCCGCGGTGGGTTCTTGCTGGGGTGGGTTCCGACGAACACGTCGTCGCCCTTGTCGCGCAGGTCCAGCACCGCCATCAGCTCGTCGAAGTCAGACACCGGGCCAGCCTAATGGCCCGAGTCCTCAGCCCTCCGCTGCGCGGAGCGCATCATCAACGGGCGGCCTGGTGAGCTCAGGCGGGCGAGTTAGACGTCTTCTTCGCCGATGCGATGCACGTGAATCAGGTTGGTCGACCCCACCGTGCCCGGCGGTGCGCCGGCGACGATGACGACCAGGTCGCCGCGCTTGTAGCGGCCCAGCGACAGCAGCGACTTGTCCACCTGGCGGATCATGCCGTCGGTGGTTTGCATGATCCCGACGATGAAGGTCTCCGTGCCCCACGTCATCGCCAGCTGGCTGCGCACCTCGGGCAGCGGGGTGAACGCCAACAGCGGAAGCGGCGTGTGCAGCCGCGCCAGCCGCCGAACGGTATCGCCGGATTGGGTGAACGCGACCAGCGCCTTGGCGTCGAGCCGCTCACCGATATCGCGGGCGGCGTAGCTGATCACGCCGCGCTTGGTCCGCGGCACGTGCGTCAGCGGCGGCGCGGCCGTCGAATTCTCTTCGACGGCACAGATGATTCGGGCCATCGTCTGGACCGCGGCCAACGGATACTTACCGACCGACGTTTCGCCGGACAGCATCACCGCGTCGGCGCCATCGAGCACGGCGTTGGCGACGTCGGATGCCTCGGCCCTGGTAGGCCGTGAGTGCTCGATCATCGACTCGAGCATCTGGGTCGCCACGATCACGGGTTTGGCGTTCTCCCTTGCCATTTGGATGGCGCGCTTCTGAACCAGCGGCACCTCCTCCAACGGCAGCTCCACACCCAGATCCCCGCGGGCGACCATCACCGCATCGAAGGCCAGCACCACGGCCTCGAGATTGTCGATGGCTTCTGGCTTCTCGAGTTTCGCGATGACCGGAACGCGGCGGCCCACCCGGTCCATCACTTCGTGTACGAGCTCGACGTCCGACGGGGAGCGCACGAACGAGAGCGCCACCATGTCGACGCCCAGGTGCATCGCGAACTCGAGATCGTCGATGTCTTTCTCCGACAATGGGGGCGCCGACACACTCATCCCGGGCAGCGACATTCCCTTGTTGTTGCTGACCGGGCCGCCTTCGGTGACCTGGCACACGACGTCGTCGCCCTCGATGTGGTCGACCACCAACCCGACGTTGCCGTCGTCGACCAGAACCCGGTCACCGGGCACGGCGTCCTGAGCCAACTGCTTGTAGGTGGTCGACACTCGGTCGTGGTTGCCTGCACAGTCCGCGACGGTGATCCGCACGAATTCGCCGTCGGCCCAATACGTCGGCCCGTCAGCGAATCGGCCGAGCCTGATTTTGGGGCCTTGCAGATCGGCCAACACACCCACCGCACGGCCGGTGGCATTGGAGGCGGCCCGCACCCGGTCATAGGCCGCTTTGTGGTCGCTGTAGTCGCCATGGCTGAAGTTGAGTCTGGCGACGTCCATTCCAGCCTCGACCAGCGCTTTGACGGACTCGTCGGAACTGGTGGCCGGACCGAGAGTACAGACGATCTTTCCGCGTCTTGCCACGAAAATCAGCATAGTCGCGCGAGCTGATCATCTCGCGTCAGCTCCGCTTCGCGCAGCGGGCTAGTGGGTGAGCAACGAGGGAACCAACGGGAATCCCGGCAGGTTGCGGACCACCGTCCAGCCGAGAAGTGTGATCATCACGGCTGCCGTCGCCGGGAGTGTCAACGGCAGCTTTCCGCGGCGGCGGCGCAGCAGAGCCCACCCCGCCAGCAGCGGAATCCCGACCAGAAGCACCACGTTGTCGTTGATCGCCGCGGCGAGATGCCCGTGCAGCACGTCGTGGATCATCCGTAGCCCGCCGCATCCGGGGCAGTTCAACCCGGTGAGCAGCCGGAATGGGCAGATCGGAAAGATCGAGTCGGGCTTGTGCGGGTCGACCAGGCCGATGTAGCCGAGCGCACCTGCCAACAGCGGCGCCCGTGCCGAGCACCGCGAACAGATGTCGCCGATACCAGCGTTCAGTGGGCCGGTCGGCGCCGCGCGCAGCTGGGCTGGACATCACTCCTCGTCCGGCTTCTTCTCGCTCGAATCGGGCTGCTCGGAGTCGGAATCCTCGTACGCCGCTTCCTGCGGGTCGTCGCTGTGTTCCTCCGCCGCGTCGACCTCGACCTCAGGCGAGTCGGTCTCGGCCGCATCCGCCTCCACCGCCACGGCTTCAGCTTCGACGTCCGGCGTATCGAGCACCGCGGTGCCGGCCGGCTCGGCGTCTGTCTCCGCAGCGACGACGGTCGGGCTGGCCTTCGGGGTCTCGGCGGGCGCGGCGTCGTCTGCGTTGTCTGCGTCGATGGAGTCCGGTTCCAGCAACTCGGCGGCCGAGCCACTGAGCGTTGCCGGATCCTCGCGGCCCTTGGGCGCCAGGATCAGATACACCACCGCGCCGATCAGGACGAACGTGGAGGTGAAGGAGTTGATCCGGATGCCGGCGATATGGGTGGCCGTGTCGTCACGCAGCAGCTCGACCCAGAACCGGCCGATGCAGTAGCCCGCGACGTACGTCGCGAAAAGGCGGCCGTGACCGAACGTGAACCGGCGGTCCAAAACGATCAGAACAACGAAAATCAGTAGATTCCAGAGCAATTCGTACAGGAAGGTGGGCTGGACGACCATCGCCAGCTGCCCGGTCGATACCCCGTCGAGCGAATGCACGTCGACGAATCCGGCCGGGTCGCGGCGGTAGAAGATTTCCAGGCCCCACGGCATCGTGGTCTCGCGGCCGAAAAGCTCTTGGTTGAAGTAGTTCCCGAGTCGGCCGATCGCCTGCGCGAGAACGAGGCCGGGCGCGATCGCGTCGCCGAACGCCGGGAGCGGGATGTCACGGCGCCGGCAGGCGATCCACGCGCCCACGCCGCCCAATGCGACCGCTCCCCAGATTCCCAGACCGCCGTCCCAAATACGCAGCGCCGCAATGGGTCCGGCACCACCTTCGCCGAAGTATGTCCGCCAGTCGGTGGCCAGGTGGTATAGCCGGCCACCGATCAGCCCGAACGGCACTGACCACAGCGCGATGTCGTAGATCACGCCGCGCTCGCCACCGCGCGCTTCCCAACGCCGATCGCCGATCAGCAACGCAGCGATGATCCCGATGATGATGAACAACGCGTAAGCCCGAAGCGGGACGGGGCCTAGATGCCACACGCCCTGAGGCGGGCTCGGGATATACGCGAGCACCGTCGTCGTCATGGTGTCGAAATCCTCTGGCGGACACCGGCGGCGAGTTCTTCACTCAAAGCACGCATCGTCGGCAAGCCGTCAGTAAGCGCGGAGACCAGCGCCGATCCCACGATGACACCGTCTGCGTAGCGGGCGATCTCGGCGGCCTGTTCGCGCGACCGGACGCCCAATCCCACTCCGACGGCGATGTCAGATACTTCTTTGACCCGGCCGACCAATTCCGGCGCGGCATTCGACACCACGTCGCGGGCACCGGTCACACCCATCGTCGATGCCGCGTAGACAAATCCGCGCGATGCCGCCACAGTGTCCGCCAGGCGCTGGTGCGTCGATGACGGCGCGACCAGAAAGATGCGATCGAGCTGGTGTTGCTCGGATGCCGCCAGCCATGCGTCCGCTTCGTCGGGAATGAGGTCCGGAGTGATCAGCCCGTAGCCGCCCGCTGCGGCCAGGTCGCGCGCGAACGCGTCAACGCCGTAGCGCAGCACCGGGTTCCAGTACGTCATGACGACCGCACGACCACCCGCTGCGCTGATCGCCTCGACGGCCGCCAACGTGTCGCGCACCCGCACTCCACCGCGCAACGCGACCTCCGCGGCGCTGGCGATCACGGGTCCGTCCATGCCTGGATCGGAATACGGGACCCCGACTTCGATGAGGTCGCACCCGGATTCGGTCAGCGCTTTCATCGCATCGATCGACGTCGGGACATCGGGGTATCCGGTTGGCAGATATCCGATCAGCGCCGCACGCTGCTCGCCGCGGCACATACTGAAAAGTGCTTGCAGACGACTCTTTTCGCTCTGCTCGACGGTCATCCTTTGTCCCGGCCCGATTGTCCGGCTTCCCCCCGGGCAGCTGCGCTGCCCGCATCGCCACCCTCATCCAGCAGGTTGAACCACTTCGCAGCGGTCTCGACGTCTTTGTCTCCGCGGCCGGACAGGTTCACCACGATGATTGCGCTGGAGCCCATCTCAAGGCCAAGCTTGAGGGCGCCGGCGACCGCGTGTGCCGACTCGATCGCCGGGATGATGCCTTCGGTCCGGCACAACAGCCGGAATGCGTCCATCGCTTCGGTGTCGGTGATCGGGCGGTATTGGGCCCGCCCAGTGTCTTTCAGCCAGGCGTGCTCCGGACCCACGCCCGGATAGTCCAGGCCTGCCGAGATGGAATGCGATTCGATCGTCTGCCCGTCCTCGTCCTGCAGCAGAAACGAATACGACCCCTGGAACGCGCCTGGCGATCCGCCGGTGAACGTGGCGGCATGGCGGCCGGTTTCGACGCCGTCGCCGGCTGCCTCGTAACCGACCAGCCGGACACTCGCGTCGTCGAGGAAGGCGTGGAAGATGCCGATCGCGTTGGATCCGCCGCCCACGCAGGCGGTGACGGCGTCGGGCAGCCGGCCGGCCTGATCCTGGATCTGCACCCGTGTCTCGAGCCCGATCACTCGCTGGAAGTCGCGGACCATCGTCGGGAACGGGTGCGGCCCGGCGGCAGTGCCGAAGCAGTAATAGGTGTTGTCGGCGTTGGTCACCCAGTCGCGGAACGCGTCGTTGATGGCGTCCTTGAGGGTTTTCGAGCCGGACTCGACCGAGACGACCTCGGCACCCAGCAGGCGCATCCGAGCGACATTGAGTGCCTGTCGCGCGGTGTCGACGGCGCCCATGTAGATCACGCAGTCCAGGCCGAGCAAGGCACACGCGGTCGCGGTGGCCACGCCGTGCTGGCCGGCACCGGTCTCGGCGATCACCCGGGTTTTGCCCATTTTGCGCGCCAGCAGGGCCTGACCCAGCACGTTGTTGATCTTGTGAGAACCGGTGTGGTTCAGATCTTCTCGTTTGAGGAAG
This sequence comes from uncultured Actinomycetota bacterium, assembly GCA_963755805.1. Lineage (GTDB taxonomy): Bacteria > Actinomycetota > Actinomycetes > Mycobacteriales > Mycobacteriaceae > Mycobacterium. The sequence continues at coordinate 83,541 of CAVWLG010000042.1, forward strand.
ATGCGCGCCCCGCCGGCGTGCTCACTGAGCCGGGTGGCCTCGTACAGCGGTGACGGCCGGCCGGTGTAATGCGTCTGCAACCGGTCGAGCTCATCGAGGTAGGCCTGGTCGGTGCGCACCTTCTCGTAGGCCGCGGTGACTTCCTCGATGACGGCCATCAGGGCCTCGGCGACGAATCGGCCACCATAGACACCGAAATGACCACGAGGGTCTGGATCGTGGTGGGTGGGTTCAGCGAGTGCGGCGCTGGAACGCGGAAGTTCCGGGCGCAAGGTGTCTGCCATTACGGATGCTCAACGGGTAAGCGGCGCATGGAGTTCAATCACAACGCGGGGCTAGCGGGCCGGCTTGGGACACGACGGATGCTTACCGGCGGTGACCAGGTCGGCAACGGCCGCGCGGGGATCCCCGCTGGTGACCAGACCTTCGCCGACCAGTACGGCGTCAGCACCGGCGCCGGCGTACGCCAGCAGATCAGCCCTGCCCCGCACGCCGGATTCGGCGATCCGGATGACGTTCGACGGCAACCCCGGCGCGATGCGCGCGAAGCAATCCCGATCAACTCGAAGTGTGCGCAGGTCGCGAGCATTCACGCCGATCACCCGCGCACCGGCCGTCAAGGCGCGGTCAGCTTCTTCTTCGGTGTGCACCTCGACGAGTGCTGTCATGCCCAGTGACTCGGTGCGCTCCAGCATCGACTCCAGCGCCGGCTGGTCCAGCGCGGCGACGATCAGCAGCAGCATGTCGGCGCCGTGCGCGCGGGCCTCGTGAATCTGGTAGGGCCCGACCACAAAGTCTTTGCGCAGCACCGGAATTGACACGGCTGCGCGCACTGAGTCGAGATCGGCCAGGCTGCCGTGGAAGCGGCGCTCTTCGGTCAGCACACTGATGATCCGGGCGCCGCCCTCTTCGTAGGCGCACGCCAGCGCCGCGGGGTCGGCGATCGACGCGAGTTCCCCCGCCGACGGGCTAGCTCGCTTGACCTCGGCGATGACCCCGATACCGGCCTCGCGCAGCGCTGCCAGCACGTCACGTGGTGGCGGGACAGCTTCGGCTGCGGCCTTGATCTCCGACATGCTCACAACCGCTTCACGAGCGGCAACATCGGCGCGAACTCCCTGAATAATGGAGTCAAGCACGCTTGCCGAACTCATGCTGTCGGTTCCTCTCCCCGGCCGTCACCAGATTATTGACGGCGTCCATCGAAGGGTAGCGAGCGCCGAGGTGGCGTTTGTCACCGACCCTCGGTGTCAGGTTCGGGCGGCGGATCGCTAGCTGGGTCGGTCGGATCGCGGCCCTCATCGAGCTCGTCCCACATCGTGCGCTCCGACTGGGCCTCCTGGTCGCGCCGTGCTGCCGACCGGCGGGCGGCGGGCGCCAGATATTTCGTGGCCGTTCGACCGGCTGAGGCCGCGGCGCGGATCAACAACACCGCCGCTATCAACGTGCCGACGGCGGCCACCAGCGTGATCACCGGGCCCGGGTAGTGCCGCTTGCTGCCCACCAGCTCCAGCAACGGCACGTGCGCGAGTTCGGCACCCCTGGCGGCGACATCCCGCATCTCCAGCGTGCTGATCGCCAGATATCCCGTCGCCAGACTGGCGATAGCCAGCAGCACCGCCACCAACCGCAACGCCCATCTCCGCACCGCCAGTGCTGCCAGGGCGGTCGCCAGCAACAGCAGCGCCAGCGGGAGCAGAGCCGACGACCATCCCGCGCCGGACAGCCTGACGACCTTCGGCGGGCCCAAACCGTCAAATGTCTGTAGCTCGACCCAGTTCAGCCGCGATGCCGCCCAGAGTCCCGCGGCCGAGACGACCAGCAGAACCTGCGCCGCCCTGATGGTCAGCCGGCCTCCGGTGGCAGCCGGGGAATCAGTCATCAACAGGTGTGTCCGGGTTACGCAGGGTCTCCGCGGCGGCAATTGCGCTGAGCACCGCACGCGCCTTGTTCGTCGCCTCGGTGTACTCATAGGGCCCGTTGGAGTCAGCCACCACCCCGCCACCTGCCTGCACGTAGGCGGTGCCGTCACGCATCAAAGCGGTCCGGATGGCAATCGCGAAGTCGGCGTTTCCGGCGAAGTCGAGATAGCCGAGCACGCCACCGTAAAGGCCGCGCCGGGTCTTCTCCACTTCCTCGATCAGTTCCATCGCACGCACCTTGGGAGCACCCGACAACGTGCCCGCCGGAAAACACGCGGTCACCGCATCCAGCGCGGTGCGGCCGTCGGCGAGCACCCCGTTCACCGTCGAGACCAGATGCATGACGTGGCTGTAGCGCTCGATGTGGCTGTAGTCCTCGACGTGGACACTGCCGGGCACGCAGACCCGGCCCAAGTCGTTGCGGCCGAGGTCGACCAGCATCAGGTGCTCGGCGCGTTCCTTCTCGTCGGCCAGCAACTCCTTCTCCAGCAACTGGTCCTCGTCTTCGGACTCACCGCGCCATCTGGTCCCGGCGATCGGGTGCGTCGTCGCCAAGCGGTCCTGCACCGTCACCAACGCTTCAGGGCTGGAGCCGGCAATCGAAAATGCCGTTCCGCCTTCGCCATTGGGCACGTGGAGCAGATACATGTACGGGCTGGGGTTGGACACCCGAAGCATCCGATAGACGTCGATCGCCTCGACGTCGGTGTCCATCTCGAAACGCTGCGACGGCACCACCTGGAATGCCTCGCCCCGTTCGATCTCGCCGACCAGGCGCTCGACGATCGCGCCGTACTCCTCCACCGTGCGCTGCGCGCGGTGCTGCGGCTCGGGCCTGGTGAACGTCGCGACGGTCGACGGCAGCGGCTGCTCCAGCGCGGCGGTCATCACGTCCAGCCGTGCGATCGCGTCGTCGTAGGCCTCGTCCACCCGCTCGTCGGTGCCGTTCCAGTTCACCGCGTTGGCGATCAGCGTGATGGTGCCTTCGTGGTGATCGACGGCGGCCAGGTCAGTCGCGAGCAGCAGCAGCATGTCCGGGAGGTTCAGGTCGTCGACCGCGAGTTCGGGCAGCCGCTCCAGGCGCCGCACCAGGTCGTAGGCGAAAAAGCCCACCATGCCGCCGGACAGCGGCGGCAGCCCCGGCAGCGCCGCCGTGGCCAGCAGCTCCAATGTCTCGTGCAGTGCCTGCAGCGGATCGCCGCCGGTGGGCGCGTCGTGCGGCACCGTGCCGAGCCACACCGCCTGCCCGTCGCGCACGGTCAGCGCGGACGGCGCACCGGCCCCGATGAACGACCATCGCGACCACGACCGTCCGTTCTCCGCCGACTCCAGCAGGAACGTCCCGGGCCGGTTGTCGGCCAGTTTGCGGTATGCGGACAGTGGCGTCTCGGCGTCGGCCAGCACCTTGCGGGTCACCGGCACCACCCGATGCTCGGCCGCCAGGAGGCGGAAATGCTCCCGCGATGTGGTGGCGGCGGCGAGGTTGGCGTGCACGCAGTCATCTTCCCAGATGGGCAGATCGGCTCCGCTCGCCACTGGCGTAGCGTGACGGCCATGAAAACCGGTGACACCGTGGCTGACTTCGAACTTCCCGACCAGACTGGTACCCCGCGCAGGCTCAGCGCTCTGCTCTCCGACGGGCCGGTCGTGCTGTTCTTCTACCCGGCGGCGATGACCCCCGGATGCACGAAGGAAGCGTGTCATTTCCGCGACCTGGCTCAAGAATTCGCTGCTGTCGGCGCCAACCGGGTCGGGATCAGCGTCGACCCCGTCGCCAAGCAGGCGAAATTCGCCGACTCGCAGCATTTCGACTATCCGTTGCTGTCAGACACTGACGGCGCGATCGCGAACCAATTCGGCGTCAAGCGCGGGCTTTTGGGCAAGCTGCTGCCGGTCAAGCGCACGACGTTCGTCATCGGCACCGATCGCAAGGTGCTCGACGTGATCTCCAGCGAGTTGAGCATGGACTCCCACGCGGACAAGGCGTTGCAGACGCTGCGTGCCCGCAGTTAGCTAGTCGCCTATGTCGCTGAACAGCGGCGACCTGTTCGCCGGCTACACCATCGTCAGGCGGCTGGGTTCAGGTGGCATGGGTGAGGTCTATCTGGCGCAGCACCCGCGACTCCCCCGCCGGGACGCCCTCAAGGTCTTACCGGCCGCGCTGACCGCGGACCTCGAGTTCCGGCAGCGATTCAGCCGGGAAGCGGACATCGCCTCGGAGTTGTGGCATCCGCACATCGTCGGCATCCACGACCGCGGCGAGTTCGAAGGACAGTTGTGGCTGTCAATGGATTACGTCGAGGGAACCGACGCCGCCGAGCTGCTGCGCAGCCGCTACCCGTCCGGACTGCCGAGGGCCGAGGCTTTCACGATCATCAGCGCCGTCGCCGACGCGTTGGACTATGCGCATCAGCGCGGACTGCTGCACCGCGACATCAAGCCCGCCAACATTCTGCTCAGCGATACCGACCCGCGCGGACGACGGATCCTGCTGGCCGACTTCGGCATTGCCCGACAGGTCGGCGACATCAGCGGTCTGACCGCCACCAACATGGTGATGGGGACGACCGCTTACGCCGCACCCGAACAACTCCTGGGCCACGACATCGACGGGCGTGCCGACCAGTACGCGCTGGGCTGCACCGCATTTCACTTGCTGACCGGCGCGGCACCCTACGACAACTCCAACGCGGCAGTGGTGATCTCCCAACACCTTTCCGCGCCACCGCCACAGCTCAGCGACGCGACGGCCCGACTTCGCCGATCTCGACGCCATCATCACCAGAGTGTTGGCGAAGGACCCTGCTCAGCCGCTATTCAGCTGTTCGGAATTCGCGGCGGCACTGACGGGTCAACCCAATGTCGGGGCGGACGAGACCGTGGCCGGTTACCCGGCGGACGGCCCCACCAGACAGATCTCCGCGCCGGTGCAGGCGGCCCCGGCACGACGCGGGCGGCGGCCCGCTGTGCTGCTCGCTGCCGCCGCGACCGTGGCCCTGCTGGTGCTGGCGGGGATCGTCGGCGCAAACCTCCTGCGCCACCGAGCGGCCGAGGCCGCCGATGGCGCAGGAGTGCACACCGACGAGCCGAGTGCGACGCCGTCCGTCCAGCTGACCCGTTACATCACCGATCCGTCGGGAAAGCTGACTGCTGCTGGTCATACCGCCGTGGAAAGTGCCTTGTCGAAGTTGTCCGCCCGACACAACGTCCACCTCTGGGTCGCATACGTCGACGATTTCTCCGGACTCACTCCGCTCAGGTGGGCTGAGAACGCCATGCGCACCAACGGATTCACCGATACCGACGGACTGTTGGCGATCGACACCACCAACCGCACCTTTGCGTTTCGGGCACCGAAGATCATGAAGGTCAACACCGAATTGATCCGCAAGGAGCGGATCGCGCCCGCGGTGCATCGCGACGAATGGGCGCGCGCGGCGGTGGCCGCAGCCAACGGACTGGAGGGCGCCGGCTAGATCATCGCGCTGCCGGCGACACCAGTAGATCCATCATTGCGGTGGCCGTGATCGGCGGGCTGTACAGAATGCCTTGCGCCACTTCGCATCCCCGCTCCCGCAGCCATTCCGCCGTTTCGGCGTTCTCCACTCCCTCGGCAACGGTGGTCACGCCGAGCGCATGTGAGAGGTCGATCACCGCCCGAACGATCGCTTCGGCGCGCGGGTCGGTCAACACGTGGCTGATCAAGTCGTAGTCGACCTTGACTTCGTCGATAGGAAGCTTGCGCAGATAGGTCAACGCCGAATAGCCGCTGCCGAAGTCGTCGAGTGCGACTTGAATACTTTTCTCCCGCAATGCATCTAGCACTTGCTCGGGTCCGGTCGATGTTGTCCAGTAGTAGATCTTCGGTGATTTCGACGATCAATGAATCGCCCGGTAATTCGTGTCGTTCCAGCGCATCGAAGATGCGGCCCGGCAGGGTTGACATCGCCGACCAGTGGCGGGAACAAGTTGACGGCGACTGGCACTCGATCCCGCGGCGTAGCCATTGCGCGGCGTCGCTGAGCGCTTGGTCCAGCATCAGGTCGGTGAAGGTGCGCATCAGACCGTGCTGGCGGACCAACGGCAAGAACTGCTGGGGCAGAACCAGTCCGAATACCGGGTGCGGCCAACGAACCAACGCCTCGGCACCCACGACTCGAGCGGTCTGCAGGTCGACCTTCGGCTGATACAGCACGGTCAGGGCATGATGGCTGATCGCTTGGCGCAGATCGCTGAGCAATCGCACCTCGGCCAATCCACCGCGCGACGGCTGCACATCGGAGGTGGGGAATGACGCGGAGCTGTTGTCGGACATATGCATGTCGGGGCTGAACGTCTGCAAGCCACCACCGAGCCGTTTGGCCGAGTACATCGCCGTATCAGCATGTTTGAGCAACGCCGAGGCGCTCAGGTCAGCGTCATCGAGGGCGGCAACCGCCAGGCCGGCACTAGGCCGCATGAAGATCACCTCGCCGTCCGCGCTGAACGGTCGCTCAAATGCCTCCATGATCTGGTAGACGATCAAATGGGCGTTCTCCCCGGCATTTTCGATCAGCACAGCGAATTCGTCGCCACCGAGCCGGGCAACCGTGTCGCCGGCTCGCACACAACTCATCAGCCGTTGGGCGGCCTGCACCAGCAGGGCGTCACCGGCGGCATGACCCAAGTTGTCGTTGATGAGTTTGAAGTCGTCGAGGTCCATCGACAGGACGGCGACCGAACGCTGGTCGCGATGATAAAGCTGCATCACGTGATCGAGCCGGTCGCGGAACAGCACCCGGTTGGCCAGGTTGGTCAAGGGGTCGCGTAGTGCCTGATCAGACGCGCTGTGCGCAGCCGCCGGTTTTCGGCGACCACCATGAATTGGCGGGCCAGCACCGCAATGATCAGCCAAGGCACCGCGGCCAGCGCAGGATCGGAACTTAGATTGCTGCGGAACTCGGCGAGTTCGAGGCCGCCGGCGATAGCCAGCGGAATGTAGGGCAGCCACAACGAGATCGGGGCACTCGACCCTGACGGTTCAGGCGATGTCTCGTGCCCATCCGGGGGACAGTTGAGTGCCGCGATGCCTAGCAGTACCAGTCCCGCCGGCCATTCCAAGGTCCAAGCGCTGTCGGCCAGGTAGCTGTAGCTGTGGCGGGCGAGCGAAAACACGTAGGCGCCGCCGGCGGCGGCAATCAGAGTCAGACCCGTCGTCAGCACGATCATCGTCTGGCGCCAATGAGCGTTCGCGCGGGCAAGCCCCAGGACTGCCACCGTGACGGTCACGACCCCGGCGATCGGACAGGCGATCGACAGAAACTCGTCGAGGCGACTCACGCCAGTCTCGGAATACACATCGCGGAGCAGCGTCACCCAGGCCACCACGAACAGCGACGCGCCGACGATCGCGCCGTCCAGCAGCATCCGGAAACGGGCGACGCCCGGATAACCGGACGGGAAGATGAGCAGCGCGACGCAGGCGACCAACGGAAAAATCAAGAATCCCACCATCGCCGCCGGCGGGTACAGAGGTAGGACACTGCCGCGCACGATTCGGTCGTACAGCACCGTGATCGAGCCGAACTCCAACGCGACCAGACCGAAGGCCATCACGAGCCATGCCTGCCGTTGCCGGCCACGCCCTCGTCGCGCCGCAACCGCGGCACTCACGGCCGCAAATGCCGGAAATCCCAACGCTCCCGCGAAGCGCAATGGCGCTCATCGCCGACGGGCCGCCCCACCCGGCTAGCAAACCAGACGGCGAACACCAGGAACGCTGCGGTGGGCACCGCAGCGATCCGGAGAAGGCGCTGGAACGCCTTCGATGACCTTGCCATTGCTCCTATGGTCGGTCCCCCGTACTTTCGGTGTCTGAAAGCTAGCAAAACTGCCGGCAATTCGCGACCCGCAGTCGCTCCGGGCAAGATCGGCAGCGATTGCCGACGTGCGCGAACCGCAGCGATCGGGCGTTCAGCCGGCGGTGGCGTAGCTGCACCGCCGGCAATGTGATCAAATCCATCATCGCCGCGGCAGTGATCGGCGGACTGTAGTAGATGCCTTGCGCCACTTCGCATCCGCAGTCACGCAGCCACGATGCCGATGTCGGCGGTCTCCACGCCCTCAGCGACAGTTGTCACGTTGAGCGAGTGAGCCAGGTCGATGACGGCCCGGACGATGGCCTCGGCGCGCGGATCTGTCAAGACGTGGATGATCAGGTCCTGGTCGAGTTTGACTTCATCGATGGGCAGCTTGCGCAGATACGTCAAAGCCGAGTAGCCGCTGCCGAAATCGTCAAGGGCGATGTGAATACTGCGTTCCCGCAGGGCTTCCAGTACATCGCGGGTTCGATCGATGTCGTCCAGAAGGAGGTCTTCGGTGATCTCGATGATCAACGAGTCGCCCGGCAACTCGTGTCGCGCCAATGCATCGAAGATGCGGACGGGCAGGTTGGCATCTCCGAGCAGCGGCGGAAAAAGGTTGACGGCGACCGGGATATCAATCCCTTGGCGCCGCCATTGGGCCGCGTCGCCGAGTGCTTGATCCAGTATCAGGTCGGTGAAGGTGCGCATCAGGCCGTGCTGGCGCACCAGGGGCAAAAACTGTTGGGGCCCAACCAGTCCGAATATCGGGTGCGGCCAGCGAGCCAGTGCCTCGGCGCCCACCACATGGGTGGTTTGCAGGTCGACCTTCGGCTGGTACAGCACGGTCAAGGCACCGATGACTGATGGCCTGGCGGAGATCGCTGAGCAGTCGCACCTCGACCAATCCACTACGAGCCGGCGCAACATCGGACAACGGGAAGGCGGGACCGCCGTGGTCCGAGCCATGAATGTCGGGACTGAACGTTTGCAGGCCGCCGCCGCGCCGTTTGGCCGAATACATCGCCATGTCAGCATGTTTGAGTAACTCGGCTGCCCGCAGATCGGGGCCCTCGCCGTCGGCCACCGCGAGGCCTGCGCTCGGTCGCATGAAGATGACTTCGCCGTCGGCGCTGAACGGTCGCTCGAAGGCCTCCATGATCTGGTAGACGATCAGATGCGCGTTCTCCCCGGCGTCTTCGATGAGCACTGCGAATTCGTCGCCGCCGAGTCGCGCGACGGTGTCACCGCTGCGCACGCAGCTGAGCAGTCGTTGCGCGGCTTGCACCAGCAGCGCGTCGCCGGCGGTTTGCCCCAAGTTGTCGTTGATCAATGTGAAGTCATCGATATCCATGGACAGGACCGCGACCGAACGCTGATCGCGATGGAAGAGCTGGATCGCATGCTCGAGCCGGTCGAGGAACAAAACCCGGTTAGCCAGATGGGTCAACGGGTCGCGCAGTGCCCGGTAAGACACGCTATGCAGCAGCCGCCGGTTCTCGGCGACCACCAGGAATTGGCGGGCCAGCACCGCGATAACCAACCACGGCACTACGACGAACGTGGGGTCGGAATTCAGGGCGCCACGGAAATTGGCGAGTTCGAGGCCACCGGCGATGGCCAGCGGAATGTAAGGCAGCCACAACGGCGCCGGGACGGACAGCAACGCCGATCGCTCGGGCGACGTCTCGGGCGGATCGGGCGGAGAGCTGAGTGCAGCAATGCCCACCAGCACCAGCCCTGCCGGCCAGCCCAAGACCCAGCGGGCTGTCCCAGAGGAATATGTGCCGGGCAAGCAGGTACACGTAGGCGCTGCCGGAGGCAGCCATCAGAGTCAGACCCATCGTCATCAGATCATCGTCGGGCGCCAACGAGTGCGTTGCGCGGGCGAGCGCCAGGACCGCCAGTGTGACGGTCACGACTCCCGACGACCGGACAGGCGATCGACAGAACTGCGTCGACGCCGCTGACTCCTGTCGAGGAATACACATCGCGGAGCAGCGTCACCCAGGCCACGACGAACAGTGCACGCGGCGACGATTGCGCCGTCCAGCACCATCCGCAAGCGGGCGAGACCCGGATAACCGGCCGGGAAGACCAGGAACGCGACGCAGGCGACCAACGGAAATACCAAGAACCCGACCATCGCCGACGTCGGGTACAAGGTGTGAACATTGCCGCGCAAGAATCGGTGATAAACCACCGCTATCGCGCTGAGCTCCAAGCCGACCAGACCGACGGTCATCACCGTCCACGCGTGCCGCTGCCGACCGTAACCTCGTCGCGCGGCCACTGCGGTACTCACGGCCGCGAATGACGGAAATCCCAGCGCTCCCGCGACGTGCAGCGCGCGCATCAGTCGATGGGCCGCCCCATCCTGCTAGCAACCAGACGGCGAACACCAGGAACGCGGCGGTCGGGACCGCTGCGATATGAAGGGGGCGCGGGACGCGCCGTCGGTGATAGTTGCCACTGCACCCATGGCCTATCGTGGCTCACCTGTTGTCTTGAGTGAGCCGCCGGATTGTTGCGCATTACGTGCGGCAGCCGATGCCGTGATGCGCACCCTAGCAACACTTTTGCCGCCTCGCCGCGACATCCATACCAATAGTCTGACTTTTGCCGATACCCCGGCGAACAGAATGCCGAAGCACCGTTTACAAAGGCCAATACGTTGGACTACCGGCATATTCGTGGGAATTTTGGCATCGTGCGCTGCGCATTCGGCGCTCCAGAACATGTCGGTCAGTTTGCGGCGAATACCTGGTCGGCCGTACGCCGACCGTGAGCGATGCGCCCAGCAATGAACGATGCCGCGGCCGGCGTCCTCGAAAACACAGCACTGACTGCGTCCCGACGGCGTGGGACACAGTCAGTGCTGTTGCAGCAGTGCTTGGCGCGGTCAGGTCAGAGCAAGCTGGTCAGCCAGGATCCGTCCAGGAAGTCGGTCGAGGAACGATGCGTCCGGGGCCGATCCGCCGAACAGGTCGGCCATCGCGGTAGCGGCGGCCGCCGACGGCTCGATGTCGGTCATGTTGCCGCCGGATCGCGCTCGCGCGTCGAGCAGGTCACCGAATGCGATGGCGAGGTCATTGTTGCCGAGCCCGGCAAACGCGGTGCTGCCGTCACCGAAGACCGCGGCGAGGTTGTAGTCGCCGCCACCGGCGTGGCCGAACTGCCGTCACCGAAGATCGGCGGCGATGTCGTGCAGACCTTGGGTGAAGCCTGGCTGTCGTTGTTGCCGACGACGCCAGGACGTCGTTGCTGTTGCCGGTGTCGGCGAGGCTGTTGGCACCGTAAACGGTCACCAGGTCGTTGCTGACCGCCCAGGACCTGGGACTGGCTGCCGGCGCCGTCGGCGATGACGGTGTTGGCGTTGCCGAATACGGCGCTCGCATTGCTCTGGTAGCCGGTGGCGTCAACGAAGTTGCTGTTGCCGTTGACGTTGGTGATGCTGTCGGCGCCGTTGGCGATGCTGACGTTGCCCGTGCCGCCGCCGATGTATGACGTGCTGTCGGTGCCATTGGCGAAGGAAGTTGCTCGTACATGCCGTTGTCGAGCGCCCTGCTGCCGTCGCCGTAGGCGATGGCCAAGCCGTAGTCACCGGCCACGGTGGTGGCCGTCGCGGTGCCTTCCTGCAGCAGCGACATCCCGTCGTAGGAGATCGCGAAGTCGGGCGTCGACCCAGCGGCAGCGGCCGCGAACGGGAGCACATCGATCGCCGACCCGATGTCTGGCGTGAGCTGCGGTCGCGTCAGCGGACGCATCCAGGGCAGCGCGGCCAGCGCCGACCCGATACCCAGCCCTACTGCGAATCCCCCAACGCGACCAAGAAATTTCGTGCACTCCATCAGACATCCCCCTGCTCGGCTCCGCGCCCCGGGCGGCCGCGGATTGTCTGAGATTCGGAGCAGATAGTTAATAAGTTGGGCCTAAGTGGCGACTAATAAATTCTCAATCTCCTGCGGTGGTTCAGCTCACCAGCTCGGACCAAGCGAAAGCCGGTCAGTCGGTCTCAGGCGGAGCAGCACATCGGCGTCGAAGCAGCTGTGGTCGCCGGTGTGGCAGGCGGCGCCGACCTGATCGACCACCAACAGCACGGCATCGCCGTCGCAGTCCAGTCGCACCGAATGCACCCGCTGGGTGTGGCCGGACGTGGCACCTTTGACCCATTGCTCGCCACGGGACCGGGAGAAGTAAGTGCCCTCGCGGGTTTCCAGGGTGCGGGCCAGCGCGTCGTCGTCCATCCAGGCGACCATCAGCACGTCGCCGCTGCCGCGTTCCTGCACGATGGCGGTGAACAGTCCGTCGGCGTTGCGTTTGAGGCGCGCGGCGATGTCAGGGTCGAGGGTCATCGCACCGTGATCCCTTCTGCGGCCATGGCTTCCTTGACCTGCCCGATGGTCAACTGCCGGAAGTGAAACACGCTGGCGGCCAACACCGCATCGGCACCGGCAGCGACGGCCGGCGCGAAATGGTCGACCGCCCCGGCGCCTCCGCTGGCAATCACCGGCACCGTCACCGCTGCCCGCACCGCGCGCAGCATCGCCAGGTCGAACCCGGCTCGGGTGCCGTCGGCATCCATCGAGTTGAGCAGGATCTCTCCCACCCCCAGCTCGGCGCCGCGGGCGGCCCACTCGACGGCGTCGATGCCGGTGCCGCGCCGCCCGCCGTGGGTGGTGACTTCCCAGCCCGACGGTGTCGGGTCCGACCCGGCCGGCACCGTGCGGGCGTCGACCGACAACACGATGCACTGCGAGCCGAACTGGGCTGCCATCTCGGCCAGCAGGTCCGGGCGCGCGATCGCGGCGGTGTTGATCGACACCTTGTCGGCGCCCGCGCGCAACAACACGTCGACGTCGGCGACTGTCCGCACACCACCGCCGACGGTCAGCGGGATGAACACCTGCTCGGCGGTGCGACGGACCACCTCGAGCATGGTGGTGCGACCCGACGACGATGCGGTCACGTCGAGGAAGGTCAGCTCGTCGGCTCCCTCGGCGTCATAGGCAGCGGCCAATTCCACGGGATCGCCCGCATCCCGGAGGTTTTCGAAGTTGACGCCCTTGACCACCCGGCCGTCGTCGACGTCCAGGCAGGGAATGACGCGCACCGCAAGGCTGGTGCCGGAGCGAGATTCAGTACTCATCGGGCCGTCCTACGCCGTGCAGCATGTCGAGCAGCTGGCCGTGCACCCCGGGGGCGGCGGCCAGCGCGGAACGCGAATCGGGTGTCCATTGTTCGCCGGTGAGACTGGTGACGACGCCGCCCGCGGCTCGCACCAGAGCCACTCCGGCCGCGTGATCCCATACGTGGTCGCCGAAACTGATCGAGCCGCCGAGCACTCCGTCGGCGACATAGGCCAGATCGATTCCGGTGGCGCCGTGCATCCGCATCCGCGATGACACCCGGCTGAGCTCTTCGAGCACCGCCACCCGGTACCGTCCCGGAAATCGGCCGCGCGAGTCGGCGTTGAACGTTCCGACGCCGATGATCGATGCGGTGAGATCGGTGCGTGCTCAACGGCGGTTGCGGCACACCGTTTTTCAGCACCGGACCGCCGACCACCGCGGCGTAGCGCTCGCCCATGAACGGCAACCAGGTCAGTCCGGCAACCGGGTCACCGTCGTGCAGCAGGCCGAGCAGAATCGCAGCCATCGGCGATCCGGCCGCGTAGTTGAACGTCCCGTCGACGGGATCGAGCACCCACACCCATTCCGAGTCGAGGTCGGCGCCACCGAATTCTTCACCGTGCACCGGGATTCCGGTCGCCGACACCAGCGCGTCGACGACTTGACGCTCAATGGCCAGATCGACGTTGGTGGCGAAGTCGTCGCCGCGCTTGCTGACCGCGGAATCCGCTCGATGACCGGCGATGAACGGCTTGGCCGCGGCGTCGAGGATCGCCGACGCCTTCGCTACCAGCGCATCGAGATCCATTGCGGCCCTAGCCCGCCACCGCGGCCAGCGCCTGCGGCAGCGTGAATCGGCCGGCGTACAGCGCCTTGCCGACAATCGCGCCCTCTACCCCACTGTCGGTCAACGTGGCGATGGCACGCAGATCGTCGATGCTCGACACACCACCGGAGGCGATCACCGGAATGTCGGTGCGGTCGGCGACCGCACGCAGCAAGTCGAGGTTGGGTCCGGTCAACGTGCCGTCCTTGGTGACATCGGTGACGACGAAGCGCGAACACCCTTCGCTGTCAAGACGATCCAGCACCTGCCACAGATCGCCGCCGTCGGTCTCCCAGCCGCGACCCCGCAATCGATGGTCACCGTCGATGATCTGCACGTCCAGGCCCACCGCGACCTTGTCGCCGTGCTCGGCGATCGCTGTGGCGCACCACTGCGGGTTCTCCAGGGCGGCCGTCCCGAGATTGACCCGCGCGCAACCGGTGGCCAGCGCGGCGGACAGCGAGTCGTCGTCGCGGATACCGCCGGAGAGTTCGACCTTCACGTCGAGCTTGCCGACCACCTCGGCCAGCAGCTCACGATTGGAGCCTCGGCCGAATGCCGCGTCCAGATCGACCAGGTGCACCCACTCGGCGCCGTCGCGTTGCCAGCCCAGCGCGGCGTCCAGCGCTGAGCCGTACTCGGTTTCGCTGCCGGCCTTGCCCTGCACCAAGCGCACCGCCCGGCCCTCGACCACGTCGACAGCGGGCAACAAAATCAACGGCACGTCATAACCCTTCAACCCAATTGCTCAATACAGCCGCTCCGGCATCACCGCTCTTCTCCGGGTGAAACTGGGTGGCGGCCAATGGACCATCCTCGACCGCGGCCAGAAACGGCACCCCGTGCGTAGCCCAGGTCAGCAGCGCGTCGGCGTCGCCGTCCCACTTCTGCGCGGCATACGAATGCACGAAGTAGAACCGGGCGTCGGCGTCCAGGCCTTTGAACAGTGCGCTGCCCGGCGCGGCGGCTACCACGTTCCAGCCCATGTGCGGGATCACCGGCGCGTCCAGCCGGGTCACGGCTCCCGGCCACTGACCGCAGCCGGTGCTCTCCACGCCGAACTCGACACCTCGGGCGAACAAGATCTGCATGCCGACGCACACACCCAGCACCGGCCGCCGCGCCGCAATCCGCTCGGCGATGACTCGCTGCCCGTTGATCTCCCGCAGCCCGGTCATGCACGCCTCGAAGGCGCCGACCCCAGGTACCACCAGTCCGTCTGCAGCAGCTGCCTTTTCGAGATCAGCGGTCACCTCGACGTCGGCGCCGACGCGCTGTAGCGCGCGTTGAGCCGAACGTAGGTTACCCGAGCCGTAGTCCAGCACTACAACGGATTTGGGAAGCTCTCACAGAGCACCTTTGGTGGACGGCACGCCGGACACTCGCGGATCGGCCTCGACGGCCTGCCGCAATGCCCGGGCGACCGCCTTGTACTGCGCCTCGGTGATGTGGTGTGGGTCGCGGCCGTAGAGCACCCGAACGTGCAGCGCGATGCGCGCGTTGTTGGCGAGCGTCTCGAATACGTGCCGGTTGATCACCGTGTGATACGGCACCGAGCTACCGGCGATCGTGGTGTGCCGCAGGTGATCCGGCTCGCCGGTGTGCACGCAGTACGGCCGTCCGGAGACGTCGACGATGGCGTGCGCCAGTGTCTCGTCCATCGGAATGAACGCATCGCCGAACCGGCGGATACCTTTCTTGTCGCCGAGCGCCTGGCCCAGCGCCTGACCGAGCACGATCGCGGTGTCCTCGATGGTGTGGTGTCCCTCGATCTCGACGTCGCCCTTGGCGCGCACGGTCAGATCGAAGCTGGCGTGGCTGCCCAGCGCGGTCAGCATGTGGTCGTAGAACGGGACACCAGTGTCGATGTGCACCTGACCAGTGCCATCGAGGTCGAGCTCGACGACGATCTCGGATTCTTTGGTGGTGCGCTCTACGCGTGCGCGACGGCCGGTGGTCATGACGCTCCTAACGGCTGGGCCAATTCGGTGGCGGCCAGATCTGCGCTGGCTGATAAGAATGCGTCGTTCTCCGCGGCCAGCCCGATGGTGGTGCGCAGGTGTCCGGGGATGCCGACATCGCGGATCAGGACGCCGGCATCCAGGTAACGCTGCCAGGTGGCCGGCGCGTCGGCGAACAGCCCGAACAACACGAAGTTCGAATCGCTCGGGACGACCTGAAAACCCATCCCGCTCAACGCCGTTGCCACCCGTTCCCGCTCACCGATCAGCGTCGCGACGCTGCCCAGTGTGTCGTCGGCGTGGCGCAGCGCGGCCCGCGCAGCCGCCTGGGTGACCGAGGACAGGTGATACGGCAGCCGCACCAGCAGCATCGCGTCGATGATCGCGGGGGTCGCGACCAGATAGCCGAGGCGGCCGCCGGCGAAGGCGAACGCCTTGCTCATCGTGCGACTGACGACCAGCTTGGTCGGATACTCCCCGAGCAGCGCCACAGCGCTGGGCTGCGCGGAGAACTCGCCGTACGCCTCGTCGACGATCAGGATCCCGGGTGCGACGTCCAGCAGGCGGCGCAGATCGGAGAGCGAAACACTCTGCCCCGTCGGGTTATTGGGGCTCGTGACGAAGACCACGTCGGGCCGGCGCTCGATGATCGCCGCCACCGCGGCATCGGCGTCGAGGCTGAAGTCAGCGGCGCGGAGAGTCTCGAGCCATTCGGTGCGGGTGCCATCGGAGATGATCGGGTGCATCGAATACGACGGTACGAAGCCGATCGCACTGCGCCCCGGGCCGCCGAAGGCCTGCAACAGCTGCTGCAGAGATCTCGTTGGATCCATTTGCCGCCCAGAGGTTTTCCACGCCGAGCCGAACCCCGGTCTGCGTGCTGACGTAGGCAGCCAGGTCGGTACGCAGCGCCACCGCGTCGCGGTCGGGATAGCGATTCAGGTCGACGGCCGCATCGCGTACCGACGCGACGACGTCGTCGACGAGCGCCTGGCTGGGCGGGTGCGGGTTCTCGTTGGTGTTCAGCCGTACCGGAACATCAAGCTGTGGCGCGCCATAGGGCGATTTGCCGCGCAGGTCCTCACGCAACGGAAGGTCGTCGAGCGACGGGCGGTTGGTCGACCGGCGGTCAGTCATTGCCCGAACCTCCGCCGTACCGCCTCGCCGTGTGCGGGCAGGTCCTCGGCGGCGGCAAGGGTGATCACATGCCCGGACACGTCTTTGAGGGCCGCCTCGGTGTAGTCGACGACGTGGATACCACGCAGGAAGGTCTGCACCGACAGACCGCTGGAGTGCGCGGCGCTGCCCGCTGTCGGCAGCACGTGGTTGGAGCCGGCGCAGTAGTCGCCGAGGCTCACCGGTGAATACGCGCCGACGAAAATCGCTCCGGCCGAACGGATCTGCGCGGCCACCTTGTCCGGGTTAGCGGTCTGGATCTCCAAGTGCTCTGCCGCATAAGCGTTCACGGTGCGAATACCGGCGTCGATGTCGTCGACCAGAATGATGGCCGACTGGCGCCCTGCCAGCGCGGTTGTCACCCGCTGACGGTGCACGGTGGTCTGCAGCTGGGCGGCCAGCTCGGCGTCGGTCGCGTCGGCGAGCTCGGCGCTGGGCGTCACCAGGACGCTGGCGGCCATCTCGTCGTGCTCAGCCTGGCTGATCAAGTCGGCGGCGACATGCTCCGGGTCGGCCGTGTCATCGGCCAGGATCGCGATCTCGGTGGGCCCGGCTTCGGCGTCGATGCCGACCCGCGAGCGGACCAGTCGTTTGGCCGCGGTGACGTAGATGTTGCCCGGCCCGGTGATCATGTCGACGGGCGCGAGTTCGGCGCCGTCGGTGTCCACGCCGCCGTACGCCATCAGCGCCACCGCCTGGGCCCCGCCGACCGCCCATACCTCGTCGACGCCGAGCAGCCGGGCGGCGGCCAGGATCGTCGGATGGGGTAGTCCGGTGAAGCGGCCCTGCGACGTGGCCTGCGGCGGGCTGGCCACCACCAGCGAGCCGACACCGGCGGCCTGCGCCGGCACCACGTTCATCACCACGCTCGACGGGTACACCGCGTTGCCGCCGGGCACGTAGAGGCCGACCCGCTCGACCGGCACCCATCGCTCGGTCACGGTGGCACCCGGGCCCAGCGTCGTCGTCACGTCGGATCGGCGCTGATCGGCGTGCACCGCGCGGGTGCGCTCGATCACCACCTCCAGCGCCAGACCGGACATCGCGGTCCAGGCCGGCCAGCGCGGCGTCCAACTCGCTGCTGGGCACCCGGACCGACGGCGGCCGGACCCCATCCAGCGATTCGCCGTAGGCCAGTGCGGCCTCAGCGCCTCGATCGGCGACCGCGTCGACGATCGGTCGCACCGTGGACAGGGCGGCCTCCACGTCCACTCCGCCGCGGGGCAACGCCGCCCGCAGCCGGGCGACGGACAAGTCAGCACCCCGCAGGTCGATGCGCGCCATAACAGTCACGCCAACCATTGTCCCAGAGCAGAGCAACTGCATATCGGACCGGTAGTGTGACCGCACCCGAAGAATACGGAGTTGACATGTCCCGTAAGGACCATCCCAACAACACCCCGGGCGTCCCGATGGTCTTCCCGGTCTGGTTTGAGAACTTTCAGGTCAAGTACTTCAACCCGCTGGTGAAGCCGATCGCGCGCTACCTTCCGACGTTCTCGGTGATCAAGCACCGCGGCCGCACCTCCGGCAAGCCGTACGAGACCATCGTGACCGCTTACCGCAAGGGCAATGTGCTGGCGATCGGACTGGCCCACGGCAAAACGGATTGGGTCAAGAACGTGCTGGCCGCCGGCGAAGCCGATCTGCACTTCATCCGCAAGGACGTGCACATCACCAACCCGCGAGTCCTGCCCGCCGGAAGCGACGGCACAGGGCTGCCGTTCTATGGCGCGCCAGCAGATCGGGCGGGTCGCGGTCTTCGTCGGCGATATCGCTTAGGCCGGATTGCCGCGACTCCTTCTCGGGCCGTTCCGGCCCGCATCGTCGCACGGCTAAGCACGCGTGAAGACGGTCTTGCCGGTCATCGTCGGCCAGGCCGACGGCGCGTCCTCCCAGTCGACGACCCGGTCGACGATCGGCAACAGATCGCAGCCGCCGGCCAGCACGTCGAGGATCTCCGGGATGACGGCCCGGGCGCTGACCCGGCCGGTGACGAATCGCACACCTCTGGTGTAGGTCCGCAGCATCGGTATCTCGACGCTCGGCTGGAAGTAGATCCCGGTGTCGGTGCACACCCCGTCCGGCCAGGTCGCCCGCAGCGCCGCGGCCAGCAGCGACGGGTCGCCGGTGGTGTGCACGGTGACCGGATAGGGATCCCAGGATTTGTGCGGCTTGGCCGCGTCGTGCACGACCGCACCGAGTTTTTCCGCCGCGGCGAGGCGGCTCGGGTCGGTATCGACGTAGTCGACGTGGCAGCCGAGCGCCGACGGCGAGAGCCGCCGCATAGATTCCGATCGACAACCGGCCGATCACCAGCACGCGACGATCGGCCGGGTCGAGGGCGGCCAGCTCCGCTCGTGAACGGCCCGACCGCGCGCCATCCGTCGGGGATGTTGTCCGAGAGCGAGGCGACCGCGATCGGGTCGACCGTCGCCGGAATCGGAATCAACATCGCATCGGCATAGGGCACCAGCACCAGATCGGACATGAAGCCGCCGCCGTCGAGGCCGGCGAGCGGACCCAATCCGTACATCGCCATCAACGGCACCGAACCGCACGAACTCGTTACGCCACGACGGCATTCGCGGCAGGTTCCGCAGCTGATCTGGAACGGCACGACGACCCGGTCGCCTACGCCGACACCCGCAACGGCGTCGCCGACCGCGACGACCTCCGCTAAGCCCTCGTGTCCGACCGCGTACCCGGGCGGCAGCGGCGCAGCACCGCGCGCGACCGCGACGTCGAGGTCACAGCACGCCACCGCAAGCGGCCGGACCAACGCCTGCTCCGGCTTCGTGATGTCGCGGTTCGGCGACATCGCGCCATGCGTATCGACCGGCCTCTTCAAACGTCAGCTGCCTCATCACATGCATTCTTGAGCGATCACTCAAGTAAAGTCAATGGCGTGCCCCGATCCCGATCGCAGCCGCGCCGCTTTGATCGACGCCGCGGCCACCTTGTTCCGCCGTCAGGGGTACGCGGCGACCGGGCTCAACCAGATCCTCGACGAGGCGGGTGTGCGGCCCGGCTCGCTGTATCACCACTTTCCGCAGGGCAAGCAGCAGTTGGCCGCCGCGGTCGGTCGACGGCGGCGGGGCCGCCATCGAAGGGCTGCTGCGGCGGCTGCTGGCCAAAGACATCCCGGTGGCCGACATCGTCGACCGGTGGGTCGACGTCCATATCGCCGGGCTGACCGCGGATTGGCGAGACGGATGCCCGATCGAGCCGATCGCCACCGAGTCGGTCCATGCCAGCGCGCTGGTCCGCGAGGCGTCGGCGCGCGCGTTCGACGGCTGGTGCACGGCAATCGAGCGAGCGGCTGCGACAGCGACGGCTGGCCGGCAGCCGACGCGAAAAGCGTTGCCGTCGCGGTGATCTCACTGATCGAGGGGGCGCTGATACTCGTCCCGGGTCTCCGGCGCCGCAACCCCGCTGGAGGCCGCCAAATTAGCGGTCCGGCGGCTGCTGCGCCGCTAGACGTCCAAGCCGATGTCGAGCACCCGCACCGAATGGGTGAGCGCGCCGACGGCGAGATAATCCACACCGGTCCCGGCGTACTCGGCGGCGGTGTCCAGCGAAAGCCCGCCGGACGACTCGAGTTTGGTGGCCGGTGACTGCACATCGCGGCGCTGCACCGCGATCTGGGTCTGCCAGACCGGGAAATTGTCGAGCAACACCAATTCGGCACCTTCGGCAAGCACGTCGTCGAGCTGCTCGAGCGAATCGACCTCGACCTCGCACGGCAGATCGGGCGCGGCGGCCCGCACCGCGCGCAGCGCCGCGACGACCGATCCCGCGGCGGCAACGTGGTTGTCCTTGATCAGCGCCGCATCACCCAACCCGAGCCGGTGGTTGACGCCGCCGCCGACGCGGACCGCGTACTTCTGCAGCGTTCGTAGACCGGGCAGCGTCTTGCGGGTGTCGCGGATCTGGGCCTTGGTGCCGTCCACCGCGTCCACCCACGCCGCGGTGGCGGTGGCAATCCCGGACAGGTGGCACACCAGGTTCAGCAGCGGTCCGCTCGGCGGTCAACAGGCCCAGCGTCTGGGCCTCCACGGTCAGCAGCGGCCCGCCCGGTTGCAACCGCGTGCCGTCGTCGACGCGGTCGAGCACGCGGTATCCGTCGGGACCGAGGACCTCGTCGAGCACCAGCAGCGCGATGTCCACCCCGGCGATCACCCCGGCCTCGCGGGTGATCAGCGACGCCGTCGTCCTGGCGCCGTCGGGGACCGTCGCGCGCGTCGTGATGTCGGGTCCGTAGCGCAGGTCCTCGTCGAGCGCACGGCTGATCGTGGCGCGAGCCTCCGCTGAGCTCGCTAGCCGAGAGGGCCATCAGCAGACCGCCGCCAGCGTCTCGACCTGCGCGCTGTAGTCAGCGGCCAGCCGGACAACCAGGCTGCGGGCGCGGAGTGCCTGCCGCATCGGGATATT
Organism: uncultured Actinomycetota bacterium; assembly: GCA_963755805.1. Classification (GTDB taxonomy): domain Bacteria; phylum Actinomycetota; class Actinomycetes; order Mycobacteriales; family Mycobacteriaceae; genus Mycobacterium. Next base: position 104,832 of record CAVWLG010000042.1, read on the forward strand.
CGGCCCGATGGTGGCAACCGCGACTCTCCTCGCGGGCCAGCGCGGCGGCGGCCAACGCGCGGGCGGTGGCGGTCAGTGCGGCGTCTTCGAGCCCGGCGCGGGTGACGACCGCCGCGAGCGGCGCGGCCGACAGCGTGTCGATCAATCCGTGCAGGCCGTCGGCGTCGCGAACCACCGACGCGTCGCGGCTCATCGCCCGCTGCAGGTCGCCGCGGACCAGCGCCGCGCGACCGACAGGCTCCGCCGTTCCGGCGCGCACCGGCCCGGAATCCGCCGCGTGTGCGGCCGCGGCCTTGCCGGCCCGTCCCCCGACGACCAGACCCTCCAGCAAGCTGTTGGACGCCAGCCGGTTGGCGCCGTGCATCCCGGTCCGGGCGACCTCACCCGCGGCGAACAGCCCGGGCAGCTCGGTCTGGCCGTGCACATCGGTCACCACGCCACCGCAGCTGTAGTGCGCGCCCGGAACCACCGGGATCGGCTGGGTGACCGGGTCGACGCCGGCGGCCCGGCACGATGCGGTGACCGTCGGGAAGCGGCGCTTGAAATCGGCGATACCGCGGGCGTCGAGGAACACGCACGGCTCGCCCGTGGCTCGCAGCCGGGCGTCGATCGCGCCGATGCCACCACATCGCGGGGGGCCAGATCGCCCATCGGGTGCACGCCTGCGGTCACCGAATTGCCTTGGCTGTCAACCAAAACCGCGCCCTCGCCGCGGATCGCCTCGGTGACCAACGGTCGCCGTCCCCCGCCACGGCCATCGAACAGCATCGTCGGGTGGAACTGGATGAACTCGATGTCGCTCACCGCAACACCGGCCCACAGCGCCAGCGCGATCCCGTCGCCGGTCGAGCCCTCGGGGTTGGTGGTCGCACTGTAGAGATGACCCAGCCCGCCGGTGGCCAGGATGACCGACGGCGCATGGATGACGCCGATCCCCTGCCGATTGGCGACCAGCACCCCGGTCACCGATCCCGCGTCGTGCAGCAGTCGCAGCGCGGTGTGTTTGGTGCGGATGTCCAGCGTGTCCGCCGCGTGGTCGAGAGCGCGTTGCACCTCCGCGCCGGTGGCATCGCCGTTGGCATGCACGATGCGCCGCCGGGAGTGCCCGCCCTCGCGGCTCAACGCCCAACCGCCCGAAGATGATTCGTCGAATCGCGCTCCGGCGCTGACCAATTCGGTCACGGCCCGGTAGCCGTCGGCGACGATCGAGGTCACCGCGTCCGGGATCGCACAGCCCGGCGCCGGCGGCGAGGGTGTCGGCGACGTGCGCGTCGACCGAGTCGTCGTTGTCCGGCAGCACCACGGCGATGCCGCCTTGCGCGTAATGCGTGGCCGTTCCACCGGGCTTGCGTCCGGCTTTGCTGAGTACGACGACCCGACGGCCGGCCCGGTGCGCGGCCAGCGCGGCGGCCAAACCGCCTACGCCGGTACCGATGACGACGACGTCGGCGCTCTCCTGCCAGGCCGGATGCAGGCTCATTCGCCGCCGCCGGGCTGGCCGATCGAGATCATCCGCTGCACGCTCTTGCGTGCGCGCGCTGCGGTCTGCGCGTCGACATGGACTTCGTCGGCACCCTCGACCAGGCAACGCAGCAGCGCTGCGGGGGTGATCATCTTCATGTACTTGCAGGACGCGCGGTCGTTCACCGCGCGGAAGTCGACGTCCGGGGCGGCGTTGCGCAGCTGATACAACATCCCGACCTCGGTGGCGACCAGCACCTGCCGGGCGCGGGTCTCGCGGGCCGCGTCCAGCATCCCGCCGGTCGACAGGATCTTGACCCGGTCTTCCGGGAATGCGCCCTCGCCGGCCAGGTACAGCGCAGAGGTCGCGCAACCGCACTCGGGGTGGACGAACAATTCGGCGTCCGGGTGCTTGCGCGCCTGCTCGGTGAGTTCCTCGCCGTTGATCCCGGCGTGCACGTGGCATTCACCCGCCCACACGTGCACGTTGTCGCGGCCCGTCAGGCGGCGCACATGCGCGCCGAGGAACTGATCCGGACAGAACAGCACCTCGCGGTCGGGGTCGATGGAGGCGACGACGTCGACGGCGTTGGACGAGGTGCAGCAGATGTCGGTGAGCGCCTTCACCGCGGCGGTGGTGTTGACGTAGGAGACGACGACCGCGCCGGGGTGTTCGTCCTTCCACGCCTGCAGATCGTCGACGGTGATCGAGTCGGCCAGCGAGCAACCGGCCCGCTGATCCGGGATGAGCACGGTCTTGTCGGGGCTCAGGATCTTCGCGGTCTCGGCCATGAAGTGGACGCCGCAGAACACGATGGTGTCTTCGGGCGCCTCGGCAGCGACCCGGGACAGCGCCAGCGAGTCGCCGACGTGATCGGCGATGTCCTGGATCGCCGGAAGCTGATAGTTGTGCGCCAGGATCGTGGCGTTGCGCATATCGGCGAGCCGACGGATTTCGGCCGCCCATTGCTCGTCGGCCTCGATGCCCGCGTAACCGTTGGGAGAGTTCGTGATTCCCGCGGCCAGATCGTGTGTCATGTCTTTTGCCAGCCCATTCGACAGCAGATCGGTGCGATTCACGACTGTCATAGTCGAAACCTTTCGCCACAACCCGGTTTTCGACTTACAATCGAAAACATGGCCAATGGTAGCACTGAGCACGAAGTGCTCGCTGTCGTGTTCCAGATTCGCGGCCTCGGACCCGACCCCAAATCCGCGAAACCCGAGCTCAGCGTCTTGCTGTGGCAACGCGCCCAAGATCCCGAGCGCGGTGCGTGGTCGCTGCCCGGCGGACAGCTGCGCCACCACGAGGACATGATGACGTCGGTGCGGCGCCAGCTGGCCGAGAAGGTCGACCTGCGAGAGGTCGCCCACCTCGAACAACTCGCGGTGTTCTCCGAGCCCGATCGACTGCCCGGCACCCGGACGATCGCGTCGACCTTCTTGGGGCTGGTGCCCTCCCCCGCCATCCCCGAGCTTCCCCCCGATACCCGCTGGCATCCGGTCACCGCGCTGCCGCAGATGGCGTTCGACCACGGAACGATGGTCGACCACGCCCGTACCCGGCTGGTGGCCAAAATGTCCTACACGAATATCGGCTTCGCCTTGGCGCCAACCGAATTCGCGTTATCGACGCTGCGCGACATCTACAGCGCCACGCTGGGCCACCAGGTCGACACCACCAACTTGCAGCGAGTGTTGGCCCGTCGGGGCGTGATCAGCCCGACTGGCACGGTCGCACAGTCCGGGCGCAGCGGCGGCCGGCCGGCCGCGTTGTACCGCTTCGCAGATTCCCAGTTGCGCGTCACCGACGAATTCGCAGCGCTGCGACCTCCGGGTTCTGCATAAAACGCGTACACCCCCGGCGGGCCGACTGGATTCTTAAAGCCCTCTTAAGCAAGAATGCCCCGATGGACATTGGCAACCTTGCAAGCGCAACCGGTGCGGAGTGGATCGGTCGTGCGCCCCATGAGGAATTGCAGGCCAAGGCCCGCCCACAGCTGCCGACCGACGACCCGTTCTACGAGCCCCCGCCCGGATACCAGCACGCCGAGCCCGGCACCGTCCTGCGTTCGCGCGACGTTGAGCTGGCGTTTCTCGGCCTGATCCCGCAGCGGACGATGGCTACCCAGCTGCTGTACCGGACCACCGACATGAACGGCCAGCCGGAGGCGACGGCGACGACGGTGATCGTGCCCGCCGATGCCGCTCCCGACCGGCCCTGCCCGGTGCTGTCGTACCAGTGCGCGATCGACGCGGTGTCGTCCCGCTGTTTCCCGTCCTACGCGCTGCGCCGACGCGCCCAGGCGCTGGGCTCGCTGGCACAGCTGGAATTTCTCCTGATCGCCGCCGCTATAGCCGAGGGCTGGGCGGTTTCGATACCCGACCACGAGGGCCGCACCGGGATGTGGGGCGCGCCGTTCGAGCCCGGCTACTTCATTCTCGACGGCGTTCGGGCCGCGCTGAGCTCCGATCGGCTCGGACTGTCCTCGTCGGCGCCGGTAGCGCTGTGGGGCTATTCCGGTGGCGGGCTGGCGACCGCTTGGGCCGCCGAGCTGTGCGCCGACTACGCGCCCGAGCTCGACATCGTCGGCGCGGTCCTCGGATCGCCGGTCGGCGACCTCGGCCACACCTTCCGCCGGCTCAACGGCACCTACCTTGTCCGGTCTGCCCGCGATGGTGATCGCCGCGCTGATGCACGTCTACCCCGACCTGAACCGGGTCATCGAGGAGCATGCGAGCGACGAGGGCCGCGCGCTGCTGCGGCGACTGGAGAGCATGACGACGGTCGGCGCGGTCATCCGGATGGTCAAGAAGGACGTCGGCGTCTACCTCGACCGGCCGCTGGAAGAGATCCTGACCATGCCCGAGGTCCAGCACGTCTTCGACAGCATCAGGCTGGGCGCCAAAGTGCCCACGCCGCCGGTGCTGATCGTGCAGGCCGTGCACGACTATCTGATCGACGTCGAGGACATCGACCGGTTGGCCGACGCCTACTCCGCCGGCGGCGCTGACGTCACCTATCACCGCGATGCGTTCAACGAGCATCTGTTGCTGCACCCGCTGTCGGCGCCAATGGCCTTGCGCTGGTTGCAGGATCGCTTCGCCCGCCGGCCGCTGTCCGACCATCTGGTCAGGACGAAATGGCCGACGATGTTCAACCCGACGACCTACGTCGGGATGGCCAGGCTGGCCATGATCGCGGCCAAAGTCATCACCGGCAAGTCGGTGCACCGCCGTCCGTTATGACGTTGTCGCCGTAGCAGTTTCGATCTGCGGGTAAACCGTCTCGACGGGCGGATAGCCGCCGAGGTCGTCGCGCGAGGTGGCCGCGGCCGGCACCGCGTACACCAGCGCAGCGGTAGCTGCGGGCAACAGCAGCGTGCAGGCGATCTGCAGCGGCGAAGCGCCGAAGAAGACCGGCGCCGCCTCCGTGAAGTAGTGCAGCGGATGGTCGTGACTCAGCGGAAGCGTCGCGAAATCCACTGTGCCATAACGGATGTGGGCCAGCAGGACACCAACGCCGATCGCGGCGCCGGCCGCCATCACCATGCCGGTGCACAGCGCGACGACCATGCCTGGTCCGCGATGCGCCCGCCACTGCCAGGCCAGCACCGCCGCCACCGCGGCGACCACATTGAGCAGCCCAAGCATCAGGAACGCGGCGACGAAGAAGTGATCGGATTCGCTGCCCAGGTAGTCGTGGAGTCGCTCACCGCTGTGGGTCAGCACAACGACGCCGTTGATCGGCGGGGCGAGCCACGCCCACAAACCACCCACGAGCACGCCAGCCGGCAACAGACCCACAGCGACGGTGAGGGCCGCCCGCCGTCGAGTGACCCGCGGGACGCCGGGCGTCGGCGCATCGGTCATCGGTGCGCCTCGAGCTCGGAAGAATCCACCAGCCCGTGCCGCGAACACTTTGGCCCACCAGCCGTCGGGGCGCACCTGCACCACCATCCGGCGGCCGCACTCGGCGCAGAACCGCGGCGGCTCCAGACCCAGCTGGGCTGCCGTCGGCACGGCGCTGTCGGCTGAGTCGCCCGTGTAGACGTTGTAAGCCCCTGCCCCGACCGGTGCAGGCAGATCGCGGATCATCACCGTCTCGTTCTACAGGCTGGCGTTCAGCGCCTTGATCGGCATCTGCAAATCGTCGAGCAGCTCCAGATCGGCTTCGGCGGGACGCCCCAGCGTGGTCAGGTAGTTGCCGACGATCACCGCGTTGATGCCGCCCAGGATGCCTTGCTTGGCGCCCAGGTCGCCCAGCGTGATCTCCCGGCCACCGGCGAACCGCAGCATGGTGCGGGGCAGGGCCAGCCGGAACGCAGCCACCGCCTTGAGCGCTTCGCTGGCCGGCAGGACGTCGAGGTCGCCGAACGGCGTGCCCGGTCGCGGGTTGAGGAAGTTCAGCGGTACCTCGTCGGGATCCAGCTCGGCCAGGTTGGCGGCGAACTCCGCGCGCTGCTCGACGGTCTCACCCATGCCGAGGATGCCGCCGCAGCACACCTCCATACCGGCCTCGCGCACCATCGACAGCGTCTCCCAGCGCTCTTCCCAGCTGTGGGTGGTGACGACATTGGGGAAGAAGGAGCGTGCGGTCTCCAGGTTGTGGTTGTAGCGGTGCACACCCATCGCGGCCAGCCGCTCCACCTGCTCGGCAGTCAGCATGCCCAGTGAACAGGCGATCTGGATGTCCACGGCGTCGCGGATGGCTTCGATGCCCGCGGCCACCTGCGCGAGCAGCCGCTCGTCGGGGCCGCGCACCGCGGCGACGATGCAGAACTCGGTGGCGCCGGACTTGGCGGTCTGCTTGGCCGCCTCGACCAGGCTCGGGATGTCCAGCCACGCGCTGCGTACCGGCGAGGCGAACAGGCCCGACTGGGAGCAGAAGTGACAATCCTCTGGGCAGCCGCCGGTTTTCAGGCTGATGATGCCTTCGACCTCGACCTCGGGGCCGCAGTGGGCCATCCGCACTTCGTGCGCCAGGGCCAGCAGCTCCTCGAGCCGCTCGTCGGGCAGCTGCAGCACTTCCAGCACCTGCTGCTGGCTCAGCCCTTCGCCGCGCTCCAGCACCTGCCGGCGCGCCACCGCCAGAATGTCGGTGCTGTCGGTGTCGGATGTTGGCCGAGTCGCCGCCTGAGTCACCAGCTACTCCTTAAGTCTTTGTCTTTGTCCTGTCCATCCGCGCGGGACGCAACCTGTTCCCGGCTTATCGCAACCAGCGTTGGACGGTGCCCAGGCTAGGCTAGCGGTGTGCACCTGCACAAACGTCATGTGGTCCGCTCGGCCGCCGCTGGGTACCCCACCGCGGTGAGCAACCGAACCACGGGAGTGACCGAAAGTGACTAGTGCACATGTCGAGTACGTGGCCCATCACTGGCTGCTGCTGGCCGGGCCGGCGTTCTTGCCGGCGGTGGTTGTCGTCGGCGTGGTGTTGTACGTCGCGATCAAAGACCGGCGGACACCCGCCGACGACGATGCAGAGCGCAGCGATGAGGAGGAGCGGCGGCACTAGCACCGGCGACGACGATGCAGAGCGCAGCGATGAAGAGGAGCGGCGGCACTGCCCCGCCGACGACGATGCAGAGCGCAGAACACGACCGACAAAACGCGACTGAAACACGCCGGTAGCAAATCCGTCGAAGTTTGAGCGTAGGACCCGCTGGCTACCTACTGTTGGGTAAGTTGAGCGCCCGGTTGTCTGCGGGCGGGTCGGCGAAATAGGAGGGATCAAAGTGGATCTGACGCTTCTTGCAGCTGAGCCGCCGGCGCGCGGCGCGGGACTGAACCAGGTGATCGGACTGTCGATCGCCGCGATGATCATCGGCGCAGCGATGCTCTACGTCGGCTGGGCGCACCGCACGCACCGGATCACGTGGCTGACGAGCCTCGCAGAGTGGCTGGGCGGTAAGTTCGACCGCCCGTCGTGGGTCGCGCTGCCCGTGCTGGTGTTCACCACCTCGATCATCTGCGCCCTGTTCGGGTTCATCTGGGACGTCAGCTGGCACATCGGCAACGGCCGCGACCCCGGACCACTGGCCAACCCGGCGCATTACTTCATCATCATCGGCCTGTTCGGCATCTTCGTGGCCGGCAGTTTGGCCGTGGTGCTGCCGTTCGACAAACCGGGGCCGGCTGCGCTACGCATCACCCGCAATTGGTACGCGCCGGTCGGCGGGTTGCTGATGGCAGCCTGCGGCATGTACGCGATGATCGGCTTCCCGCTCGACGACGTCTGGCATCGCATCTTCGGCCAGGACGTGACGCTCTGGGGCCCAACACATCTGATGATGATCGGCGGCGCCAACTTCTCCCTGTTCGCGGTGCTCATGCTGGAGTACGAGGGCGCGCGATACCTGCAGGCAAACGCGGCTGCCGATGGTGCGCTCGAGCGAAAAGACCGTCCCTTCGTCCGAATCGTGCGCTATCTGTCCTGCGGCGGGTTGTTGATCGGAATGTCGGTCTATCAAATCGAATTCGACTTCGGTGTACCCCAGTTCCGGCTGGTCTTCCAGCCGATGCTGATCGCTGCGGCCGCCGCCATCGGAACCATCGTCGCGCGCATGACGCTGGGCCGTGGCGCGGCGATCATCGCCGCGCTGTTCGCGATCGCGCTGCGCGGCGGAGTCGCGCTGATCGTCGGACCCATCCTGGGCGCCCCGATCAACTGGTTCCCGCTGTATCTCGGGCCTGCGCTGGTGGTCGAGTTGGTTGCGCTCACACCGCTGTTCCGCCGGCCGATCCTCTTCGGCGCTGTGTCAGGTCTCGGTATCGGCACGGCGGGCCTGTGGCTCGAATCGCTGTGGATCGGCAAGGTTTACCACTACCCATGGCCGGTCGACCTGTGGCGCGAGGCTCTGCCGACGGCGGTGCCGGTGGCCATCTTCGCCGGCGTGTGCGCGGCCTTGCTCGGCATGGTGCTGACCAGCCAGCGGCTACCGGGCCGAGCCTTCGGCATCACCGCCGTGGCGCTTACCGTGCTCGTCATCGGCGGCACGGTCGCCAACGGCCTGCACATCAACGTCCCCAAGCAGGACACCGCGACCGTCAAGCTGACCGACCTGCCCAGTCCACCCGGACAGCGCTTGGCGTCGGCCGACATTCAGCTGCACCCGGCCGACATGGCCGGCGATCACCCGGATTGGGTCACCATTTTGGCCTGGCAGGGCAAGATGCAGAACCACCGCGGCCTGTTTATCAACCGGCTGCAAAAGGTCGGGCCGGGTCATTACGTTTCGACCGAACCGGTTCCGGTGTGGGGTGATTGGAAGACGCTGCTGCGTGTGCACGACGGCCGGGACCTAGCCGCTGTGCCGATCTGGGCGCCGGCCGACGCCGCCATCCCGGTGCCGGAGATTCCGGTGTTGACCAACGGGACGCGCAACTTCGCCTTCGAGGTGTCGATCCTGCAGCGCGAACGCGATCCCGGCGTCCCGGCATGGCTGTTCACCGCGGGCGGAATCGTCGTGCTGTTCTTGACCTTGACCGTCATCAGCGCGCTGACCTGGGGCGCCGGCCGGATCAACGCGAAGGACACCGCGCCGCCGCAACCACAGGAACCGGCATTGGACCACTCGACCCCGAAGGCGGCATGACGTCGGTCGGGCTGCGTTCGGCGTTCGTGCTCCTTGCGGTGGTCGGGACGACAGTAGCACTGGCGGGGTGCGGTAGTTCGTCGAAAACGCCTACCGGCGCGGGGCTTTCGGTCGACGTGACCATCGCGCACGGACAGGTGACGCCGGCCAATGCGACCTTGCAGGCAACCGTGCGGCAGCCGATCACCCTGCACGTCACCAGCGATGTCGCTGACGAGTTGCATGTGCATTCGGTGCCTGACCACAAGTTCGAGGTAGCCGCGGCCGCAAACCAGACATTCCAATTCAGCGTCGACGTTCCAGGCAGCGTCGACGTCGAGTTGCATCATCTCGACCGGACCGTCGCCACCATCCACGTCAACCCGTGACCCGCCGGCGACGATGCAGAGCGCAGTGACGAGGAGGAGCGGCGCAATTGACTGAGGCCATCCTGGCTCACGGCCTCGGCGGCTCGAGCGATCTTCCAGTGCCGTATGCCTTTTCGGTCATCGGCGCGGCGTGGGCGTTGACGTTCACATTTGCTCTTGTCGCGTTCGCGTGGAAGCGGCCACGATTCGATCCGGACAATCCCGCTCGCCCGCTACCCGCCGCGGTGACCACGTTCGTGGACTCACGCCTCACCCGAGGCGTCGCGGCGGCAGCGGCGCTGGCGTTCACGGGGTGGGTGTTGGTGGCCGGGCTGTGCGGACCGCAGACGCAGGGCAACGCACTCCTCGGAGTCTTCTACGTGCTGCTGTGGGTTGGGCTGGTGGCGCTTTCGCTGCTGGTCGGACCGGTGTGGCGGGTCATCTCCCCGGTACGCACGGTGTATCTGGTGTTGCAGCGCGTCACACCGGAACGCCTGACCCGCTCGCGGTTCTCCTACCCAGACTCATGGGGGTATTGGCCGGCAGCGTTGGGACTGTTTGCCTTCGTCTGGTTGGAGCTGGCCAGTCCCAACCCCGCCGCGCTGACGTGGGTCAAGACCTGGCTGCTGATCTACTCGCTAGTTCTGTTGGTCGGGGCATGGCTGTGCGGGCAACGCTGGTTCGCCCGGGCGGACCCATTCGGCGTGTACAGCATGGCGGTGTCGCGGCTTTCTCCTTTTCGCCGCGATCCGAAGACCCGACGGATCGCGGTCGGCAACCCGTTCGACCACCTGCTGTCGCTGCCGATTCGCCCGGGCGTCGTCGCGGTGCTGGCGGTGTTGCTGGGCTCCACCGCGTTCGACAGCTTCTCGTCGTCGGCCACCTGGCGTAACTTCGCCGATGGTCTGGCCCGCACCGTGCATGGTGTGCCGGTGTCGGTTTCGACGTGCGCATTGCGCACTGCGGGGTTGCTGGTATTCGCCACGGTGGTGGCGACAACCTTCTCCTTCGCGGCACGTGCCACCGGAGGTCTCGACCGTGAGCGGCGCCGCGCGTTACCGGGTCAGTTGGCGCACTCGCTGATCCCGATCGTGGTGGGCTACATCTTCGCGCACTACCTGTCGTATCTGGTCGAGCGCGGACAGCAGGCAGTTTTCGCTTTGGCCGACCCGCTCGGTCAGAGGCTGGAATCTGTTCGGGCTAGGCCATTTACACGTCGCCTACCTGCTGTCGCTGCACCCGACGGTGCTGGCCGTGGTCAAGGTGACGTCTGTGGTGACCGGGCACATCGTCGCGGTGATCGCGGCGCATGACAAGGCGCTTCGGCTGCTGCCATCGGGCCATCAGCTCACCGGCCAGCTCACCATGATGCTGGTCATGGTCGGTTACACCTTCACCGGGCTGTATCTGCTCTTCAGCGCCTAGACGCTATTCGAGGACGTCGTCGTGCAATTCGGCGAACAGGTCGGTGTTGCGGCTGTAGTCGACGGGCACATCGATGATCGTCACTCCTGGCTCGGTCAGCGAGCGGGTGAACGCCTGCTCGAACTCGGCCAGGCTGCTGACCCGAATACCGTTGGCGCCGAATGCCGCCGCGTAATGCGTGATGTCGTAGTCGCCCAGCTGCACCCCCGAAGTGCGGCCGTATTTCAGCTCCTCCTGAAAGGCGACCATGTTGTAGGTGTTGTCGCGCATGATGACGTGGGTGAAGCTCAGGCCCAGTCGCGTCGCGGTCTCCAATTCCTGTGCGCTGAAGAGGAATCCACCGTCACCGGATACCGAAACGACCGGGGTACCCGGTCGAACCAGCGCGGCGGCCATCGCCCACGGCAGCGCGACACCGAGCGTCTGCTGGCCATCGGAGAACAACAGTCGCCGCGGCTGATAGACCCGGAAGTGCCGCGCCATGTAGATGTAATGCGATCCCACGTCACAGGAAACCGTGGCGTCGTCGCCAAGCAGATCCCGCAATTTCAGGACGACGGCGGCAGGATTGACGCCGATGTCGGTCTGCGGGCGGTGGCGGGCCTCGTCGTCGATACTCGCCAGCGCCGCACGCTGTTCGGCGACGTGCTCGCGCACGGCGCCATCGAGTTGCAGCCCGGTCAGCGCCCGGGTCAACTCGGACAAGCGTCGCAGCGATGTCGCCACGCAATTCGAGCGTGGGCTGATAGTGGTTGTCGATGTCGGCGGGCAGCTCGTCGAGGTGGATCAGGGTGCGAGCCGGATCCGGATTCCACAGCCGCGGATCGTATTCGACCGGATCGAAGCCGATTGTCACCAGGACATCGGCGTGGCCGATGACGATGTCGCCGGGTTGGTTGCGGAACAGCCCGACGCGTCCGACGAAGTGATCCTCGAGTTCACGGGAGACCACGCCGGCCGCCTGGAACGTCTCGACGACCGGTAACTCGGTGACGGCGAGGAGTTCACGTAGCGCCGCGCAGGCGCCGGCTCCCCTACCCGGACGCCGACAAACAATGCCGGGCGTTGTGCCGCGCGAATCAGTTTGACGGCCTGGGCAATTCGATCGGCTGGGGCGGGACCCAACGCCGGGACCGGGTTCGGCTCGACGATCTTCGCCGACGTCGGGGCCGTCAACACGTCTGCGGGCAGTACCACGGCGGCGGCCCCGCGCGGCTGGGTGAGCGCGCTGCGGATGGCGTTGGCGACGGCTTCGGGCACGTTGTCGGGATCGTCGACTTCGCCGGTGTATTTCGTGAACGGCTTCAGTGCAGCAACGGCATCCATCGATTGGTGGGTGCGCTTGAGTCGGTCGGACCGCTGCACCGCACCACAGATCGCGACCATCGGGTCTTGCTCGGTGGTGGCGGTGATCAGTCCGGTGGCCAGATTCGTGGTGCCGGGCCCGATGTCACCAATGCGACGCCCGGTGTGCCGGTGAGCCGGCCGACGGCGGCGGCCATGAACGCCGCGTTCTGCTCATGACGGCAGACGATCAACTCGGGGCCGCCGTCGGCCAGCGCGTCGTAGACAGCGTCGATCTTGGCGCCCGGGACGCCGAAGATGTACTGGATGCCGTACGCGGTCAGCGTCTCGACGACGCGCTGGGCTGATCGCACCTCGTTGCTGCTCAGTTCACTACCCTTCGGTGCGACGGATCTGGTTGTCCATGTCGGGCCGGTTCAGTTCGGCGGCAAGGAATTCCGGCGTGCGCGGCAGGCTCAGATGGAGATCGGAGCGCACGCTGATGTCGACACGGCCCCGGGTCAACCGGTAGTCAAGGGCGTGTCCGCCGCGGCGCCGTTCGGCGTCGACGAAATGCGAGTGATACCCAGCCACCGAGACACCCTGCTCGTAGTCGGGCATCCGAAAGCCGGCCAGCGTTCCGGTGACGTCGCGGAAGGTGACTTCCTGCTGGTCTTGGGTGGCTTCGGTGAACGGCGGGTAAGGGCGGTGCTGCTCGGTGACCGTGCGGGTGCGAATCTCGCTGAAGTCGCCGCTGACCCGAACGGCGACAATCAAGTTGGCGCTCGGCAGCGACTCGTCGATCCGCGCTTTGAGTCCGGCACGGTCGACCGGCTCAGACACCTCGAACGAGCGGTCGGCGTCGAACCAGGTGACGACCGCGAAAGGCGTGCACTGATCCGGCTCGGCGGGCTGCGCGCTGCCGTCGCCGCGCAGTTGGTAGCAGACCCCGTCGAGCACCAGCATCTCGCCGTCCAGACCGTTGAAGGTACCCAGGCCGAAGTTGCCGTGCTGCAACAGCTCTCGGATGGTGACGTCGCCGTCGTAGACGCCGTCGAGCAACGCGCCCATCGTCGAGGTCTGGTAGACCTCGCTGCCATGACGATGCGTGACCAGTGCGTGTAGCCAGCCCCGCAGCCGACTGGCGGCGGACTCGGCCGGATCGAACACCATCGGGAGATTCTTTCGTCCGCTGGGTTGTGCCGTCAACGCGGCATCGGACCCTGCTTGGTCTTTTGCCGTCGAGGTGGTGAAGGCTGGGAGCGTCCCGGCATCAGGAGTCAAAGGAGACTGTTATGGCGAAAGTACTGCTCGTCCTCTATCCGGACCCGGTGACGGGCTATCCCCCGGTCTACGCGCGCGACAGCATCCCGGTGTTGGACGGCTACCCGGGCGGTCAGACCTTGCCGACCCCGTCGGCGATCGATTTCACGCCGGGCCAGTTGCTGGGCTGCGTGTCCGGCGAGCTCGGCCTGCGCGCCTTCCTGGAAGACGGCGGGCACGAGTTGATCGTGACATCGGACAAGGAAGGCCCGGACTCGGAATTCGAACGCCAGCTGCTCGACGCCGATGTGGTCATCTCTCAACCATTTTGGCCGGCGTACCTGACCGCCGAGCGGATCGCCAAGGCGAAGAACCTCAAGCTGGCACTGACCGCGGGCATCGGTTCAGACCACGTCGATCTCGACGCCGCGATTGCCCGCGGGCTGACCGTGGCCGAGGTCACCTTCTGTAACAGCATCAGCGTCGCCGAGCATGCGGTCATGCAGATCCTGGCGTTGGTGCGCAACTTCGTCCCGTCCCATCAGTGGGTGACCGACGGCGGCTGGAACATCGCCGACTGCGTCGAGCGCGCCTACGACGTCGAGGGCATGGACGTCGGCGTGATCGCCGCCGGCCGCATCGGTCTGGCCACGCTGCGCCGGTTGGCCCCGTTCGACGTCAACCTGCACTACACCGACACTCGCCGCCTTGCCGACGAGGTCGAGAAGGAATTGAACGTCACCTATCACCCCGACGCCGCGTCGCTGGCCCGCTCGGTTGACGTGGTGTCCATCCACGCGCCGCTGCACCCGCAGACCTATCACCTGTTCGACGAGAAGCTGATCGCTTCCATGCGGCGCGGCTCCTACATCGTGAATACGGCTCGCGCCGAGATCTGCGTGCGCGACGCGGTCGTGGCCGCGCTGAAGAGTGGTCAGCTGGCCGGCTATGCGGGCGACGTCTGGTATCCACAGCCGCCGCCGGCGGACCACCCGTGGCGCAGCATGCCGAACGAGGCCATGACGCCGCACGTGTCGGGGACGACGCTGTCGGCCCAGGCCCGTTACGCCGCAGGAGCCCGGGAGATTCTCGAAGACTTCTTCGCCGACAAGCCGATTCGCGACGAGTACCTGATCGTGTCCGGCGGCGGGTTGGCCGGCACCGGCAAGGCGTCCTACACCGCGGGCGGCGGCGCGAGTCCCGGCAGCAGCGGCAAGTAGGTCAGCCGATCGGATACTCGACACGTTCGGTGCCGTCCCAGCGGCGCAGACCGGCCAGGCGGCCGCGGATCTCCGCGGGCTGACCCGCTATTCGCAGCACCGGACCCAGTTGGGCGCCTTCGATGCGACGGGCCAGCGTGACGTGCGCCGTCCACTGACCGGGCAGGCTGTGCGGCAGCGGGCCGGGCAGCAGATGCGGGCCGCAGATCCGGTGCACGTCGGCGTGCAGCGCGAGGAGCTCGGCCGTCGGCACGATGAGCCGGGCCAGCACCGCGTTCGATTGCCCGAACAGCAGCGGCGCCCCGACGTCGCATTCCAGCGGCAGCTGCTGCAGCGATCGGCCGCAGCAACGCGTCGACGTCGGGTGCGATCCGCTCGGCCACGGCCATCGTGACATGCGGGCGGCCGGCCGGAACGCGGCTCGGTAGATCGGCGGCGGCCAGGTCATCCCAGATCCGACGCAGCGTCGCCTCGGTGTCGGGATCGAAGAGCAGCTCGACGGAATGCACCATCAGCTGAGCAGGCTGGTCACCCAGTCGCGGTCGAACGCGTGCGCGCTCATCGCGGTGAACTCGGCGGTGCTCAGCTGTCCGGCTCCCGCGGGCAGCGCGGCGCGCATCGGCCCCAGGCGCACCAGCGCAGACCTGTTCGACGCCTCCACCACGCCGGGCGGCAGTGGCCAGTTGCCGATCACCAGTCCGGCGAAGGGAAGGTTATGGGCCGCAAGCGATTCCACCGTCAGCGCGGTGTGGTTGAGGGTGCCGAGCTCGGCGGTGGTCACCACCAGCACCGCGGCTCCAAGATCAGCGGCGAGATCCCGCAGGGTCACGCCGCCGTCGGCGAGTTCGACGAGCAGGCCACCGGCACCCTCGACCAGGGTCAGCTGGCCCGGATGGTCCACGGCGCGAATGAGTTTGAGCATGGTGTTGCGGCTGGGCAGGGCCCGTCCGGCCTGCTCCGCGGCGGCCAGCGGCGCCAGCGGCTCCGGGTAACGCGCCAGCCCGACCATTTTGCTCAGCCCGGTCAGCCGGGTCACCTCGGCAAGGTCGTCATCCCCGGCCGCGGTCCCGGTTTGCACCGGCTTGCAGACGGCGACGCCGATACCGGCCTGTCGCGCGGCCGCTGCCAGGGCCGCAGTGGCGATGGTCTTGCCGACCCCGGTCCCTGTCCCGGTGACGACCAGGACCGTCAACGCCGTGCCGCGGCCAGCACGTCGGTCAGCACCGTCGCGGGCCAGCTCCAGGTCGTCGTCATCCAGCGACGCGCGCGCGGTCAGGCGCAGCCGCGAGGTGCCGGCGGGAACGGTCGGGGGCCGGAAACAGCCCACCCGGACGCCCGCATCCAGGCAGGCCGTGGCGGCGGCCAGCGCCACCTCCGGCGCGCCGAGGATCACCGACACCACCGCGGACTGCGGCATCTGCGTGACGCCGCAGATCTCGGCCAGGGTGGCCGCATGCCGCAGGACGGCGTCGGGCCGCGACGGCTCGGCATGCAGAACTCGCAGCGCCGCCAGCGCGGCGCCGACCGCCGCCGGCGCCAGACCGGTGTCGAAGATGAACGGCCGGGCCGCGTCGATGAGGTGATCGCGCACCGCGACCGACCCCAGCACCGCGCCGCCCTGACTGCCGAGACGCCTTGGACAGCGTCGTGGTCATCACCACGTCGGATGCGCCGGCCAGACCCAGCTCGTGCAGCAACCCGCGCCCGCCGGTACCCCGGACACCCAGCCCGTGGGCCTCGTCGACGATCAGCAGCGCCCGGTGCCGGCGGCACACCTCGTGCAGCTGGCGCAGCGGGGCCAGGGCGCCGTCGGTGGAGAACACCGATTCGGTGATGACGACGGCGCGCTCCTCGGCCCGCGCGGCCAGCGCCGCGTCGACGGCGTCGACGTCGCGGTGCGGCGTGACCACCACCCGGGCCCGTGACAGCCGGCACGCGTCGACCAGCGAGGCGTGCGACAGCGCATCCGACACCAGCAGCGAGCCCGGGCCGGAGAGCCCGACGACCGCGCCCAGGTTGGCGGTGTAGCCCGGACGAGAACACCAAACCCGCTGCGGCGCCGACGAATTCGGCGAGGCTGGATTCCAGCTCCTCGTGCAGCGACGTGTTGCCGGTGACCAGCCGCGAGCCGGTCGCACCGGCGCCCCAGGTGCGCAGCGCGTCCACTCCGCCCTCGATCACGTCGGGATGCTGCGAGAGGCCGAGGTAGTCGTTGGACGCCAGATCGAGCTCGGCCGCGACCGCTGGGCGCAGGCGCAGTGCACGTCGCAGCCCGGCCTGCCGGCGCTGCTCGGCATGCGCCTCCAGCCAGGCCAGCGGGGAGGTTTCGATCTGCGTCATCGCGCTAAATCCTACGAGAGCCGGTGAGCCGGGCTACCTCGACCATCGCCGAGGTGACCTGCGCGATCTCGTCCGGCGTGCAGATGAACGGCGGCATCGCGTAGACCAGGTTGCGGAACGGCCGCAGCCAGACGCCGCGGTCCAGGGCCGCCGGCGTGGCGACGGCCAGGTCGACGGGGCGGTCGCATTCGATCACGCCGATGGCCCCGCACACCCGGACGTCGGTCACCCCCGGCAGTGCCCGGGCCGGCTCGAGTCCGGCGGCCAGTCCGGCGCCGATCTCGGCGACCGTCGAGCGCCAGTCCTGGCCGAGCAGCAGTTCCACCGCGGCCACGGAGACGGCGCAGGCCAGCGGGTTGGCCATGAAGGTCGGGCCGTGCATCAGCGCACCGGCCTCACCGTGGCTGATCGTGTGGGCGACGTCGGTGGTGCACAACGTCGCGGCCAGGCTGAGGTAGCCGCCGGTCAGGGCCTTGCCGACGCACATGATGTCGGGGCTGACACCGGCGTGGTCGGCGGCGAACAATTCGCCGGTGCGGCCGAACCCGGTGGCGATCTCGTCGAAGATCAGCAGCACGTCGTGCCGTCGGCAGATGTCGCGCAGATCGATCAGGTACCGCGGGTCGTGAAAGCGCATCCCGCCGGCGCCCTGGACCACCGGCTCGACCACGACGGCCGCCAGCTCGGTGGCGTGCTCGGCCAGCTGCGCCTCGAACGCCGCAACGTAGGCCTGGTCGTAGTCGCGGGGAACCTGCGGGGCGAACACCTGATGGGCGAGCACAGTCAGCTCCACAACGAGTGCATGCCGCCGTCGGGGTCGCAGACGCTCATCGGGGTGAAGGTGTCGCCGTGGTATCCCCCGCGCCAGGTCATCAGCCGTCGCTTGCCGGGCAGCCCGCGGCTGCGCCAGTACTGCAGCGCCATCTTCACCGCGACCTCCACCGACACCGATCCGGAGTCGCTGAAGAACACCGTCTCCAGGCCGGCCGGGGTGATCTCGACGAGCAGCTGGGCCAGCCGCGCGGCCGGTTCGTGGGTGAGCCCGCCGAACATGACGTGGCTCATGGTGGCCAGCTGGCGGGACATCGCCGCGTCGAGCACCGGGTGGCCGTGCCCGTGCACGGCCGTCCACCAGGAGCTCATCGCGTCGATCGCCTGGACCTGGTTGCCGTCGCGGACCAGCGTGAGCCAGGCGCCGCGGGCGCCGACCGCGACCACCGGCGGAACCGCTTCAGCCCCGATCGTGCTGTAGGGGTGCCACAGATGGGCCGCATCGATCGCGCTGATCTGCTCGGGGGTGAGCCCGGGGCTCGTCGCGACCATAAAGAACGAGGGTAAAGCAGCCGGTCCGCGTGTCGGATGCCCGGACTTCTGGCACCATTGAGCCACCATGGCTTCGCCGCAGCAGTTCGATGACCCGTCCCCCGCCCGCCACGACGACTCCCCGCCGCGCATGCTGCGGCTGCGGCTGGTTCCCTGGGATGTCACCTCGTTACGTGGCGCTGCTGGTGCTGCTCGCTGTGCTCGCCTTCGGGACCAATTGGTATGCACGGCTTTTCGGCTTCCTCAAAGACGTCTGCATCGGCGAATGTCCGCCCGCGCCATTCGGCGTCGATTTCTACATCTACCCGTTGGTGTGGGGAGGCATCGGCGCCGCGGTCGCCGCCGCGCTGCGTCGGGCCGCTGGTGTCGCTGCTGAAGGGTTGGTATCTGTCCTTCTGGCCGCCTTGGCGATCGTCCTGGTGCTGTTCGCCTCGGCAGCCGGCACGGCGCTGACCGACTTCAGCTGCCACGTACTGGCACAGCGGATCCCGAGGGCGTCGACGCGCCCGAGTGAGAGCGAAATCACAACGGCGCGCACAGTTTTGAGGCTTCTGGCGCTCGGCGATCACCGTTCGGTCACGGTACGACAAAAAATCCCGCTCAGAAGCCCCTAAAAGGTAGCTCTTACGAGGCATTTGTTGCCACAGTGTTCCTAGTGACTGTTGTGAATTCAGCGGTTCACCACGGGGGCGAGCGCGGCCCCCAACGGGGCGGGCCAACACATGAGTCTCTGTGGTGAATCGATGGAATGGCGGCAGAGGCGTGAAGTCACCACGCCGACGCCACAGAGAGGTGATCCACATGAGACGCAGCATCGCCGTCCCGTCCAGCCTGGCCCTGTTGTTGACGCTGCCGATGGTCAATCCCCACATCGCAAGCGCTGACCCGACCGGCCCGACTCTGGTGGGTTACCAGCAGACCACCAACTACGTGATCCAGCGCGCGCTGTCGCAGCGCAACGTGCCGTTCCTGTACGGCGGCGGCGACGCCGCAGGACCCACTCGCGGCACCGGCCTGAAAGCCAACATCGTCGGCTTCGACGCGTCCGGCCTGATCCAGTACGCCTACGCCGGCGCCGGCGTGAAGATGCCGCGCACCTCGGCCGAACAGTGCAACGTCGGCCGGAAAGTCGCGCCCGCCCAGGCGCGCCCGGGCGATCTGCTCTGCTACGGGCCGGGCGGTACCCAGAGCGTGGCGTTGTACCTCGGCAGCAACCAGATGATCGAGGCCACCGAGCCTGCCGTCACCGTCACACCGGCCCGGACCAACGGGATGACTCCCTACCTGACTCGCATCCTGGAGTCCTGACCGGACAGCTCACCGACCGGTTTTCGAGCACACGCGTCGGCCGGCGGGTTAGGTAGATTGTCTGTCAATCATGACGATCTCCCCGACCCGCTCGGCCGACGCCGGCGTTGTGCAGCCCGCGCAACCCGCGGCGGAAAACCGGGCCAGGGTTTTACCGCCACGATCTCGACGGGCTGCGCGGCATTGCCATCGCCCTCGTCGCGATGTTCCACGTGTGGTTCGGCCGGGTTTCCGGCGGGGTGGATGTGTTCCTCGCCCTGTCCGGTTTCTTCTTCGGCGGCAAGTTACTGCGCACGGCACTCAATCCGGCGTCCACCGCTTGTCGCCGGTTCCCGAGGTCGTCCGGCTGGTGCGCCGACTGCTGCCGGCCCTGGTGGTGGTGCTGGCCGGATGCGCGGTGCTGACCATCCTCATCCAGCCGGAGACGCGCTGGGAGACCTTCGCCGACCAGAGCCTGGCCAGCCTCGGCTACTACCAGAACTGGGAGCTGGCCAGCACGGTCGCCGATTATCTGCGGGCCGGCGAATCAGTCAGCCCGCTGCAGCACATCTGGTCGATGTCGGTGCAGGGCCAGTTCTACATCGCGTTCCTGGCGCTGGTTTTCGGCTTCGCGTACCTGCTTCGGCGCCGATTGGGCGACCGGCTGCGCACGGCGTTCGTGCTGTTGCTCAGCGCGCTGGCGATCGCGTCGTTCGTCTACGCGATCTTCGCCCACCAGGACGATCAGGCGGTGGCCTACTACAACAGCTTCGCCCGCGCGTGGGAGTTGCTGCTCGGGGCTTTGGTCGGCGCGCTGGTCCCCTACATCCGGTGGCCGATGTGGTTGCGCGACCACCGCGGCCACCATCGCGTTGGCGGCGGTGCTGTCCTGCGGCGCACTGATCGACGGCGTCAAGCAGTTCCCCGGCCCGTGGACGTTGGTCCCCGTCGGCGCCGCCGTGCGTGTTCATCCTGGCCGGCGCCAACCGGGCCGACGGCGTCGCGTTGCCGCTACCCAACCGGCTGCTCGCGACGGCGCCGCTGGTGCGCCTCGGTGAGATGGCCTACTCGCTGTATCTGTGGCACTGGCCGCTGCTGATCTTCTGGCTCGCCTACAGCGGTCACGCGCACGCCAACTTCGTCGAGGGCACCGCGGTGCTGCTGGTCTCGGGCGTGCTGGCGTACCTGACCAACCGGTACATCGAAGAACCGTTGCGAGCGCGCAAACCCGCCAATGCCGCACCCGAGACGACGGTGGTGGTGCCCTGGCGGACCCGGCTGCGCCGACCCACGATGGTGCTGGGATCGGTGGTCGGGCTGTTGGGCGTGACGCTCACCGCGACGGCATTCACCTGGCGCGAGCACGTCAACGTCGAACGTGCCAGCGGCAAAGAACTCAGTGCGTCTGAGTTCCAGCGACTATCCCGGCGCCCGCGCACTGATCAAGCACGTGCGGGTGCCCCGGCTGCGGATGCGGCCGACGGTGCTGGAGGCCCAGACCGACTACCCGCCGTCCACCCGCGACGGCTGCATCAGTGACTTCAAGAACACCGACGTGCTCAAGTGCAGCTACGGCGACACGAACGCCACCCGGACCATCGCGCTGGCCGGTGGCTCGCACGCCGAGCACTGGCTGACCGCGCTGGATCTGCTCGGGCACCGGCAGCACTTCAAGGTCACCACCTACCTGAAGATGGGCTGCGCGCTGTCAACCGAGAAGATGCCGTTGGTGATGGGCAACAACGACCCGTACCCGGAGTGTCGTGACTGGGTGCCCAAGGCGATGGCGGCAGTCGTCGCCGACCACCCGGACTTCGTGTTCACCACCTCGACACGGCCGTGGAACATCAAGCCCGGAGACGTGATGCCGGGCACCTACGTCGGGATCTGGCAGACATTCTCCGACAACAACATCCCGATTCTGGCCATGCGAGACACCCCCTGGCTGGTGAAAGACGGGCAGCCGTTCAACCCGTCGGACTGCCTGGCCAAAGGCGGTGACGCGATCGTCGTGCGGCATCAAGCGCTCCGATGTGCTCGCCGACCGCAATCCCACCCTCGACTGGGTCGAGCAGTTCCCGATGCTCAAGCCGATGGACATGAGTGACGCGGTCTGCCGCGCCGACATCTGCCCGGCGGTGGAGGGAAACGTGTTGGTATATCACGACGCTCATCACCTGTCCGCCACTTACATGCGCACCATGACCAATGAGCTGGGCCGCCAGCTCGGGCCCGCCACCGGTTGGTGGTAGCCGGATAGCCGCGGCTGAGCCGGCAAACCCGCAGCGCCACTAAGGTCGAGTGATGCCCCCGTCAGACCCGACCAGTGGCGCCCCCGCGGCTCCGCCCGCGCTGGCCACCGTGTGGCCAGGGTCCAGCTACCCGTTGGGCGCCAACTACGACGGCACCGGCACCAACTTCGCGCTGTTCTCCGAGATCGCCGAGAAGGTCGAGCTCTGCCTGATCGATGAGGACGGTCAGGAAACTCGCATCCGACTCGACGAGGTCGACGGCTACGTCTGGCACGCCTACCTGCCCGACGTCACCCCCGGACAGCGCTACGGCTTTCGGGTGCACGGCCCGTTCGACCCGGCGGCCGGCCACCGCTGCGACCCCAGCAAGCTGTTGCTCGACCCGTACGGCAAATGCTTCGACGGCGAGTTCAAATTCACCCAGGCGCTGTTCTCCTACGACCTGGCGGTCGCCGCCGAGGACCCCACCGAAACCGGCACGCCGCCCCGGGTCGACTCGTTGGGGCACACCATGACCAGCGTGGTGATCAATCCGTACTTCGACTGGGCCAACGATCGCGCGCCCCGCACGCCGTACCACGAGACGGTGATCTACGAGGCGCACGTCAAGGGGATGACCCAGAACCATCCCGCCATCCCCGAGGCGCTGCGCGGCACCTACGCCGGCCTCGGCCACCCGGCGATCATCGACCATCTCAAGTCGCTGAACGTCACCGCGATCGAACTGATGCCGGTGCATCAGTTCATGCACGATCACCGTCTGCTGGACCTGGGTCTGCGAAACTACTGGGGCTACAACACGTTCGGATTCTTCGCCCCGCACAACCAATATTCCGCCAACCGGCGCGCCCGTGGCGCGGTGACCGAGTTCAAGTCGATGGTCCGGGCATTTCACGCGCAGGGCATCGAAGTCATCCTCGACGTGGTCTACAACCACACCGCCGAAGGCAACCACCTCGGCCCCACGATCAATTTCCGCGGCATCGACAACGCCGCCTACTACCGGCTCCTCGATGAGGATCTCAGTCTCTACAAAGATTTCACCGGCACCGGCAACAGCCTCAACGCTCGTCACCCACACACCCTGCAGCTGATCATGGACTCGCTGCGCTACTGGGTGACCGAGATGCACGTCGACGGTTTCCGCTTCGACCTGGCCTCGACGCTGGCCCGCGAGTTCTATGACGTCGACCGTCTGAGCGCGTTCTTCGATCTGGTGCAACAGGATCCGATCGTCAGCCAGGTCAAGCTGATCGCCGAACCGTGGGACATCGGCGAAGGCGGCTACCAGGTCGGCAACTTCCCGGGTTTGTGGACCGAGTGGAACGGGAAGTATCGCGATACTGTGCGTGACTACTGGCGGGGCGAGCCCGCGACACTGGGCGAGTTCGCGTCCCGGCTGACCGGGTCGTCGGACCTCTACGAGGCGACCAGTCGCCGGCCCGGCGCCAGCATCAACTTCGTCACCGCCCACGACGGCTTCACCCTCAACGATCTGGTCTCGTACAACGAGAAACACAACGAGGCCAACGGCGAACACAACCGTGACGGCGAAAGCCACAACCGGTCCTGGAACTGCGGCGTCGAAGGCCCGACCGATGACCCGGAAATCCTGAAGCTGCGCAGGCGCCAGATGCGCAACATCATCGCCACCCTGATGCTGAGCCAGGGCACGCCGATGATCGCCCACGGCGATGAGATCGGCCGCAGCCAACAGGGCAACAACAACGTCTACTGCCAGGACTCCGAATTGTCGTGGATGGACTGGTCTTTGGTCGACAAGAACAGCGACCAGCTGGAGTTCACCCGCAAAGTCACCGCGCTGCGCAAAAGCCACCCGGTGTTTCGCCGTCGCCGGTTCTTCGATGGTGAGCCGATCCGCAGCGGCGACGAGGTCCGCGACATCGCCTGGCTGACGCCGGCCGGCAAGGAGATGCAGCCCCAGGACTGGGGCGGCGAATTCGGGAAGAGCATCGCGGTGTTCCTCAACGGCGAGGCGATACCAGAACCGAATGCCCGCGGTGAACGGGTCGTCGACGATTCGTTCCTGATGTGCTTCAACGCCCACGATCACGAGGTCGACTTCGTCATTCCGCCCGACGACTACGCCACGCAGTGGACGGCCGTGCTGGACACCACCGACGCCACCGGATCGGTGACGCTTGTCGTAAACGACGGCGACGAGGTCTCACTGCCCGGGCGGGCACTGCTCGTGTTCCGTAAGACTAAGTAACGCATGGCATTTCCGGTCCTGTCGACCTATCGACTGCAGCTGCGTGGGCCTGACAGCGGGTTCGGATTCACCTTCGCCGACGCCGAGAATCTGCTCGACTACCTCGACGATCTCGGGGTCTCGCATCTGTACCTGTCACCGATTCTGACCCCGGTCGCCGGATCGGCACACGGCTACGACGTCACCGACCCCACGACGGTGTCTGCCGAACTCGGTGGCCCGGAAGGATTGGCACGACTGTCTGCGGCGGCGCGGGCGCGCGGCCTGGGCCTGATCGTCGACATCGTGCCCAACCACGTCGGGGTGGACAAACCGGAGCAGAACCCCTGGTGGTGGGACGTGCTGCGGCACGGCCAGTCCTCGGCGTACGCGTCGTTCTTCGACATCGACTGGGAACTGGGCGATGGCCGGATTGTGCTGCCGCTGCTGGGTTCTGACGACGATGTCGCCGACCTCAGCGTCGACGGCGATCTGTTGCGGCTGGGTGATCTCGCACTGCCCATCGCGCCGGGCACCGGCGACGGCACCGGCCCAGAGGTGCACGACCGTCAGCATTACCGACTGATCGGTTGGCGCAACGGCGTCACCGGTTATCGCCGCTTCTTCTCGATCACATCGCTGGCCGGACTGCGCCAGGAAGATCGCGCCGTGTTCGACACCAGCCACGCCGAAGTGGCGCGCTGGTTCGCCGACGGACTCGTCGACGGAGTGCGCATCGACCATCCCGACGGTCTGGCGGATCCGACCGGATATCTCGGCTGGCTGCGCGAGTTGAGCGGCCCCGACGCCTGGATCGTGATCGAGAAAATCCTCGCCGTCGACGAGGCGCTGGATCCGTCTCTGCCGGTGGCCGGCACCA
The DNA here is from genome assembly GCA_963755805.1 of uncultured Actinomycetota bacterium. GTDB lineage: Bacteria > Actinomycetota > Actinomycetes > Mycobacteriales > Mycobacteriaceae > Mycobacterium. Next base: position 129,721 of record CAVWLG010000042.1, read on the forward strand.
CCGGATACGACGCTTTGCGCGAGATCGGCGGGGTCTTCGTCGATCCCCAAGGAGCGCAGGCATTGACGGAGCTCATCGCATCCGTCGGATTCGACTACGAGCAGCTGCCCGCCATGCTGACCGATTTGAAGCTTTCCTCGGCTACCGAGACATTGGCCAGCGAGCTGGGCCGACTACGGCGCTGCATCGTCGCGGCGGCCGGCGCCGACCACCCGCAGCTGCCTGCCGCGGTGGCGGCGCTGCTGACTCACATCGACGTCTACCGCAGCGACTACCTGGGGCTGGCGGCGATACTGCCGACAGCCCTGGCCGCGACCCAATCTGCCGAACCGGAACTCGACGTCCCGCTGCAGCTCATCGCCGCCGCGGTGGCCGACGGCGGCGAGGCGGCGGTGCGCCTACAACAGCTGTGCGGGGCGGTCACCGCCAAAGCCGTCGAGGACTGCCTGTTCTATCGCGACGCCCGGCTGGTGTCGCTCAACGAGGTCGGCGGCGAGCCGCACGACTTCGGTGTCGGTCTGGCCGAATTCCACACGCGCGCAAGCATTCGGGCCCGGCTGTGGCCGCAGGCGATGACGACGTTGTCGACCCATGACACCAAACGCGGCGAGGACGTCCGCGCCCGCATCGGCGTGCTGTCGCAGGTGCCGTCGCTGTGGGCGGAATTCATCAGCCGCTGGGAGAAAGTTGTTCCCTCCCCCGACCCCGCGACTGGATTGTTTCTGTGGCAGAACATCTTCGGCGTCTGGCCGGCCGACGGTGAGGTCACCGACGAGCTTCGCGACCGGTTGCACGCCTACGCCGAGAAAGCGATCCGCGAAGCGGCGTGGCACACCACCTGGAACGACCCGGACGCCGACTTCGAGGCCGCCGTGCACGGTTGGCTGGACGATATGCTCGACGGCCCGGTGGTACGTGAACTGACCAATCTGGTTCTCCGGCTGAACTCACACGCCGAGAACGACGCGCTGGGCCAGAAGCTGCTGTCGCTGACCTCTCCCGGTATCCCCGACGTGTATCAGGGCACTGAGCTGTGGGACGACAGTCTGGTCGATCCCGACAACCGGCGCGCAGTGGACTACGCCGCCCGGCGCGAGGCGTTGAAGTCTCTGCAGCACAGCAAAATTCGCGTCGTCAAGGCCGCACTCCAGCTGCGACGTGCCCGGTCGGACACCTTTTTGCGCGGCGGCTACCACCCGGTGCTGGCCTCCGGAATCGGCTGCGGATCACCTGGTGGCGTTCCGGCGCGGCGATGACGTGCTGGTCGCGGTGACCCGGTGGACGGTGCGACTCGAGCAGTCCGGCTGGGGCGACACCGCGGTCACGCTGCCGGACGGCTCATGGACCAATGCGCTGACGGGTGCTGCGGTCAGCGGGACATTGCCGGCCGCCGAGTTGTTCGCCGAGCTGCCGGTTGCACTGCTGGAGCGCGCCGATGACTGAATTCGCGGTCTGGGCGCCGAAACCTGACATTGTCCGCATCGAGGTCGACGGTGCGGTGTCGCCGATGACCCGTGGCGACGACGGCTGGTGGCGGGCGACCGTCGACGCCGCGCCGGATGCGCGCTACGGCTATCTGCTCGACGACGACCCGAAGCCGCTGCCCGACCCGCGGTCGCCTCGCCAGCCCGACGGAGTGCACGAGCACTCGCAGGTGTGGGAGCCCAACCCGCAGGATTGGACGGACAGCGGTTGGGCCGGTCGCCCGGTGCAGGGCGCGGTGATCTACGAGTTGCATATCGGCACCTTCACGCCGGCCGGCACTTTCGATGCGGCCATCGACAGGCTGGACTACCTGGTCGATCTCGGCGTCGACTTCGTCGAGGTGATGCCGGTCAACGCATTTTCCGGAACGCATGGCTGGGGCTATGACGGCGTGCTGTGGTACGCCGTTCACGAACCCTACGGCGGCCCGGACGGTTTGATCCGTTTCGTCGACGCCTGCCATCGCCGTGGGCTGGGCGTGTTGATCGACGCGGTGTTCAACCACCTCGGCCCGTCGGGCAACTACCTGCCGCGGTTCGGGCCGTACCTGTCGTCGGCGAGCAACCCGTGGGGCGAAGGCATCAACATCGCCGATGCCCAGTCAGACGAGGTGCGCCGCTACATCATCGACTGTGCGCTGCGCTGGATGCGGGACTTCCATGCCGACGGCCTTCGCCTGGACGCCGTGCACGCGCTTTTCGACACCACCGCGATTCACCTACTCGAGGAGCTGGCCGCCGACACCGACGCGCTGGCCGAGCAACTCGGCCGGCCGTTGTCGCTGATCGCCGAGAGCGATCTCAACGACCCACGCATGATCACCCCGCGCCCGGAGCACGGCCAGGGTATGACCGCGCAGTGGGATGACGACATCCACCACGCCATCCACACCGCGGTATCCGGCGAGCGCCAGGGCTACTACGCCGACTTCGGCTCGCTGGCAACGTTGGCAAAAACATTGCGTCACGGCTTCTTCCACGCCGCGACCTACTCGTCGTTTCGTCAGCGGCGTCACGGCCGGCCATTGGACACTTTCACGATCCCGGCCACCCGGCTGCTGGCCTACACCTGCACCCATGATCAGGTCGGCAATCGTGCGCTCGGCGACCGGCCGTCACAGAACCTGAGCTACGGCCAGCTCGCGATCAAGGCCGCGCTGGTACTGGCATCGCCTTACACGGCAATGCTTTTCATGGGCGAGGAATGGGGTGCATCGACGCCGTTCCAGTTCTTCAGCTCCCACCCAGAACCCGAGCTGGCCCGCGCCACCGCCGAGGGCCGCAAGCGGGAGTTCGCCGACCACGGATGGGATGCCGACGACATCCCCGATCCGCAGGACCCACAGACCTTCCAGCGGTCGAAGCTTGACTGGTCCGAACTCGACAGCGCAGACCATGCGAAATTGCTCCAGGTCTATCAGGAGCTGATTGCGTTGCGGCGCAACGAAACCGATCTGCGCGATCGGTGGCTGAACAATCTGAAGGTCGAGTATGACGAAGACGGCCGCTGGATCGCGATGCACCGCGGCAGGTTGACGATCGCCTGCAACCTCGGCGCCGAGCCGGCGACGCTGCCCATCACCGGCGAACTGGTGCTGGGTTCGGAACCGATCAGCATTGGCGAGCAGATTACCGAACTACCGCCGCATTCCTTCGCGATCGTACGCACTGTGGATAACTGACTACCGGGCTCGTCCGCTGAGCGCTGATGATGCGCGGATGACCCATTCCGAGCTGTTGCCGATCCCACCCATCCAGACCGCCTGCGATCCGGTGTATTCGACGCAGGACCTGCGTGAGCGGTGGCGTGCTCTGCTGGGGCCGTTGGGGTTTGGGACCCGACTGCTGTGGTTCGGCCTGATCGGGCCGGACCGCTGCTTCACCCAGAAGCTCAGCCGCATCCCGGTCCGCCCACGGCCCCGCGGCCGGATCCTCTGGAACCTGATGTCGTCGCTGCGGACCCTGCTCGATGACCTTGAAGCGGGAACGACGGTGGCCTTGCTGCTGTCCGGCCCGGGCCGCGGTCCGGTGTCGACCATCGAACTGGTGTGGTCGAAGTCGTTGACCGACATGGCCGAACGATTCGCCGTTCCGCTCGAACCGATCTTTCGCGCGAACGACGAATCTGTCGCAGTGCTGGGCTAGCAGTCGTAGATCGGGTAGCTTTCGCGTGTGAGTGAAATCGACTACGGCGCCAGAGCCCGTCTCGATCACATCGAAAAGCAACTTCAGGCGTTGTTCCCGGACAACTACGTGCCCTTCGCTGCTGCCAATGCCGCCGGCATGCCGCGCCGCGGTGGTCGAGCTCGCCCGCGCCGGCAACCTGATCGCCGCGATCAAGGAGTACCGCCAGATCACCGGTGCCGGGTTGGCGGAGGCGAAGAAAGCCGTCGAAGACATTCGATGACCGAGCGCGCATAGTTCCACGGAAATGGGGGAACCCTCCGCGATATGCCAAATCCTCCGGCCCACGACTTGGCGCGGCGCATGGCCGAGTTGGCTCGATCGGTCGCAGCACCGCGCGACATTGAAGCTGTCCTCAGCGGCGTTACTGCCACGACGGTCGAGCTACTCTCCGGTGCCGATACCGCGGGCGTGCTGCTGGTGTCTAAGGGAGGCAAGTTTGAGTCGCTGTCCGGCACGTCGGAGCTGATCTACGAAGTGGACCGACTGCAGGAAAAGCACAACGCGGGACCCTGTGTCGATGCGGCAATCAACGAATTGGTAGTCCGCACTGAAGATTTCGAGACCGAGACCCGCTGGGGCGATTATTCACGGGAGGTGTGCAAACTCGGCGTCCGCAGCAGTATCTCCTTCAAGCTGTACACCGGCGATCGGACCGCGGGCGCCCTGAACGTGTTCTCCCGACGCCCGCACAGCTTCGACGCCGATTCGGAGATGATCGGCTCGATACTCGCTGCTCACGCCGCCGCAGCCATCCTCGCCAGCCGAGACAGCCAGCAGTTGCACGCCGCGTTGCTCAGCCGGGACCTGATCGGCCAGGCAAAGGGGATCTTGATGGAGCGCTTCAGTGTCGATGCCGTCGGCGCGTTCGACATGCTGCGCAAGTTGTCGCAACAGATGAACGTGCGGTTGGCCGAAATCGCTCAGCGGGTCGTCGACACCCGCTGAGCTACACCTACAGCAGATAGCGGTACGCCGGCGAGCCCGGCTCGATGGCCTCGATCTGCATCTCGGTAGCCCGCATACGTTCCAGCAAGCCGTCCAGGTCGGCGGCCGAGCCGAGCTCGATGCCGACCAGTGCCTCACCGGTTTCGCGGTTATTGCGCTTCACGTACTCGAACAGCGTGACGTCGTCGCTCGGGCCGAGCACGCTGTCCAGGAAGCGGCGCAGCGCCCCCGGTTCCTGCGGGAAGTCGACCAGGAAATAGTGCTTGAGGCCGAGGTGGACCAGCGACCGCTCGAGGATCTCGCCGTAGCGGGATACGTCGTTGTTGCCGCCGGAGACCAGGCACACCACGGTGGATCCCGGTTCGATGTCGGCTTCCAGCAGCCCGGCCACCGCGAGCGCACCGGCGGGCTCGGCGATGATCCCTTCGTTTTGGTACAGGTCGAGCATCGCGGTGCACACCGCGCCCTCGTCGACCGTCGTGATCGAGACCATGTTGCCGGCCGCGGCCAGCGCCGCGTAGGTCAGCTTTCCGGCCCGGCTCACGGCGGCGCCGTCGACGAACTGGTCGACGTGATCGAGCGTGACCGGTCCGCCGTTGGCCAGCGCGGCCATCATCGCGGCCGCACCCGCGGGCTCGATACCGAGCACGGAGGTCTTGGTTGTCCGCTCGGCAAGGTAGGTGGTGATGCCGGCGATGCATCCGCCACCGCCGACCGGGACCACGACCAGATCGGGCTCGTCGCCGAGCTGTTCCAGGATTTCGACGGCGATGGTGCCCTGCCCGGCCATCGTGCGCGGGTCGTCGAACGGGCGGCACCAGCGTCGCGCCGGTGCGCTCCACGTCGGCGAGCGCCGCTTCGGCGGCCAGGTCGTAGGTCGATCCGCCGACGATCAGCTCGATGAACTCGCCGCCGTGGTAGCGGATGCGATCGCGCTTCTGCTTTGGCGTCTTGGCCGGGACGTAGACGCGGCCCCGGATGCCCAGCGTCCGGCACGCGTAGGCGAAGCCCTGCGCGTGGTTACCCGCCGATGAGCACACAACGCCGGCGGCTCGCTCGTCGTCCGACAGTTGCACGAGCAGGTTGTAGGCGCCGCGCAGCTTGTAGGAGCGCACGGTCTGCAGGTCTTCGCGCTTGAGGTAGACGGTCGCGCCGGTGGTCGCGGACAACCGGTCGGACACCTCCAGCGGGGTGGGCCTGACCACGCCGGCAATTCGGGTGGCCGCCGCGTCGATATCGGCCGCGGCTAGCGGCCCACTACCCCGGGTGCTCGGGCTCTGACTCAGTTCGGCGGACACCGGTCAATGGTGCCACCAAGCTGCGCGTTCAGTGCACAGGGGTCAACACGAACACCGGAATCTGCCGGTCGGTCTTCTCCTGGTAGCCGGCGTAGTCCGGCCAGGCCTCGACCGCGCGTTCCCACCAGACCGCCTTCTCGTCACCGAAGACCTCGCGGGCGTCGTAGTCATGGGTGGCGCTGCCGTCCTGCAGCTCCACCCGCGGGTTCTTGGCGATGTTGTAGTACCAAACCGGGTTCTTCGGCGCCCCGCCCAGTGAGGCGACCACGGCGTATTCACCGTCGTGCTCGACCCGCATCAGCGGGGTCTTGCGGAGCTTGCCGGTCTTGGCGCCGACCGTGATCAGCAGAATGATCGGCTTGCCCTTCATGTCCGCGGCGTCGGTCCCGCCGGATTCGGCGTACTTGTCGGCTTGCTCGCGGGACCAATCCCACGGGGACGGGGCATATTCACCTTCGAGTGGCATACAGCCCACCTTAAACCCGCTGGCTCCGGCATCGAGATCTTGTGGCGACCCTCTTGTGATGCGTGCCGTGTAGTGTTCGGCGTGCGACACCGACATAGCACGGTCAGACGGACGGCGTAGAGCCGATAAAGCAGGTATAGACACACATGCCCCAGCTGTTCAGCTGGCCGTCGCGCGCACCTTTGCGAGCAGGGCCTCCCGGCGATCCGGCGTCAGGCCGGTAAGCCTCGATGGCCATCACCGAAATACCCGAATACGCCCATCTCACCGACGCGGATATCGAGGCGCTCGCGGCTGAGTTGGAGACGATTCGCTGCGACATCGAGGACTCGCTCGGCACGAAGGATCGTGAGTACATCCGTCGCGCCGTCGCCTTCCAACGATGCTTCGAGATTGCGGCGCGGCTATCGTCGGCACGAGCAAGACCAGGTCGGGATGGATGCTCGGGACTGTCGCGCTGGCGGTGGCCAAATGCATCGAGAACATGGAACTCGCCCACAACATCATCCACGGTCAGTGGGACTGGATGAACGACCCGGAAATCCATTCCGCGACGTGGGAATGGGACATGGTCGGGCCCTCGTCGCACTGGCGGTCCTCGCACAACCACCGGCACCACAAGTACACCAACGTCGTCGGTGTGGATGATGACCTCGGCTTCGGGGTTTTGCGGGTCACTCGCGACCAGGAGTGGACGCCGAGCAATCTGTTCCAGCCGTTGCGCGCGGTGCTGCTCGCTGCCGCCTTCGAATGGGGGGTGGCTTTTCACGACCTGTACTCGATACAGGAAGCCGAAACCACCCAGGCCGCTAAAGATGCGCACAAAAAAGCAATGCTCCGCAAGATGGCTCGCCAGGCCAGCCAAGGATTACCTGATCTTTCCGGCTTTGGGCTTCCGGCGGTGGCGGCGCGTACTCGGATCCAACGTGGTGGCCAACGGGTTTCGCAACGCGTGGGCTTACATCGTCATCGTCTGCGGCCACTTCGCCGACGGCGCAGAGAAATTCAACGAATCGGTCTTGGACGACGAGACAAAGCCCGAGTGGTACCTGCGGCAGATGCTGGGTACCGCAAATTTCCGGGCCGGCCCGGTATTGTCCTTCATGAGCGGCCACCTCTGCTACCAGATCGAACATCACCTGTTCCCCGATCTGCCGAGCAATCGCCTGCCCGAGATCTCCGTGCGCGTGCGCGCACTGTGCGACAAGTACGACTTGCCTTACACGACAGGTTCTTTCCTTCGCCAGTACCTGATGACGGTGCGCACCATCTGCAAATTGGCGCTGCCGGTGGGATTTATGTCGGCGACCGCGGACGACGCACCGGAGACGGCGTCGGAGAACAAGTTCCGATACCCGGAGAAGCGATCGTCGGCATCGGCGATCGGACGGCACCCGGCGAAGCGGACTCGTGACCGCCATCGCCGCCCACCGGCTTCGGCGCAAGGCCGGCTGAGCTCTAGGCCGGTTGGGTCGTTGATGCCCGCGAAGGCTCGTGGATATCGGGACCCGGCTCGCTCGCATACAAATCCTCGATCTCCGCGGCGTACTTCGCCATGATCGGGCGACGTTTCAGCTTCATCGTCTGGGTGATCTCGTCGCCGCCCGGCTCCCACAGCGTCGGCAGCACCCGGAAGCGCTTGATCTGCTCCACCCGCGACAATTTCGCGTTGCCGTCGGCTACCCCCGCCGAAATCTGTGCGAGCACCTCCGGGTTGGCCGCCAACGCTTCGGGCGATGCGTCGGCGATTCCGTGCCGTTCCGCGTAGGGGCCGACCGAGTCGGCATCGAACACCAATAATGCGGTGTTGTAGGGACGTCCGTCGCCGATCGCGAGCATCACCCCGATCATCGGGCAGGCCGCCTTCACGGTGTTCTCGATGTTGGACGGCGACATGTTCTTGCCGGCCGCGTTGATGATCAACTCCTTCTTCCGGTCGACGATCCGCAAGAAGCCGTCGGCGTCCTCGTCCAAGATGTCGCCGGTGTGCAACCAACCGTCGGCGTCGACCGCCTCGGCCGTTTTGGCCGGCTCCCGACGGTAACCCTTCATCACCAGCGGTCCCCGCACCAGATACTCGCCGTCTTCGGCGATCTTGGACTCCAGCCCGGGCAGCAGCTTGCCCACCGAGCCCAGTCGCGCTTGGTTTGGATGACTCACGCTTGCAACACAACTCAGCTCGGACATACCCCACACCTCGGCGATCGGGATACCGATGCCGGCGAAGAAAGCCAGCGTCTCCCTCGGGATGGGTGCGGCCCCCGACACTGCCCAGCGCAGCTGGTCGAGACCCAACTTCTCGCGCAGCTTCGACAGCACCGACTCATCGGCCTGCGCCCATTCGGCGGCCACATCGTCGGGCAGCGGCTCGTCGGCGACCAGTGCCGCCGCTCGTTTCGCGGCGACCGACAGTGCCCACTGCAAAGCTTGGCGCTTCGTCTGGTCCTGCTCGTGGGTAACCGCGAATTCGACTGCGGCTTTGAGCTTTTCCCACACTCGCGGAACCGCGGCCCACACGGTTGGCCGGGCGTCGGCCAGCGCGGCCGCGATCTCGCGAACGTCGGACACCACCGTGACCTGCAGGCCGTACATCTCCTGGTTGTACAGCGCCCATCATGCGGTCGGCGATGTGAGCCGACGGCAGATACGAGGTGGTGCGATCGTCCGGCCCGACATCCAAGACGGTGGCGAGACCATCTGCCTCGAACAGCAGGTTCGTGTGCGTCATCTCGACACCTTTGGGATTGCCCGTCGTCCCCGAGGTGTAGATCAGCGTGATCACGTCGTCGGCGTGCACCGCGCGCCAGGTCGAGTCGAAATCGAAGTCGTCCGTACCGGCGGCGTAAAGCTCGTCGAGCGACATCGTTCCCTCCGGCGCGCCGTCGATGCACACGATGTGGTCGAGCGTCGCACCGCTGGCCCGGATCCGGTCGACGTACTGCTCCTCGCAGATCACGACCTTGGTGCCGGCGTTGTCGAACAGGTAGGTCAACTGCTCGGCGGGCAGGGTGTTGTAGACGGAGAACGAGGTGGCGCCGAGGTGCTGGGCGCCGACTTCCAACGGGTAGAACTCGATCCGGTTGGCCATCATCAGCGACACCGTGTCACCCCGCCGGACCCCGATACCCGCTAACCCGGCAGCGGCCCGACGGACCCCGGCCGCGTACTCCCGCCAGGTCAGTGTCTGGGTATCGCCAGGCGTGCGAAGCGCGACGGCATCGGGCGCCATCGCCGCGGCCCGCTGAAACGCCTCGCACATGGTGGTCGGGCTGGTGGATTTCGAATCGCTCACGCAGCCGAGGCTAGTCCTGGGAGTACCTTGCCGGTATGGGAATTGCGATCACCGGCTTGACGCCCGTCGAGCAGACCGCGTTCGTCACCCAGTACGCCCGTGCGGTCGACAGCCGTTGGCCCAGGCCGATACTCGGCGACACCCTGGCCAACGACATCGTCGGCAAAATCGACTACGACTTCGACAGTCTGGGTGTGCCGGCCAGCGCCATCCGTCAGACCGCACTGCGCGCGAAGCTACTCGACGACCGGGCCCGCACCTTCATCGCCGAGCATCCCAACGCCGTCGTCGTCGACCTCGGCGCGGGTTTGGCCACGCCCATGCCGCGGGTCGCGCCGCCGCCGACAGTCGACTGGTACAACGTCGATCTGCCCAATGTCATCGCACTGCGCGAGCAGGTGGTGCCCGCCGACGACCACGCACATTCGGTGGCGGCGTCGCTGGCCGACGACTCGTGGACCGATCAGATTCCCTCCGATCGGCCCACCATGCTGATCGCGGACGGCTTGCTGGCGTTCGTCTCCGAGGCGGTGATCGTCAACCTGTTCCGCCACATTCCGGAACACTTCGGGTCCGGCGAAGTGGCGATCAACGACTACGGGCGAGTCAGCCCCCTCAACATCGCTGCGATGAAGATCGTCTTCAGCGCGGTCGGAACCCAATGGAATTACCGGGGTTTCAGCGATGCGCACGTTCCGGAGGGCTGGAACCCGCGGCTGCGGTTGATCGAGGAGACGAGCCTGTCGCACGTGCCAGAGGTCGATTTCTACCCGACTGCGGCACGGGTGTCGACCCGGCTGATGGGTAGAACCAAATCCGGCGCCCGCGCGGCGCGGATCCTGCGCTACCGCTTCTGAGAGGTGACCACGATGGCTTCGACATCTAAGACACTGATCACGGGTGCGAACGTGTGGGACGGAATCTCGGCGTTGGCGCGACCGCGGCAGGTGCTGGTGGCAGACGGGCGGATTCAGCGCGTCGCCGAGGTGATCGAGGCGCCACCCGACGCGCGCGTGCTGGACCTTCCTGGACACACCGTGACGCCGGGGTTCATCGATTGCCATACCCACGTGACGCTGGCGCCGCCGGTGGGGCTGATGCAGGCGCTGGACTCCAGCACGGCGAAGACGCTGAAGGCGTTACCGGTGCTGCGGGCGCTGCTGAACAACGGGTTCACCACGGTGCGCGACGTGGGTTGCGGCGACGTTGATTTCCCCACTGTCGATCTTCGCAACGCGGTGGCGGCCGGGCTTGTCGTCGGCCCGCGGATGGTGGTCGCGCCGCACATCATCTCGGCGCGGGGCGGACACGGCGACTTCAGCGGAATGGTGGCCGACGAATACCAAGGCTGCTGCAGGAATTTGGAGTTGGCTTCGGCTGACGGCGGCGACGAGATCCGCACCCGGGTTCGGCAGCAGATCCGGGCCGGCGCCGACTGGATCAAGTTCGCGGCCACCGGTGGCTTTGCCTCACCGTCGGACGATCCTGGGCACGCCACCTACAGCCAGGAGGAGATGGACGTCCTGGTGGCGACGGCTAGAGACCTCGACATCCCGGTCACCCCGCACAGTTACGGCGACGAGGGAATCCGGCGGGCTGTCCGGGCCGGTGTGCGCAGCATCGAGCACGGAAACCTCGCATCGGCGGAGACGCTGACGATGATGCAGGACGCCGGGGTGTTCATGGTGCCCACGCAATACGTGATCGTGTCCAAAGCCCGCGGCGGCGATGACGATCCGAGCTTGGCCTTCC
>CAVWLG010000043.1:0-94209 GCA_963755805.1 uncultured Actinomycetota bacterium
CAATGCGCCGGACTGCCTGCGCGATCCGCGTTGGATCGGTGACATTCTGCGCCGCAAGCGATTCCAGCTCTGCCTCGACCTTGAGGACGGCGGGCTCCAACGCCTTGGGATCCTCGGAGAAGCCGCGCGAATACAGATGCGGCCGTGCCGTACTTTCCGGTCTCGCGTCGCACCACCACGGTGATCGCAATGAAACCCGAGGACAGAATCAGCCGTTCACCCAACGTGGTGTCGCCAACGTCGCCGGTGATCAACCCGTCGACGAACATCTTGCCGACCGGCACCGCGCCGGCGATACTCACCGCCCCGCCGACCAGGTCGACGCTGACCCCGTTCTCGGCCAACACGATTGACTCCTCCGGCACCCCCGTGCTGGCCGCCAGCTTGGCGTTGGCCCGCATCATGCGCCAGGTGCCGTGCACCGGCATCACGTTGCGCGGACGGATCCCGTTGTAGAGGAACAGCAGTTCGCCCGAGTAGGCGTGTCCCGAAACGTGAACGCGCACTTGTTGGTTGGTGACAACGCGAGCTCCGATTTTGGCCAGCTCGTCGATGACGCCGTAGACGGCCTCTTCGTTGCCCGGGATCAGCGAGGACGACAAGATGATCAGGTCGCCGGACGTCAGCGTGATGCTGCGATGCTCGCCGCGCGACATCCGCGACAATGCCGCCATCGGCTCGCCCTGTGTTCCGGTGGTGACCAGTACAACCTGGTCGGGCGCCATCATCTCCGCGGCACCGATCTCAACCAGGTCCGAGTCGTCGACCCGCAGGAATCCCAGGTCGCGAGCGATTCCCATGTTGCGCACCATGGAGCGTCCAACGAAGGACACGCGTCGGCCCAATGCTGTTGCGGCATCGATGATCTGCTGCACCCGATCGACGTTGGAGGCAAAGCAGGCGACGATGACGCGACCCTGCGCACTTCGGATTAACCGGTGCAGAGTCGGACCCACTTCGCTTTCCGACGGGCCGACACCGGGGATCTCGGCGTTGGTGGAGTCGCACAGGAACAGATCCACCCCGGAGTCCCCTAGCCTGGACATGCCGGGCAGGTCGGTGGGCCGGCCATCGGGCGGCAGCTGGTCAAGCTTGATGTCGCCGGTGTGCAACACAGTTCCGGCACCCGAGCGCACGGCGATGGCCAGCGCGTCGGGAATGGAGTGGTTGACCGCGAAGTATTCGCACTCGAACACTCCGTGCGTGCTGCGCATCCCTTCGGCCACTTCGATGAAGACCGGCTTGACCCGATGCTCGCGGCATTTCGCGGCGACCAGGGCCAGGGTGAACTTCGAGCCGACGACCGGAATGTCGGGACGTAGCTTGAGTAGGAACGGAATCGCCCCGATGTGGTCTTCGTGCGCGTGGGTGAGAACAAGCGCCTCGACGTCGTCGAGTCGGTGTTCGATGTGCCGCAGGTCGGGCAGGATCAGGTCGACGCCGGGCTCGTCGTGGGTGGGAAACATCACCCCGCAGTCGATGATCAGCAAGCGACCCAGATGCTCGAAAACGGTCATGTTTCGGCCGATTTCGCTGATTCCGCCCAGCGCTGTCACCCGCAGGCCACCCTTGGCCAACGGACCTGGCGGCTGAAGCTCTACATTCACCGGCTCACCTGAGCACCGAGGCTGCGCGCATGTCGGCGGCCAGTGCGTCGATTTGCTCGGCCGTCGCGGCCACCTGAGGCAGCCGTGGGTCACCGACCTCGATGCCCTGCAGTCTCAGCCCCGCCTTCGACATGGTCACACCTCCGAGTCGGCTCATCGCGTTCGACAGCGGTGCGATCGCCACGTTGATCTTGCGAGCGGTGGCGTGATCTCCGGAAGCGAAGGCAGTTAACAAGTCTCGCAGCTGGCCAGGTGCCAGATGCGAGATCACGCTGATGAATCCGGTGGCGCCCATCGCGAGCCACGGCAGGTTCAGTGCGTCGTCGCCGGAGTAGTACACCAGACCCGACTCGGCCATCAGTTGCGTGCCGGCGTGTAGATCGCCCTTGGCGTCTTTGACCCCGACGATGTTCGGGTGGGCGGACAGCGCGCGCAGCGTGTCGTATTCGATCGGTATCACCGAGCGCGGCGGAATGTCATAGAGCAGCACCGGCAACGGTGTCGCGTCGGCGACCGCTGTGAAGTGCGCGAGCAACCCGGCCTGCGGCGGCCGCGAGTAGTAAGGCGTGACCACGAGAAGCCCGTGCGCTCCCTCGGCGGCGCTTGCCCTCGCCAAATGGACGCTGTGTGCGGTGTCGTAGCTGCCCGCACCGGCGATGACGCGGGCTCGGTCGCCGACCGCCTCGAGGACGGCCCGCAGCAGGGCGAGCTTTTCGGCGTCGGTGGTAGTCGGCGATTCGCCGGTGGTTCCGGATATCACCAAACCGTCGCAGCCGGCGTCGACCAGATGGGTCGCCAATCGGGCCGCGGCCGGAAGATCCAGGGAGCCGTCCGGGGCGAACGGCGTCACCATGGCGGTCAGCAGCGTGCCCAGGCGTGTGTAAACGTCGAATCCGCCGGTGCTCACGGACCCAAGGTTACCTGGCGGTACCAAACCCATTTGCCCCTGCAGCGCAGTTTGCTCAGGCCTCGGTGGCCAGCGGACTTGTCGCCACCTCGGTGCCGTCGGCGAGCGCGGCGATCTCGAAATCGCCGAACACCGCCGGCGCGACGTCGACCAGCAGCCGTAGGCATGCAATGGCCAGACGCCGGATCTCGATATCGGCGTGTTCACTGGCCCGCATCGCGACGAAGTGCCGCCATGCGCGGTAGTTGCCGGTGACCACGATGCGGGTCTCGGTGGCATTCGGTAGGACGGCCCGCGCGGCCTGACGGGCCTGTTTGCGGCGGAGTACCGCGTTAGGTTGATCCGCGAACTTGGCTTCGAGCTTGTCCAACAGCTGGCTGTAGGTGGCGCGGCTCGTGTCGGCTGCCTCGCAGAGGATGCGTCGCAGTTCCTCATCGTCTTCGATGCCCGGCGGCACGACGATCTGCGACTCGTTTTCTGGCACGTAGCGCTGCGACAGCTGCGAGTAGGAGAAGTGGCGGTGGCGGATCAACTCGTGGGTGCATGATCGCGAGATACCGCTGATGTAGAACGAGACACTCGCGTGCTCGAGCACCGAGAAGTGACCGACGTCGATGATGTGCCGCAGATAGCCGGCGTTGGTCGCGGTCTTGGGGTTGGGCTTGGACCAGCTTTGGTAGCAGGCCCGGCCGGCGAATTCGACCAGCGCTTCGCCGCCGTCGGCGTCGGTGTCCCACGCCACGTCGGGCGGCGGGATGAAATCGGTCTTGGCGATCAGTTGCACGTGCAACGGCGCGGTCTCAGCCACGGCGAACACCCTAGCTGTTGACCCTCACCGCCACCGCGCCCAGACATACGGCACTAGCGCACGCAGGAAATCCAGATCCGGCCCGGGCTCAGCATCGGCGAAAGCGTCCTCGAAATACTCCTCGGCGACCAGCAGGATGCCCTCGGCGTATTCGCTGGTGAACGTAATGCTGCCGTAGTCATCCATCAGCCGGCGGATGGTGGCGACCAACTCCGGTGACCGTTGCGACCGGGTCAGGCGAAGATAGTCGAGGACGAGCGCGTGGTCGGGGCCCGTGGCGACACTGACCAAGTGCATCAGCGGCAGCGTGCGCTTGCCCTCGTAGAGGTCGCCCAGGATTTCCTTGCCGTAGGTCTGCTCGTCCCCTACCAAGTTCAACAAGTCGTCACGGATCTGAAAGGCCGCGCCAAAGTGGAAGCCGAAGCGCACCAACGGACCTAACTCCACCTTGCCGCGCGATCCAACGATCGCACCGACACGCAGCGGGTGAATTGTGGTGTACCAGCACGTCTTGTGCATGATGAGATTCAGATAATCCTCCGGACCCAGATCGACCACTTCGTCGAGCTGCCAACCGGCTTCGGTCGCCTGCCCTTCGAGTGTGCGCAAGGCCATGGTGTCGAACTCGGCCCACACCAGGTCGGCGAGATCACGATCCAGCCGTCGGGTGGCGCGCCGTAACACCTGGCCGGCCACGATCGCCACGCCGTCACCGGCGTTCAGCGCCGCAGCAATCCCGTAAGAAGCGGCCAAAGTTGGCCGACCGCGGCGCATCTCGCTGCCGTCGGCGACATCATCGTGGACGAGAAACGCGTTGTGCATCAACTCGATGGCGACCGCGATACCGAGCAGATCGTCCGGGTTTGCGCCGAAGGCCCGCCCGGCAGACATGCACAGAGCCGGCCGCAAGGCTTTACCGGGCCGCGATGGGTATTCCCGCATCGGCGCGTAGAGCCACCGACTCGGTTCACCATCAGGCATCACGTCCAGCATCGAGCGACGTACTGTTTTACCGACCTGCCGCAGCCGGCCCTCGACCGCGGATATCAATTCGGATTCCCCGGCGGTGGTGGTCACGAGCCCCGCGCAGGCACCGTCAACACCACGGGCAGCCAGATGTCGGGATGGCCGTCAGCCAGCAGTGTCCCGCGGTACGTACCCGGGCCGGTGTGGTCGGGCACATCGACCTGAACCGTCACACCTCGGCTGCATCGCGGCACCATCGGAACGGTATCGGGCTCGAAACCCACCAGCGACGACGCGATGACCGTGCCGTTGTGAGCCAACAGGTCGCTGCAGCGCAGTCGCACCTTTCCGAGGTCTTCGGCGCCGGCGTTGTGCAGCCAAACCTCTGTCGACACCGCACCGCTTTCGCCGGCCACCAACGAAACAACGCCACTCGACGTCGCGTGCTGGACGTCGAAAGTCGCATCGGAATTTTGGGGCCGCGTCACATCGCGCAGCGATGTGACGGCCTGGGTGGCCAGGCGCTGCCACAGCTGCAACACCTGGTCGACATCCGGCGCCGATGGCGTTGACTCGCTTGATGACTGGTCGCGATCAACGGGATCGGCGTCGGATGCAGGCGCGCCCATTCGCACGAAACGATTGACCACCTCGGTCGCGGCACGAAACCCGCGCGCCTGAATCTCACCCAGCGCGCGGATGTTCACCGACGGGTCAAATACCGAAGCCCACGAAATGCCGGACACACTGCCGTCGTCACCGACCCGTTCGGTCACCTTCACCTCTTACCGGGCTTTGCTGGATACTGCACATTTCGCCTGCTCATCGGTATGCTAATGCCACCCTTAGCGGGAGGACGGGCCTTGCCTAATCTATTGCAAAGCCAATTGTCGTTCTTTGGCGCGATCGACGAGGCGGTCCTGTACGCCCAACGGGGTGAAGGAACCAATCCCGAAGCGGTCTTGCGCATGGTGGAGACTCTGCTGCCGGGCACCACCGGTTTTGCCCAGGCCGGCTGGTATCAGGAACTCGAAACATTTGCCAACAGGGACGAACTGGCGGTGGGCGACTTGCGCTCCCTGGTCCGATTCCCCACCGTCGCCGAAGCGCTGCGCCTTCTGCAGACGTCGCCCAATCAGCCACTGCCTGGCTTAGCCGCATTTAGCAACGGAGCGGAAGAACCCACCGACGACACGTATGACCCGACGCACGATCCGGGGCTGGCGCGCTCCGCATTTGCAGCGGCGATTTTGGCGAGGATCGCCCAACTCGGCGGCCTACCTCCCGAGCTGGAAATCACACGGGGGATGCCGACGCAGATCATGGCGGCGGCAGTCAGCCTCTGGGAGGGTTCGACCACCAGATTGACTGCCGGCCAGGCAGCAGCGGATCCACGGGTGCGGGGCCTGTTCAGCCGACTCGACGAGGTCGACTCCCGGGAGAATTGGCAGCGCATGGCCGCCGAGGAAGTCGACCCACTGTTCGCCGACCAATCGCTGCCGTGCATAGCCAAACTCGACAACGTCGACGGCCAATACGTCAGCACGCTCTACACCGAGGCGACCGATATGACGCTGACCGTCAAAAATCTCGAGAAAATAATCGATCCCCGTAACTGGACTATCGCCTGCAGCTTCTTCTGCGCGGTCAAAGCCCAGGAACCGCCCTACACCCGACGAGGTTGGTCACGGATTCTGGAGGCAATCAGCCCGGAACCCGAAAAGTGGTGCCTGAAAACGGCGTTGGTTTTCTACTACGCGCGCGACTCGGAAGGCGGCATCTTCCTCAATTACGACCTGGACCCACATCGCCAAGACGATTCGGGCATCGTCGAAGTCGACAAGGGCTACATCTGGATCACGCCAGTGACGGGTGATCCGGTAAAAAGGGCGTCAGGATCCTGACCAGCAAACAGGAACGCGTGCAAGGACTTAGCCCGACGGCAACCGCGGCACTCGCATCGGTGCTGGGTTGGGGGGACGCCGCCTACAAGCTTCTTGCCGGCACCGCGAAGGTGGTGGTCGAGAAATCGTTGCCCGCAGGAACTATCGTGCATCGTTTCTACACCACCGCCCCGAAAGGCTACGAGTCGAAGGTCGACCACACCCCGCAGCAAGCCCCTAATCCCGGGGGCCATCCCAAGCTGCCACCTAATTTCGGCACTGCCGTCGCAGATGCCCGTGACCTGCTCAACGATCTGATCAATCGCACTCGCAATGTCGGAGCCGACGCCGCCAACCGCTGGCTGGACGGCGTGACGCGAGATGACGTCGAGAAGATCACCGACGGCATCGGCACAAATCTGCGCGAGTTCACGCTCGAGGTCTACGACACTGCGGAAGACAGCGTGAAGCCGAAAGACATGACAACCGTTAAAGGACGGCGCTGATGGGCGATCCGCCGACAAACGATCCGGATGATATCGCCGACCGATACGCGACAGTCACTCGTAAGATGGTCAACGATGCGGCACAAGTGGCGATCGATGCCTTCACTAAAATCAGCACCGCCCACGACGAGAAAACCCGCTACACCGCAAGCGACGCGATTCGGTCGATGACGAACCTTGCGAGCATCGCGATCACTGGTGGAGCTGCGTTGGCGCGAATTCCGTTGCAGGTCAGGCCAAGTAGCGGTCCGATGCTGATCGCCGATCAAGTCGCGGCAGTTATGGAGCGCGGATTGGCCGATGCTGCGGCAGTAGCCGGCGACGCCGCCGAAAAGATTGATGCCGGCACATTCAGGACAGAGTGGGTTGACTCGGCAATCACCTTGACTGGGATGGCGACGCTTCGGGCGGCCGAGATTGCCGAAGCGATCGCTGCTGGACCCGGCGTGCTGGCCGATCCGCGAATATCGTTCGGCCCGTTCAAGATCGACCTCGCCGGTACCACTGACGAACTCATATTGAAGATGCAAGTCGTTGGCGCGACCCGACGTCGACGAGAGACATCGCGGACCTGGTCCGCTTCGAACCGGCTGGTGGCGTGTTGAAAGCCGGCGTCGCCCGGGAATTCTCCCTGTTGATTGACTCCGCAGGAGTTCCCAGCGGAATCTTCTGTGGCGAGGTGCAAGGTCTTCAAGAAGGGTGCGGACAAAGCCTTCAAGACCGTCCCGGTCACCGTCAACCTGTGACCGGACCCGACCAAGCCCCCGGCGTCGACGAACTGCTCGATCGCGCTCTGCGGGCGCTCGCCGAAGGAAATCGAGCGACCGCCAATCACCTCGCCGAGCAGGTGCTGGCCGTCGACCGTTACAACGTCGATGCCGAGGACCTGCTTGCCGCTCCGGCAGATCCCGGTGAAATTCGCAGAATCACAATACTTTTCGCGGATCTCGTTGATTCGACTGCACTGTCGACCAGAATCGAGCCGGAAACCTATCGCACGGTTGTCGGACGCTACCGCGACGAGGTGCGACGCATCGTCGAACGATACGGGGGCCATATCGGCACTACCAAGGGCGACGGGCTGCTGGCCTTCTTCGGTCACCCCGAGGCCCACGAGGACGACGTCCGGCGTGCCGTGCAGGCAGGCCTGGACATCACGCACGAGGTGGCCGCCCTGAGCGCGCGCGTGCGACGCCGGTTCGGCTTCGACATCGATGTCCGGGTCGGAGTCCACCGTGGAATTGCCTACCTGGACACCAAACAAGACGACGTCTACGGCTTCGCCGCCAACCTGGCCGCGCGAGTGTGCAGCCTCGCCGAACCCGGAACCGTTGCCGTTTCTCAAGCCGTCGAAGGCCTGATCCGTAGCCGCTATCGAACTCAAAGCGCAATTGCCCAAGGTCGTCAAGGGAGTCGACCAGCCGGTCCGTTATTTCCTCGTCGTGGCAGAGCGGGATCTGACTCCGAACCGCGGCGGGCCCGCTGGTCGGGCGCGACGGACGAAATCGCATACTTACGACGTGCCTGGGCAGCAGGCGAGTCTCGGCGAATTGACCACTCCCGGGGCGGTATTCGTCGGCGAGGCAGGCATCGGCAAGAGCCGGCTGGCGTGGTCGGCCGTCGAAATGGCCGAGCGAGTCCCACGGCGTCGTTCTTCAGTTGATCGGCTCGCCGTTCTACACCGACGTCGGGCTGCGCCCGGTCCGCCGGCTGTTGGAACGCCGGTGCGGCATCACCCGCACATCCCAACCGGAGGAACGACTTCGGCATCTGCGCGACGAGGTCGAACAGCGATCACTCGACGCCGCTGCCACGGTTCCGCTTTTGGCGCCCGTGCTGGGTATTGGCCCAGAGATCGGCTATGCCCGGTTGCCGCAGAAGGCCTCAAGCTTTACGAGCAGATCACCGGGGCAGTCTTCGAGTATCTGCATCGCATGCAGCCGAGACGCGCCGACGCTGATTCTCGTCGAGGACATGCACTGGTTTGATGAAGACACGTTCGACGTGATTGGTTCATTGCTGAGCGGCGAGCTCGGCGGGCACGTTCTCGTCGTGATGACCAATCGGGTGCACCGATGCCGTTGCCGAAAACCGCGCGAGCACAGGTGTTTGACCTCAAGCCGCTCAGCGACGACGAAGCCGACCAGCTCATCGTCGCCTTGCACCCGGAGGTGCGCGCCGACGAAAAACGCGCGATACGGCAACGCTGCGTGGGGCTTCCGCTGTACATCGAAGAAGTGGTCGCGAAGCTCAAGGAACTGCCCTCCGACGAGTCCAATTCGCACGGCGTTCCCGACACGCTGTACGAAGCGTTGTTCGCGCGGCTGCGTTCCAGTCCCGGCGCGGCGCGGGTGGTCGAGGCGGCCGCGATCATCGGTAGCCGGATCGAACTCGGGTTGCTGCGTTCGGTCATCGATTTGGCACGACGAGCGATATCGACGCGGTGATCGCCGAACTCGTCAGCAGGTCGTGTGCTGGAACCGGTTGGCCAGGACAGTTTTCGATTTCGACACGAACTGCTGCGCGAAGTAGCCGAGGAACTGTTGCCGCCTACGCAGCGCCGTCGGTTGCACAGCCGCATCGCCGACGGTCTGGCGTTCAGCGCAGGGCACTGCCCGACTGGCCGTTGATTGCGCGGCACTACGAACGCGCCGAGCGCTATTCCGAGGCGGCGTCGGCCTATGGCGCGGCGTCGGCCAACGCCCGGCCAGCGTGGCGCCCTTCGCGAGGCGCTGACTCATTTGACCACGCCGATATCGCAAGCCGAACGCTGCCCGGCCGGACCAGCACGCGATCGCTCGAAGTCGCGCTTGCGACTCGGACGCGCATTTCTGGCGCAGGCGGCCGAAGGCGTGGCAAGCCGGAAGGTCGCCGCCGACTTTGAACGCTGTCTAGCGCTGTGCGGCAGCAACTTAGCCGATGACGACCTGTTTTCGACCGTGATGTCGCTGTACCCCTACTACACGATGCGGGCAGATCTTGATCGCGCCGAACGACTGGTCATGTCGGTGCGCGCACAGCTCACCGGTCCGCGGGAGTCCTTCCTGCCGATCAACGAATTCGGGTTGGGCATGTTGGCCTGGTATCGAGGCGAATTCGGCTATGCCCGCGAGAAAGCTGGAGGTGGCGGCGAGCACTCTGACCGAGGCATGTACCCGCGACCTCGAAGCGATGCTGTTCATGCCTAACGACGCCACCGCGGGGCTGTACACCCATCTGGCGATGTCCCGCTTCATCGACGGCGACCTCGCCGGCGCCGCCGCCGAGATTGGCCCGAGCCGAACGCCGTTGTGCGGAAATCGCTTTCCCGAAAGGCGCTTTCAGCCTTGGCCTATGCGCGCCAAATGGAGCTGTTGATCCGGCTCGAAGCCGGAGAGTTGCAACGCGCCGCGGAGGTCGCCGTCGAGCTGACGCACCCTGGGAGAGCAACACGGCTTCGATTCCTGGGCGCTGGTCGGTACCGCGCAGCAAGCAACGGTGGCCGCGTTGTCCGCCTTGGCTGACAATGCGGATTCGACTGGGCTGCAGCCGCACATAGCTGCGCTGACCGCGTTCGTCGGGGCATGTCGTACCACAGGAGCGATCTCACTCATCACCTTTTACGACGCCATGTTGGCTCGGCTGCTCATCGCCAGCGGCGAATCTGAGCGGGGCACGCGAACGACTCAGACCGAGCCTGGAATTGGCCGAACGGACCAGGATGCACTTCTATGACGCGGAGTTGCTGCGGCTGCGCGCACATACCACCGATGACGTCGCGCAACGTCGTCACGACCTTGAAGCGGCATGGAGCTCGCCCGCCGCCAGGATGCCCCGATCTTCCAGTTGCGCACTGCAACAGATCTTTTCCGCTCGACGGGCTCCTGGCTCGGCGACACTGTCTCGGACCGCTTGAGCCGGTTTCCCGACAGACAGCCCTTGGCCGGAAGTCGACGTCCGCCCGGGCACTACTCGAGTGAGCCGGCCGGGTGGCAAGGTCGCCATCCTCGGTGGGGGCATGGCCGCGTTGAGTGCCGCCTGGCGGCTGAGTGAGCCCGGAGCCCGGGATCGCTTCGAGTCGATAACGGTGTACCAGCGTGGCTGGCGGCTGGGCGGCAAGGCGGCATCCAGCCGCGGACCCAACGGTCGTATCGAGGAACACGGACTGCACATCTGGCTGGGATCGTATGAGAACGCGTTCGCCTTGCTACGTGAGTGCTATTCCGAATTAGACCGGCCGTCAACAGATCCCGAAGCGCCGATTCGGACGTGGGAGGAAGCGATCGCGCCGGCCGACAACCCTGGGCTGGCCGACAGCTGGAATGGCAACTGGGTCACCTGGCACGGCACCCACCCGCGCGACAATGCACTGCCCGGCGATCCGGACAGCGCCGGCCGCGAACTGACGGCGACGGCCTTCGTCGAGCGAGCGTTGCGGCTCGTGCATCGCATTCGCCAACTCACTGCGCGACGCGACGCCGGGGCGTTTGACGCTGAGCGCCTCACCCGCTAGTCCGCCGCCGATTTCGGGGCCACCGTTCGACACTGCGATCCGGGCGACGCTGGCGAGCGCTCCTGGCAGTGGTGGATCCGCAATTCAGCCGAGGCGTCGCCGTCGAGATCTCGTCGAGCACACCCTTGGCGCCGTCCGCGACGCCGTCGACGCAGACTGATCGAGTGGATCGCCGGCGCAGCTGGGTCCTTATTTCTCTCGTGGTGGCGGCAGTTCGCGGAATCCTCGCCGACAAGTTGGTCACCGATGCACGCGGCTTCGCGGCCATCAACGACGAGGATTTCTGCGACTGGATCGTTCGTCATGGCGCGCATCCTGATGTGCTCGATTCGGCGATGGTGCGCGGCGTGTATGACTTGGTGTTCGGCTATCGGGACGGCGACCCACAACAGCCCGCGGTTGGCGCGGGCGTGATGACTTTCCTGCTCGGCCAGGTGCTCTTCGGCTATCGAGGCGCGATCTTCTGGAAGATGACGGCCGGGATGGGCGACGTCGTGATCGCGCCGCTGTATGAGGCACTCCGGCGACGCGGCGTGAATTTTGAGTTCTTCCACCGCCTTGATGCGCTGCACTTGGACACCGCCCATCAAAAGATCGGCGCGATCACCCTGGCCCGCCAAGCCCACCTCGCGGATGGCCTTGCTACTTATGAACCGCTGATCAGAGTCCACGGGCTGCCGGTCTTCCCGAAATATCCACTCCTCGAACAGCTCTGCCCGACCGACAACCTTTCTGACACCGAATCGCATTTCGCGACTCGCGACGACGCCGAGATACGAACCTTGCGACGAAGGCATCGACTTCGACCACGTGGTACTTGCCGTATCGATCGGGATGGTCCCGATTGTCGCGACCGAACTCATCGATGACCGTCCCGAATGGCGCGACATGACAACGCATGTCCGCACCGTGGCCACCCAGGCCTTCCAAATCTGGCTGAGGTCCGACGAGAAATCGCTTGGCTGCCGGACACCGGGCGCGACGGTCAGCGCATACCTGCCACCGTTCGACACGTGGGCCTCGATGCCGCAGACGCTGTGGGCGGAAGAATGGCCACGCGCCGAACAGCCTCAGGCCGTCGCGTACTTCTGCGGCAGCCTCGACGCTCCCTGGCCTACACTGGAGGACCAGTCGTCCTATGTCGATCGCTACACCGAACAAGTCCACACCGCGGCAGTGAGATTCTTGGATCACCATGTCGGGCTTTACTTTCCGAACGCCGTTACCGAACGCGGATTTGACTGGCAATTGCTCTGCGGCGCCAACGGCCACCGGGGCCGCGCTGCGCTGGCGACCCAGCACGCCAGCGTGAACATCGACCCGTCGGACCGCTACGTGCAGTCGGTGCCCGGCAGCGACAAGCACCGACTGAGGCCCGACGAAAGTGGTTACGACAACCTGGTGCTGGCCGGCGACTGGACAGACTGCGGACTCAACGCGGGTTGCATCGAAGCCGCGGTGATGTCGGGGCTCATCGCGGCCAACGCACTGCTCGGCCGGCACCGATTCCATCGCATTCGGGGCCTCTACCTGCCCTGAGCCCGCAGCGCGCCGGCCAGGTCGCCGCGCTTGCCGACCGTCACGCGGGCCAGTCCCAACCAGTGCGCCATCGTGTCCAGTTCGTCGGCCAACGCCTCGGCTACCCGCGACGGCGAGCGATCCGCCTCGACAAACGCACCGACCACATGCAATGCGTCCGCGGATCGATCGGCTTTGAGGTCGACCCGCCCCACCAATTCACCGTCGAGCAAGAAGGGCCACACGTAATAGCCGTATTGACGCTTGTCGGCCGGCGTGTAGATCTCGATGCGGTAGTGAAACCCGAAAAGTCGCTCCACCCGCGGACGGAAAAAGATCAGCGGATCGAACGGACATAACAGCGCCGTTCCGCGGTCACGGCGTGGGATCGTCTGTCCTGCGCGGAGATACGCCGGCGCCAACCAGCCATCGACCTCGATCGGCTCCAGCTCACCGGCGCCGACCAGCGCGGCAATCGCCGGCTTCGCCTGTCCGGCGGCCAGCCGAAAGTAGTCACGGAGGTCGGCCTCGGTGGCCACCCCGAGGGCAGCGGCGGCCCGCAGGATGAGCTCACGCAGGGCCTCCTCTTCGTGCACTTCGCGGCCGATTACCTCGGCCGGCAGCACCCGCTCAGCCAGGTCGTAGTGCCGGGCGAAACCAACCCGTGTCGACGTGGTGAGGGTGCCGGCGGCGAACAACGCCTCGGCCACCCATTTGGTGTCGCTGCGGCTCCCCCACCAATCGCCCCGCGGACCGCGCGGAGCGGTGGCCAGGTGCGCCTCGATCTGCCCCGCCGTACTCGGCCCGAGTTCGTCGACGGCGGCCACGATTTTGTCGGCGAGCTTCGGGTTGGCTTTGACGATGTGAGTGCCCCAGCGGCCGTGCTGGTATTGACCCATCCGCCAGCGCATCAGCGGCCAGTCGTCGACGGCCATCAATGCGGCCTCGTGCGCCCAGTACTCGACTAGCAACCGGGGCGAGCGCGCGCTGTGCGCCCACGCCGCACGATCCAGCACATCCCGGTCGTAGGACCCGAGGCGGCTGAACACCGGTGCGTAGTGGGCCCGCACCGCGACCGACACCGAGTCCAGTTGCAGCACCTGAATGCGTGAGATCAGCCGGCGCAGGTGTGCACGGGTGACCGGTCCATTGGGTTTGGCCTCCGCGAAGCCCTGCGCGGCCACAGCAATCCGCCGGGCCTGCGCAGCACTCAGCCGGGTCATGCGCGGTGGTAGCTGTGAAACCTGTATCGCACACCAGCGCGGCTGGTGTGCCACTCTCCCGAGGTGCTGACCCACTGCTCGTCGAGCACCGGCGCCACGGCATCGCCGTCATCGCGGGGCAGGTCGATGTCGATCTCGGTGACCTCACAGCGACTGGCCTGCGGCAGCGCCAGCGTGTAGATCTGTTCGCCGCCGATCACCCAGGTGTCCGGATCGGTCAGCGCCTCCTCGAGGCGGTGTACCACGGTTGCGCCATCAGCCATGAAGTCAGTCTGGCGGGTCACTACGACATTCCGGCGTCCCGGCAAAGGCCGGTATCTCGGCGGCAACGAATCCCAGGTCCGACGGCCCATCACCACCGTATGACCGAGCGTGACCTCTTTGAAGCGGATCAGGTCCTCGGGGACTTGCCACGGGATGTCGCCGTCTCGCCCGATCACCCCCGACGTCGACTGCGCCCAGATCAGGCCGAGTCCACTCATACAGCGACGGGGGCTTTGATCGCCGGATGCGGGTGGTAATCCTCGACGACTACATCGTCGTAGGTGTAGTCGAAGATCGATTCTCGCTGTGCCAGAACAAGTTTGGGGTACGGACGCGGATCACGAGTCAGCTGCTCGGTGACCTGCTCGACATGGTTGTCGTAGATGTGGCAGTCGCCGCCGGTCCAGACGAACTCGCCGACACCAAGGCCGGCCTGCGCGGCCATCATGTGAGTCAGCAGCGCGTAGCTGGCGATGTTGAACGGCACGCCGAGAAACAGGTCGGCGCTGCGCTGGTAGAGCTGGCAGCTGAGCCGACCGTCGGCCACGTAGAACTGGAACAGCGCGTGACACGGAGCAAGCGCCATCTGCGGGATCTCGCCGACATTCCAAGCCGACACGATGATGCGTCGCGAGTCCGGGTCGGTCCGCAACAGGTTCAGGGCCGCGCTGATCTGGTCGACGTGCTCGCCCGACGGCGTCGGCCATGATCGCCACTGGACCCCGTACACCGGACCGAGATCGCCTGTGTCGCTGGCCCATTCATCCCAGATCGAGACGCCGTGCTCGTGCAACCAGCTGACATTGGATTCGCCGCGCAAAAACCACAGCAGCTCGTAGACCACCGACTTCAGATGGACCTTTTTGGTGGTGATCAGCGGGAAACCGTCGGACAGGTCGAAACGCATCTGATGCCCGAACAGGCTGCGGGTACCGGTGCCGGTGCGGTCGGCCTTCGGTGTGCCCTGCTCGAGTACCAGCCGCAGGAGGTCCTCGTACGGGGTGGGGATCGGCACGCGATCAGACTAGCGGCGATCGCAAGCGCGGCGCAGTCGGGCGCGGCGGGTCGACGCCAAATAATTACGTCGGGACACGGGGAGTAGAACGGATGGCATGCCGACAATCACCGACACCGTCACCACTGCCGATGGCTCCGCCCCGGTCCGCCTATTCACCCCCGAAGGACAGGGCCCCTGGCCAGGCATCGTCATGATTCCCGACGCCGGCGGCGTCCGACAGACCTTCTTCGACATGGCCGCCAGGCTGGCCGACCTGGGTTATGCGGTGCTGCTGCCGGACGTCTACTACCGGCAAGGCGACTGGGCACCGTTCGACATGCAGACCGCGTTCACCGACGACAACGAGCGCAAGCGCCTGATGTCATTCATCGGCAGCATCACCCCCGACGATTGGGCCTCTGATGCGAACGCGTACTTCGACTACCTGAGTGTTCGGCCCGAGGTCAGCGGCACCAAATTCGGCATCACTGGTTACTGCATGGGCGGTCGCGCGGCGTTGATCGTCGCCGGGCGTGTTCCCGAGCGGGTCGCGGCCGCGACCTCTTTCCACGGCGGTGGGTTGGTCACTGACGGCAGCGACAGCCCGCATCTGCGGGCCGACCAGATTCAGGCCGTCGTCTATGTGGGCGGGGCGGAGAATGATGCGTCGTTCACCAACGACCATGCCGAGCAACTCGAGAAGGCCCTGACCGCGGCCGGCGTCGAGCACAAGATCGAAAGCTATGCCGCCGGGCACGGGTACGCCGTGCCGGACAACCGGTCCTATGACGCCGATGCCGCCGAGCGGCACTGGACGGCAATGCGCGAGGTCTTCGGAGCGAACCTCAGCGCCTAGCTTCTGCGGGGATTCATCCCACTGCGGCCAGGCCGGTCGCCGTGTCGTCGTGAGGCGGCCACAACGGCTGCGGTACTTCGACACCGAACGGCGCACCCCAGCGGTTCCGCGATGAAACCTCATGCACCGGATGGCGATTGGCCGCGACGCCCCATGTGCCCCGCGGATAGCCGAGCGTCAGCATGGCCGACATCGTCCAGCCTTGCTCAACGGGCACGCCCAGCAACTCGTTCACCTCGTCCGAGAAATTGCGGAGCACCATCGTCATCACACCGCCGACGCCTTCGGCACGGGCGGCGAGCAACGCACTCCAAATCGCCGGGTAGATGTTCGCGCCGCCGAGATCGTCGATGGCGAAAACGAAAAGCAACAGGGGAACTTCGTCGAAGTGGTCAGCCAGGTAATCGCCTGAGCCTTGCATTCGCCGCATCGTTTCGACGTGAGCGGCCGGGTCCGTACCGGGCGCCGGCACTGCCATCGGTCCCGTTCCCGCCTTGAATTTGCCGTATTCGAGGGCACGGGCTCGGCGGAACAGTTCGCCGAATTCGTGTATGAGTTCCCGATCGTCAACGGCCAGAAAGTGCCAGCGCTGGGTGTTTCCGCCATTGGGGGCACGAACAGCCGCATCCAGGATGCGGGCCTGCGTGTCCAACGGAATGGGATCCGGCCGCAACCGCCGCATCATCCTGGTGGTGTAAAGACCTTCGTAGATATCCATTTGCCTACTCCGTTTCGCTATTCGGGCCAACTGTTGTTGAGGATCTTTTCGGCGAAGTCGACGCCCGCAAAGGCGGGATCGAAGTGCGCCAGCACGTCGGCGTTCATGGTGCCGAAGGTGGTCTGCGGGCGATGTTTCATACCATCGTTGAACGCCGCCAGGATGCGCTGCTTGAACTGCGGGCGCGGGTGGGCGGCGGTCACCGCGGCCAGCGCTTCGGGGGCCACATCCTCGCGACCGACACCAACCACGTCGACTTCGACGCCGGCCTGCAGCAAGGCGACTTCGGGTGCCAGGAATTCGGGCACGCCGGGAGTGGTATGCAGGGCGATGCCGAGCCACACCGTGTCGGTGTCGGCTTGGTCAATGCCGTAGGCCGCCAGAAATTCCCGTGCCGCATTGGCGCCATCGACCTCGAAGCGAACGGTGGAGGTGCGGTACCGCTCGGTCAGGCCGATGTCGTGAAACATCGCTGCGGCGTAGAGCAATTCGAGGTCTGGTTGCAGTCCGCGGCGCAGGCCCTGTAGTGCGCCGAAGAAGAACACCCGCCGGGAATGGTTGAACAGCAAGTCGTCTTCGACGTCGCGGACGAAGTCAGTGACGTCACGGGCCAGCGCGCTATCGGGTACGCGGATGCCGGCGACGGTTTCGATGGACTCAACGGTCATGATCGCTCCTTCGTTTTCGTAGCCTCATTTTCCGGCGCTACGCCGCTATTCCGCCCGCGTCGTTCCAGCCGCTTTTCCCACAGATTGCGACACAATGAGCCCGTGGCTGAAGCCGTCGAGCCGACGCGGGAAGTGGTGATCGTCGTCTTCGACGACGTGACCATGTTGGACGTCGCGGGAGCGGGCGAGGTGTTCGCCGAAGCCAACCGCTTCGGTGCCGACTACCGGCTCACCATCGCATCGGTGGATGGCCGCGACGTCACCACGTCAATAGGGACGCGGTTGGGCGTCACGGACGCCATTAGGTCAATCGAATCTGCGGACACCGTCATGGTGGCCGGCAGCGACAACTTGCCCCGGCGGCCGATCGATCCCGACCTGATCGAGGCGGTCACGTCAATCGCGGGCCGGACCCGGCGGCTGGCCTCGATCTGCACGGGGTCGTTCGTGCTGGCGCAGGCCGGCCTCCTTGACGGCCGGCGCGCCACCACGCACTGGCACGATGTTCGATTGTTTGCGCGGGCATTCCCCGACATCACCGTCGAGCCGGATGCGATCTTCGTCCGCGACGGCGATGTCTTCACCTCGGCCGGGGTGTCGTCAGGCATCGACCTGGCGCTGGCGTTGGTCGAAATGGATCACGGTATCGAGCTGGTCCGTTCGGTGGCCCGATGGCTGGTCGTCTATCTCAAGCGAGCCGGTGGTCAATCGCAATTCTCGGTGTCGGTCGAGACCGCCCTCCCGCCACAGTCCCCGTTGCGCACGGTCACTGATGCAATCTCGGCCACTCCCGCGGCAGATCACAGCGTGAATAGGCTTGCCATGCGGGCCTCTTTGAGTACACGGCAGCTCACTCGGCTATTCCAGTCCGAACTTGGCACGACACCGGCCCGCTACGTCGAAAAGGTGCGCATCGATGCCGCCCGCGCCGCGCTCGACGCCGGCAGCAGTGTTGCCGAAACCGCACGCATGGCGGGGTTCGGCAGCCCCGAAAGCCTCCGACGCGTATTCGTCGACCATCTCGGCGTCTCGCCGAAGGCCTATCGCGAGAGATTCCGCACCGCATCGCGTGGTTGACGCCCACCGACGTTATTGCCCGCTGCTCAACGTACTGTTCCGCCATGCACGTCGATGCGATGACGGTCCCGCAGCCGCTCGGCCAGATCGGCGGGCTGGCTCAGCGAACGCAGGCCGCCGGCTTCTCCGGTCTGCTGTTCACCGAGACGGGCCGCACGGCGTATCTGAACGCCGCGGTGGCCTCGCAAGCTGCACCCGGCCTCGAGTTGTCGACCGGTGTCGCGGTGGCCTTTCCGCGTAGTCCATTCGTGACCGCGGCCGCGGCGTGGGAACTGCAGGAGGCATCGGGCGGTAACTTTCGGCTGGGCCTGGGCACCCAGGTACGCACCCACGTCGTTCGGCGTTACGGCGTTGATTTCGAGCGACCAGGCCCGCGACTGCGCGACTACCTGCTGGCGGTGAAGGCATGCTTTTCCGCGTTCCGATCCGGAAAGCTCGATCACCACGGCGAGTTCTACGACCTGGACTTCATCACCCCGCAATGGAGCGCGGGGCCGATCGACGCGCCCGACCCCAAAGTCGACATCGCGGCGGTGAATCCGTGGATGCTGCGGATGGCCGGTGAAGTGGCCGACGGAGTGCACGTCCACCCGATCGGCGAGCCCGGTTACATCGCCCGCCATGTGATACCGAAAGTCGCTGAGGGAGCCCAGAAATCGGGACGTTCACCGTCAGATGTCGCGATCATCGTGCCGGTGATGACGATCGTCGGCGACACCGACGAAGAGCGCGACCAGCAGCGCGACGCGGTCCGCGCCAGCATGGCGTTCTACGGGAGCACGCCCAACTACGCGTTCATCTGGGACGAGGCCGGGTTCGAGGGCACGACCGCACGGATCCGGGAGAAGCAGAAGGCCGGCGACTTCACCGGGATGGCGGCCCAGGTCAGCGATGACCACGTGGCCGCCTTCGCCACCGAATCGACATGGGACACGTTGGCCGACAAACTGATCGAGAAGTACGGCGGGACAGCCACCCGCCTGGTGTTGTACAACGCCGTCGGCGACCCGGAGCGCTTCGAGCGATACGGCGAGGTCGCCCGCCGGATCAGCGCCCGATCAGCTTCTGCATGAAGTCGGGATAACGCGCGCCCTGCACCTCGATACCGGCTGACGCGGCATCGATTTCGCGAAGATCATCGTCGCTCAGCTCGACGTCGGCTGCCCCGAGGTTCTCCTCGAGACGCTGCAGCCGCCGGGTGCCGGGGATCGGCGCGATCCAGGGCCGCTGGGCGAGCAGCCAGGCCAGCGCGATCTGGCCGGCCGTCGCGCCCTTGCGGTCCGCGATCGTCTGGAGCAGGTCGACGACGGCGCGATTGGCGCCGCGGACATCGGCGGCGAACCGCGGGATGCTGTTGCGGATGTCGGAGCTGTCGAATTGAGTGCTCTCGCTGATACTTCCGGTGAGAAAGCCCTTGCCCAGCGGGCTGTAGGGCACGAAGCCGATGCCGAGTTCGGACAGCGTGGACAGCACACCCGTTTCCGGCGACTCCGGTTCGCGCCACCACAGCGAATATTCGCTTTGCACCGCGGTCACGGGTTGCACGGCGTGCGCATGGCGAATGGTCTGCGCTGACGCCTCCGACATCCCGAAGTGTTTCACCTTGCCGCTGTCGATCAGTTCTTTGACCGTGCCGGCAACGTCCTCGATGGGGACCTCGGGATCGACGCGGTGTTGGTAGAGCAGATCGATGGTCTCCACACCCAGTCGGCGCAGCGAGTTGTCGGTGACCTCTTTGATGTGCTCGGGCCGACTGTTCAGCCCGGCGACGTTGCCGTCGGCGCCGAAGGCGAACCCGAATTTCGTCGCGATCACCACCTGCCCCGCGAACGGCGCGAGGGCCTCGCCGACCAGTTCCTCGTTGTCTCCGTAGGCCTCCGCGGTGTCGAAGAACGTGACGCCGCGCTCGACCGCGCCGCGGATCACCGCAATCATGTCGGCTCTGGGTCCGGACGGGCCGAAGCCCCGACTCATTCCCATGCAGCCCAAGCCAATTGCCGAGACCTCGAGGTTGCCACCCAGGATGCGCTTGTCCATGTGTTACTCCCCTTACGACGCCGGCAGATCCACCAGCCCGGCCAACCGGGCGCGGTGACGGTAGGTGGTGCCGAACGCCAACTGATCGCTCTTGGCGCGCTTCAGATACAGATGCGCCGGATATTCCCACGTCATGCCGAGGCCGCCGTGCAACTGAACGCACTCCTCGGCGGCGTGTACGGCGGTGCCGCTGCAGTAGGCCTGCGCAACGGCCGCCGCGATCGTCGCGTCGGCGTCGTGCTCGGGCACAGGTGTCAGCGGCGTATCGGGCCGCCGCCGCAGCGGAGTTGAGCTCGATCCACAAATCCGCGAGCCGATGCTTGATGGCCTGGTACGAGCCGATCGCCCGGCCGAATTGCTTGCGCTGCTTGGCATACGCCAGCGTGGTCTCGAAACACCACTGCGCGATGCCCAGTTGTTCGGATGCGAGCAGCGCCGCCCCGGTCTCCAGAGCCGCTGCCACCGCGGCGTCGGCCGGCGCGGAACCGACGCGCGACGAGGCCGCACCGGAGAAGTCCACGGTCGCAAGGGGTCTCGTCATGTCCAGGCTCAGAACCGGTGACACGTTCACCCCCGCTGCGTCGCGGGCGACGGTGTGCAGCTCCAGCCCGTCGGGTCCGGCGACCGGTACCAGCAGCACGTCGGCCTCCCCGGACCCCGATCACGCTGGTGATCCGGCCGGTCAGACCATTGCCGTCGGCCTTGACTCCGTTGATCGCGTCACCGGGCGCAGTGGACAGCGGCACCGCCAGCGCAGCGGTGAGCGAACCGGCCGCCAAGCCTCGGACGGTATCGGTGTCGCCCGCCTGCAGTAGTGCGACGGTGGCCACCACCGCGCTGGACAGATACGGCACCGGCGCGACGGCGCGACCGATCTCCTCCATCACCACGGCTGCTTCGCGGGCGGTTGCGCCCGCACCGCCGAGCTCCTCGGGTATCAGGAGTCCGGCCATGCCCAGTTCGGCGGCCAGTGTCCGCCAGACGCCGGAAAAGTCTTGCGGTGCAGCGTCGTACAGGGAGTTGATCGCCTCGGGCGGGCACCGGTCGGCGAACAGCCGTCGCACGCTGTCGCGTAAAGCTTCCTCGGTGTCGGAGTACAGCAGATCGCTCATCGTGCTCACTTGTCCAGGTCCTTGAAAGCCACGTCCTTGTCGACCCGGTGCTCGGGCGGCAGACCGAGAATGCGCTCGGCGATGGTGTTGCGCAGTATCTCCGATGTGCCGCCCTCGATCGAGTTGCCTTTGGCTCGCAGGTAGCGATATCCGGGGTCGCGTCCGATGAAATCGACCGCGTCCGGTTGCCGCATCGTCCAGTCGTCGTACTGCAAGCCCTCTTCGGGATGCAGTTCGATCTCGAATCCCGAAACCGCTTGCGCCAGGCGGGCAAACGTCAACTTTCATCCCGGCGCCTTCGGGTCCGGGCTGTCCGACCGCCATGCGCTGACGCAGCCGCAGACCGGTCAGACGAGCGACTTCGGCCTCCACCCACAGCCTCATCAGCTCGTCATGCATCGCGGCATTGCGCAACGCGGGTTGCGTCCGCCACGCCTCGGTGACCTTGCCGATGATTCCGCTTTCCCGAGCGCCGCCGGCCATCGAGCCGATGGCGACCCGCTCGTTGTTCAGCGTGGTGGTGGCGACCTTCCAGCCGCCGCCCTCGGCGCCCAGCCGGTTGGCGTCGGGCACTCGTACGTCAGTCAGGAACACCTCGTTGAATTCGGCTTCGCCGGTGATCTGGCGCAGCGGCCGCACGTCGACGCCGGGGTCGGTCATGTCGAGGACGAAGTAGGTCAGACCCTGGTGTTTGGGCACGGTCGGATCGGTTCGGGCGACCAGGATCGCCCGCTGCGCGTTCTGTGCGCTCGACGTCCACACCTTCTGCCCGTTGACAATCCAGTCGTCACCGTCTCGGACCGCCCGGGTGGCCACGCCGGCCAGATCGGACCCCGCACCCGGTTCGCTGAACAACTGGCAGTAGATGTGTTCGCCAGTGAACAACGGCCGCAGAAACTCTCGCCGCTGCTCCTCGCTGCCGAACGCCGCGATGGTCGGTGCGGCCATGCCCATCCCGATGCCGTTGCGTGCGCCGCCACCACCCGGAGGCGCACCCGCCGCGGTCAGCTCGTCCTCGACCTGCGCCTGCAAGACTGCGCGACAGGTCCAGCCCGCCGGAGCCGACGGGAAAGTGCACCCAGGCCAGTCCGGCGTCGAACCGTGCCGCGAGGAATTCGTGCGGGTCCGTGTGCACCGGGTCGTGCGCGTCGAGCAGCGCCCGCACCCGTGCGTGCAGGTCCTCGGCGCTCACCGGAAGCCCGCCGGATCGCCGAGCAGTCGGCCGCCGTCGAGCACCAACGTCTCGCCGGTAATCCAGCTCGACTCGTCCGACGCCAGGAATGCCACAGCGGCCGCCACGTCAGGCGGTTCGCCGATGCGTCCCAGCGCCGTTCCTCCCGCCACCAGCTCTTCGTGCTCCTTCCACAGCGCTTCGGCGAGCTTGGTCCGAACCACACCCGGCGCGATCGCGTTCACCCGGACCCGTGGTGAAAGTTCCAGTGCCAGTTGCTTGGTGACGTGGATCAGCGCCGCTTTGGTCGCGTTGTACATGCCCATGTTCGGCGACGTGTGCATGCCGCCGATCGACGCCGTGTTGACCACCACCCCGCCGTGTTCCCGCATCCAGGCTTTGGCGGCCAGCGAGGTCCACAGCAGCGGCGCCCACAGATTGACGTCAAAAGTCTTGGCGAAGCGCGCGTGGTCCTGGTCGATCAACGGGCCGTAGGCCGGGTTGGTGCCGGCGTTGTTGACCAGGATGTCGATGCTGCCGAATCGTTCGAGGGTCACATCGACGCAATGCCGGGCGGCGTCCTCGTCGACCGCGTGCGCGGCGACGCCGATGGTGTTGCCGCCGACCTGCTCCGCTGCGGCATCAGCGCTCTCCTGCTTGCGTGAGGTCAACACGATGTTGGCGCCGCCCAATGCCAGCCGTTGCGCGATGGCCAGGCCGATCCCTCGGGAGCCCCCGGTGATGATCGCGGTGCGGCCGTCGAAATTCGTTGCGGTCATAGTGCCTCCATCAGGCTGTGCTGGTAACGACGCATGCCGCGCAGCCAACGGTCATAGTCGGCGCCTTTGTGCCGGTACATCTCCAGCACGGCCGGGTGCGGAAGGATCAGGAAGCGTTCCTCGTCGACCGCGGCAAGCACGATCTCTGCGACATCGGCCGGCTCGATCACGTTGCCCGCGGAGGTGACGGCGCGGGTCGCGAGCCGGGCCAGTGGATCTTCGGATTCCCCAGGCGAATACAGCAGTTTGGTGTTGACGCCCATCGGACATAGACAGCTGACCCGCACGCCCTGGTCGCCGAAGGTGATGTTCAGCCATTCGGCGAAGCCGACTGCGGCGTGCTTGGTCACCGAGTACGTGGCCGACCCGAGTTGGGTGAGCAACCCGGCCGCCGAGGCGGTGCTGACGAAGTAGCCCTCGCCGCGTTCGACCCAGCCGGGCACCAGCAGCTGCGCGGCCCGGATGTGCGCCCGCAGGTTCACATCGATGGACTGATCCCACTCATCTTCGGTGACCTCCAAACCTGAAACGCCGGTGATACCCGCATTCGCGAAATACAGGTCGACAGGTCCGAATTCGTTGTCCGCCAACGCGATCAACTGTTGGATATGTGCGGTGTCGGAAACGTCACCACCAGACGCGACGGCCACCCCGGGCCGCTCGGCGTTGATGGTGTCCGCCACCGCCTGCGCGGCATCGCCATCCAAGTCGGCGACAACGATCCGGGCATCCAGTTGCGCCAGCTTCGCAGACAGCGCCGCGCCGATACCGTTGCCGCCGCCGGTGACGATGGCGACCTTGTCGGCAACTTTCACTAGCGCCCCCTTTCTTGGTTGATTTGAGCTTCTTGGTTGATTGAGGCTTCTCTGAACAGCAGCCGGATGATCCAGCCCCGGGTATCCGCCGGGTCGATGACGTCATCGAGTTCGAACGTGGTCGCCGAGGTGAGCGCCTTGCCGTGCTGATAGGCGGCCTCGACCAGCTTGTCGAACAGATTCTGGCGTTCGGCCGGATCGACGATCGCCGCCAATTCCTTGCTGAACCCCAGCCGAACCGCGCCCTCGAGTCCCATGCCGCCGATCTCCCCGGTCGGCCAGGCAACGGTGAACTCCGGAGCCTTAAAAGAGCCGCCCGCCATCGCCATCGCGCCCAGCCCGTAGCCCTTGCGCAGGATGACCATGCCGAACGGCACGGTCAGTCGCGCCCCGACGATGAACAGCCTGCTGAATCGCCGAACCGCGGCCTCGACTTCGGCGTCCGGACCGACCATGAAGCCCGGCGTATCGCACAGCGAAATGATCGGCAGCCCAGCCGATTCGCAGAGCGTGAGGAAGTCGGCCATCTTGTCGGCGGCGTCGGCGTCGATAGCGCCACCGAGGTGATGACTGCTGTTGGCCAACAAGCCGAAAGGCACACCTTCGACGCGGACCAGCGCAGTGACCACGCCGACCCCGTAATCCGCCCGCAACTCCAGCACGGATCCGACGTCGGCGATCGACTCGATCGCGTGGTGCACGTCGTAGGCCCGTAAACGATTCTCCGGCACCACATGCCGCGCCCGCCGCGGGTCAGGTGCCTCCCAGTCATCCTGTCTGCCTTGGAAATACGACAGGTACTGCTTGGCCAACGACACTGCGTGCGCCTCGTCGCGGGCGACCAACCCGACTACACCGTTTCGCCGCTGCACATCGATGGGCCCGATGTCCTCGGGACGGTACCGGCCGAGTCCGCCGCCTTCGATCATCGCCGGACCGCCCATGCCGATGTTCGCGTCAGGGGTTGCGATGATCACATCGCAGGTGCCGGCCAGTGCGGCATTACCGGCAAAGCACCGACCGGACACGATCGACACCAGCGGCACCTGGCCGCTGAGCGCACCGAGCGCGCGGAACGTCGGCACGTCCAAGCCGGCGACGCTCGCGACGTCGGTGTCGCCGGGCCGGCCACCGCCACCCTCGGCGAACAGCACGACCGGCAGCCGACGGCGGGCGGCCAGTTCGAAGACCCGATCGGTTTTGGCGTGGTTGCGCATACCCTGCGTCCCCGCGAGCACGGTGTAGTCGTACGACAACACGGCCACCTCGCCGCCGCCGATCTTCGCCACCCCGGCGATCAGGCCGTCGGCCGGGGTGTTGGCGATCA
The DNA here is from genome assembly GCA_963755805.1 of uncultured Actinomycetota bacterium. GTDB lineage: Bacteria > Actinomycetota > Actinomycetes > Mycobacteriales > Mycobacteriaceae > Mycobacterium. The sequence goes on from CAVWLG010000043.1 coordinate 25,732, forward strand.
GGTCTTCCTCCGAGCGCCGGCTGCGCTGCGCGGCCACCGCCAGCGCACCGTATTCGATGAAGCTTCCCGAGTCGACCAGGTCGTCGATGTTCTCCCGCGCGGTGCGCCGATTCTGGTTGTGCCGCTTGGTGATCGCCGCCGGACGACCCTCGTCCAGGGTGAGCAGGTGACGGCGGCGGACCTCGCCGAGGTCAGCACGATCCCGGTCGAGGTCGAGCACGCGGTCAGCGTCGTCGGCTCCTACGCTGTCGCCGGTGCGGGTGAACACCACCAGCGGGTCACCAGTTCCGATCACTTGACCGGGCGTCACCAGGATCCGGACGATGCGCACCGCATCGGGCGCGGTCAGCACATGCTGCATCTTCATTGCTTCGAGGACCGCCAGCTGCGCGCCCGCGGCGAACTCGGCCCCTTCGGCCGCGACCTCGATCACGGTGCCGGCCAGTTGAGCCCGCAGCACCTCCTCGCCCGGATGCAGCTCCGGCGGCGCGAGCCGGGCCTCGTGGCGCCAAGACTGCGCGGCGCCGACGAACGCGGACAGGTTCTCGTCGACGAAGCTCGTGGTGACCGGGCCTGCATGAGTGAGGCTGTGCGACAAGATCTCCCGGAGAAATCCGATGTTGGTGCGAATGCCCTCGATGCCGAACTCGTCCAGCGCGGTTTGCGCCTTACGGACCGCCGCAGGAAAGAAGCATACGACGATCCACGCACCCGGGTGATCACCTTGGCCAGCAACGAGTCATAACGCGGGCTGGGCGTCAGCCCGGCGCGGCCGAAGGTGTCCACGCGCACTCCGGGTCCGCTCGGCGGCGAGAACGCCGCGAGGGTGCCCGCCGTCGGAACCACCGACCCGTCGGCATCCATCGTTTCCATGTTGACCCGCGTCTGGATCGCGATGCCGCGCACCGCGGCCAGCGCACCGACCACCTCGTCGCCGTCGGCCGTCACGCCGGCCGGCAACCTCAGCTGATGAAACGGTGCGCCCTGGGCGATGCGCAACTGCACGGCCACCAGATCGACGCCGGTGACCTCTTCGGTCACCGTGTGCTCCACCTGGATCCGCGGGTTGACTTCGAGGAAGACGAACTCGTTCACCGGCCACCAGAAACTCGACCGTGGCGACGCCGCGGTAGTCGGCCTGTGCGCACAGCCGGGCCGCGGCCCGGTGCAGATCACGGCGAAGCGTCAGTGAAATAGCTTGTGCCGGTGCGATTTCGATCAGCTTCTGGTGACGCCGCTGGATGCTGCAGTCGCGGTCGCCCAGTGCGAGTGCGCGACCCGGCGTTGCGACGATCTGCACCTCGATATGACGCGCGTCGGCCAGATGCGCCTCAGCGAACAACGCCGGGTCGCCGAACCCCAGCTCGGCTTCGGCGGCGCACTGCCGATAGGCGTCGTCGATCTGGTCGGGACTGCGGACAATTCGCATGCCCCGACCGCCACCGCCGGAAAGCGCCTTGATCACGATCGGGCCGCCCTGGGCGGCCGCGAATGCGCGAATCTCGTCGGCGCTGCTCGGCCCGTCGGTGGCGGGCAACACCGGGATGCCGGCCGCCGTCGCCGCCCGTCGGGCCGATGCCTTGTTGCCGAAGAGGTCGAGCGCGGCCGCGTCCGGCCCGACGAACGTGAACCCCGCGCTCGCGCACGCCCGGGCGAACTCGGGCTGTTCGCTGAGGAATCCGTAGCCGGGATGAACCAGCTCGGCGCCGGAATTCTTGGCCGCCGCCAGGATCGCCGCGTGGTCCAGGTAGGCGGACGGTCCGGCACCGGGCAGAGCAATTGCTTCGTCGGCCGCATGGACGTGCGGGCTGTCGGCATCGTCCTGGGCATACACGGCAACCGTGCCGAGCTCCAACTCGGTTGCGGTGCGGATGATTCGGAGCGCGATCTCACCGCGATTAGCGATCAGCAGGCGCGTCACGTCCGGTCCTTCTTGAGGTCAACCCCTGTGGGATTCAGCGTCGATCCCGATCCCATCATGCCGCTAGCGCGATTACCTGATTATTGGCCCCCGGATCGCAGGAAAACTAGTAGTTTCATTGCCGGCGGCGATGTGAAGGAAAAGGGCCATGAAGTACTGCATCTTCGGGGCCGGCGGCCGCGCTGTGCGCCGACGACATCGACAATTGATTTAGCACCCCCTGGTAAAGGATCACGATGACGAAGCGATACCTGACCGCAGCCCTGGGGGCTGCTCTGGTGACCGTCGGGCTGACTGCCATGGCGCCCACCGCGAGCGCAGGATGCGTCGACCCGGGATGGGGAGCGCACCCGTTTGCGCAGATGTGCGACAGTCCTGTCGACTCCGACGGCATGTGGGAACGCTGTCTGTCGTCTCACAACGGCGGGCCTTCAACCCCGCCGAAGTCGACTGCTACACGATGAGCGCGGGCGATCCTCCGACGGAGGGCGACCCCATTTTGCCGACCCCCCCACGCACATCGACCCGTAGCGCTGGAAAAAACCAGATCGACGTTATGCAGTGGCCCGGACCTGACCCCTGGGGTAATTTCGGCGAGTGTCAATCAACCGTCGCAAAGTCCTGGGTGGAGCGGGCATCGCCGGCGCGGCAGCCGCGGCCGGCGTGGGCGTCGATCATTTGGTCTCCGGCTATCGCACCGACAAGGAAGTATCGCTGGCAGACGATGCCGCACGCTTTGGCGATCCCCGCCTACCCGATGAGACCATCACCTCGCAACTCGCATCTGTTCCATCTCGGCGAGTCACCGCTCAGCAGCTTCGACGGCGGCTCCTTCCGGCAGGCCGACGAAGAGAGTTTCCCGATTCTCAAGGGTCAAGAGGCCAGCATCGTGTCGCTGACGTTGCAGCCCGGCGGTATTCGCGAACCGCACTGGCATCCCAGCGCATGGGAGATCAACATCGTCACCAAGGGTGTTGCCGCCTGGTCGCTCGTTGACGGGAACGGCAACCACGAGAGTTTCGACCAGAAGGTCGGCGATGTGGTGTTCGCACCCCAGGGTTCTTTCCATTATTTCGAAAACCGCGGCACGGACGACATGAAGATCGTCATCGTGCAGAACACCAGTGCGCCCGAGGCCAAGGACAACATCGGCATCGGCGAGTCGATCAGCAAACTGCCGCCGCGGGTTCTGTCCGCCATCTTCGGCGTTCCCGAGAAGACCTTCGACTCCTTCAAGAAATTCGACAAAGCGATCGTGGTCCTGAAACGGCAGTAGGAAGATTCAATGACTGATGACGCGGAGCGCTTCGGTGATCCCCGCATGCCCGCTGAGACGATCACCTCGCGATCGCACCTGTTCGAGCTCAGCGCCCTGCCCGCAGCCACCTACGACGGTGGCTCGCAGCAGCAGGCACACGAACAGAATTTCCCGATACTCACCGGCCAAGAGGCCAGCATCCAGCTGATCACGTTGCAGCCCGGCGGTATTCGCGAACCGCACTGGCATCCCAGCGCATGGGAGATCAATCTGGTCACTAAGGGAGTCGCGAGCTGGGTCCTGATCGACGGGAACGGCAACCACGAGAGTTTCGAGGCCCGGGTCGACGACCTGGTGTTCGCGCCTCAGGGTTCGCTGCATTACTTCGAGAACCTCGGCACCGAAGATCTGGATGTGCTGATCATCCAGAACGCCAGCGCATCGGAGGACAAGGACAACATCGGCATCGGCGAGTCGTTGAGTCAGGTTCCGCCGCAAGTGTTGTCCGCCATCTTCGGCGTGCCCGCCGAGACGTTCAACTCGTTCAAGAAGTTCGACAACGCGATCACCATCCTGCGCCCACACTGACGCCGGACACGTGGGTCAGCCCATCAGCGTCGCCGCGAGCGTCGCACCCAGCTCGTAGGCCCGCTCGCGGACTCCGGCGTCGATCGCGCCGGTAATCTCCAGTGCATCAGCGGCTTTGGATAGCGCCAGCCCGGTAGCGACCTTCTCCACCGACGCCACCGCACCGACGGTGTCGTCGTTGCCGTGCACCCATAGCCCATACGGCCGGCCCGCCACGTGATCCAGACTCGGGTAGTACACCGTGTCGAAGAAATGCTTGAGCGCCCCGGACATGTATCCGAGGTTGGCCGGGGTACCGAACAGGTAGCCGTCGGCGTCGAGCAGGTCGGGAACGGTGGCCGCCAGCGCGGGCCGTGCCACCACGTCCACGCCATCGATGTCGGGGTCGTTGGCCCCGGACAGCACCGCCTCGAGGATCTCACGGGTGGCCGGTGACGGGGTGTGGTGAACGATCAACAGCGTCTTGCTCATTCACGCCCCTGCAGTGCTCGGTGTAATTCGACGGCTTTCTTCATGGCTTCCCGGGCGCGACTCCGGTCTCCCGCGTAGTCGTACGCGCGCGCCAACCGATACCAGCGACGCCAATCGTGCGGATCGTCTTCCAATTCGGCACGGACGTCGGCGAACAGAGCGTCGGCGGCATCGCGCTCGATGCGTCCCGACGGACGTCGAGGCAGTGCGCTGACGTCGAGTTCCATACCGTCGTCGGCGGCAAGGCGGGCCAGCTTCTGATGCGCGAGGCCGGCGCTCACCGTGGCGATCATCGCCCACAACCCGATCACGGGCAGGATGAGCAGCGCACCACCCAGTGCGATCGCGACGGCGCGCCCGGAGCTGATCATCAGGACAGCGGTCCTGCCCAGCAGCACGATGTACACCAGCAGTGCCGCGCACATGAGCGCGATCATCAGCTGGATGCGCACACCGCGCGACTTTGAGGTCATTGCAGATTGAGCAGCGATTCGATTCCTATTGTGAGGCCAGGATGTTCGGCGACCCGGCGAACCGCGAGCAGCACGCCGGGCACGAACGACGTGCGGTCGATGCTGTCGTGCCGGATGGTCAAGGTCTCCCCCAGCGTGCCGAACAGCACTTCCTGGTGCGCGACCAGCCCGGCCAGCCGCACCGAATGCACCGGCACGCCGTCGACGTCGGCGCCGCGGGCACCAGGCAGGCTCGTGCTGGTGGCATCTGGGTTGGGCGGCAAGTCTTTTCGCGCTTGGGCGATCAGCGCGGCGGTCCGGGCGGCGGTGCCCGACGGCGCATCGGCTTTGTGCGGATGATGCAGTTCGATCACTTCGACCGACTCGAAGAACGGCGCGGCCTGCTTGGCGAAATGCATGGACAACACCGCCCCGATGGCGAAGTTGGGTGCGATGAGCACCGAGACGCCTGGCTTGGCGGCCAGCCAGGACCGAACCTGTTGCAGCCGTTCGTCGGTGAAGCCGGTGGTTCCCACGACGGCATGAATGCCGTTGTCGATCAGGAATTCGAGGTTGGCCATCACGACGTCGGGATGGGTGAAGTCGATGACAACCTCAGTGTTGTTGTCGGTCAACAGGCTCAGCGCATCACCGGCGTCGACTTCGGCGGACAGGGTCAGATCGTCGGCGTCCTGCACCGCCTGCACCATCGTCGTTCCGACCTTGCCTTTGGACCCCAGCACAGCTACCCGCATGGCTTCACCCTAAAGCGTGCCGACTTTGTCCACAGTTGGGCCTTTATCCACAATCGTCCGTCAGTCCGCCGTCTCGGCGGCGCCTTCTATCGGTGACTCCGAATAGCGTTTCGAACATGCATTCGATGACGGCAGCTTTCGACGCGCTCGATGCCGCCATCGCCACAGTCAGCGAGCTGGATTTCGCCACCGCCGACCCCACCATTCGCCTGCGCGCACTCGAACGTCTGGAGACGGCCCGACGTCGTCAGCTCGTAGCTGGCCACGACCTCCTCGCCGGTCTGGCCCACGAGGATCCGGCCGACGTGGGCGGACCGGTGCTCAAGGTCGTCGCGGACTGGCTCCGGATCAGCTGCGCGGAGGCCCGCCGCCGTCTCCGCGACGCCGAACAGCTGATGCCTCGGATCACCATCACCGGCGAAACGTTGCCTCCGGAACTGCCCGCGACGGCTCAGGTCTGGCGAGATGGGCTACTCGACCCGCAACACCTGAAGGTGATCCAGACGTTCGTCCGCGACTTGCCGGCAGACACACCGCCCAACACCGTCGAAGACGCCGAGCGGTTCCTGGCCGAGCAGGCGAGCCAGCTTCGGCCCGACCAGTTGGAGAAAGTAGCGAACCGGTGTGCGGTGCTGATCAATCCGGACGGCAAGTTCTCCGACATCGACCGGGCACGCCAACGGGGGTTCACCTGGTCGCCGCAGCGCTCCGACGGAATGAGCATCGGCAAGCTGGTCGCCTCCCCTGAGCTGCGCGCCAACATCGACGCGTGGTTGGCGCGCTTCGCCGCCCCGGGCGCATGCCTCCCCGATGACGAAAGCCACTGCGCCACAGACGGAGCCGATATCCGCAGTCACGCGCAGCGGCAGCACGACGCGCTTGATGCGCTGGTGCGCGGTCAACTCGGCGACCCGAAGCTCGGAGTGCACAACGGACTACCGGTGACCGTGATCGTGTCGACCACGCTGCAGGAACTCAGCTCCGCTGCAGGACAGGCGGTGACGGGCGGCGGAACGCTGTTGCCCATGCGCGACCTGATCCGGATGGCTAGCCGCGCGTATCACTACCTGGCAGTATTTGACGGCCATCAAAAACGGCCGCTGTATCTGGGCCGGGCCCGTCGAATAGCCTCAGCGGACCAGCGATTGGTCCTCTACGCGAAGGATCGCGGTTGCACCGCACCGGGCTGCGATGTTCCCGCATATTGGACCGAAGTTCACCACGACGACGACTGGGCCCGCGGCGGCCGGACAGACATCGACCGCTTGACACTGGCTTGTAAGCCCGACCATAAGCTGGTTGACAAAGGCTGGCGGACAATAAAAGTCGGAAACGGCGACACCCAGTGGATTCCGCCGCCACATCTCGACCACGGCCAGGTGAGGGTCAATGACTATCATCATCCGGAACGCTTTTTCGGCGAGAAGCGCTCGCGCGAGTGAGCGCGTCGACTTTCGCAGTCGTCACCGTGCGTTCACCCGGAAGAATCACGAAACGCACACGAAGCCCGAAGCTCCTGTGATACCCACCAACAGGTGCTCGACGCACTGACCAGCTCCACGAAAGGAACCGGATCATGACGATCACACGCGGTTTTGCTGCCGGCGCGCTGTTCGCCGGTCTCGCCCTGGTATTTACGGCTCCCGTGGCCTCGGCGGACCCACTCGACGGCCACTACATCGAGACCGAGAGCTACCCGGACGGTCACTCGGTGCACGACGACTGGTTCATCGCTCCGTGCGGTGACGGGTGCGCTTCGATCAAAGACCTGGGCGAGGCGCATCTGGTCGACGGACAGTGGACGCTGGACGGCAAGGGTGGCGTGTCCTGCGAAGAAGGTGGCGACGTTCACGACGCCATCGCGTTCCACTATTCCTGGGACGCGAACACGCTGGACGGCACCGTCCAGATCACCAATAACGTGGCCGCCTGTGGCAACCCGCAGGGTTACCAGGAGACCAACAAGCTGCACCTGGTGCGGGCGACCTAGGCGTCGATCACCACGCGGCCACCGGTCGCGCGGGAGACACACACCAGCATCTCGCTGTCAGCTTCGGCGGTGCGACCGCGACGGTCAACCTGCCCACCGAGCACCTTGACCTTGCAGGTCCCACAGAAACCTTGGCGGCAGGAGTGCGCCGTCGTCGGGTCGTTGTCGAGCATCACGTCGAGCGCCGAGCGGTTGGCGGGCACGTCGAGCACGCGCCGGGAACGAGCGAGTTCGAGTTCGAACGGGATTCCGTCGACGACCGGTGGCGGGCTGAAGCGCTCGTAGTGCAGCGGTGCGTCGGCGTGCTCGTCGCGGGCGATGCGCACCGATTCCAGCATTCCGGTGGGCCCGCACACGTACACCGCGGTGGTCGGTGTGGCGTCGACCAGCAGATCTTCGGCGGTGGCGAGTCGCCCACGCTCGTCGTCGGCCCATACGGTGACCCGGTCGGGATCCAGCGACGTCACTTCGTCCAGCAGTGGCATGTATTCGCGGCTGCGGCCGGCATAGATTGCGCGCCAATTCATTCCGCGTTGATGCGCGGCCCGCATCATCGACAGGATGGGGGTCACGCCGATTCCGCCGATGACGAACAGCACGTCACGCTCGTCGCCGCCGAGATAGAACGCATTGCGCGGACCTTCGAACACCAGGGAGTCGCCGACAGCGAACGCTTCGTGCATCTCGATCGAACCGCCGCCGCCATCGGCGATGCGGCGCACCGCAATTCGATAGTCGGTGCGCCGGCCGGGCGGCCCGCACAGCGAGTATTGGCGACGACGGCCGGAGGGCAGTTGCACATCGACATGGCCGCCGGGCGTCCAGGACGGAAGCAGGCCACCATCGGGGTCGGCGAACGTCAACGCGACCACGTCCGGGCTGAGCTGTTCGCGTTTGGTGATCACCGCCGTGTGGGTGCGACCCACCGGCACCACGCGGGACGGCTTCCACCGGCTCGCCGAGGAGAACCCGCTGAGCACGGTGGCCAGGCCCCAGATCGCCGTGTAGAGCCGGTCGCGTTGACGACGACCGTAGATGTCTGCGGGCCTGCTGGCCCAAATGCTCTGCGACACAATGACCTCAGCGCCCTTAGGGCCGAATGTCGTAACGGGCCAACAGCCGGATCAACGAGGGACTGATACGCCGCAGCGCATAGCCGACTCGTGACTCCGCCGCGATCGGCAGCACCGGCGGGCCGCTCTTGACCGCTTTGACGATCGCCTTGGCGGTCGCCTCCGGCGTGTAGTTGCGACGGCGGTAGGCGACGTCGGCCTTGTGCCGGGCGCTCTCCTGCTCGGTCGGACGTCATCCCGGCGTAGACCGTGTTCTTGGCGATATTCGTGTTGACGAATCCCGGGCACACCGCTGTGACGGTGATGCCGTCGTCAGCCAGGTCGGCGCGCAACGATTCGCTGAACGCCAGCACCGCGGCTTTTGTTGTGCCGTAAGCGATCATCGACTTCGATGGGAGAAAAGCAGCGGCCGAGGAGACGTTGATGATGGTGCCGCCCTGACCGCGGTCGACCATCTGAGTGGCGAACGCCCGGCTTCCGTTGAGCACGCCGCGCAGATTGACCCCCAGGATGTTGTCCCAGTTCTCCGATGTGGTCTCCAGGAATCGGCCGGCCATCCCGATGCCGGCGTTGTTCACCAGGATGTCGACCACGCCGTGGTCGCTGTTGACTTGTGCGGCAAGCGCATTGATCGCGGCTTCGTCGCTGACATCGGCCTGGTAGGCCGCGGCACCGGCGCCGGCTTCGCGGACCGCGGCGGCAGTGTCCTGTGCCGCGGCCAGATCACGGTCGACGATCACGACAGTGTCGGCGCCCTGACGGGCCAACTCGACGGCGGTGGCACGACCGATACCGGCGCCCGCTCCGGTGACCAACGCGAGTTTGCCCTGGACGTCGCGCGGCCCGGTCTGCACGGCGCTTGCGGCGGCCAACGCGGCGCCGCCACTGACATGCCGGTCGATCCATTCGGCGGCGAGTCGCGCGATGACGTCCGGACGTGCGGTCACCACCCAGTGGCCGCCCTCGATCGGAACAACCCTGCTGCCCAACGGGATTGAACCGGTGAACCGCTGCAGCGCCGGCGTGACGAACATGTCCATCCGCGGCACCAGCACCTGAACGGGAACGGTGGTGTCGGGCAGCTTTGCGCCCGGCGCCAGGAAAGGACCGGGCATGTTGGCGCGGTACAGGTTGAGCCCGTTGACGTAGTCGCCGGTCGAGCGCACCGGGTCGCCGGGGCGGGTCTGGGTGCTGGAATTCCCGATACGGCCGAACGCCTCAATAAGTTTCACGCCTACACCGGCGCGGATCAGCAGTTCCGGCAGGCCCGGGGTGAGGAAGAACCAGATGTAGCCCGACGCGAAGAACTGCCGGATCACGTCGACGAGACCGCGCGGGGTGCGCGCCGACCGCAGGAACTTGCCCGCGTAGCTCAGGTGCGGCCCGGAGATCGAGGTGAACGAGGCCACTTTGCCCATCACCGTCGCGTCAGTGACCGCGGCCCAGGCTTGGATCGAGCCCCAGTCGTGAGCCAGCAGATGGACGCGTCCGACGCCAAGGCTGTCGATGACCGCGCCGATATCGGAAACCAACTGGGAGAAGCGGTAATCGGAGCGGGCCGCCGGGCGTTCGGACTCGCCGGCCCCCCGGACGTCGTACGCGACAAAGTTGTATTTGGCGCCGTCGTCGCCGCAGTAGATGCTCAGCCACGCCGTCCCACAGGTGGTGGTTGTCGGGATAGCCGTGGATGGCCAGCACGGTCGGCCGTTGCGGGTCGATCTCGGTATAGGCGTGCACCGCCAGCGCGACGCCATCCGAGGCGGTCACAGTGGTGCGGGTCGGCACGTGGGAACTAGCAGCTGGTGCGGTGGTCATGGGATCCTCTCGGCTCAGTGCGAGGCGCGGGCGGCCGGCGAGATCGCCAGGTAGTCGACCGCCTTCTCCACCCCGCCCAGCTGCGAGGGATGGAAGCGGGGCAGATAGTAGGCGCCGATCACCCGGATGAACCGCAGCGGTCCGGGCATCAATCCGCGTCGCGCGGCGATGAAGTAGTCGCGCCAGCGCGGTTTGGCTCCGGGCGGCACGTGCCGGTCGATGGAGTACATGAACCGGACTCCGCGCACCCACATCAGGAACATCATCGGCGTCACGACCAGCTGGGTGCGGACCTGACGCAAGTAGCCGGCCCGCAGGTGCTTCATCAGGTCGAAGGCCACCGCTTTGTGCTCGACCTCTTCGGCGCCGTGCCACCGGAGCATGTCCAGCATCACCGGGTCGGCGCCGATCGCGTCGAGTTCCGGGGTGTTGAGGATCCATTCGCCCAGGATCGCGGTGTAGTGCTCGATCGCCGAGACGATCGCGACCCGCTCGAGTAGCCAGCTGCGCTGGCGCCGCACGCTCCACCGCGGCCGGTCGCCCAGAAGTTTGGCGAACAGCCAGGTCATCTGATCGGTGAACGGCGTCACGTCGACGTTGTTGGCGGCGAAGTATTCCTGCACACCGGTGTGCGCCTGGGCGTGCATCGCCTCCTGGCCGATGAAACCCTGCACGTCGAGGCGCAGCTGGTCGTCTTTGATCAGCGGGAGTGCCTGCTTGAACAGGTCGACGAAGAACTCTTCGCCGGCCGGCAGCAGCAGATGCAGCACGTTGAGCATGTGCGTGGTGAACGGCTCGTCGGGCACGTAATGAAATGGCAGCGTCGCCCAGTCGAAGGCGACGTCGCGCGCCTCGAGGACCAATCGCTCGTGATCGCGCCCGTCATCGAGCAGCGGCCCCGCGACCTTGCAGGTGCGGACCGACAGCTTCGTCGTTGACCGAGAACATTCGCAGCAGCATACCCGGTACCGCCGGTATCGGGAATACTGCGCGGTCAGACCGGCGCGGCCCCCCGCAGGTGTTCGAAGATCAGCGACGTCTGGGTGCCTGCGACGTCGGCGTCGGAGTTCGAGGTTCTCCACGACGAACGATCGCAGGTCCTCGGTATCGCGCGCAGCGACGTGCAGGATGAAGTCGTCGGTACCGGCCAGGAAATAGACGTCCATCACCTGGGGGCGGCGACGAATCTGCTGGATGAAGTCGCGGATCTTGCCGCGGGCGTGGGACTGCAGGCTGACCGAAATCATCGCCTGCAGCGGCAATCCCACCGCGGTCGGATCGATGTCGGCGTAGAAGCCGCGGATGACGCCGGACTCCAGCAACCGACGAACGCGGCCGTGACAGGTCGATGCAGCGATGTCGAGTTCCTCGGCGAGGGCGCTGTTGGTCATCCGGGCGTCGGCATGCAGCAGGCTGAGAATTCTGCGGTCGACATGGTCCACCTCCACGGCCCGAAGATCCTTCGACGCCGTCCGGACTCGGGGCGAATATTCCGTAGTTTCTTCGGCCATTGAAGGATGTTACCGCCGTGTCTTCGCCATCTTTGCATGTGGCACGAATTTTCTTCACAATTGATGGCATGCGTGTTGGCATCCCGACCGAAGTGAAGAACAACGAATTCCGAGTGGCGATCACCCCCTCCGGTGTCGCCGAATTGACCCGACGCGGGCACGAGGTCGTCATCCAGGCGGGCGCTGGTGAAGGCTCGGCGATCACCGACAGCGACTTCAAAGCCGCCGGCGCGCAGGTTGTCTCCACCGCCGAGGCCCTATGGGCCGACGCCGACCTGATCCTCAAGGTGAAAGAGCCCATGCCGCTCGAATATTCGCGGATGCGGCGCGGCCAGACACTGTTCACCTATCTGCATCTGGCAGCGTCGCGATCATGCACCGAGGCGCTGCTGGCTTCAGGCACCACCTCGATCGCCTACGAGACCGTGCAGACCGCTGACGGTGCCTTGCCGCTGCTGGCCCCGATGAGCGAAGTCGCCGGTCGGCTGTCGGCGCAGGTCGGGGCGTACCACCTGATGCGCACGCACGGCGGTCGAGGCGTGTTGATGGGCGGCGTGCCCGGCGTCGAACCGGCCGCGGTGGTGGTCATCGGCGCGGGGACCGCCGGCTACAACGCCGCCCGAGTCGCTCACGGAATGGGCGCGGCGGTCACCGTCCTCGATGTCAACATCAACAAGCTGCGCGAGGTCGACCACGCTTTCAGCGGCCAGGTGCAGACCCGCTACTCGACGGCCCTGGAACTGGAGGAAGCTGTCAAACGCGCCGACCTGGTGATCGGCGCCGTGTTGTTGCCTGGCGGCAAGGCTCCAACCTTGGTGTCGAATTCGCTTGTCGCTCACATGAAGCCGGGTGCGGTCCTGGTGGACATCGCCATCGATCAGGGCGGCTGCTTCGAAGACTCGCGACCGACCACCCACGACGACCCGACGTTCGCCGTGCAGGACACGGTGTTCTACTGCGTGGCGAACATGCCCGCCGCGGTTCCCGCGACGTCGACGGTTGCGCTCACCAACGCGACCATGCCGTATGTGATCGACCTCGCCGACCAGGGTTGGCAAGCCGCCTGCCGGTCGAATCAGGCTCTCGCCAAGGGACTTTCGACACATGATGGCGCGCTGGTGTGTCAGCGGGTTGCCGCCGACCTGGCGCTGCCATTCACCGACCCGGCGGCAATGCTGGTCTGACGTCGGGGTTCGTGCTACACAAGCCGCGTGACTTCACTCGCCGATGACACCCGATGGATGGACGCGGTCGGGCAGGCCGACCTGATCGCTCGCGGTGAGGTAAGTCCGCTGGAGTTGCTCGACGCAGCCATCGAGCGGATCGAACGCATCGATCCGGTGCTCAACGCGGTCGTCATCCGCTGGTTCGATCATGCGCGCGACACCGCGCGAACTGAGCTGCCCGACGGGCCATTTCGCGGAGTGCCGTTTCTGATCAAGGACCTGTTCGCCGGCTACGCAGGTCAACCGATCACCAACGGCAACCGCGCGCTCAAGAAGGAAGGGGCGATCTCGCCGGCCGACACCACCTTGGTGAGCCGCTTCCGCGATGCCGGCCTGGTGATCGCCGGCCGGACCAACAGCCCCGAATTGGGCAGCGTGCCAACCACCGAGCCGCTCGCCTGGGGCGCCACCCACAACCCGTGGGACACCAGTCGTTCGCCGGGCGGCTCGAGCGGCGGCGCTGCGGCCGCCGTCGCCAGCGGCATGGTGCCGTTCGCGCACGCCAGCGACGGCGGCGGCTCGATTCGCATTCCCGCGTCGTGCTGCGGACTGGTCGGCCTGAAACCCAGTCAGGGCCGGATCTCGCTCGGACCGGTCCGCGACGAAACCGCGCTATCGGTTGAGCTGTGCGTCAGCCGTACGGTGCGTGACACCGCAACACTTCTCGACGCGGTACGCGGGTCCGCCATCGGCGACACGGTGATGGCGCCGGCCCCCGCTCGCCGCTACGTCGACGAGCTCGGCGCCGAACCCGGCCGGTTACGGATCGGCCTGCTCGACCACCATCCGCAGGGCGGGGCGGTGGCGCCCGAATGCGCGGCCGCGGCCCGCTCCGTCGCGACGCTGCTCGAATCCTTCGGCCACACGGTCGAACAGGCGTGGCCAAAAGCGTTGGAGGACACCTCGTTGCGCGTGCACTTCGCCACGCTGTGGAGCACGAACATGGGCGTCGGGTTGCGACGGTTCGAAGAGCAGATCGGAAGGCCGCTGACCGCCGACGAATTCGAGCCGGTGAACCGGGTGCAGGCCGAGGTCGCCGCGCATTTCACCGCGGTCGACTATGCGCTGGCGTTCTCCGCCGCGACCCACTTCCGCCGCGTCGCTGCAGGCGTGGTGGGCCGACGGCTGGGACTTGTTACTCACACCGACGGTCGCCGAACTTCCGTTGCCGCTCGGCACGATCGGCAACGACCCCGACAATCCGCTGGCCGCCATGGAGCGCTCGTTCCAGTTCATCCCGTTCACCCCGCCGTTCAATCATGAGCGGTCAGCCCGCGATCAACGTGCCGGTCGAGTGGACCGACGCCGGTCTGCCGGTCGGGGTGCAACTCGTGGCAGGCTATGGGCGCGAAGATGTTCTGCTGCAGGTGGCCAGCCAACTGGAATCCGCCAGGCCCTGGGCGCACCGCACGCCGCAGGTCTAGACGTGGCCGAGCTTGTCGACGATGTCTTTTGTCGGCGCGGCGACGGCCTGTCGATATGCGGTCCCCGCCCACAGGTTGGTGCCGTGCGGGTCTTCCAACTCGACCGCGGCCCGGCGGATCGGCGACGTCATCTGGTTGACCTCGGGATAGCCAAGCGGCGCAATATGATCCAGCATCCGGGTGAAGTCGTTCGCCAGACCGCGGGCATACCGGCCCGAAAACGCCCGGGTGACAACGGTGTTGTCGAATTGCGGATGCCCCAGAGCCGACCGGTGCGCTTCGTTGGTTCCGGCCTCGTCGGCCAGCAGCAGCGCAGTGCCGATCTGGGCGGCGGCCGCTCCCCTGCGCAAAACAGCGGCGACGTCTTCGGTGGTACCCAACCCGCCGGCCGCGATAAGCGGAACGTCGTGGCCGTGGCCGATGCGATCGAGCAGGTCGGTCAGCGACGTGGTTCCCGGTTCCATGTCGGGCGCGAACGTTCCGCGATGCCCGCCGGCGTTCGGGCCCTGAACGACCAGGCCGTCCGCCCCCGCGGCGACGGCTACCCCGGCCTCGTACGCCGACGTGACGGTGATGTACAGCAGCATTCCCAATGCACCGAACCGGCGCAGCACATCCGGCGAAGGCGCACCGAACGTGAACGACACCAACTCGGGCCGAAGGTCGGCGACCACCTCGAGCTTCTGTTGCCAGCCGTCGTCGTCACCGAATTGCGGATAGCCGACTTCGACGTCGTAGTGCTCGGCCAACTCGTCGAGCGCCTCGGCGTAATGGTCCAGCGCGAGGACGTCGGCCACGCTGGGCTGGGGCACGAACAGGTTGACGCCGATCGGACCGGTGGTCTTTGCCCGTGCTGACGCGATGTCGTTGGCCAGACGCTCCGCGCTGATATAGCCGCCGGCCAGAAAGCCGAGTCCGCCCGCGTTGGACACCGCCGCGGCCAGCGCGGGCGTACCGGGGCCACCCGCCATCGGCGCACCCACGATCGGCACATCGAGATCCCAGAAGCCCAGTACCATCGCGTTACCTCGTCATTGTCCGAAGTTGTTGCGGCAGAGATTTTTTCGACTGGTGCGGCCCGAGAACGGCTGCGCCGTAGGGCTGGGTGAGAAGTTGGCGCGCAATCGCGTTGACCTCGTCCAGGGTGACCTCATCGAGCTCCTGCAGCGTCCGGTCGATGCTTCTGTGCTCAGCGTAGTTGAGTTCGCCACGACCGATGCGGTGCATCCGTGAACTGGAATCCTCCAGGCCGAGCACCAGCCCGCCGCGCAGCGAGCCTTTGGCGATCCGGCATTCCGTCTCGGTGATGCCGTCGCGCCCCACTTCCTCGAGCACATCGGAGGTCACCCGGATCACTTCGGCGAACCGCTCGGGCAGGCATGCGGAGTACACCGATAAGGCTCCGGCGTCGGAGAAGGTGTCCAGCGACGAGTACACCGAGTACGCCAGCCCGCGAGACTCCCGAACCTGTTGGAACAAGCGGGAACTCAGTCCGCCGCCCAGCGCGGTGTTGAGCACCGTCAAAGCCCAGCGATGCTTCCAGTGTCGGCCCGGGGTCCGAACTCCGAGAAAAACATGGGTCTGCTCGGCATCGCGGTTGACGACGGTCAAGCGCGGGCGACCGGTGACCCGGCCGGCGCCCTTGCGCGGCGCTATCGCATGACGCCCCCGGACCAACCGAGGCCCGAAGTGCTCACGCACGAGCTTCACCACGTCGTCGTGGTTGACGTTGCCGGCCACCGCGACGACCATCCGCTCGGGCGTGTAGCGCCGCTGGTGAAAGGAATGCAGCTGGGCGCGCGTCATCGACGACACCGACTGCACGCTGCCGATCACCGGGCGACCCACTGGGTGATCGCCGAACAGCGCCGCCAAGAACTGGTCGGCCAGTGCGTCTTCGGGATCGTCGTCGCGCATCGCGATCTCTTCGAGAACGACGTCGCGTTCCAGCTCGACATCGCTTGCGGCGCAACGTCCGTTGAGCACCACGTCACTGACCAGGTCGATGGCCAGCGCAAGGTCGCTGTCGAGCACGTGCGCGTAGTAGCAGGTGTGCTCCTTGGAGGTGAACGCGTTCAGCTCGCCGCCGACCGCATCCATCGCCTGCGCGATGTCGACAGCGGTGCGCGTCGGGGTCGACTTGAACAGCAGGTGTTCCAGGAAGTGCGCGGCGCCGGCGACGGTGGCACCCTCGTCGCGCGATCCGACACCTACCCACACCCCTACCGAGGCAGAGCGAACCCCGGGAAGGTATTCGGTGACAACCCGCAAACCGCCGGGAAGTGTGGTGCGCCGGAACGCCGCG
Source organism: uncultured Actinomycetota bacterium (assembly GCA_963755805.1). Taxonomy (GTDB): domain Bacteria; phylum Actinomycetota; class Actinomycetes; order Mycobacteriales; family Mycobacteriaceae; genus Mycobacterium. The sequence continues at coordinate 42,521 of CAVWLG010000043.1, forward strand.
GACGGCTCAGAACTGTGCCGGCCGCGGCGTAACGGCTGCGTCCCTGGACTAACTGCTGGCCGTCGCGGCATCGGCTTCCGACGGCTGCGCGGCCTCCGGGCTTGCGGCGGCGGCGCCGCCGGATTGCCGGAATCTCCGGCATCTTCGTCGACAAGCACCAGGGAGATCTTGCCCCGCTTGTCGATGTCGGCGATCTCGACGCGAAGCTTGTCGCCGAGGTTCACGACGTCCTCCACCTTGTTGATGCGCTTTCCCCTACCGAGCTTGGAGATGTGTACCAGACCGTCGCGGCCCGGCAGCAGCGACACGAACGCGCCGAAATCGGTGGTCTTGACCACGGTTCCGAGGAACCGCTCGCCGGTCTTGGGCAGCTGCGGGTTGGCAATCGCGTTGATCTTGTCGATCGCGGCCTGCGCCGACGGTCCGTCGGTGGCGCCGACGAACACGGTGCCGTCATCCTCGATCGAGATCTGGGCGCCGGTCTCCTCGGTGATGGAATTGATCATCTTGCCCTTGGGGCCGATGACCTCACCGATCTTGTCGATCGGCACCTTGATGGTGGTGACCACCGGCGCGTACGGGCTCATCTGGTCGGGCTCGTCGATGGCCTCAGCCATCACCTCGAGAATCGTCAGACGCGCATCCTTGGCCTGCGCGAGAGCGCCGGCCAGCACCTGCGACGGAATACCGTCGAGCTTGGTGTCCAACTGGAGCGCGGTGACGAAGTCCTTCGTGCCCGCGCACTTGAAGTCCATGTCACCGAACGCGTCTTCGGCGCCGAAGATGTCAGTCAGGGTGACGAAGCGACGCTCGGTCTTACCGTCAACTTCAACGTCGTCGGAGACCAGGCCCATCGCGATGCCGGCGACCGGCGCCTTCAGCGGCACGCCGGCGTTCAGCAGCGACAGCGTGGACGCACAGACCGAGCCCATCGACGTCGAGCCGTTGGAGCTCAACGCTTCTGAGACCTGACGGATCGCGTAGGGGAACTCGTCGACGCTCGGCAGCACCGGCATCAGGGCCCGCTCGGCCAGCGCGCCGTGCCCGATCTCGCGTCGCTTGGGCGAGCCCACGCGACCGGTCTCACCGGTGGAGAACGGCGGGAAGTTGTAGTGGTGCATGTAGCGCTTCGACTTCTCCGGCCCCAGCGAGTCGATCTGCTGGGCCATCTTCACCATGTCGAGCGTGGTCACGCCCATGATCTGGGTCTCGCCGCGCTCGAACAACGCGCTGCCGTGCGCCCGCGGGATGACCGCGACCTCCGCGGACAGCGCACGGATGTCGGTGATGCCGCGGCCGTCGATCCGGAAGTGATCGGTCAAGATGCGCTGGCGCACAAGCTTTTTGGTCAGTGATCGGAACGCCGCGCTGATCTCTTTCTCACGGCCCTCGTAGGTGTCGGCGAGGCGTGCTGAGCACCTCGGCCTTGAGCTCGTCGGTGCGGCTGTCGCGCTCTTCCTTGCCGCGATGGTGAGCGCTTTGGCGAGCTCCTCGGTGGCCACCGAGGACACCGAGTAGAAGACGTCGTCCTGGTATTCCGGGAACAACGGGTACTCGGCGGTCTCCTTGCCAGCAGCGTCAGCCAGCTCCTGCTGCGCGGTACACAACGCGGCGATGAAAGGCTTGGCGGCCTCAAGGCCCTCCGCCACAACGCTTTCGGTCGGCGCACCGGCGCCCCCGGCGATCAGATCGATGACCTTGTCGGTGGCTTCTGCCTCGACCATCATGATCGCGACGTCATCGCCGGCTTTGCGGCCGGCTACGACCATGTCGAAGACCGCGTCTTCGAGCTGCTCAACGGTGGGGAACGCGACCCACTGGCCGTTGATCAGCGCGACGCGCACGCCGCCGACCGGGCCGGAGAACGGCAGACCCGAGATCTGGGTCGACGCCGACGCGGCGTTGATCGCCAGCACGTCGTAGAGGTCCTTGGGATCCAGGCTCAGGATCGTGACGACAACCTGGATCTCGTTACGCAGTCCGGACACGAACGTCGGCCGCAGCGGGCGGTCGATCAGCCGACACGTCAGGATCGCGTCGGTGGAGGGACGGCCCTCGCGACGGAAGAACGAACCGGGGATGCGTCCCGCGGCGTACATGCGCTCTTCGACGTCGATCGTCAGCGGGAAGAAGTCGAAGTGGTCCTTCGGCGACTTGCTGGCCGTGGTGGCCGACAGGAGCATGGTCTCGTCGTCGAGGTAGGCGACGACGGCGCCGGCGGCCTGCTTGGCCAGCCGACCGGTTTCGAAACGGATGGTGCGGGTGCCGAAGCTCCCGTTGTCAATGGTGGCGGTTGACTCAAACACGCCTTCGTCAATTTCAGCTACAGACATATTCGTCCGTGCAGCCTCTCTGGATTTGTTCAGCTATTTTGCGCAGGCACGCACAACCCGAAGGGTGCCGGGACGAACCCGGAGGACCCTGGAAAGACGCGGAGTCTGGATGCGGCGACGGCCGTCGATCGAAGCTGCCGACCAACCCCAGAAGTGGGGAGTTCGGCAGCCACTACCGAAGACCGCGCGATACAGACTTGTCTTCCTTCGAAGTCCTGTTGTGCCTCGCTGGGACGGTGCGCGCGGATTGCGCACGCCGCACCAGGCTCGGGCCGATGGGCCCAGAACGACCTTGACTCTACACGCCGACCTGGCGATTCCCTACCGCCCGGCCGACGATGCGGGCCGTAGGCGGCCCGCTGAGGAGCCGGGCTATCCACCTGCGCCGCCCGGCCGACGATGCGGGCCGTAGGCGGCCCGCTGAGGAGCCGGGGAACAAGCAGGGTCAGCGGCGCAGGCCGAGCCGCTCGATCAACGAGCGGTAGCGCTCGACGTCGACCTGGGCGACGTACTTGAGCAGCCGACGGCGACGGCCGACCAGCAGCAGCAGTCCGCGCCGCGAGTGGTGGTCGTGCTTGTGCTTCTTGAGGTGTTCGGTCAGATCAGAGATCCGCTTGGTCAGCATGGCGACCTGCGCCTCAGGCGAACCGGTGTCGGTCGCATGCAGGCCGTAGGAGCCCAGGATTTCTTTTTTCTGCTCGGCGGTAAGCGCCACGAAATATCTCCATCAATAGGTCCGCGATCATTGAGCTGAGGTGCGGCCACCGCGAACTGCAGCACGCGCCGTGTCGCCGAGGAGTCTAGCAGCGGGCCCGCCTCAGGCCTGAATCTGCCAGGTCAGCGACGATGCGGGCGGTTGTTTGCCCGCTGAGGAGCTGGCCACTAGGGCCCGGCTCAGGTGGCCGAAAGCAAGGTCCGCGCGCGGTCGGTGTCGTTACGCATCGCGTCGACCAGGTCGCCCACCGAGCCGAACTTCTCCTGTCCGCGGATACGCGCGACGAAGTCCAGCGCCACGTGCTGCCCGTACAGGTCGGCGGCGGTGTCGAGGACGAAAGCTTCGACCGTGCGGGTACGTCCGGAGAAGGTCGGGTTGGTCCCCACCGACACCGCGGCCTGGTAGCGCTCGCCCGGCACCACGCTCCCGGTCACCGGGCCGTGGCCCAAGACGGTGAACCAGGCGGCATACACACCGTCGGCCGGGATGGCCGAGTGCATCGGCGGCGCCACGTTCGCGGTGGGAAAACCCATCTCGGTTCCCCGCCCGTCACCGCGCACGACCACGCCTTCGACCCGGTGCGGACGGCCCAGCGCCTCGGCCGCCGCAACCACGTCGCCGGCGTCGACGCAGGACCGGATGTACGTCGACGAAAATGTCACGGTCTCGGTGTTGTGGTGTTCGGAGACCAGCGACATCGCCTCCACCGCGAACCCGAGTCGCGCACCGGCACTGCGCAGGGTCTCGACCGTGCCGGCGGCCTTCTTGCCGAAGGTGAAGTTCTCCCCGACCACGACTTCCACCACGTGTAGGTCCTCGACGAGTAGTTCGTGGACGTAACGCTCCGGCGTGAGCTTCATGAAAGCGGTGGTGAACGGCATGACCAGGAAGACGTCGATGCCGAATTCCTCGGCCAACTCGGCGCGCCGGGTCAGAGTCGTCAATTGCGCGGGATGGCTGCCGGGGTGCACCACTTCCATCGGGTGTGGGTCGAACGTCATCAACACCGTCGGCACTCCGCGCGCGCGACCCGACTTGACCGCGTGTTCGATCAGCTCAGCGTGCCCACGGTGCAGCCCGTCGAACACCCCGATGGTGACCACGCATCGGCCCCAGTCAGTGGGGATCTCGTCCTGGCCGCGCCACCTTTGCACGCCTCCCAGCCTACGGTGCCAGGTAGCGCGCGGTCGTGCGAGAGCCGCAGATCAGATGAGGATTGCTTAAACTTCCGTTGTGCGCCCTGCTGACGAGTCCAACGAGCTCACCGCGGTTGCCCAGGACTACCTCAAAGTCATCTGGAACGCCCAGGAATGGTCGCGTGCCAAGGTCAGCACCAAGATGCTGGCCGAAAAGCTCGGGGTGTCGGCCAGCACGGCTTCGGAATCGATCCGCAAACTCGCCGAGCAGGGGCTGGTCGACCACGAGAAATACGGAGCGGTCACGTTGACCGAGTCGGGTCGCCGAGCGGCGCTGGCGATGGTTCGCCGCCACCGGCTGCTCGAGGCCTTCCTGGTCACCGAACTCGGCTATGGCTGGGACGAGGTGCACGACGAAGCCGAGGTGCTCGAACACGCGGTGTCCGACCGGCTGATCGCGCGTATCGACGCCAAGCTGGGGTTTCCGCAGCGCGACCCGCATGGCGACCCCATTCCGGGCTCCGACGGCCAGGTGCCGACCCCACCCGCTCGTCAGCTGTGGTCGTGCGCCGACGGCGACGCCGGCACCGTCGCCCGGATATCCGACAAGGATCCCGAGATGCTGCGCTACTTCGACAGCATCGGCATCAGCCTCGACTCGAGGTTGCGGGTGCTCACCCGCCGCGAGTTCGCCGGGATGATCTCGGTCGCGGTGGAATCGGCGGACGGTGCCCCCACCACGGTCGACTTGGGAAGCCCTGCCGCTCAAGCGATTTGGATGGTCGCCCGCTAGGTCCACAGCCGACTTACTGGGCGGCTCCCGGCCGAGATCATCCACCGTGGTGTCGCCCGGGGCCAGGCGCGGATCATGGTCGGGCTCGGACGCGCGGTTGACTTACCTCGCCGCGACGATGCTGCCGACCCGCTACGCCAACGTCATGCGCCTGGCCGCTCCCCTGGCGCGCTCTGCGCTGCAGCGGCGACTGCCCTGGCGTGATAGGAATCCCGGGTAGCTTGATCCACCGCCAGATAGGCCTGCTCGGTGCGGGTCACTCGGGAGACGAATCGACGCGGCCGTTCGGGCATCAAAAGGGCGGTACGCAAGAAGTAATTGCAGCCGTCGCGGTGCAAAGGACATGCCGCGGTGGCTGCGCGCGGCCTCGACCACGGCCGCAGCAATGTCGTCGGGTTCGACCGACACAAAGTTCTCGACCGCCTTGGGCAGCTGGATGCCGGCGGAGAGTTCGGTGTGCACCACTCCCGGAAGGATCGCGCTGACCTGGATTCGATGGGGGCGCAGTTCTTCACGCAGTGCGTACGTCAGCCCCACAACACCGAACTTGGTGGCGCAGTAGGTGGCGACCCCGGGGAAGCCGGCGACGCCGGCCATCGACGCCACGTTGATGATCGTGCCGCCACCGCGGGGGATGAAGCGTGCGGCCGCCAGTTTGCAACCCAGGATCACGCCGCGCAGGTTGATGTCGATCATCTTGTCTTCGGCCGTCGATGGTTCGTCGACGAACTCTCCGGTGAGCATGACGCCCGCGTTGTTCACCACGATGTCGAGCGGACCGAGGACACCTGCCGCGTCGTCGAGGAACGCCGAAAAAGATTCCGGGACAGTCACGTCCAGCGGCAGTGCGACCACGTCGCCGTGGATGTCGGCGGCAACACGTTTGGCCAGATCGGCGTCGAGGTCTCCGATCGCAACCTTGGCGCCAGCCGCCGCGAAGGCTTTCGCAGTGGCCAGACCGATTCCCCGGGCGCCGCCGGTGATCGCCACCACCCGGCCGTTCAATGCTGTCTTCATGCTGACCTCACCAATGTGTTGATGTCGTAATCGTTGATGTCGGGTGTCGCGGCGAGTCGTTGCCGGTACGCATTGGGCGTCCACGGCCACAATTCCGGGAGTCCGTCGGCACCCAGATACCAACTGGTGCAGCCCGATGCCCACACCGTGCCCGGCATGGCCCGGCGCATGCTCGCATTGAACTCATCCGTGGCGTGCCGGGTGGGCGCGACATTGTCGAATTCGCCTGTGCGCCAGCGCTGGATCCAGCCGAGAATGTGCGCGGCCTGCGCCTCGGCGATCGCGGTCAGCGAGTAGTTGCCGACCGGGCTGTGCGGGCCCATCAGCATGAAGAAGTTCGGGAACCCCGGCAACGCCACGCCCAGGTGCGCCCTGGGTCCCTCTTCCCACAACTGCTGGATGGTCAGGCCGTCGCGACCCACCAGCGACATCGGTCGCATGAAGGCGTGGGCGTCGAAGCCGGTGGCCAGCACGATGGCGTCCAGCTCGTGCAAAGTCCCGTCGGCGGTGACGATTCCGCGCTGTTCGACGTGGTCGATTCCGGAATCGACCAGGTGCACATTGTCGCGCTGCATGGCCGCGGTAGAAGCCCGCGGACACGACCAGCCGCCGGCACATCGGCTGATAGTCCGGCGTGAGGCGGCGGCGCAGATCGGGGTCACGGACGGACCGAAGGTTGGCCCGGCACAGGCTGCTCATGAAGCGACGGCGCCAACCCGGCCGCACCAGCGCGCCGGCCAGCCATTCGAACGTGAGGTGGTAGACGTAGTACGCCATCGAACTCAGCATCGGCACCCGGCGGTGCATCGGTCCCGACCAGCGGCGGTAGCGGGGATTGGGCAGCGGCAGAATCCATTGCGCGCTGCGCTGAAACAGATCGAGACGGTGCACGGAATCGGCCAGCCCGCAGACGATCTGCACGCCGGTGGATCCGGTTCCGATGACGGCGACCCGCTTACCGCTGAGGTCGACCTCGTGGTTCCAGCGCGCGGAATGCATGACGGGACCGCCGAATTCGGCCAGGCCGTTGATCGCCGGCGTACGTGGCTCACGCAGGACGCCGGTTGCCGCGATCAGGAAGTCGTGCGACATCTCCTCGCCGGTATCGGTGGTGAGGTGCCAGCGGCCTTCGGCGAACCGGGCGTCGACGATCTCGACACCGAACCGGATGACGTCGTTCAGCCGGTAGTCATCGGTCAGCTCGCGGAAGTACTCGAATATCTCCGCGCCCGGCGAGAACAACTTGGTCCAAGCCGGATTCATCGCAAAGGTGAACTGGTAGAAGCGGGACGGCACGTCGCAGGACAACCCGGGATAGGTGTTGTCCCGCCAGGTCCCGCCGACGTCGTGGGATTTCTCGTAGATCGTGACGTCGGTGATGCCGGCTTGCCGCAACACGATGGCCTGGCACAGTCCGGACATGCCGGCGCCGATGATGCCCACTGACGGTTGTCGTTGCTGCATCAGCGCACTCCCTCGTGGTCGGCGGCGCGGACCGCCCGGCGGATGCTCGGCAACAATGCCAGTAATCGGTCCGCGAGGAACAGCAGCGGCCGTAGGTCGAGCATCGGCGCGACCCACCAGGGCGCGTACACCCGTCGCGCACGGCGCGCGATTCCCGCGGTGATGGCCGAGGCGGCCGCCTCGACCGGGGCGAGTTTGCCCAGCGGCCCGGGTAATACGACGGCCAGTCCGGACCGGGTCAGCATCTGATCGGCCAGGCCGGTGTCGATCAACCCGAAATACGCGATGCCGACACCGATTCCGTCGGCGGCGACCTCGATGCGCGCCGCGCGCACCAGTCGACTCGACGCCCGCCTTCGACGCCACATATGCGCTCACCAGCGGTCCCGGAATCACCGCGGCGATCGAGGCCACCACCATCGCGTATCCACCGCTGGCTTGAGATGTGGCAGCGCGGCGTGGAGTGTGTGGAATGCGCCGACCAGGTTGACGTCGATGACTTGGCGCCAGTCGGCGGGATCGACCGCCGCGACGGAGGATCCCGGTCCGGCGATGCCGGCGTTGGCGACCACGACGTCGATCGTCCCGAAATGCTGCACAACGGCCGCGCACGCGGCCTGCACGGAGTCCGCCGATGTGACGTCGGCCTCGAATGCCACTGCGGTAGAGCCGAGTTCGTTCGCCAGCCGTTGCACGCCGGGCAGGTCGCGATCGAGTAGCGCAACCCGCGCGCCGGCGCCGACGAAGGTCGCGGGCCACCTGCGCGCCGATACCCGTGCGCGGCACCGGTGATCACCACGACTTTGTGGCTCAGATTGCGGCTCACCCTCATGACACTATGGCCGCCGCGCGAAAGGAATGAGAAAAGCAGACACCGATTTGACACCTTCAGACACGGCGCTGACCCTCTTCCGCCTACTTGCCGGTGAGCTGCCTTCGCAGAACCTTGCCGGTCTCGTTGCGCGGCAACTGCTCTGACGAAAGACGACGTCGCGCGGGATCTTGTGCCGGGCCAGATGTGCGCGTACGTGCGACTTGACGGCGTCGGCGTCCAAACCGGATTCGGGCCGACTGACCACATAGGCGGCGAGCCGTTTGCCGAATTCGGCGTCGTCGACGCCGATCACCGACGCCTCGACGATGTCGGGATGATCGGCAAGCAGATTCTCGACCTCCAGCGGGAAGACGTTCTCTCCGCCGGACACGATCATGTCGTCGTCGCGGCCGTCGATGAACCACAGGCCGGTTTCGTCGAAATGCCCGGTGTCGCCGCTGGACAGCAGCCCGTCGACGATCTCTTTGTTGCCGCCGTCGGTGTAGCCCGAGAAACTCAGACCACTGGACACGAACACGGTTCCGACCTTGCCGGGTTCGGTGACCTTGCGGCGATTCTCGTCGTAGATGGCCACCGTGCAACCGACGGGTGGGCGACCGACCGTGCCGGGCGCACGATGCAATTCGTCCGGCGTGGCGACGGCGGCGACGGCCACTTCGGTGGACCCGTAGAGGTTGTACAGCACGGCGACCGAACGCGTCATGGGTACGACGACAGAGGTCGGGTGACAGTGACGAGCCCGCAGCGAAAAGCACTGTCAGCGATGAGGTGTCGTACTTCGCCAGCACATCGGGCCCCAGGTCCAGGATGCGTTGCAGCATCGTCGGTACCAGCACCACCGCGCCGACTCGATAGTCGGCGATCGCCTTCAGCGTCGCCTCCGGGTCGAAGCGGCGCGTCATCACGACGCGGTTGCCCAGGGCCAGACCCAGCGCGCAGGTGGCCAACCCCGTCGCGTGGAACAGCGGCGCGGCAATGTAGTAGGCGGCGTCGCGCGGCCAGGGAATCCGATCGAGTAGCTGCGCAGACTGCGACGGGTCGATCTTGTTGCGCGGCACACCTTTCGGGGTACCGGTCGTTCCGCTGGTCAGTAACGCCATTCCGCCCGGCTGTCGCGGTGCAGGCAGCGGCGACGTCGATTGATTGTCGATCAACTCGTGCTGCCGGCTGCTGGTGAAGCGCAGGGTATCCGGCGGCAGCGTGGTGAGGAGGTCCTCGAACTCATCGTCGACCAGAATGCAGCTGACGTTTTCCCGCGCGGACACATCGGCCAGTTGCGGGCCGGCGAAGCCGGTGTTCATCAGCACCGTCCGAACCCCGATTTTGTTCGCCGCGCTGATGGTCACCATGACGTCGCGGCTGTTGCGATGCAATGTCGCGATCACCGCGCCGGCCCGAATTCCCTTGACCACCAGGCCACGTGCCAACGCGTTGGACGTCTCGTCGAGTTCGCGGAAACTGACGGTGCCGCGGTCATCGGTGATGGCGGGCGCGTCCCCGTGCAGGGCTGCGGCGTGGCCGAGCAGTCCGCCGAACGCGCCATGGCGGCGGATGGCCAGGAAAGCCCGCACCGCCTCGTCGGGTCGACGTAGGTCGACCAGGCCGCGGCGCTGCAGCACTCGGGCCGCGGCCAATCGGTCGCGGACGTGGGCCAGGCGGGAGAGGCTCACGCGGTGTTGGCCTCGGCGATCGATGTACGCAGAAATTGCCCGGCGACCTGCAAGCTGGTGAGCCCACCGTCGCGCGGCCACAGCCAATAGCCGTGCATCAGACCCGGCCACAACTGCTCGTCGCAGCGACCGCCCAATTCCAGCACCTGCTTGGTGAAAGCCTCCGCATCGGCGCGCATGACTTCCCTTGAGCCGAAGTGTATTTGGATCGGCGGCAAATTGGACAGGTCGGCGTTCAACAGATTCAGCCGAGGATCCTGATCATCGTGATTTCCGACATACAACGCGACGGCACGTTTGGCCGTGCGCGGATCCAGCGGCTGGCTGCGGACCCGCGGGTCAGCGATAGAGGCCCGGTATGACGGATCGATCAGCGGGCCGAACAGCGCGAGCGCCGCCGGTGCCGGCAGCCCTTCGCTGCGCAGTCGCACGGCAAGTGCGACCGCGAGGTGCCCACCGGCCGAGTCCCCCGCGACGACGATCTTCGCCGGATCGTGCCCCTGCGCCAGCAGCCAACGGTAGGCGGCGAAAGCATCGTCTTCGGCCGCGGGGAAAGGATGTTCCGGCGCGAGCCGGTAGTCCACGGTGAAGGTTGGCATGCCGGAGTATTCAGACAGATGCGAGGCGAACCCGCGGTGGGTACGAGACGAGCAGACCAGGTAGCCGCTGCCGTGCAGGACCAAGACCACGCCGGCCGCGGCCACGGTGTCCTGGGCTTCAGGGGCCCAGACCCACTCCCCCCGAACCGGCGTGGAGACCTGCTTGACCCGGACGCCAGGCACCACCGGGGCGGTGCGGGCGATCAGGTAGTCGGCGGCCGGGCGCAGCCCGGTGAACAACCATTGTTGCGACACCAGCACATTGAGCATGATGTTGAAGGTCAGCCGCGAAACCGGAACGTAGGTCAGTCGCTCGACCATGGTCATCGTTCTGCGCCGCAGCACCTTTGCTGTCGAACTGGCCTTCATCCGGCAAGCAGCCCCTTGGCGATGTGGGTCACCTGCACCTCGTTGCTTCCGGCATAGATCATCAGCGACTTGGCGTCGCGGGCCAGTTGTTCGACGCGGTACTCGGCCATGTAGCCGTTACCGCCGAACAGTTGCACGGCCTCCATGGCCACGTCGGTGGCGGCCTCCGAGGAGTACAGCTTGATGGCCGACGCCTCGGCCAGCGACGGCATCTTGCCGGCCTGGGCCTTTTCCAGGGTCTGGAACACCATGTTCTGCACGTTAATCCGCGCGACTTCCATCTTGGCCAGCTTGAGCTGAATCAGCTGGAACTGGCCGATGTTCTTGCCCCACAGCGTGCGGGTTTTGGCGTAGTCGATGCAGAGCCGGTGACACTCGTTGATGATCCCCAGCGACATCAACGCAACCCCGAGCCGTTCGGCGGAGAAGTTCGCCCGTGCGCTGTCGCGGCCGTCCCCACTGGCGTGCTGTTCGGTCTCGCCGAGCAGGCGGTCGGGTGAGAGCCGGACGTTGTCGAAGAACAATTCGCCGGTCGGCGACGACATCATGCCCATCTTCTTGAACGGCTTGCCCTGGGCAAGCCCTTCCATGCCGGCGTCCAGCACGAAGGTCAGCACCGGCCGGTTGCGCCGGTCGGCCGAGCCATCGTCCAGCTTGGCGTAGACGATCAGCACGTCGGCGTAGGGACCGTTGGTGATGAATGTCTTTGAGCCGTTGAGAATGTAATCGTCACCATCGCGCTTGACGGTGGTCTTCATCCCGCCGAACGCGTCGGAGCCGGAATCCGGCTCGGTGATCGCCCACGCCGCAATCTTCTCCAGCGTCATGAGTTCCGGTAGCCAGCGCTCCTTTTGAGCGAGCGTTCCGCGGCTCATGATCGTCGCTGCCCCCAGACCGAGGCTGACACCGACGGCGCTGAGCAAGCCGAGGCTCACCCCGGCGACTTCGGAGACCAGCACGGCGGCCATCGAACCCTGCGCGCCCAGACCGGCGAGCCCGCCGGACGACTTCTTTTCGGCTGCTGCGTCGTGCGGCGCGGAGTGCCCGGCTTCCTGCTTCGCGCGCTCCTTGTCCAGCATCGTCTTGACCGCTTCGGCGGCAAGCACATCGAGACCGAATTCGCTGAACAGCTTGCGCGCGATCGGATACGGCGAGATCTCGCCGGTTTCCAGCGCATCGAGATTCGGCCGGATCTCCTTGTCGATGAATCCGCGGATGGTGTCCCGCATGATCAGGTCGGTGTCGGACCATTCGAACATGTTCTGCTCCTTGATTACTGCGGCAGCCGGGCGGCGATGTCGTCGATCAGCCACAGACCGTCGGTCTCGATCGTGTCGACGTCATGCCAGCCCGACAGGGACGAAATCGCGCCGCCCTGAACCGCATACACCTTCCCGGTGATCGGGCACTTGTCGGTGGCCAGGTAGGCCACCAGCGGCGAGATGTTGGCCGGGCTGAACAGGTCGAGCTCGCCCTCCTCGCGGTTCGCTCATCAGCGAACCCATGCCGGGCGTGGCCAGCGTGAGCCGGGTCCGCGCGATCGGTGCGATCGCGTTGACCCGTACGCCGTAGCGCTCCAGCTCCTCGGCGGCGATCAAGGTCAGCGCCGCGATGCCCGCTTTCGCCGAGCCGTAGTTGGCCTGGCCGGCATTCGGCAGTGTCACCCCGGAGCCCGAGGCGGTGTTGATCACCGCGGCGTTGGGCTGATCACCCGCTTTCGATTGCGCTTTCCAGTACGCGGCCGCGTGATGCAGCATCGCGAAATGGCCCTTCAAGTGGACCGCGATCACCGCGTCCCACTGCGCTTCCTCCATACCGGCGATGAACGCGTCGCGCAGGATACCGGCGTTGTTGACCAGGATGTCAAGGCCGCCGAACTCGTCGATCGCTTGTTGCACAACGCTTTCCGCGCCGCTCCAGGTGGAGACGTTCTCGGTGTTGACGACGGCGGACCCGCCGGCCGCTTTGATCTCTTCGGCCACCTCGTGCGCCGGGCCGGTGTCGGCACCCTCGCCTTCGTTGCTGCCGCCGAGGTCGTTGACGACGATCTTGGCCCCCTCCTTGGCGAACAGCAGTGCGTGTTCACGCCCGATTCCGCGGCCTGCGCCGGTGATGACCGCAACCCGGCCTTCTAATGCACCCATCGTTGTGAGACTCCTTGTGTCAGTCGGCCAGTACGGCCAGGCCGTCGGTGATGACGAAATCGCCGCCCCGGGCCGTTTCGAATGCGTAGCTTGTCGTTCCGTTCGCGCTGCCGGCTCGCCAGATCCTGGTTTCCAATTCGTCGCCGGGCAGCACCGGCTTGGAGAACCGGACCGCGAACCGCTTGAGCCGGTTGACATCCGAGCCGGCAAGCTCGGTGAGCACGGCCCACGACGTGAACGCCATGGTGCACAGCCCGTGCGCGATGATCCCGGGTAGACCGGCATCCCTGGCCACCTCTTCATCGAGGTGGATCGGCATCGGGTCGCCGGCGGCGGGCGAGTACCGGAAGGTCTGGTCATTGTCGATGTGCTGCACGACTTTGGCCACTGGCGCTTGTTCGCGGAGCTTGTCGTCGAATTTGTGCTCAGGGCTCAGGTCGCCGACCGTCTTGCCGACGGTCATGCCCCGCACGAACGTGGTGACGTACTGCTCGTTGACCAGTTCGCCGTCCTCGGTGCGACATTCGAGCAGGATCGCTGCACGAGTGCCTTTCTCCAGACCCTGGTATCCGATCATCTTTCCCCGCGAGACCAGCTTGTCCCCCGGGTGAATCGGCCGATGAAAGTGGAAGTCCTGTTCGCCGTGGACGATTCGCGGGATAGCCTCGACCGGCATCACGTCGACCGCCGGGGTGAGCAGCGACTCGAAAACTGGGACGATCGCGAATACCGGCGGCGCAACGTCCCCTCTGCGGTGCGCTTCGATGGGGTCGTTGGTGGCCGCCGCGTACTCGGCCAACCGCTCCCGGGTGACGTCGAACCGCTCGTCGTCGGTCCAGCGGCCCAGGCCTGCGTCGTCGAATTCCAGCGTCTCGGTCATCTGATTGAGGCCCTACGCCTCAGACAACTGAGCCGACGCCAGCGCGTCGAGCTGGTCGAGTGTCTTGTCCAGTTGCTTGGCGCCGTCCTTCTCCACGGCCTTGCCCAGCGCGCCCTTGATCATCGCGCCCTCGAAGTCGCCGAAAACCGTGAATTTCGAACCTTTGTCGGCCGGGTCGATGGTGAAGGTGAACTTGGCCTTGACGCCGGCCATTCCGGTTCCCGACAGCACCAGCGATCGCGGCGCGTCGACCTTTTCGATCGTCCACTCGATCTTGTTGGCCATTCCCAGCATGACGATCTTGGCGGTCAGCTTGGCGCCTTCGGTCAGGGTGTCGGGCGGACCCTCGAGCCACTTCTCGTGCACGGTGAACCACTTGTCCCAGTTGGCCAGGTCGGTGACGGTTCCCCACAATGCTTCCGGGTTGGCCGACAGTTCGCGGCTTGCCTCGATGTGTCCCATGATCGTTTCCTTTCGTACGTTGTTGCTGTGGTTAGCGTTCGGCGCGCTGATACGCGGTGACGACGGCCGCGCCGCCGAGTCCGATGTTGTGTTGCAGTGCGGCGGTGACGTTGTCGACCTGCCGCTTGTCGGCCGTGCCGCGCAGCTGCCAGGTCAGCTCGGCGCATTGCGCCAAACCGGTGGCCCCCAGCGGATGCCCCTTCGAGATCAGGCCGCCGGACGGGTTGACCACCCACCGCCCGCCGTAGGTGACGTCGCCGTTGTCGATCAGCTTGGGCGCCTCGCCTTCGGCGCACAGACCCAACGCTTCGTAGAGCAAGAGCTCGTTGGCCGAGAAGCAGTCATGCAACTCGATCACCTGGAAGTCCGTCGGGCCCCAGACCGGATTGGTCGTAAACCCGTTGAGCGGCTTGCACATTCATGTGGTAGCCGATCAGCCCCTTGCAGGTGCCGTCGAAGCTGTTGGCGAAGTCGGTGGTCATGGCCTGCCCGACGATCTCCACCGCCTGGCCCGCCAGGCCGTGCTTGTCGACGAATGCCTCCGAGGCCAGGATCGCCGCGCCGGACCCGTCCGATGTCGGCGAGCACTGCAGCTTGGTCAGCGGGTCGTAGATCATCCGCGAGCCCAGGATGTCGTCGAGGTGTAGGACTCCTGGAACTGGGCGTACGGGTTGTTGACCGAGTGCTTGTGGTTCTTGTAGCCGATCTTGGCGAAATGCTCTGCGGTGCTGCCGTATTGCTGCATGTGCTCGCGGCCCGCCGCGCCGAACATCCACGGCGCCGGCGGGAAACAGCACCTCGGAGATCTCGGCCATCGCCATGACGTGCTTGTCCATCGGGTTGGTGCGGTCGTCGTAGGTGGATTCCAGCGAACCCGGCTTCATCTTCTCGAAGCCGAGCGCGATCGTGCAGTCGGCGAGCCCGCCGCGAATCGCCTGCGCGGCAAGGTACAACGCGGTCGACCCGGTCGAACAGTTGTTGTTGACGTTGACGATCGGGATCCCGCTCAGGCCCAACTCGTAGAGCGCCCGCTGGCCCGACGTCGACTCGCCATAGACGTAACCGACGTAGCCCTGCTCGACCGCGGCGTAATCGATGCCGGCGTCTTCGAGCGCCTTGGTGCCGGACTCGCGCGCCATGTCCGGGTAGTCCCAGTTCTCCCGGCGGCCCGGCTTTTCGAACTTCGTCATCCCCACGCCGATGACGTAGACCTTGTTTGACATTGCGCTCCCTTGAACTGACTCCGTCTTGATTACAAAACATACACACCTGATTGTATCTTTGCAATGGGCCGGCGTTCGGCACGTTTCGGCCTCGGTGAAGGGGAATTCAGTCCAGGGAATCGGCGGTCAGCAGCCGGCCGACGATGATCCGCAGTTGCTCACACGCGCGATCCCAGCGCCGGCGAGCACGGGCGTTGTCACGATCGACGAAACTCGCCAGCAGGATCCCCCGCAGTGCGTCCATCGCGGTGTAGACGAAGTTGCGCAGGTCTTTGCGCATGGCGTGATCGGGCACCAATTGGGCGATCGCCGAGATGAGGGTGCTGTTGACCAGCGGCTCCACCCGTTCGACGTGGGCAGCCAGCACGGAGTCGGTGCGTGCCGCGACCCAAAGCTCAACCGTTGCAACGAACATCGGGCCCTGGTGGGCCTCCCAGAGGAAATCGAGCACCGTCGAGACGGGATCACTACTGGCTTCCACCCGGCCGAACTCGCGCATGGCCGCCTGCACGCGCTGCTGGGCGAGATGCTCGATCGCGGCGACCACCAGATCTTCCTTCGAGCGGAAGTGGTGGATCTGCGCTCCCCGGGTGACGCCGGCGCGTTCGGCGACGCGTGGCGTC
The DNA here is from genome assembly GCA_963755805.1 of uncultured Actinomycetota bacterium. GTDB lineage: Bacteria > Actinomycetota > Actinomycetes > Mycobacteriales > Mycobacteriaceae > Mycobacterium. Next base: position 58,784 of record CAVWLG010000043.1, read on the forward strand.
GTGGTCCCGGCGTATCCGTAGGTCACCAGGCACTCGATCGTCGCGTCGAGCAGACGTGTGCGCATGGCGGCGCTGCGCTCCGCTTGCGTGCGCCTGACCCGTCGTTCGCCGATTTCCGCCACGTTCTCTACCGCCTACGACTTTCCCGGCCAACTTACATTCTATACAGAATGTTACCGGACCACGCCGCACGGCGTGCCGTTATAGGTTGGCCGGCCGGATGACGACGACGGACTTCGTCCTGTTTCCCTCGTCCCGCAGCAATCCGATGACCTGGCCGTCGACGGTGTGCGCGGCGTAGACGCCGTCGACGCCGGCCGGGTTCAACGCGCGGCCATTGGCGACCGCGTCGGCCTCGTCGTCGGTGAGCGGTCGGTGGGGAAACAGCTGCAGGCATGCCTCGTCGAGCGTCAGGCTCAACGCAGGCTGTTCGGCCAACTCATCGAGGGGGCGGGCTTGATCGAGCCCGAACCGGCCGACCCTGGTGCGCCGCAGCGCAGTCAGGTGGCCGCCCACCGCCAGCGTGGCCCCGACGTCTCGGGCGAGGGCTCGGATGTAGGTGCCCGACGAACAGTCCACGTCGACGTCGACGTCGACGAGTTCGTCGTGGCGACGGACCGCCAGCATCTCGAACCGGTCAATGCGCACCGGGCGGGCCGGCCAGTTCGACGACGTGGCCCTCGCGGACCAACCGGTAGGCCCGCTGGCCGTCGACTTTGATCGCACTGACCGCCGACGGGATCTGCGCGATATCGCCGCGCAAACCGGCGATCGCCGCCTCGATCGCTTCGTCGGTCACATCCTGGGCCGAAACCTGTTGCGTGATATCGCCTTCGGCGTCCTCCGTAGATGTGGACTGGCCGAGCCGCACGGTGGCCGCATAGGACTTCGACGTTTCGGTGACCAGGCCCAGGATCTTGGTCGCCCGCTCGATTCCGATCACCAGAACTCCGGTGGCCATCGGGTCCAGCGTCCCGGCGTGCCCTACCCGCCGGGTCCCGAAGATGCGCCGGCAACGCCCCACCACGTCATGGCTCGTCATACCGGCCGGCTTGTCGACGATGACAAGACCCGGGTTCATAGCGCGATCGCCGTCAATACCAACTCGCGGTCCACCGACCACCGCCCGGTCAGGGCACTCAACGGCGGACCCGAAAGCGTTTCTCCGTCAATCAGAATCGTCGATTCGAACGACCCGGCCGAGCCGGAGTCGTCGACGGTGAAGATGATGTGCGCATCTTCGAAGCCGAGCCACCGCTTGGTCAGCGGGAACCACGCTTTGTACGTTGCTTCCTTGGCGCAGAACAAGATTCGATCCCAGTGGATACCGGAAGGCAGCGCTGCCAGCTCGGCGCGCTCGGCCGGGAGGCTGATCGCGTCCAGCACGCCGTCGGGCAAGACGTCATGCGGTTCGGCGTCCACGCCCAGCGAACGAACGGCGCCCGCACGACCGACCACCGCACCTCGGTAGCCCGCGGTGTGGGTGATGCTGCCGACCACGCCGTCTGGCCAGCAAGGTTCGCCCTTCTCCCCCTTGAGAATCGGAACCGGCGGAAATCCCAATTCGCCCAGCGCAATACGGGCGCAGTACCGGACGGTGATGAACTCGTTGCGCCGCTTGGCCACCGACCGTTCGATCAGCGGCTCCTCTTCGGCCATCGGCGCCAACCCCGGGGGGTCGGCATACAACTCGGCACACGCCAAGTCTGCGATGCTGGGCAGCACCGCAGACATCAAGGTGGTCAGCGTCATCGCGACTACCGCTGGCGCAGTCGGTCGCGGAACTGCTCAGCCTGCGCCTTCATCTCCGCGGTGATGACGAAGTGGCCGCCGAAGTCGTTGAGATAGCCGGGCGCATACTGCGGATCGGGCAGTATCTGGCGCAGCCAGCTGTAGGGCTTGCGGCGCCGCCACTCGCGCGGATAGCCGACCGACACCTCTTCGAAGCGAACGTCGTCATACCAGGTGGTCCGCGGAATGTGCAGGTGCCCGTACACCGAGCACACCGCGTTGTAGCGGGTGTGCCAGTCCGCGGTCTCGGTCGTTCCGCACCACAGCGAGAACTCCGGCAGGAACAGCGCATCGCACGGCTGGCGCACCATCGGGAAGTGGTTGACCAGCACGGTCGGATTCATCCAGTCCAGATCGTCAAGCCGCTTGCGGGTGGCCGCAACGCGCTCGTGGCACCACGCCTCACGGGTCGGGTACGGCTCGGGCGAGAGCAGGAACTCGTCGGTGCACACGACGTTGCGTTCCCGCGCGATCGCCAGGCCCTCGGCTTTGGTCGTCGCGCCGTTCGGCAGGAACGAGTAGTCGTAGAGCAGGAACAGCGGCACGATGGTCGCCGGCCCGCCTCGCTCGGTCCACACCGGAAACGGATGCTCGGGGCTCACGACACCCAGCTCGTCGCACACGTTGACCAGGTAGTCGTAGCGGTCCCGCCCGAAGACTTGCATCGGGTCCTTGGTCGTCGTCCACAGCTCGTGGTTGCCGGGCACCCAGATCACCTTCGCGAACCGGCGCCGCAACAGGTCCAGCGCCCAGCGGATCTCGTCGGTGCGTTCGGCGACATCGCCGCAGACGATCAGCCAGTCGTCCGGCGTCGACGGATACAGGGATTCGGTGACGGGCTTGTTGCCCATGTGGCCGGTGTGTAGGTCCGATACCGCCCACAGGGTCGGCTGCCGTGCGGTCGGGGGCTGCTGCTGCCCAGGTTCCTGCCAAGCCACGACTCCCAAGCCTAACGGCAGGTCGCCGGCCGACGCGTCACGCGCCACCGGAGCGGACTAGAACAGGTTCTCGTTTACTCTGTGGCGGCGCGGGTGCGACTTGTAAGCTCCCCGCAGGAGTCACAGGTCCGTCTGCCGACGATGCGGCCCGCGCAGCGGGTCGAGGAGGAGGCGGACACATAGGTCCAGGGGGTGTCATGGTCGGCAAGCTACGGCTGCTTGCAGCGTTCGGCGCCCTGCTCACGGCAGTGGTGGTCGTCTGCCAGAGCGCGCCGCCGGCACCGGTCGGAGTGTCCAAGGTGCAACTGCGGTCCACCGCGGCCCCGATGGATCCAGCCACCACGATGAAAAGCCCGATCGTGGCAACCACCGACCCGAGCCCGTTCAACCCATGTGAGGACATCCCGTTCGACGTGGTCCAGCGGCTGGGTCTGGCGTTCACCCCGCCGGAGGCCGAAGAGGGACTGCGCTGCCACTACGACGCGGGCAACTACCAGTTGGCGGTCGAGCCGATCGTCTGGCGGCAGTACGACCAGTCGCTGCCGGCCGACGCCGTCGAGACCACCATCGCCGGCCACCGCGCTGCGCAGTGGTGGAACCTCAAGCCCACCTACCACAACAGCTACTTCTACTTCTCCTGCATGGTGGCGTTCAAGACCAGCTACGGGGTCATCCAGCAGTCGCTGTTCTACTCGACGATCTATTCCAGCCCTGAAGTCGACTGCCCGTCCACCAACCTGCAGCGCGCCAACGAGCTTGCGCCGTACTACAAGTTCTAGGCCCGCCGGCGCCGTCGCGCCCATAATCTGATGCGGTGACGACCACCTCCGACGCGGCCCGCTGGGTCGACGCTGCGCACACTGCCCCGACGACTCGCCAGCCGGGCGCTCGCCCGGACCTTGCGGCTGCCCGCGCCGACCACGAGCTACACGGTCAGCAGCGTGAAGGTTCCGATGCGCGACGGCGTCGAGCTGGTCGCCGACGTCTATGAGCCCACCGGCGAAACCGTCGGCACCCTGTTGGCCCGCGGTCCCTACGGCCGGGCGTTTCCGTTCTCGATGGTGTTCGCCGATCTGCACGCCGCCCGGGGCTACCGCGTGGTGTTGCAAAGCGTGCGAGGGACATTCGGGTCGGGCGGAGACTTCTCGCCGATGGAGCACGAGGCCGCCGACGGCGCCGACACCGTGGAGTGGATGCGTCGGCAGCCGTGGTTCACCGGCCGCTTCGCCACGATCGGCATCTCGTATCTCGGATTCACTCAGTTCGCGCTGCTGCAGGATCCACCGCCGGAGCTCGTCACCAGCGTGATCGTCGCGGGCCCACACGATATGAGCCTGTCGGCCTGGGGCACCGGGTCGTTCACCGTCAACGACTTCCTCGGCTGGAGCAACCTGGTTGCGCATCAGGAAGATCCTGGCCGGCTCCGCGCCGGCATCCGCCAGCTGCGGGCCCAGAAAAGCGTGGTGCGGGCAGCCGGCGAGGCGCCGCTGGGCGCATCCGGCCGGGCGCTGCTCGGCGACGGCGGCGCCGTGGTGGGAGTCATGGCTGACACCCCCGGCGGAGGACAACCCGTTCTGGGGGCCGCTGAAAGTCGACTCCGCGCTCGACCGGGTTCAGGTGCCCCTGCTGCTGCTCAGCGGCTGGCAAGACCTGTTCTTGCCGCAGACGCTGCACCAATTCCGGCACCTTCGCCAGCGGGGCGTCGACGTCGCGCTGACCATGGGGCCGTGGACGCACACCCAGCTGCTCTTCACCGGGCTCGCCACCATCGCGCGCGAAACCCAGGAATGGCTGGACACCCACCTCGCCGGTCGGCCCGCAACTCCGCGTGTCCGGCCGATTCCGGTTTTTCGTCGCCAACGAGGGCTGGCGCGCGCTGCCGGACTGGCCGCCGACCACCACCGAGCGCCCGCTCTACCTACAGCCGGGCGGTGGGCTGGCCGAGACGGCGCCGACGGCCGGCTCCTCGGCGAGCTTCCGCTATGACCCGACCGAACCGACACCCACCATCGGAGGGCGACTGCTCTCCCCCGACGGCGGCTACCGCGACGACACCGCGCTGGCGGCGCGCCGCGATGTGCTCAGCTTCACCAGCGACGTGCTCACCGCCGATCTGGTCGTGCACGGCAGCCCCGTCGCCGAGTTGGCGCACAGCTCCGACAACCCGTACGTCGACGTGTTCGTCCGGATCAGCGAAGTCGACGCCAAGGGCCGCTCCCGAAACGTCAGCGACGGCTACCGGCGGCTGGCCCAGGCGACCGACCATGTCAGCCTGGAGCTCGACGCGATCTCGCACCGATTCCGCGCCGGGACGCGCATCCGCGTGCTGATCGCCGGCGGAAGCTTTCCACGCTTTGACCGCAACCTCGGCCACGGCGAGGCGACATCGACCGGCAGCCAGCTCGCACCGTCCACCCATGAGGTGCACTTCGGCACCTCCCGGATCGTGTTCCCGGTCGGGTCCTGATGACCGTCTTCGACGAATGGCGAAGCGGCGGAACGGAAATCCACTGGCGGTCGACGACCGCCGCGAACTCCGGCGCGGACGTCACCGTGTTCACCCGCCGGTGCGGCACGCCCGGAGCGCCGGCATTGGTCTGCGTGCACGGCTTTCCGACGGCAAGCATCGACTTCCACGCGCTGACCCGCGAACTCGACGCCGATTTCGACATCTATCTGCTCGACTTCCCCGGCTACGGATTGTCCGACAAACCCTCTGCGCCTTATACGTATTCGCTGTACGACGATGCGCGTCTGCTGATCCATGCGATCACGCAACTCTGGCAGCTGACCGACTACACGATGCTGACCCACGACCGCGGGACCAGCGTCGGCATGATCGCCCTGTCGATGTTCGCCGACCTCGAGGATGCCAGCCCGCCGTCCGAGGTCATCTTCACGAACGCGAATATCTATCTCCCGCTTGCCAATCTGACTGGTTTCCAGAAGGCGCTGCTGGATCCGACCGTCGCGCGCAGCACCGCACGCGCGACCACGCCGGAGATGCTGGCCGCCGGCATGGGTGCGACGACGTTCATGCCGCGGCGAGGGCTGGACGATTCCGAGATCGCCGCGCTGGCGCAGTGCTTCGCGCACAACGACCAGATCGCCGTGCTGCCGGACACGATTCAGTACCTCAACGAGCGCGCCGCCGACGAAACCAATTGGCTCCAGGCGCTTTCCGCCAGCGACGTCAACACCACCCTGGTGTGGGGCCTGCACGACAATGTCGCCCCGATCCGGGTCGCGAACTACGTCTGGCAGGAGTTCCTCCGGGACAAGCCCGGGTTGAACCGCTACTGGATACTGCCGAGCGCCGACCACTATCTGCAGTGCGATGCTCCGGCGCAGCTGGCCGACGTCGTGCGACTGACCGCCTCTGCCGAACCGACGTCGCTGGGCACGGTCGGCGACTGGCCCGAAGGCGCGGTGCTCGTCGACCAGACTCCGTGAAAACAGCTGCAGCTTCGAGCTATTCGACAGCGTCGCGGACGCGGGCGGCAACCTCACGCAGCGCCGCGTCGTCATGCACCGGCGCGCCCAACGGCGGGTCGGCCAGCGGCAACGGCACCCAGCTGGTGCAACCGGCATAGTCGGGGGTTCGCGGAAGTTCTATCGGCTCGAGCAGCGGGATGGCCTGCACGACCAACACGGCGAGCCGATGCTTGGGGCGAAAGTCCAGCCGATCACGGCGCACCGACTCGGCCGTCCAGATGTGCAGGTCCTCGATCGCCTCGATGTTGTCTGGCCGGTTGACGGGCAGCGCCGCAACAACTTTCGCGGCCGCCCGCACGACGAGGCGGTCCGCACTGCTGTCGGGCGCCGCCGCCTCGAGCAGGTCGTGAAATTCCGGCCGCACCCGCTCCGCATGACTGTGCGCAACGGTCGGGAACAAGAGGAACTCGCGGGCCACCGTGATGTCGAAACGCTTCTCCCCGATTCCACCTTTACGCAGCAGCACCTGCTGCCGGCCGTCCAGCAGCGCATGTACCGCCGCGCTCCACTCCTTGAGCGCGGCGCGTCGCGATCTGGTCACCTGCTCGCGAGGCGGCGCAACGGCGGATCGGTCTTGGGTGGCTGGCGGCGCTCCGGCAGGGCGTGCAGCAGCCGCGTCGTGGTCGCTGCGACTTCGGCAACCGCCGCCTCGAAGGCCTCGGCGTTGGCCGACGAAGGGCGGGTGAAGCCGCTGACCTTGCGCACATACTGCCTGGCCGCCGCCTCGATCTCCGCAGTGGTCGCCGGCGGCTCGAGCCCGCGCAATTCAGTGATGTTCCGGCACATCCCTCAACGATAGGTGCGGTCGTCTTGAGCGAAACGGACTGACTACGGTTGCGCTCATGACGACTGACGACATTCTGTTGATCCACACCGACGAGCGGGTGCGAACCCTGACCCTGAACCGGCCGCAATCGCGTAACGCGCTGTCGGCTGCGCTGCGGGACCAGTTCTTCGGCGCCCTGGCCGACGCCGAAACCGACGACGACGTCGACGTCATCATCGTCACCGGCACCGACCCGGTGTTCTGCGCCGGACTCGACCTCAAAGAGCTGGGTGGGCAGACGGCGCTACCGGACATCTCGCCGCGCTGGCCGGCGCTGAGCAAGCCCGTCATCGGCGCGATCAACGGCGCCGCGGTCACCGGCGGGCTCGAGGTGGTGCTGTACTGCGACATCCTGATCGCGTCCGAACAGGCGCGATTCGCCGACACCCATGCCCGCGTGGGCCTGCTGCCCACCTGGGGGCTCAGCGTGCGGCTGCCCCAGAAAGTCGGCATCGGACTGGCCCGCCGGATGAGCCTGACCGGTGACTACCTGTCCGCGCAGGATGCGCTGCGCGCCGGCCTGGTCACTGAGGTCGTGCCGCACGAGCAGTTGCTACCCGCCGCACGCAAGGTGGCCGACAGCATCGTCGGCAACAACCAGGACGCGGTACGGGCACTGCTGTCGTCCTACCACCGGATCGACGATTCGAACACCAGCGAAGGCTTGTGGCTGGAAGCGACTGCGGCGCGGGCATTCCGGACCTCCGGCGACGACATCGCCGCCAACCGCGAGGCGGTCCTGCAGCGCGGCCGGGCTCAGGTGCGCTAGCAGCCTTCTGCCCCGCGTCCGAGGGTAGAAGCGGGGCAGAAGGTCAGCCGGTCGGCTAGGTCACGGGATCAACGCGCGGATCGGGTGCCGCAGGTCAATAGATGGGGTGGCGTCAAGTCCGCGGCGTAGTGGCGGATCGGGTGCAGCGGTCCACTGCGTGGCACCCACGGATCGGCCGACGCGATCGGCGCCGCGAGTGATCCGAGGAGGGACAGACCGACGGCGGCAAACAGCCCGGCAGCTGCAATACGGAGTTTGGAAGCTTTCATCGTTTTGAGTCCTTACTTCGCGGGGTCGGGGACCTTCGCCGACATGAACAGCTTGAACTTGCGGCCTTGATGGATCCTGGTGAGATTCTTGGGAAATTCTTGCGTGTGCCGCCGGCGGTATTTCCGGAGCTCAGCGTGCATGAAGCTCGAAGGTGAAGCGGTAGCTGCCGATGCGGATCTCGTCGCCGTCGGCCAGGGTGGCGCTGCCCCGAATGCGTTGGCCCGCCACCTCGACACCGTTGGTCGACCGCAGATCGCTGATGACAAATTCGCTTCCGGTGTGGATGACGACCGCGTGGTAACGGCTGACGTCGTCGTCGTCGAGGACGATGTCGTTGTCGGGGCGGCGGCCGATCCGGTTCGACGACTCCAACCGGTAGCGCCGGCCATCGTTGGCGCACAGTTCGGCGATGACCGACGGGCCCGCCAGGGTGCCGGTGTGCAGACCGGGGTCGGCGACGCTGCGCGTCGCGGTGGTCTGCGCCGCCTCCGTGGTGTACGCCTCCTGACGCAGGATCCGCTCATGCAGAGCTCGTACGGTCGGGCCCGGGTCGATCCCAAGATTTTCAGCCAGGTTCGTTTTCAACCGCCGGTAGGCGTCGAGGGCATCAGACTGACGCTCGGCCACGTAGTACGCCGTGATCAACTGTGCCCAAAGCCGTTCACGGAAAGGATGTTCGGCGCTCAGCACCTCTAGGTGCGGGATGATGGCATCGGCACGTCCGCAGGCGATCTCGGCTTCCGCGTGGGCGGTCTGCACCGTCACCCTGACCTCGGCCAGCGCGGTGGCAAACAGGTCGACGAAGGCGAATTCGCGAAGATCGTCGAGGAAAGGGCCACGCCATTCGGCAAGGGCCGCTGTCAGATAGCTGCTTGCCTCCTCGAATCGCCCCGCGGCGGCGGCATGCACACCCGCGTTCTTCTCGATGACAAACCGTCCGAGATCGCAATCGGCATCTGCGACGTTGAGTTGATATCCCGGCGGGACACTTGCCAGCACCCGGTTCGGGTCGCGGGTCCCGCTGGCGAGCAGTCGACGGAGGTTGGACACATAGGAATGAATGCTGGTCCGTGCTGCCGGCACCGGCGACTCGCCCCAGACCGCATCGATCAACGCGTCGACCGACACCGCGCGGTTGCGATTCATCACCAGCATGCCCAGCACTGCTCGCTGCTTGGGCGCGCCCAGCGGTACCAAGACCCCACCGGCCCGCAATTGCAGCGGTCCCAGCACAGCGAACTGGAGACCTGCGTTGGACATCGGGCGGCAGCCTTTCGGTCGACGTGGGCGTCAGCTCACATTGTGACCTCGTTTGCCACCCCGCGACGTTGCAGCGCGGACTTGTCTACCCCGCGGGTTGGTTCAGTCGGTGCGCGGCTTGCACTCGGTTGGCGACACCGAGTTTGGTCAGGATGGCTTCGACGTGGTGGCCGACGGTCTTCGGGCTGAGGTGCAGCGCCGCGGCGATCGCGGCGTCACTGTTGCCGGCGGACAGCAGGCCGGCGACCTCGCGTTGCCGTCGGGTGAGCCCGTGTGGATCGATCCTGCTGTGGCGGGCGCGGCCGGGAGTGGTCGGCCCGCGAAGTTCAGCCAGGCGTTGCTGCGCGCGACGGGCGGCTGCCCGGGCGCCCAGCCGGCGGAACGTGGTGGCGGCCGACTGGACGGCATCGAGATCACCACCGAGTCGCGCCAGCGCCGCGTCATACGGGCAGCCCAGCCGCTCCCACTCTGCGGCGGCGGCCTGCCAGTCCCCGTTGGTCTCCATCTGATAGGGGGTCGGCGGGTCCGAAATCGTATGCGTGCCATCGCCGGCCAGGTGTAGCCAGCGCTGCAGCCGACCGGTCAGCCAGGGGTCGGCCCGTGGTCCCGCGACTGCCAGCGCACGCTTGGCTTCCGCGGCGGCAGCTTCGTCGTCGCCGCCAAGCCAGGCGATCTCGGCGCGTGCGGCCCAGGCCGGGCTGAAGAAAAAGAAGTCGCCCGGTTCGGCATCATCGGCGGGCGGATCCAGCGGCGGTCCGGTCTGCTTTTCACCGCGGCGCGCCCTGATCAGCGCCACCGCGATCCGGGGCATCATCGAGTTCACGTCGGTCAAACCACGCCGGGTGAATGCCTCTTCGGCGCTGGCGATCGCGCTGGCCCAGTCACCTCGCTGCAGCGCGACCAACGCCGTAACGACGACCGGCATCACCTCGTAATAGCCCAGATCGTCAGCGTCACAGAACTTCGACAGCTCGTCGCTGTAGAGCTGTGCACGGTCGAGGTCATGGTGCAACGCCGCCGTCCAGCCGATCGCGCCGCCGACGATGCCGACATGTTCAGCCAGTTCTTTGTCCGACATCGCCGCACGCCATGTCGTTTCGATGTCTTCCCATCCGGGACCGCCCTGCATGACCGATGACAACGCGGTCAGACATCGGGCCGACATGACCACGCCCTGATCACCGACTGCGGTACCCAATTCGATTGCCCGAGTGGAATATTCATCGGCCATCGGGTCGTAGGACGCTACACTGAGTGCGACCGCATTCGCCAACGACCGCGCCAATTGTTTTGTGGGACCAAGTTCTTCGAGTAGTTCCAGCGACGATCGCGCAGCCTCGGTTGCCTCGCCGAAGCGGCCCAGCGACGCCCACAGCAGATGTGAGAGCAGTCCCAGATCTTCGCCCTCTCCAAGGCGGTCCCCCATCGCGCGGCGCATCTCGATGGCCTGATGCCACAGCGATGCCGAGGTATCGGCGTCTCCGTACAGGTAGCGCGCGAACGCGTGGCCCTCTATCCAGAGCACCTTCTCCTCGGCGGGCACGCTGGGTGCGTGCCTCAGCGCCAGGGCATACAGTTCGGCGGCTTCCCGGTTCGCGCCCAGCGCCGCAGCGCGCTGTGCACCCGCGATGCCGTAGCGGACGGCGGCGTCGTCATCGCCGGACTGGTCAGCGTGAAATGTCAATGCCGCCAGTCTATCCGGCTCGACCGGGGTCGTGGACAGCACATCCATCGCTCCCCGGTGCAGCAGCTGGCGCTCGTGATCAGGGATTTGGTCCAGTGTGGCGCGCCGGGCCAATTCATGGCGGAACCCGAGCACGCCGTCCTCGGCGACCAGAACCCCGGCACGCAGACACTCGTCAACACCGTCTTCGGCGTGCGGACAGATCGCGCGCACGAGGGCCAGTGACGCACGGGGGCCGCACACCGCCACCGCATGTGCGGTGTCACGAGCGGCGTCCGACAGTCGCGCCAACCGGCCCAGCACCGCCTCGGCCACACTGTGCGGCAGACCATCACGGTCGGGACCGGCACCCAGAATCTCGGTGACGTAGAACGGGTTTCCACCCGTCAGCCGGTGAAGATCGGTGGCATTGAGGCCGCTGCCGGCGGACAATTCCGCAACCGCATCACGGCTCAGCGGCGTCAACCCGATCCGGGTGATCGCAGCGCTGGTCGCGACGTCGCCGATGGCAGCCGCCAGCGGGTGCCGCGAACCCACCTCGTCGTCGCGATACGTCATCACCAGCAAGAGCGGCAGGCCGCTGATCCGCCGACCGAGAAACCTCAGCAAGTCGAGGGTCGCGCCGTCGGCCCAGTGCATATCCTCGACCACCCACAACCACCGCGGCCCACTGCGTAGCACCTCGAGAAGGCGGCGGTACACACCTCCGGTGTCCCCTGCGTCGAGAGCGGCGACCAGGCCGTCGGCCACTCGGCGATCCAACCCGGCGAGCGCATCGATCAGCGGGCCCAGCGGCCGAGGGGTCGCAAGAGGATCACACCAGCCCTGCAATACCCGCACCGCCGGGTCCGCTCCAGCCACCAATTCGCTGATCACCGCCGTTTTGCCGACTCCGGCCTCGCCGCGCATCAGCACCACGCGCCCTGGATCGCGTCCCACCCGCCGCGCCAAGGCGGCCAGCTCCCGCAACTCCTCGTCCCGCTCCAGTAGCCGCGCCATGGTCAGACTCTCAACGCGGCTGGCATCGCCGAGCACACGTCATTCAGGCATCCGGGCATGATGAGAGCTCATTTTAGTGCCGCAACTACTTCGCCGCGGGCAAAGAGCACGGCTGTTAATCGGCCAACTCCCTGATGACTCGGCACGGGTTACCGGCCGCCAATACCCGCGCCGGTACATCTTTGGTGACGATGCTGCCAGCCCCGATCACCGTGTTGTCGCCGATGGTCACGCCTGGACACACGATGACTCCGGCGGCCAGCCATACGTTGTCACCGATGACGATCGGGGCCGCGGACTCCCAGCCACCGCGCCGGGCCTCATAGTCGTCGACCGGATGCAGAGCCGTAACAAGCTGCGCGCGTGGGCCGACCGACACGTTGTCACCGATGGTGATCGCCGCGCAGTCGAGAAAGATGGCGTCGTAGTTGATGAAGCAGCCGGCTCCGATGACGATCTGCGTGCCGTAGTCACACTGGAATCGCGGAAGTATCTCCGATCCCTCGCCCAGCGCTCCGAGCAACTGGCACAACACCTGTCGGCTCTGCCCGTCGTCTGGCTGGCCTGCGTTGAACCGCTCGATCAGGCGCTGACACGCCCGGCGGCTGACGACCAATTCGGGATCATCAGGACGGTACGGTTCGCCGCTGAGCATTCGATCGCGCTGACTTGGCATGTCTCGCACCTAGTTTCCGGTCACTAGCCAGCGACCCGATGCCGCTCGCCACCCGACGAAGATCAGTCGCAGGGCGATGAAGGTGCTAAGCCCGGACCATATTCCGGCCAGTCCCCAATCGAATCGCAGCGACAGCCAGATCGGCGGAAGGAAGCCAACCAGCGCACTGACGACGGTTGCCGTGCGCATGAACGCGGCATCGCCTGCGCCGAGCAACACCCCGTCGAGCGCGAAAACGACTCCGGCCAAGGGTAATTGGGCGACCATGAACCACCAGGGCACCCCGATCGCGGCCAACACCGAACTATCGTCGGTGAACAGCCGGGGCAACACCGAGTAACCCGCGGCGAACACGGTGGCCAGGCCGATTGCCGCGATCGCCGAGGACACCGTCACCCGCCGCGCCGTCGCGGTAGCAAGCGCGACGTCACCGGCACCCAGCGCCGCCCCGATCAAAGCCTGCGCCGCGATGGCCAGCGAATCGAGAACCAGCGCAAGGAAACTCCACAGCTGCAGCACGACCTGGTGGGCAGCTACCGCAGCGGCACCGAAGCGGGCAGCGACCGCGGCAGCGGACACGAAGCACACCTGGAAAGCCAATGTCCGCACCAGCAGGTCACGCCCCAGCACGATCTGGGCCCGCAGCGCACGACGGTCCAGACGCAGCGGCACACGCTCGGCCAGCAACGCGCGTCCGAAAAATACGGCGGCCAACCATTGACCCGAAAGGTTGGCGACAGCCGAACCGGCCAAACCCAAGTGGGGTAAGCCCAGCCACCCGTGCACCAGCAACGGACACAGCAGCGCCGACAGACCGAAGCCGGCGAGCACATAGCGCAGTGGGCGAACCGTGTCCTGCACGCCGCGTAACCAGCCGTTGCCGGCCAGCGACACCAAAATCGCGGGCGCCCCGATGATCGCGATACGTAGCCACGGCAATGCCGCATCCGCGATCTCGCTCGAGCCCGCGATGACCGAGACCAGCGGGACCGCTGCGGCCTGCACCGCGACGACGATCAACGCACCGAGGCCCAGTGCCAACCAGGTTGCCTGCACACCCTCGGCCACCGCCGACATCCGGTCGCCGGTGCCGAAATACCGGGCCGAGCGCGCAGTGGTGCCGTACGACAGAAAGGTCAGCTGGGAGCCGACCATGCCGAGGATCAATCCGCCGATGGCCAGCCCGGCCAGACTCAGCGCGCCGAGTCGGCCGACGATCGCGGTATCGAAGAGCAGGTAGAGAGGTTCGGCGGCCAGCACGCCCAGCGCCGGCAGCGCCAGCTGTGCGATCTGGCGACCACCCGGCTGCGACCGGGCCGGCTCACTCACCCCAGAGCGGCGCTCAGCGCGGCGACGACCTCATCGATCGAACCCGCGGTCGAATAACCGGCGGCCAATTTATGTCCGCCGCCGCCGAAGGTCGACGCGACGGCGGAGAGGTCGACGGCCTTCTTGGCCCGCATCGACACCGACCAGTGTTGCGGTTCAATCTCTTTGAACACCGCGGCCACCTCGGCCTGCTGCGTGGTGCGGACGATGTCGACGATGCTTTCGACTTCTTCCGGACGTGCGGTGATCCACTCCTGGTTGGTGACGACGGCGTAGACCAGGCCGCGGCCGTCGGCGGCCTCGGGCACCAGCTGCGCCGAGCCCAGCACCCGGGACAGCATCGACAGCCAGGCGAAGGGGTGGGTGTCCATCAGCGACCGAGTGATCGCGGCGTTGTCGATGCCCAGTTCGACCAGCCGCGCCGCCAACCGATATGCGCCTGCGCTGGCCCACCGAAACGACCCGGTGTCCGTGGTCAGACCCGCATACAGGCAATACGCCACGTCAGTGTCGATCGGCTTGTCCCAGGCATCGAGCAGCTCGGCCACCATCATTGTGGTCGAGTCCGCCGCTGGCTCAACGAAATTCGATGTGCCGAACATCTGGTTCGACGCGTGATGGTCGATCACCAGCACGTCGTGCCCGTTGCCGGCCATGTCGCTTAGGCCCCCGAGTCGGTTCAGGCTCGGAATGTCGACGGTCACAACAAGATCGACGTCTCGGCGCATGGCGCTGGGATCTACCAGAAGCTGCCCGCCGGGCAGCGACCGCAACGACTCCGGGAGCGCGGCGGGTGCAGCAAAGCTGACCTCGACGGACTTGCCGCACCGGTCCAGCACCAGCGCCAGCGCCAGGCCCGCGCCGATCGTGTCGGCATCGGGATGCACATGACAGACCACCCCGACCGTTTCCGCGGCATTCAGAACCTTGGCCGCACCGATGGCGTCGACCCGTTGTGCCGCAGTGGGTTCAGTCTTTGAGTTGATCGTCGTCACCGGCGCCTTCCCCATTAGTGGTTGGTGCCCCTGTGTTCGATTGCCCGACTCCTTCTCGGGCCGCTGCCCGGCCCGCATCGTCGCCGAGCGTGTTCGATTGCCCGAAGTCGTCGTCGTCGTCATCGCCGGATACCCGGTACGGATCGGCGTCACCGGCCGGTGTCGCTCCTTCGCGGACTCGAGCCACATCCGCGTCAGCGGCGCGGGCACGGGCCAGCAATTCCTCCATCCGCTGCACGGAGTCCCCAACCGTGTCACGGGTGAAAGTGAGGGTCGGCGTGAAACGCACACCGGTGCCGGCCCCAACCTTGCTGCGCAGCACACCCTTTGCGCGCTCCAACGCCGCGGCGGCCCCCTGATAGTCGGGTTCCTCGTTCAACGTGGAGCCGATCACCGTGTAGTACAGCGTCGCGTCGTGCAGGTCACCGGACAACTTGGCGTCGACGATGGTGACTCCGACCAACCCCGGGTCCTTGATCTCGTAATCGATCGCCGATGCGACGATCTCAGAGACCCGCTTGGCCAACCGGCGCGCCCGCGCCGGGTCAGCCATGCCGCAGGTTCAGCTTGTCGGAGCTCATACTCAGACGCGCTCCTTCTCCACCAGCTCGTAGGTCTCGATGACGTCGCCCGCTTTGAGGTCGGAGTAGGTCAGCGTCAGACCGCATTCGTAACCGTCGCGGACCTCGGTGACATCGTCCTTCTCCCGCCGCAGCGAGGACACCGTGAGGTTTTCGGCCACCACGATGTTGTCCCGCAACAACCGGGCTTTCGCGTTGCGTCGCATGATGCCGGATTGGACCAGGCAACCGGCGATGATCCCGACCTTCGACGACCGGAACAGCGCGCGAATCTCGGCACGGCCCAGCTGGTGCTCTTCGTAGACCGGCTTGAGCATGCCCTTCAACGCGCTCTGGATCTCGTCGATGGCCTGGTAGATCACCGAGTAGTAGCGGATGTCCACGCCTTCGCGGTTGGCCAGCTCGGTCGCTTTGCCCTCCGCGCGGACGTTGAACCCGATGATGATCGCGTCCGAAGCCGAGGCCAGGTTGACGTTCGTCTCGGTCACGCCACCGACACCGCGGTCGATGACGCGCAGTTCCACCTCGTCGTCGATCTCGATACCCAGCAGGGCCTCCTCCAGAGCCTCGACCGTTCCGGAGTTGTCGCCCTTCAGGATCAGGTTCAGCTGACTGGTTTCCTTCAGCGCGGCATCCAGATCGTCCAGGCTGATGCGCTTGCGGGTAGCGGGCAGCCAGCGCGTTGCGCTTGCGGGCGCTGCGCCGGTCGGCGATCTGGCGGGCGATCCGGTCCTCGTCAACGACAAGCAGGTTGTCACCAGCCCCGGGCACCGACGTGAAGCCGATGACCTGGACGGGCCGCGACGGCAGTGCCTCGTGGATGTCCTCGCCGTGCTCGTCGACCATCCGTCGAACACGGCCGTACGCGTCGCCGGCGACAATCGAGTCGCCGACCCGCAACGTTCCGCGCTGGATCAGCACGGTGGCCACGGGGCCGCGACCGCGGTCGAGGTGCGCCTCGATGGCCACACCCTGAGCCTCCATGTCGGGGTTGGCCCGCAGGTCCAGGGCGGCGTCGGCGGTCAACAGGACCGCCTCTTCCAGCGCCGCGATGTTGGTGCCGGCCTTCGCGGAGATGTCGACGAACATCGTGTCGCCACCGAAATCCTCTGCCACCAAATTGTATTCGGTGAGCTGAGCCCGGATCTTGGCCGGATCGGCGCCCTCTTTGTCGATCTTGTTGACCGCCACCACAATGGGCACGTCGGCCGCTTGCGCGTGGTTGATGGCCTCCACCGTCTGCGGCATCACGCCGTCATCGGCGGCCACCACCAGGATCGCGATGTCGGTGGCCTTGGCACCGCGGGCACGCATGGCGGTGAACGCCTCGTGACCCGGGGTGTCGATGAAGGTGATCAGCCGCTCGCTGCCCTCGAAATCAACGCCGACCTGGTAGGCGCCGATGTGCTGGGTGATGCCACCGGCCTCGCCCTCGCGGACGCTGGCGTTTCGGATGGTGTCCAGCAGGCGGGTCTTACCGTGGTCGACGTGACCCATGACGGTCACCACCGGCGGGCGCTGTTCGAGGTCCTCCTCGCCACCTTCGTCTTCGCCGTAAGTCAGGTCGAAGGACTCCAGCAGCTCGCGGTCCTCGTCCTCGGGGCTGACGACCTGGACGACGTAGTTCATCTCGCCGCCCAGCAGCTCGAGCGTCTCGTCACCGACCGACTGCGTCGCCGTCACCATCTCGCCGAGGTTGAACAACGCTTGCACCAGCGAAGCCGGGTTGGCGTCGATCTTTTCGGCGAAGTCGGACAGTGAGGCACCACGGGCCAGACGGATCGTCTCGCCGTTGCCATGCGGCAACCGCACACCACCGACGACGGGAGCCTGCATGTTCTCGTATTCGGCGCGTTTCGCCCGCTTCGACTTGCGGCCGCGTCGCGGCGCACCGCCTGGACGGCCGAATGCGCCGGCAGCACCCCCGCGCTGGCCGGGGCGTCCGCCGCCACCACCGCCGCCGGGGCGGCCACGGTAGCCGCCGCCTCCGGGTGGGGCACCAACTCCGCCGCCAGCACCACCACCGGCGCCGCCACCGCGGTAGTTACCGCCACCACCGCCTCCGGGGCGTCCGCCACCGGCTGGAGCGCCGGGACGACCGCCCGGGCCGCCGGGGCGCGGACCACCGGGACGCGGCGGACGACCAGTAGCGCCCGCCGGGCGCGGTGGCATGTTGCCTGGTGAGGCGCCACCGGGGCGCGGGGCGCCGGGACGCGGCGCCCCCGGACGTGGCGCTTGCGGGCGTGGAATGGCCCGCTCCACGGGCTGCGCCGAGGAGAACGGGTTGTTTCCGACCCGCGGCGTGCGGGCCGCCGGCTTCGGAGCCGCCGGTCGCGGACCTGGTGTCGGCCCGGGGCTCGGCGCCGGAGTTGCTGCCGCGGCCGGTGGCTGTTCGACAGCCGGTGCCGGCGGCGGCGTCGGCGGCTCGGGTGCGGCCGGAGCTGCGGGTTTGGGGGCGGCGGGCTTGGCCGCCGGGGCCGCGGCCTTGGCTGCGGGCTTTGCGGCCGCCGCGCCGTTGCCGGAGGCCTTCTCCGGTGCGGGCTTGCCGCCGCCGTATGACTCACGCAGTCGCCGCGCGACGGGTGCTTCCACCGTCGACGATGCGGATTTAACGAATTCGCCCTGTTCACCTAACCGGGCGAGAACTTCCTTGCTGGTAACACCGAGTTCCTTGGCCAACTCGTGTACGCGGGCCTTGCCTGCCACTACATCTCCTGTCTATGAGGCGACAGCGGTGGGTAGGCCGCGCCTCGGGTTTAGCTATGACACATGGTCATCGGGACTTCACGGTGTGCTCATGTTCTTTGCTGCCTGTTCTCTTGGCGGGATGGCCGGCGCATTCGAAGCCTCGCAGAGACTCTATGTGCTCGACCACCGCTGACGTTTCCGGTGCGCCGGTGATGCGCAGCGCTCGAGCGAAAGCTCGCCGCCGGATTGCTTCTTTGGCGCACTGTGGAACGGGATGCAGCCAAGCACCCCGCCCCGGCAGAGTACCTGCCGGGTCAACGGTCACGGCATGTTTGCCGTTCCCGAGTCGACACAGCCACTACTCGGAGCAGTTCGACGGCCAACTCTCGTTTTCGGCATCCGACGCAGGTCCGTACCGGTCCTTCGGTACGTCGATGCGCCGAGGCTGAAGACTCGCGCTGGATCACGGCTTAGTTTACCTGCATCCGACGGGTGGTCAGAACCACCCGCTGCGGCTAGAGCTCGTTCGCCATCCCGTGCGCGGCGCCGTGCTCGGGATGGTCGTCCTCCTGGTCCGGCGAGTCCCCGCGGATATCGATGCGCCAGCCGGTGAGACGGGCGGCCAGACGCGCGTTCTGGCCCTCTTTGCCGATGGCCAGCGATAGCTGGAAGTCGGGCACCACCACGCGGGCGGCCCGGGCATTCTGATCGATCACCGTGACCGAAACCACCTTCGCGGGCGACAACGCGTTGGCGACGAACTGCGCCGGGTCGTCGTCGAAATCGATGATGTCGATCTTTTCCCCGGACAGCTCGCTCATCACGTTGCGCACCCGCTGGCCCATCGGGCCGATGCAGGCGCCCTTGGCGTTCAGACCCGCCACCCGCGACGCGACCGCGATCTTCGAGCGGTGACCGGCTTCGCGGGCCACCGCCACGATCTCCACCGATCCGTCGGCGATCTCGGGGACCTCCAGCGAGAACAGTTTGCGGACCAGGTTGGGGTGGGTGCGCGACAACGTGATCACCGGCTCCCGGGCGCCGCGGCTCACGCCCACCACGTAGCAGCGCAGCCGGTCGCCGTGCTCGTAGACCTCGCCGGGCACCTGTTCGGCGGCGGGGATCACGCCCTCGGAGCCCTTCGTCTCGCTGCCCATCCGCACGACGATCAGACCCCGCGAATTGGCCCGGCTGTCGCGCTGGATGACGCCGGCGACGATCTCGCCCTCATGGGTGGAGAACTCGCCGTAGGTGCGCTCGTTCTCGGCGTCGCGGAGCCGCTGCAGCATCACCTGGCGTGCGGTGGTCGCGGCGATCCGGCCGAAACCCTCCGGCGTGTCCTCCCATTCGCTGAGCACATTGCCGTCTGCGTCGAGCTCGCGAGCCAACACCCGGACGCCACCAGATTTGCGGTCGATGTCGATGTGGGCATCCGGCTGATGCCCCTCGGTGTGCCGGTATGCGCTCAGCACCGCGGCCTTGACGTCCTCGAGCAGGTCGTCGAACGAGATGCCCCGCTCGACGCACTATCGCGTGCAGAGCCGCCATGTCGATGTTCATGTGCCGCTCCGCCCTCCGTCGCATCCTCTTCCCTTCAGTGCCCTCCGTCTCCGCGCTTCGATTCGACCCCCGCCAGTTCCAGCTCACGTTGTGCAGGCTGCGAAAACTCCACCTGGACAACAGCTTTGGCGGCGTCGCTGAGTGGGATCGGTCGCACCTTCCAGTCGCGGCCGTCGCGAATCACCACATCCACCGTGCCGTCGCGGATCTCGCCGACCCGTCCGCTGACCTGCGTCCCGTCCGTCAGCGTCAGATCGACCTTGCGGCCCCGCGCGCGGCGAAAGTGTTTCTCGCTGGTCAATGGGCGGTCGACGCCCGGCGAACTGACTTCCAGGACGTAGGTGCCGCCGATATCGCGCTCCGCGTCCAGCAGGTTCGAGGCCGAACGAGACAGCGCGGCAACGGTGTCCAAGTTCAGGGCGGTGTCGCCCGCGGCGATCACGGTGATCCGTGGCGGCCGCGACCGTTCGTCGATGACGACATCTTCGATTTCGTAGCCGGCGCGCGCGAACTCACCATCGAGCAGCTCGATCACCTGCGTCTGTGACGGTAGCCCGGTGGCCACGGCGAGCTCCTCATCTTGAGTTGTCCGGTCAGTCAGCTCGGGGGTGCCAGAAATTCGGCGATCCCGACGAGCAGCCTTCAACGATACGCCAGGAAGGCGTTGTAAGACGTGATCGCGACGAGGTCACCTGGCGTTACAGTCCGCCGTTGCGGCAATGGCAGGATGTGGCAATGCTGCGCACCGAGCCCCGTTTTGAGCCGGTCGTCAACCGACGACGGGTGTTGACGGGTGGCGTGGCGCTCGCCGTGCTCGCCATCGCGACGCCCGCGTGCAGTTCACCGCCCGCGCCGCCGGCCGTCGACGAACTCGAAGCGCAGTTGACCCTGGCGCGCCACGACAGTGAGCTGGCCACCGCGGCGGCCGCGGGCGCGTCGCAGGCAGTCAGCACGGCGCTCACGCAGGTTGCCGGCGAGCGCACGCAGCACGCGCAGGCTCTGGCCAACGAGATCAAGCGCGTAGCCCCGACGCTTCAGCGTCTCGCAGCGACGACCAGTCCGACCGACCACCACGTCGGCCGCCGCGACTCCCCCTCCGCCGGTGGCCGACGTGGTCACGTCGCTACGGGCGTCGGCGGACAGCGCCGCCAAGCTGGCGAGCACCTCGTCGGGCTATCGCGCCGGGCTGCTCGGCTCGATCGCCGCGTCGTGTACGGCGTCCTACAGCGTCGCGCTGGCAGTCCGGAGCGGCCGCGTCGTGACATCCGCTGAGCCGTCGCCGGCCGACACCGCGCTGTGTGCTGCGCTGGCCAACGAGCACGCCGTCGTCTACGGCTACGGCATCGTGTCGGCGCGCTGCGCGCCGGAGGTGAACACGCTGGTCTCGTCCGCGTTCAACCAGCACCGCGCGCGTCGCGATCAGGTCATCTCGATGCTGGCCGGCCGCAAGGTTGCGGCGCCGGTGGCCGCTGCCGGTTATCAGCTGCCGATGCCGGTCGACACACCCACCGACGCTGCACGCCTGGCCGCGCGGATGGAAAAGGACACCGAGGCCGCCTGGCGTGCGTTCATCGAGCAGGCCCAGAGCAGCGAGGACCGGACGTTCGGCGTGACGGCACTGACCCAGAGCGCGGTGCTGGCCGCCCGCTGGAAGCAGCAGCTCGGCGACTGGCCGATCACCACCGCCTTCCCCGGTGCCGACTAGCTAGCCGGAGACGGCCGCGGCGACGTCGGTGGCCAGACCCGGCGCCGGCCGGCAATTCACGGGTTTCACCGCTGAATCGGTTGCGCAGCTCGACCTTTCCGTCAGCCCAGCCGCGCCCCACCACGACGATCCATGGCACACCGAGCAACTCGGCATCTTTGAACTTCACCCCGGGTGATGCCGTCCGGTCGTCGAGCAGTACCTCGACGCCCAGCCGATCCAGATCGGTGGCCAACGCGGTGGCCCCGGTCCGCGCTTCGGCGTCCTTGTTGGCGATCACCAGGTGGACGTCGAACGGCGACACCTCCGACGGCCAGCGCAGCCCGAGCTCGTCGTGCTGCTGCTCGGCGATGACGGCCACCAGCCGCGACACCCCGAGTCCATAGGAACCCATGGTCAGTCGGACCGGCTTGCCGTTCTCGCCGAGTACATCGACGGTGAAGGCGTCGGTGTATTTGCGGCCGAGCTGGAAGATGTGGCCGATCTCGATCCCGCGCGCGGCGACCAATGTGCCCCGGCCGTCCGGAGACAGATCGCCGTCGCGGACCTCGGCGGCCTCGATGGTTCCGTCGGCGATGAAGTCGCGACCGGCCACCAAGCCCACGACGTGCTTACCCTGCTCATCCGCACCGGTGATCCAGCTGCTGCCGTCAACTACCCGCGGATCCACAAGATATCGAACGCCGTTGTCCAGCAGAGCTTTCGGGCCGATATATCCCTTGACCAGGAAGGGGTGCTTGGCGAAGTCGGCGTCGTCGAGTAACGCGTACTCGGCCGGGTCGAGCGCGGCGCCCAGTCGTTTGTCGTCGACCTCGCGGTCGCCGGGCACACCGATGCCCAACAGCTCCCAGTCACCGCCCGGTTGACGCACCTTGAGCAGGACGTTCTTCAAGGTGTCGGCAGCCGTGACGGCGCGACCCAGATCGGCGCCGTTGGCCCACTCGACCAGTGTCGCGATGGTCGGGGTGTTGCCGGTGTCGTGGACCACCGCGTCGGGCTGTCCATCGATGGGCAGGCTGTCCGGCCTCGCGGTGATGACGGCCTCGACGTTGGCGGCGTAACCGGATTCCAGGCACCGCACGAAGGTGTCCTCGCCGCTCGGGCTCTCGGCCAGGAATTCCTCGGAGGCCGAGCCGCCCATCGCGCCCGACACCGCGGACACGATCACATAGTCGATGTCCAGCCGACCGAAGATGCGTTGGTAGGCCTCGCGGTGTGCGTGGTAGGCGTTCTTGAGGCCGCTGTCGTCGATGTCGAAGGAATAGGAGTCCTTCATGACGAACTCGCGGCCACGCAGGATGCCGGCGCGCGGACGCGCCTCGTCACGGTATTTGGTCTGGATTTGGTACAGCGTCAGCGGAAAGTCCTTGTAGGAGCTGTACTCCCCCTTGACCGTCAACGCGAAGAGTTCTTCGTGGGTGGGTCCGAGCATGTAGTCGTTGCCCGACGGTCCTTGAGCCGGAACACGCCGTCGCCGTATTCGGTCCACCGGTTCGTGGTCTCGTACGGCGCACGCGGCACCAGGGCCGGGAGCAGGATCTCCTGGCCGCCGATGGCGTTCATCTCGTCGCGCACGACCCGTTCGATCTTGCGCAGCACCCGCAGACCCAGCGGCAGCCAGCTGTAGAGCCCCGGCGCGATCGGTCGCACGTAGCCGGCGCGGATCAGCAGCTTGTGGCTGGCTACTTCGGCATCGGCGGGGGCGTCGCGCAGTGTGCGCAAGAACAGCTCGGACATCCGGGTGATCACAGCGCGCAAGCCTAACTCAGTAGTGAGTGGTTAACCGCCAAGACAGCAACCACGGCTGCAATCCGCGAGGGATGACAGCCGTGGCTTCTGATTGGTGATGCCGGGAGCTAGAGCTCCCCGGCGTCGATAGCGTCCTTGACTTCCTGCGCGTGCGCCACCTGCTCGGCGGTGTAGCCGATCAGCAGCGACACCCCGCCGACGATGACGGCCACGCCGGCCACCCACAGCAATCCGTAGGTGTAGCCCTGGTCGAGGGCATGCAGCTGAAGCTTGGTCATGTTCTTCACCGGGCCGTTGGTGCCACCCAGGTACAGCGTGCGCGACGTGATGACGGCCTGGATGACAGCGAGAACGACTGGGCCACCGAGGTTTTGCAGCATCAGCACGATCGCCGACGTCGGCCCGATCTGGTCGAAACCGACACCCGCGATCGCCGCCAGCGCGACCGGGACAACGATCATCCCGATCCCGATACCCGCGATCACGACGGGCACGATGAGGTTCGGGAAATACGGCATCGCGCCGTTGAAGGTCGACCCGTAGACCATCGCGCCGACCACCAGCGCTCCGCCGGCGATGACCACGACCCGCGGCTGGAAGCGGGACACCAGCTGCGACGAACCGGCCAGGCCGATGCCCATCGCGATCGCGAACGGGATGAAGCCGACTCCGGCACGCAGGGCGCTGTAGCCCATGATGTCCTGCACGTAAAGGGCGACCAGCACGGTGACGGTGAACAAGACACCACCGGCCATGAAGATCGCCACGAAGGTAGCCAGCCGGTTGCGGTCGAAGAATAAGTTGAGGGGAACGACGGGGTTTTCGGCGGTGCGCTCCGCGAGCGCGAACCCGACGAAGGCACTGAGCGCCACCACGGCCGAACCGAGCGTGGTGAACGAGACCCAGCCCGCTTCGGGTCCCGAGGAGAAGGCGAACACCGCGGCGGTGCAGCCGAGCGTGGCCAGCACCGCGCCGGCCGCGTCGAGCTTCATCCGCTCGCGGTTGGTTTCCCGCAGCGCGGTGCGGGCCAGGTAGATCATCACCAGACCGATCGGCACGTTCACCAAGAACGCCAGCCGCCAGGACACCTCGGTCAGCGCCCCGCCGACAACCAGGCCCATCACGGACCCGACTCCGGTCATCGCGCCGAATACCGCGATGGCGGCGTTGCGCGCAGGCCCCTTGGCGAATGTGGTGGCGACCAGCGCGAAGCCGGTCGGCGAGGCGATCGCAGCGCCCACACCCTGCAGCAGTCGGGCGATCACCAAAGTGACGTCGTCCCAGGCGATACCGCACAGCGCGGAGGCGATGGTGAACAGGGTGACGCCGACGATGAAGGTCCGCTTGCGGCCGATGGTGTCGCCGAGGCGGCCACCCAGCAGCATCAAACCGCCGAAGGTCAGCACGTAAGCGGTGATCACCCAGCTACGGCCGGCGTCAGAAAGGCTCAGCTCGTTCTGGATCTTGGGAAGGGCGACGATGGCGATGGTGCCGTCCATAGTCGCCATCAGCTGCATACCGGCGATTGCGATCACTGCGGTGAAGAATCGCCGCGTCGGCATCCACGGTGTCGACATCTTGTTCGGCGTGGCTGGGGCGGTCTGCCCTGGGGCGGTCTTTTCTGGGTGCGTTTCGGGCATTTGAACTGCTCGCTTCGAGGGTTCAGTAGTCCATCTTTGGACAGCCCGCTCTGCATCGTTGAGAGCCGTCATAAGAACTTACCCTACAGTAATCTTAGGGATCTTTTAAATGCCGAAGGCCGCCACAGACCCGATAACGACGATCGCGGGAGGTCGGATGCCCTCCGCGCGGATCTTCTCCGGCGCGTCCGCCAGCGTGGCCCGCAACGTGTGCTCGGCGGCCGTCGTGCCCTGCTGAACCACCACCACCGGCGTATCCGCAGGTCGGCCGCCCTTTAACAGAACCTCAGCGAAGAGCTCGATGCGTTCGACCGCCATCAGCAGAACGATGGTCCCGGTCATGGCTGCCAACGCATCCCAATTTACTAACGATTCGGGATGGTCCGGCGCGAGGTGTCCGCTGACCACCACGAACTCGTGGTTGATCGCGCGATGGGTGACGGGCACGCCCGCGGATGCGGGCACCGCTATGGCGCTTGTCACACCGGGCACAACAATCACCGGGATGCCGGCATCGGCACACGCCAGCACTTCCTCATAGCCACGGGCGAACACGAATGGGTCGCCGCCCTTGAGGCGCACCACGAAGTGACCGGCCCGAGCGCGTTCGATCATCACCGCGTTGATGGCATCCTGGGCCATCGCCCGCCCGTAGGGGATCTTGGCGGCGTCGATCACCTCGACGTTCGGTGCCAGTTCGGCGAGCAGTTCCGGTGGCGCCAGCCGGTCGGCGACGACGACGTCGGCCTGCGCGAGCAGTCGACGTCCTCGCACCGTGATCAGCTCGGGATCCCCAGGTCCGCCGCCGATCAACGCCACCCCACCGCGGACCACGTCGTTGCTCTCAAAGCTCTCCGGGGAAATCACGCCCTGCTGCAGGGCCTCGCGGATCGCTGACCGGATGCCCGCCGAGCGGCGGTGTTCGCCGCCGGCCAGGACTCCCACCGACAGCCCGGCGTACTCGAACGACGCCGGGGTCACCGCGCTGCCATCGATCGCGATGTCGGCCCGGACGCAAAAGATTCGGTGGCGGTCGGCCTCGGCGAGGATCGCCTCGTTCACCTGCGCGTCGTCGGTGGCCGCGATCGCATACCAGGCGCCGGCCAGGTCGCCGTCTCGGTAGTCGCGCAGCGACAACGTGATTCCGCTCATCGCCTCGACCGAGCGGGTGGCGCTGCGGCTGATCACATGCACGTCTGCGCCGCTGGCCACCAGAAGCGGGAGCCGACGTTGGGCGACACTGCCACCGCCGATCACGACGACCTTTTTGCCCGCCAATCGCAGCCCGACCAGGTACGGACTCTCGGGTGTCGTCACGAGTGCGCGTTTCCCTGCGGTCCGACAGACCTCAGCATCGGAACGTGCGGGACGCCGTCGTCGAGGAAGTCATCGCCGTCTCGGACGAAGCCATGCTGGGCATACATGTCCGCTAGATATACCTGAGCGTTGATCCGGCACGGGTAATCGCCGACCTCAGCCAGCGCCGCACGCAGGAGTCGGGTGGTGTGGCCCTCGCCCCGGGCGCTGCGTTTGGTGCACAGTCGACCGAGCCTGAACACCTTGTGGCCGCCCGCGTGTTCTTCCATCAGCCGTAGCGTGCAGATCACCTCCCGGTCGGGAGTTTCGAGCCAGAAGTGCCGCGTCTCAGCGAGCAGGTCGCGCCCGTCGAGTTCGGGATACGGGCAAGCCTGCTCGACGACAAACACCTCGACCCGCAGCATGAGTAGCGCGTAGAGAGTGGGTACATCAAGGTCTTTGGCCCACGACCGGCGCAGCGCCACGCTCATGACTCGACCGCCAAGGCAAGCGACTTGGTGGTCCACGATCGCAATTCGTCGTAGAGCGCCGGCTCGGTGGACAAGGTGACGCCCAACGACGGAACCATCTCCTTGCACGTCGGCAGCCACGCCGGGTACCGGTCGGGAAAGCAGCGGTGCAGCACGTCAAGCATCGCCGTCACCGCTATCGAGGCCCCCGGTGATGCGCCGAGCAGTCCGGCGATGCTGCCGTCCGCCGTGGTGAGCAGCGTGGTGTCGAACTCCAGCCGGCCCCCTCGGCGTCGATCGCGTCGCATCACCTGGACCCGTTGGCCAGAGGTCGTCAGGCTCCAATCGGAATCGACTGCACTGGGGGCGAATTCGCGTAGGGCCTCGACACGTCTGGGCTTCGACAACCGCAGCTGGCCGATCAGATAGCTGACCAGCTCCAGCTGACCGAGCCCGGCCCCGATCACAGTCGGAAGATTGCCGAGCTTGACAGATCGCGGCAGATCGCTGAAATGCCCGTGCTTGAGGAACTTTGGCGACCAGCCGGCGAACGGACCGAACATCAGCCATGGCTTGCCATTGACGATCCGGGTGTCCAGGTGGGCCGCCGTCATCCCCGGCGCGCCCGGCGCCGGCAGTCCGTAGACCTTGGCCCGGTGCCCACTAGTGACCGCCGGGTTGTCGCTGCGAAGAAAACGTCCGCCGACCGGGAAGCCCCCAAAACCCTTGATTTCTTTGATGCCTGACTTCTGCAGCAATGGCAGTGCCTGTCCCCCGGCGCCGACGAAGACGAACGCGGCGTTCAGTTTGTGGTTGTCACCGCGGCGACGGTTGCGGATGGTCAACGTCCAACTGCCGTCGCGCCGTCGGGTCAGGTTGCGGACCTCGTGACCGAACAACACGGTGGTTCCGTTGCGCAGCCCGTAGCCGATGAGTTGACGGGACAGTGCGCCGAAGTCGACGTCGGTCCCCTCGGTTGCCCATGTGAGCGCAATGGGTGAAGAAGATCCCGAGACATCGCGCTTGGCAGCCATGTAGGGCAGCCGCCGGGCGAATTCGTCGGCACCCTCGATCCATTCGTTACGGGCGAACAGTGGATTACCGGCCAGCGCTTGGCGACGGCGGCGCAGATAGTCCACACCATCGGCGCCCTGCACGAAGCTGACGTGCGGGACGGGATTCAGGAAGCCGCGGACATCGGACACCATGCCGGTGTCTGCCGCGTAAGCCCAGAACTGGCGGGTGACCTGAAACTGCTCGTTCACCCGTACCGCTTTGGTGATGTCGATCGAACCGTCGGGGAGCTGCGGGGTGTAGAACAGCTCGCACAACCCCGCGTGACCCGTGCCGGCGTTGTTCCACGGGTCGCTGCTCTCGGCTGCGGCGCCGTCGAGTCGCTCGATGACGGTGATCGACCAATTCGGCTCCAGCCGGCGCAACAGTGCTGACAGAGTGGCGCTCATGATCCCGGTTCCGACCAGCACGGCGTCGACCTTGGAGGTTGTCCCTGCCTGCGGGTCTGACACCGAGTTTTTCGTCCTTTGCAATCGAGCGCTCTATCGCTCGTCAGGTTATCCCGGCCGGATCGGAGTTGGGAGATCTGCGAGGTTTGTAAGCTGACGTGCGTGACTGGCTGGCAGCCCGACGTCCTGCCCGGCTACTGGCAATTCACCATCCCGCTGGGCGACGATCCCGACGGCGAGGGCCGCATCGACGCAACGCTGCTTCGTCGTGGTGATGCGGCGCCGGCCACCGATGCCGTCCTCGCGGTGCACGGGTATACCGACTACTTTTTCCACACCGCGCTGGCCGATCACTTCGCCGGCCGCGGCTTCGCGTTCTATGCGCTCGACTTACGCAAGTGCGGCCGGTCGTCGCGCAGCGGCCTGACGCCGCACTTCATCACCGACCTGGCGCGCTACGACCGCGAACTCTCCTCGCGCGCTCGAGATCATCGGCGAGGAGACGGGGTCGGCACGGGTGCTGGTGTACGGGCATTCGGCCGGTGGACTGATCGTCTCGCTGTGGTTGGACCGGCTGGCGGCGACGTGGCGCGATCAGCCGCGCACGGGTGACGGGGCTGGTCCTCAACAGTCCTTTCCTGGACGTGCCCGGCCCGATGCCGCTGCGCTGGCCACCGACGAGGGCGCTGATCGCCGCCATCGCCCGCGTCGGCAACAAACGGGTCGCGCGCGCCCCGAGCGAGACCGGTGGCGGCTACGGCGCCAGCCTGCATCGCGACTATCACGGCGAGTTCGACTACGACCTGCAGTGGAAACCGTTGGGCGGCTTCCCTATTACCTTCGGCTGGCTGTCCGCCGTGCGAGCCGGCCAGGCCAAGCTGCACCGCGGACTCGATGTCGGCGTACCCAACCTGATCCTGCGCTCCGATCACAGCGTGATCGAAGCATCGGACGCTGCCGCCCTGCAATGTGGCGATGCGGTTCTCGACGTCAAACACATCGCGCGCTGGGCCGGGTGCATCGGTAACCGCACCACCATCGTGCCGGTGGTCGACGCCAAACACGATGTGTTCCTGTCCATGCCGCAGCCGCGGCAGGTTGCCTACCAGCAGCTGGACACCTGGCTGGATGACTACCTGGGTGCGGCCGCCGGCGTCGCGTCGCACAACGGCTGAAGGGCAACTGCATGGAAAGCTACGACCTGGCGATCATCGGAACCGGTTCCGGCAACAGCATTCTCAGCGACCGCTACGCCAACAAGCGGGTCGCGATCTGCGAGCAGGGAACTTTCGGCGGGACGTGCCTCAACGTCGGGTGCATTCCGACCAAGATGTTTGTCTACGCCGCCGAAGTCGCCGAAACGATCCGCGCCGCATCGCGTTACGGCATCGACGCACACCTCGACCGAGTGCGTTGGGACGACATCGTCTCGCGGGTATTCGGCCGCATCGATCCGATCGCCATCGGCGGTGAGGACTATCGACGGGCTCAACCCAACGTCGACGTCTACGACACCCACACCCGCTTCGCCGCGGTGCAGGACGACGGTCGCTATCTGCTGCGTACCGAGGACGACAAAGAGTTCACCGCCGAAAAGGTGGTGATCGCTGCGGGTGCGCGGGCCGAGGTTCCGCAGGCCATCCTGGACTGCGGCGTGCGTTACTACACCAGCGACGACATCATGCGGATTCCGGAACTGCCCAAGCACATGGTGATCGTCGGTGGTGGTTTCGTGGCATGCGAGTTCGCGCACATCTTCTCCGCGCTCGGGGTCCGCATCACGATGGTGATCCGCGGCGGATCACTGCTCCGGCATCTCGACGACACGTTGTCCGGGAAGCTTCACCCGCATCGCTTCGAGCAAGTGGGAAGTGCGCAGCCACCGCAATATTCTCGGCTCGCACGAGGACCGCTCCGGCACCGTGCTCGAACTCGACGATGGCTCGGAGTTGAAGGCCGACGTCGTACTGGTGGCCACCGGGCGCCGTTCCAACGGCGACCGATTGGACGCCGAGAAGGCCGGCATCGAGCTCGACGATCGCCGCGTCGTCGTCGACAAATACCAACGGACCACTGCGCGTAACGTTTTCGCGCTCGGCGATGTGTCCTCGCCGTATGAGCTCAAGCACGTCGCCAATCACGAAGCACGCGTCGTGCAGCGCAATCTGCTCCGCGACTGGGACGACACCGCATCGATGGTCGCCACCGATCACCGCTACGTTCCCGCCGCGGTGTTCACCGATCCGCAGATCGCCTACATCGGGCTGACTGAGAACGAAGCGGTGGCACAGGGTTTCGACGTGTCCTGCAAAGTTCAGGATTACGCGGATGTCGCCTACGGCTGGGCCACCGAAGACACCGTCGGCATCGTGAAGCTGGTATCGGATTCGAAGAGCGGCCAACTACTTGGTGCGCACATCATGGGGCAGCAGGCCTCGTCGCTCATCCAACCACTCATTCAGGCGATGACCTTCGGCTTGAGCGTGCAGGACATGGCGCGCGGCCAGTACTGGATTCACCCGGCGCTGCCCGAAGTCGTCGAGAACGCGCTACTGGGACTGTCGGACTGAGCTGGTCAGGCGGCGCTGGTCGACGATCGACTGCCAGGCTTGCTGTCGATCGACCACAGGTGACCGCACTCAGGGCACTGCAGGTGCAGTAGCCAGCCCTGATTGCTCAGCAGGAACTGCCAGTGGGCATCGCAATTGCGGCTGATCTGGCAATCAGTACATCCGACGCCGTGCTCGCACTGTGGGCAGCCGAACCAGGCGCGGCGACCCCGATCAGCAGTGGGATCAATCGGCAACACGGCCAGCCACCCGATCCGGAAGCACTCCAGCGGCCACCAGGTCGTCGTAGATACGTTGCTGATCGTCGTCAAGATCGGAGTACAGCATCGCGTATGCGCGATCCTCCTGGGCGAGCACTTCCGCCGGGTCCCAGTCGTCCCCGATCGCCTCGAGAATGGCGGCCCGGCGGCGCGCCTCGTCAAGGGTCAGGTCGTATGCGAACGCCAGATGATTAGCCTCAGCAGCCACGTGTTCTCCCCTGTGCCGACATGTCGAACGAGCTACCAGGGTCAGCGGTCGCGCCCGCCGTCGGCAATGGCCTCCGTCACATTCGGCGGTTGAGGTTGATCACAGTCTTGCCACCAGTCAGGCGGTCCGCGCGCCGACACTCGAGTGGCGGCGTCGGCGCGGCGACACGGAACTCCGGGTCGCCTGCGCTCGGGGGATGCCGCCTAATGGGGGTGGTTGTGTTCTTGCCCTAGATCGGCTTGGTGCACGTGCGGATGCGTGTGTTCAGTTCCGTCGGCGTGGGTGTGGTCGTGGTCGTGCTCGAGATGTTCGTGCTCGTGGCTGGTGTGCGGGTGCGTGTGAGTAACGTCGTCGTGGCGGTGTTCGTGGGTATGCGCTTCGTCGTGACCGTCTTGATTGTGTGTCACTGTCGTCTCCTGTGGTGTGAGATCCCTGCCGTCTCCATTGTGCTCTCCGCGATGAGCCCTGGGAACAAGCCAGACCGGGTGGATTGACGGCATCCTGTCTGGTCTGCAACCCTCGCGGCGCCTGGGGTGTAGAACAGTGCGCATGGGCCTCAGGTGCCAGGGCTCCAGGACTTGGCGGTGATCAGCCGTGCATGAGCTTTCGCTGTGCGAGGCGATCGCCGGCGTGGTGAAACCGTACGCCGACGGTCGCCACGTCGACGTGGTACGCGTCAGGATCGGCGCGCTTCGTCAGGTGGTTCCCGAGTCGCTGTCGTTTTGCTGGACGCTGCTCCGAGACTACGAGGACATGCCCGACGCCGAGTTGGAACTCGAGTTCGTCACCGCTGAGGTGCGCTGCCGGTCCTGCGGCAACGAGTCGGCGATCACTTCGCAGTGGTCATTGCTATGCCCGCGTTGCGGGAGTGCCGACGTCGAAGTGCTGCGCGGCGACGAGTTTCTGGTGACGTCATTGGATGTCTCGTGAAAGGTGTTGACGATGGGTAGATTTCATCGCCACGACGACGGAACCGTGCATACCCACGAGCACGGCGATCACGACCACGCCCATCCTCACGACCACGGCGATCACAGCGGCTATCACACCGGCACTCAGCGCGTCGACGTGCTGGAGGCGATTTTCGCCGAGAACGATGTCCGGGCCGGATTTAACCGAAATGCGTTTGAGGACAATCGTGTTCGTGCGATCAACCTGATGAGTTCCCCGGGCTCCGGCAAGACGACGGTATTGCAGGCCACCCTCGACGAACTCGCCGGCGAGATCGCCGTCGGTGTGATCGAGGGTGACATCGCCACCGACCTGGACGCCGCCAAGCTCGGTGGCCGGGGCGCCCAGATATCCCTACTCAACACCGGCAACGGATTCGGCGGCGAATGTCATCTCGACGCGCCCATGGTCAACCGCGCGCTACAGGGACTGGATCTGGACAGCCTCGACCTGGTGATCATCGAAAACGTCGGAAATCTGGTGTGCCCCGCCGAATTCGACGTCGGCGAACATGCCAAGGCGATGGTTTATTCGGTTACCGAGGGTGACGACAAACCGCTGAAGTACCCGGTGATGTTCCGCGCCGTCGACGTGGTGCTGCTCAACAAGATAGATCTGGTGCCGTACTTGGATGTCGACGTCGACTCGTATATCGCCCGCGTGCGCGAGGTCAATCCGACGGCGACGATTTTGCCAGTCAGCGCCCGCACCGGCGTCGGCATGGCCGATTGGTTCGATTGGCTGCGACAGTTCACAGCGGGCTCAGCGACCTGAGCGCACCGCGGTTTCATCTCAAGCACGCGTCTGGATGACAGGCGGTAATCGCTTGAATCCCAACACATGCAACTGATTCGCAAGACGGGCTTTATGTTGCTCAATCGACCCGCGCCGCTGCTGGTTCCGAACGGCGATCGAGCGCCCAGAATACGCCTCTGCTTAACGAAATCAGGCGCAAATCCGGAAACCCGTACCCGGCCTCCGGATTTGCCAGAACTTCGTTGACAAGGTAGTTCGGCGAGAGTAAACCCAGAACCACGCGCCGCGTAAGCGGGCCGATCGTCGACTCCCGCGGTGCCAGGGACCTTAGCCCGGGCCCGGAAAGCTGCGCTATGCCAACGGAAGCAGCAGTCAAAGCGGAAGAAACATTGATCCACGTTCTATGGATCAATGCGGGCCTAAGTTGCGATGGCGATTCGGTGGCACTGACTGCGGCCACCCAACCCAGTATCGAGGAGATCGCGCTGGGCGCGCTCCCCGGTCTGCCCAAGATCGCTGTGCACTGGCCGCTGATCGACTTCGAGTGCGGCCCCACCGGCGGGGCAGACGATTTCCTCGAGTGGTTCTTCAAGGCCGACCGCGGTGAGCTCGAGCCGTTCGTGCTCGTCGTGGAAGGTTCGATTCCCAACGAAGCGATCAAGAACGAGGGGTACTGGTGCGGCTTCGGCAACGACCCGGCCACCGGGCAGCCGATGACGACCAGTGAGTGGCTCGACCGGCTGACCCCGAAGGCGACGGCGGTGGTCGCGGTGGGGACCTGCGCCACCTACGGCGGCATCCACGCGATGGCCGGTAACCCAACCGGTGCAATGGGCGTGCCCGACTACCTCGGCTGGGAATGGAAGAGCAAAGCCGGGATCCCGATCGTCTGCGTTCCGGGCTGCCCGATCCACCCGGACAACCTGTCGGAGACACTGACCTACCTGCTCTACATGGCCACCGGGCAAGCGCCGATGATTCCGCTCGACGACGCGCTGCGCCCACAGTGGCTGTTCGGCAACACCGTGCACGAGGGTTGCGACCGGGCCGGCTACTACGAGCAGGGCGACTTCGCCACCGAGTACGGATCACCGAAATGCATTGTCAAACTTGGCTGCTGGGGTCCGGTGGTCAAATGCAACGTGCCCAAGCGAGGCTGGATCAACGGCATCGGCGGCTGCCCGAACGTCGGCGGCATCTGCATCGGATGCACCATGCCCGGGTTCCCGGACAAGTTCATGCCGTTCATGGACGAGCCGCCTGGCGGCAAGGTTTCCACCACCGCATCGGGACTGTACGGCTCGGTGATACGCAGCCTGCGCGGCGTCACCAACCGCACGCTCGACAAGGAACCGCGCTGGCGACACAAGGGCGACAAACTCACCACGGGCGCACACCGCACCTGGTAGGGCCGGGCACGACTTCTCAGCAGAAGATAGGGAGCAAACTCCGATGACAACGATCATCCCCGAGCCGTCCCACGCGAAGCGCGAGCCCGGCCAGTTAGTCGAAATGGCCTGGGATCCGATCACCCGGATCGTGGGCAGCCTCGGCATCTACACCAAGATCGACTTCGAGAACCGCGAGGTCGTCGAGTGCCATAGCACGTCGTCCATCTTCCGCGGCTACTCGATTTTCATGAAAGGCAAGGACCCTCGCGACGCGCACTTCATCACCAGCCGCATCTGCGGCATCTGCGGTGACAACCACGCCACCTGTTCCTGTTATGCGCAGAACATGGCGTACGGCGTCAAGCCACCGCCTCTGGGTGAATGGATCGTCAACCTCGGCGAAGCCGCGGAATACATGTTCGACCACAACATCTTTCAGGAAAACCTGGTCGGCGTGGACTTCTGCGAAAAGATGGTCTCCGAGACCAATCCGGGTGTGCTGGCCAAAGCCGAAAACACCCAGGCTCCGCATGCCGGCGAACACGGGTATAAGACCATCGCCGACATCATGCGGTCGCTGAATCCGTTCAGCGGGGAGTTCTACCGCGAGGCGCTTGCGGTCAGCCGTTGGACGCGAGAGATGTTCTGCCTGATGGAGGGTCGCCACGTGCACCCGTCCACGCTGTATCCCGGCGGGGTCGGCACCGTCGCGACCATTCAGCTGATGACCGACTACGTGACGCGGCTGATGCGTTATGTGGAGTTCATGAAGAAGGTCGTGCCCATGCACGACGATCTCTTCGACTTCTTCTACGAGGCGATGCCCGGATACGAGAAGGTCGGCCTGCGCCGCACCCTGCTGGGCTGCTGGGGCTCCTTCCAGGACCCCGACGTGTGCAACTTCGAGTACAAGGACATGGAGCGTTGGGGCAACGCCATGTTCGTCACGCCCGGTGTCGTCGTCGACGGCAAGCTGGTGACGCACTCGCTGGTCGACATCAACCTGGGTATCCGAATCCTTTTGGGCAGTTCGTATTACGACGACTGGAATGAACAGGAGATGTTCGTCAAGACGGACCCGCTGGGTAATCCGGTCGACCGGCGCC
>CAVWLG010000044.1:0-24113 GCA_963755805.1 uncultured Actinomycetota bacterium
CGGCGCCCGTCAGCACCAACACCCAATTACTTTGGTACCGGACAGATTTGATGGACAAGCCGCCGTCGACATGGGACGGCATGATCGACGAGGCCACCCGGTTGCACGCCGCGGGCGGACCCAGCTGGATCGGTGTGCAGGCCAACCAGAACGAGGCCGTGGTGGTCTGGTTCAACACCCTGCTGGAAAGTGCCGGCGGCCAAGTGCTTTCCGAGGACGGCAGCACGGTCACCCTCACCGATACTCCCGAACACCGGGCCGCCACCGTCAAGGCGCTGCAGATTCTGAAGTCGGTGGCGACTGCGCCGGGCGCCGACCCGTCGGTCATCCGCAGCGATGCCGGCACCGCGCGGTTGGCGTTCGAGCAGGGCAAGTCCGCGCTCGAGGTCAACTGGCCCTACGCGCTGGCATCGATGCTGGAGAACGCCGTGAAGGGTGGTGTGCCGTTTCTGCCGCTGAACCGTCGGCCGGACCTGGCCGGCAGCATCAACGACGTCGGCTCGTTCAAGCCCACCGAGCAGCAGTTCCGCGAGGCATACGACGCCAGCAGAAAGGTTTTCGGCTTCGCACCGTATCCACGCGTGCAACCGGGGCAGCCGGCCAAGGTAACGATCGGTGGGCTCAACCTCGCGGTGTCCGCGACGAGCCGGCACAAGGCCGAGGCGTTCGAAGCGATCCGGTGTCTGCGCAGTCCGGCCAACGAGAAGTACGTCTCGCTCGACGGCGGCCTGCCCGCCGTGCGCACCTCGCTGTACGCCGATCCGCAGTTTCAAGCGAAATACCCGATGTACGAGATCATTCGCCAACAACTGACCGACCCCGCGGTCCGGCTCGCGACGCCGGCCTACCAGTCGGTGTCGACCCGGATCGCCGCGACGCTGGCCCCGATCACCCGGATCGACCCGGAGAAGACGGCTGACGACCTGACGGTGCAGGTACGCAAGGCGATCGACGGCAAAGGACTGCTGCCGTGAGCAGCCACGACTCGGCGGGAGCGGCGACTGGCGTTCGTCTTGGTCGCGCCGGCCGCGCTGCTGATGCTCGCCGTCACCGCGTATCCGATCGGCTACGCGGTGTGGTTGAGCCTGCAACGCAATAACCTGGCCACGCCCAACGACACCCGGTTCATCGGTCTCGGTAACTATCAGACGATCCTGACCGACCGCTACTGGTGGATGGCGCTGGCGGTCACGCTGGCGATCACGGTGGCTTCGGTGTCAATCGAGTTCGTGCTCGGTCTGGCGCTGGCATTGGCGATGCACCGCACGCTGATCGGCAAAGGTCTGGTGCGCACCGCAGTGCTGATCCCGTACGGGATCGTGACGGTGGTCGCCTCCTACAGCTGGTTTTACGCGTGGACGCCGGGAACCGGTTATCTGGCCAACCTGTTGCCGCACGGCAGTGCGCCACTGGCACATCAGTTTTCGTCGCTTGGCGTCGTGGTGATCGCTGAGGTGTGGAAGACGACGCCATTCATGTCGTTGCTGCTGCTGGCCGGGTTGGCGCTGGTGCCGGCCGATCTGCTCAAGGCCGCGGAGGTGGACGGCGCCGGCGCGTGGCGCCGTCTGCGCACGATCACGCTGCCCCTGATCAAACCGGCGATCCTGGTGGCACTGCTGTTCCGCACCCTGGACGCATTCCGGATCTTCGACAACATCTACGTGCTCACCGGGGGCACCGGCAACACCGGATCGGTGTCGATCCTCGGTTACGACAATCTCTTCAAAGGCTTCAATGTCGGCCTCGGCTCGGCGATTTCGGTGCTGATCTTCTGCTGCGTGACCCTGATCGCATTGCTTTTCATCAAGGTCTTCGGCGCGGCGGCACCCGGTGGCGGCGATGGGCGCTGAACGCGTGGGCGCGCGGCGCGCGGCCGGATGGGTGATCGTCGATACCCTGGTGCTGCTGTATGCGCTGGTGCCGGTGCTGTGGATTCTCAGCCTTTCGCTCAAACCGACGTCAACGGTCAAGGACGGCAAGCTGATTCCCCTCCACGTGACGTTCGACAACTACCGCGGAATCTTCCGCGGGAATTACTTCAGCTCTGCATTGGTCAACTCGGTCGGAATCGGTGTGCTCACCACGGCGATCGCGGTGGTGATCGGCGCGATGGCGGCTTATGCGGTGGCGCGGCTGGAGTTTCCCGGTAAGCGCGCATTGATCGGTGCGGTGCTGTTGATTTCGATGTTTCCGGCGATCTCGCTGGTCACCCCGCTGTTCAACATCGAACGCCGGATCGGGCTGTTCGACACCTGGCCGGGGCTGATCATCCCTTACATCACGTTCGCGCTGCCGCTGTCGATCTATACGCTGTCGGCATTCTTCCGGGAGATCCCGTTGGATCTGGAGAAGGCGGCCAAGATGGACGGTGCCACGCCGGCCCAGGCGTTCCGTAAGGTCATCGCGCCGCTGGCGGCGCCGGGCATCGTGACGACAGCGATCCTGGTCTTCATCTTCGCCTGGAACGACCTGTTGCTGGCGTTGTCGTTGACCGCCACCAAGGCGGCGATCACCGCGCCGGTGGCGATCGCGAACTTCACCGGCAGTTCGCAATTCGAGGAGCCGACCGGGTCGATCGCGGCCGGCGCCATGGTGATCACCGTGCCGATCATCGTTTTTGTTCTAGTCTTCCAACGACGGATCGTCGCGGGGTTGACGTCCGGTGCAGTGAAGGGATAGCGCGATGGCCGAGATTGTGTTGGACCGGGTGACCAAGAGTTACCCCGACGGCGCGTTGGCCGTGCAGGAATTCAGCCTCACCATCGCCGAGGGCGAGTTCATCATCTTGGTCGGGCCGTCCGGCTGCGGAAAATCGACGACGCTGAATATGATTGCCGGCCTTGAGGATATCTCGTCAGGGGAGCTGCGCATCGGCGGCGAGCGGGTGAACGACAAGGCGCCCAAGGACCGCGACATCGCGATGGTGTTCCAGTCGTACGCGCTCTATCCGCACATGACGGTGCGCCAGAACATCGCGTTCCCGCTCACGCTGCAGAAGATGAAGAAGGCGGAGATCACCAAGAAGGTCGAGGACACCGCGAAGATTCTCGACCTGACCGAGGTGCTCGACCGTAAGCCGGCGCAGTTGTCCGGCGGGCAGCGTCAACGGGTGGCGATGGGCCGGGCGATTGTGCGTCACCCCAAGGCATTTCTGATGGACGAGCCGCTGTCCAACTTGGATGCGAAGCTGCGGGTGCAGATGCGCGGTGAGATCGCCCGGCTGCAACGACGGCTGGGCACCACCACCGTCTATGTCACCCACGATCAGACCGAGGCGATGACGCTCGGCGACCGCGTGGTGGTGATGCGCGGCGGGGTGGTGCAGCAGATCGGCGCGCCCGGACGAGCTGTACGAGCGGCCGGCGAACCTGTTCGTCGCGGGCTTCATCGGATCGCCGGCGATGAACTTCTTCCCCGCCAGCGTGACCGCCACCGGGCTGCGCCTGCCGTTCGGCGAGGTGACGCTGACCCAGCCCGTCCTCGATGTGCTCGCGGCGCACCCGGCGCCGGAGAACGTGATCGTCGGCGTTCGGCCGGAACATCTGAAGGACGCTGCGCTGATCGACGCCTACCAGCGGATCAGCGCGCTGAGCTTCGAGGTGAAGGTCGACATGGTCGAGTCGCTGGGTGCCGACAAGTACGTCTACTTCACCACCGAAGGCTCGGCTGTGCAGTCCGACCAGCTGTCCGACCTCGAAGACGAATCCGGTTCGGGGGAGCACGAATTCGTCGCCAGGGTGCCGGCCGCGTCCAAGGCCGCGAAAGGCAAGACGCTGGAGTTGGCTTTCGACACAGCACAACTCGCCGTATTCGATCCCGACACCGGGGCGAACCTGACTCTTCCGCCGCCGCCCGATGCCGCGTGACCCAGCCGTTGGACCGGGTGCGTGCGCACCTGGATACGCACTTCGACGACGCCGAGCCCGCTGTCGCCAGCGTGACCTTTCTGGGTGCCGAGTCGATCGACGTGCTGCGCTACCGCGCCGACGCCGACGGCCGGTCCGCGGTGGTGCACTACGTCTCGCTGGGCTGCTCGCGCCATCCGATGGTCGACCCGACCGCGGTGCTGGCCGATCCCGAACTGGGCCCGCGGGCCGAAGTCGTTCTCCAGCTGCGTGATACGAAGGCCATCACCGGCTTGGCCCGCAGTCTGGCCATCGTGGCCGCATCGCCGGCGGTCGAGGGTGTGGTGCTGATGCCCGATGCGCTGGTCGACCTCAGCGGGCCGCTGTGGACGCCAGGCGTCCGTGCGGGTGCCGTTCACCGCGGTGTTGTTGGGCGACAGCGACATTGCCGAGCTGCCGCTGGACCCGCCCCGCGATCCGGTGCGCTTTCTGTCCGCGACGCCGATCACCGCGACCGAGGCCGCCTGGGTCCGGCTGAAGGGCGCCGACGCGATGCGTGAGGCGTGGCGAGCCGACGGGGTCGACGTGCTGGACCCCAATCGGCCTGCCGCGCAGCCAACCTGACCGCTACAACCAGTCGTTGCGCCGGAAGTTGCGGTGCAGAAACAGACATATCAGCGCCGTGCCGACGATGGTCGTCGGGTAGCCCCAGTGCCATTTCAGCCCGGGCATGTACTCGAAGTTCATCCCGTAGATGCCGGCGACCATCGTGGGTATCGCCAGCAGCGCCGCCCACGCCGACATCTTGCGCATGTCGGTGTTCTGCTGCATCTCGACCCGGGCCAGCGCGGCCTGCACCAGCGAGCTGAGATTCTCGTCGTAGCTGGCGATCTGATCGGCCGCATGGGTGTGGTGGTCGCCGACGTCACGCAGATAGCGCCGGACCTCTTTGGAGACCAGGTCCTTGTGTTCGCTCTGCAACCGCGCGAACGGCACCGACAGCGGATTGACCGATCGGCGCAGCTCGACCACCTCACGCTTCATCTGGTAGATCGGCTCGATCTGGGTGCGGTGGTCCGGCGCGAACGCCTCCTCCTCGATGGCGTCGATGTCGCCCTCCATCAGCTGGGTGACTTCGAGGTAGTGGTCGACAACAGCGTCCGCGATGGCGTGCATCACCGCGAATGGGCCCAGCCGCATGTGCTCGGGGTCGGCGTCCATCCGTTTGCGCACATCCGTCAGCCGACCGTGATCGCCGTGCCGGACCGTCACCACGAAATCGCGGCTGACGAAGACCATGATCTCGCCGGTCTCGACAATCTCGCGGGCCAGCAAGGTCGACTCGTGTGGCACGTAGTTGAGCGTCTTGAGGACCAGGAACAGCGATTCGTCATAGCGCTCGAGCTTGGGCCGCTGGTGAGCGCAGACCGCGTCCTCGATAGCCAGCTCGTGCATGCCGAACGCGTCGCCGACTTCCTGCATCTGGTGCTCGGTAGGCGCGTGCAGTCCGATCCAGGCGAAGGCCTCCTGGCCAGCTCAGCTGTATCTCTGTCACTTTGGCCCGGGCTTCTCCGTAACTGAAGGTGCCCGGAAGCCGCTCGCCGTCGACGTAGATGCCGCAATCGACGACCGCTTGATCGGCGGTCAGCTGATCCTGGCTGCGGCTGCGGATGAGGAGGCTCATCCCGCTGGGGTCGTGCCAGAGGACGCAGCGTTTCAGGTATGTCGCGTAGCTCGCGAAACGTAGGCATCCGTAACCTCCCATCTGCAGCGAGAATCCAATGAAGCCTCGGTCATGCTACGCGCCCAAGATGGTTATCTGCTGTCCAAGATTGCGCTGGCCAGCGTTGATGCGGGGTAGGGGGTTTGCCGAGCGGGTGCGTGCGCTAGTTTCGACGCGACGCGTATTGCGCATCAGGCCGACCTGAAGCATGCCGGGGAAATCTCCACCAAGGAGCGAATAGACGTGAGCACTGCACCCCTGAAGGTCGCCGTCACCGGCGCCGCCGGCCAAATCGGTTACAGCCTGCTGTTTCGCCTGGCCAGCGGCTCGCTGTTGGGCCCCGACCGCCCGATCGAGCTGCGGCTGCTCGAGATCGAGCCCGCCCTCAAGGCGCTCGAGGGTGTGGTGATGGAGCTCGACGACGGCGCATTTCCGCTGCTGTCCGGCGTCCAGATCGGTGCCGACCCCAACAAGATCTTCGACGGCGTGAACCTGGCGCTGCTCGTCGGCGCCCGTCCGCGGGGTCCGGGCATGGAGCGCGGCGACCTGCTGGAGGCCAACGGCGCGATCTTCACCGCCCAGGGCAAGGCGCTGAACTCGGTGGCCGCCGACGACGTCCGCATCGGCGTGACCGGTAACCCGGCCAACACCAACGCCCTGATCGCGCAGAACAACGCTCCCGACATTCCCAAGGAGCGGTTCTCCGCGCTGACCCGCCTGGACCACAACCGGGCCCTCTCTCAGCTGGCCAAGAAGACCGGCGCCAAGGTCACCGACATCAAGAAGGTCACCATCTGGGGCAACCACTCGGCCACCCAGTACCCCGACATCTTCCACGCCGAGATCAACGGCAAGAACGCCGCCGAGGTCGTGGGCGACGAGAAGTGGATTGCCGACGACTTCATCCCGACCGTCGCCAAGCGCGGCGCGGCGATCATCGATGCCCGCGGCAGCTCTTCGGCCGCCTCGGCAGCGTCGGCCACCGTGGATGCGGCCCGCGACTGGCTGCTGGGCACGCCGAAGGACGACTGGGTCTCGATGGCCGTCATCTCCGACGGTTCCTATGGTGTGCCGGAGGGTCTGATCTCGTCGTTCCCGGTGACCACCGAGGGTGGCGACTGGAGCATCGTGCAGGGTCTGGACATCAACGACTTCTCCCGCAGCCGGATCGACAAGTCGACCGCCGAGCTCGCCGACGAGCGCAGCGCGGTCACCGACCTGGGCTTGATCTGAGCCGCGAGCACTCGTCGATTAGGGCTACTAATGAGTAGTCGTTACGCTGGGCAACGTGTCTGAATTGGTTGAATCGATACAGACCCACAGTGACGAGGGCGCGATCACCGATGCGGAGATCTTCGAGGCGCACTCCGGGGGCAAACTATCTGTCGGTCTGACGACGGCGCTGGACACTCAGCGCTCGCTGTCGATCGCCTACACCCCGGGTGTGGCGCAAGTGAGCCGCGCGATCGCCGGCGATCACACGCTGGCCGCTCGCTACACCTGGTCGGGTCGGCTGGTCGCGGTCGTCAGCGACGGCAGCGCGGTGCTCGGTCTGGGCGACATCGGGCCGGCCGCTTCGCTGCCGGTGATGGAAGGCAAGTGCGGGCTGTTCAAGGAGTTCGCCGGGCTGGACGCC
Source organism: uncultured Actinomycetota bacterium (assembly GCA_963755805.1). Lineage (GTDB taxonomy): Bacteria > Actinomycetota > Actinomycetes > Mycobacteriales > Mycobacteriaceae > Mycobacterium. The sequence continues at coordinate 7,205 of CAVWLG010000044.1, forward strand.
ATCCCGATCGTGCTGGACACCAAGGACCCCGACGAGATCGTCGAGACGCTGGTTCGGCTGCGCCCGACGTTCGGTGCGGTGAACCTCGAGGACATCTCCGCGCCGCGCTGCTTCGAGATCGAACGCCGCGTCATCGAGGCGCTGGACTGCCCGGTGATGCACGACGACCAGCACGGCACCGCGATCGTGGTGCTGGCCGCGCTGATGGGTGCCGCAACCGCGCTCGACCGTGACATGACCACGCTGCGTGTCGTCGTCTCCGGCGCCGGGGCAGCGGGCGTCGCATGCGCCAATCTGCTTCAGGCCAGGGGCATTTCGGACATCACCGTGCTCGACTCGCAGGGCATCCTGCACCGCGACCGGGCCGGCATGAACGACGGTCAAAGCCGAACTCGCCGCGCGCACCAACCCGCACGGCCGCACCGGCGGCATGGTCGAGGCGCTCGAAGGCGCCGACGTTTTCCTCGGTGTCTCCGGCGGTGTGGTTCCCGAGGAACTGATCGCCACCATGGCACCCAGGAGCATCGTGTTCGCGCTGTCGAACCCCGATCCGGAAGTCCACCCGGACGTGGCGGCCAAGCATGCCGCGATCGTGGCCACCGGGCGCAGCGACTTCCCGAACCAGATCAACAACGTACTGGCCTTCCCGGGCGTGTTCCGCGGAGCGCTGGACGCCGGTGCCCGCCGCATCACCGAAGAGATGAAAATCGCTGCGGCCGAGGCGATTTACGCCATCGCCGCCGACGACCTGGCGCACGACCGGATCGTTCCGAGTCCGCTCGATCCCCGGGTCGAGCCGGCGGTTGCCGCCGCGGTTGCCGCCGCCGCCGACACCGCGGAGTGACGGCCGGCCGACGCACCGCGCTGGCGCTGACCGCTGCGCTGGCGATGACGGGCTGTGGCCACAGCACCGCGCATCACGCGGCTGAGTTGGTGGTCGGATCCCGGGCGGGCATCGAGTCGACGCTGCTGGCGGACGTCTACACCGGAGCGTTGCGCTCGTATGGTTTTCCGGCGCACACCGAGCAAGCGCCAGATCCATTGGCCAAGTTGGACTCCGGTGCGTTTGTCGTCGTGCCCAGCCTCACCGGACGGGTGCTGCAGGTCTTCCAGCCGGGGGCCAACGTGCGCTCGGACGCGCAGGTCTACAAAGCGATGATCGGCGCGCTGCCGGAGGGTATCGCGGCCGGCGACTACGCCACCGCCGCCGAGGACAAGCCCGCGCTGGCGGTGGCCGGGTCCACCTCGAAGGACTGGGGCGGAAGCGATCTCGGCGTGCTGGCCAAGCACTGCGACGGACTGACCGTCGGATCGATCGCCGGCGCCCCGGCGCCCTCGGCGATCGGCGGCTGCCGTCTACCTGGTGGTCACGAATTCCCAGACGATGCAACGCTTTTCGCGGCAGTGAGGTCCGGTGAGGTGGCGGCGGCCTGGACCACCACTGCCGATCCGAACGTGCCCGCCGACCTGGTGGTGCTCACCGACGGCAAGCCTGCGCTGGTGCAGGCGGAGAATGTGGTGCCGCTCTACCGCCGCAACGAGCTGACCGACCGACAACTGCTGGCGGTCAACGAAGTGGCCGGCGTGCTGGACACCGCCGCGCTGGTCGACATGCGCCGCCAGGTGACCGCCGGAGCGGATCCGCAGGCCGTGGCCGACGCGTGGCTGAACGAACACCCGCTCGGCCGCTGAGCTAGCGCGACGGCGGCTTGATCCGGCTGATCACGGGGGCGAACAGCCGCTGGTAGTTCGAACCGGTGATCCGCACCAGCAGGTCGATCACGACGGCGTCCTGGCCCACCAGCACCCGGGCCTTGTTCTTGCGCACGCCGTCCAAGATGATCTCGGCCGCCCGCTGCGGGGTGGTGGAGGCCAGCCGCTTGTCGAAGACCTTGGACTGGGCCGCGGCATCCACCCCTTCGGCGGTGAGCGCGTTGCGGGCGATCGCGGTCTTGATGCCACCGGGGTGTATCGCCGTCACCTTCACCGGCTGGTGGTTGTGCACCATCTCCTGGCGCAGCGCCTCGGTGAAGCCGCGTACCGCGAATTTGGCCGAGTTGTACGCGGCCTGCCCGGGAATTGACAGCATCCCGAACAGGCTGGACACATTGATTACATGGCCGTCGCCGGAGGCTTTCAGATGCGGCAGAAAAGCCTTGGTGCCGTTGACAACTCCCCAGAAGTCGACATCCATCACCCGCTCGATGTCCTTGTACGCGGTGATGTCGACGTCGCCGGTATAGGCGATGCCGGCGTTGTTGTAGATCTGGTTGACCTTGCCGTAGTGCTCTTTGATGTGATCGGCGTAGATATGGAAAGCCTCGCGCTCGGTGACGTCGAGCCGGTCGCTACGGACCGGGGCGCCGATGGCCTTGAGCTGTTCCTCGGTCTCCGCGAGCCCCTCGAGGTCGACGTCGCTGATCGCCAGCGAGGCGCCCGAGCGGCCGAGTTCGATGGCCAGTGCCTGACCGATTCCCGATCCGGCGCCGGTCACTGCGGCAACTTTTCCGGCAAAGCCTTCCATGGACGCTCCTTGTCATGCGGTTACCGTCCAGGCTAGCCGGTACCGGCGGTATCGCCCGCGCGCGGGTACGCCTGGCGACGGACGGCGGGGCTGGCTCCAGAAATGGTTGTGGCCCGCACACCTTGGGTGTGCGGGCCACAATCGGTGGTGCGGGTGTCAGGCCCAGCTGGAGCCGACGGCGGAGTCGGTGCTCGACATGTTGTTGCCGGCGGTCTGCACCTTCTGGCCGTGGCTGTTGGCCTGCTCGTAGATGGTCTGGAAGTTACGACCCAACTGGGTGATGAACTCCTGGCACGCTACCGAACCCGAGCCGCCCCAGAAGTCACCGGCAGCCAGCACATCGCGAACGATGGCCTGGTGCTCGGACTCCAGGGAAGCGGCCTGGGCGCGGATCATCGCGCCGTGGGCATCGACATCACCGAACTGGTAACTGATCGACATGACTGTTCTCCTAAAGGTTTTCGGTGATGGACTAGCTGGACAGGATCTGCTGCGAGCCCTGCTCTTGGGCCTCGTAGTTGTTGGCGTCGCGGATCAGTCCGTCACGCACGCTGTGCAGCATGTTGACGATGTTGCGGAACGCGGTGTTCATCTGGCCCATGGTGTCGTAGGAGGTGGCCTGAGCGGTACCGCTCCAGCCGGCTCCGGCGATGTTCTGGCTCGACGCCCACATCTTGCGGGCCTCGTCCTCCACCGTCTGGGCGTGCACATCGAAACGTCCTGCCATCGAACGCATCTCGTGCGGGTCAGTCATAAAGCGTGTGGGCATTTTGTTCTCCTATCGGGGCGTGTTAGCAGTCACTACGTTGTGAGGAATGTTATCCGCCGGCGGGCGAGCGCGGCATCACCTTGGCGGCGACCTTCGAACCCATGGAGCTCATCCCGCGTCCGGCGAGTGCGCCCATCAGGCCCTGCGAGAACGGGCTGGTGGGCAGTCCGTGCATCAGGCTCGGCGGCGCGACGCTGGTGGACGGCAGCAGCGGGGCGGCGCGATCCATGCCGCCTTCCGCGCCGGTGTGCCAGGAGTGCGGCACCGACAGCCCGCCGGCGTGCATCGCGGCGGCCATCTGCGCCTGGATCCCGGACTGGATGCCGGCTCCCATCTTGGACAGCTGGCCAGTCACGCCGCTCAACACGGCTGCACCCTTGGTGTCGACCAGCTTGCCGACGTTGGCCAGCAGCGAGTCCTTCATGCCGCTCAGCGCGTCGCCGCTGATGCCGCCTGCAGCTCCACCGCTACCGCCACCGCTCATGAACATACGAGCGGGCGTGCTGCCCAGCATGCCCATGTAGTAGGTCGCCTGGACCGGAAGCAGTGCGGCGGAGGGGTTAGCGGCGAGCGCCGTGACTCACCGTCGGGAGCAAAGGCGCCAAGTCCGGCCAGATGTCAGCGCAGGGCGTCGCCGTGCCGGCGTGTAGCCGAACAGGTCCGCGACGGCCGTTGATGAGCCGCTGACGCCGAGCGAGTCGGCCGTCGTCGGCCGGGCTAGCAGCCGCGGCCACGGCCGACGGATCCACCCCGCTGGTCACCATTGGCGCGGCGGTCTGCGCAGGCAGGGCGCCGGACGCACCGGTCGAAGCCTGGCTGTAGGTGTCCATGCCCAGGGCATCCTGGATCCACATCGACAGGTAGTCGGCCTCGTTGTTGGCGATCGCTCCGGTGTTCTGGCCGAGGAAGTTGTTCGACACCAGCGTGGTCAACTCGGCGCGGTTGGCCGAGATCACCGGCGGCGGAACCATCGACGAGTACGCGGTCGTGTACGCGGCGGCAGCGGCCTTGGCCTGGGCGCCGGTCTGGGCGGCTTCGGCCGCGGTGCTCTGCAGCCAGCCGATGTACGGCTCAGCGGCCGCGGCCATCTGTGTCGACGACGGACCGAGCCACGTCCCGGTGGTCAGGTTGGTGATCGCGGTCTGGTACTGCGTGGCGGTGGCCTCCAGGTCGGCGGCCAACTCGTCCCACGCCGTCGCGGCCTCCAACAACGGACCGGACCCCGCGCCGGAGTACATCAGCGCGGAGTTGATCTCCGGAGGTATCAGCGAAAAGCTCATCGACCTACGCCCCGCCTAAATGGACGCGGCCGCGTTGGCCGCTTCGGTCAACGCGTAGGCGCCGGCACCGGAGCGCAGCGCGGCCACCAACTGCTCGTGTACCTCTGCGGCCTGGGCGGCGATCTGCTGGTACGTCGCGCCGTGCGTGCCGAACTGCGCGGCCGTCATGGCCGAGACAAGATCCGAGGCCGCCGGGGCCAAGGCCGTCGTCGGCGCGGCCGCGGCCGAGTTACGGGCGACCATCGCGTCGCCGATACCGGACAGCGTGCCTGCAGCTCCCTGCAACACGTCTGGCTGTGTGGTTACGAACACTTTCCAACCTCCTCCAACAAACCGCCACCGAGTCTGAAGCTGAACAGTACTTCAGATCGGGGCGTTTGGATTGACCTCCCCTAGAGCGATTGCCACACATGATGGCGCTCAAATCGTAAGGCTTTTTCGCCTTTGGCGATAGCCGAATCGCGAAACCGTCTGGCCGGGAAACGGCTCAGTAATTTCTTTGCTTTTTCACAGGTTTTCGAATGGTGACTGAACCGCCTTAGCCATAGCCCGCCGGGGCGGGCGCTTCCGCGTCGTGGCGGGGCCTGCATGTCGCGGACTGTATCGTTGCCGCGTGACCGGGCAGCCACCAAAGCTTTACATCTTTCCGCACGCCGGGGGATCGGCCGAGTTTTACGTACCCTTCGCCAAAGCCTTTGCCAGCGATATCAAACGTGTCGCCGTTAGGTATCCCGGCCGCGGTGGTAATCATGACCTCGGGTCGTTTACCACCATCGGCGATCTGGCCGACAAGGTTTGCCAGATGATCAAGCCGCCGGAAGACGCGGGCGAGAAGATCGCGTTCTTCGGCCACAGCATGGGCGGGCTGCTGGCGTTCGAGGTCGCGCGTCGATTCGAGCAGGCGGGCAGTCCGATTGCCGCGCTGTTCGTCTCAGCCGTCGCCGCACCGGGTCACGTCGGCTACGAGCACGTCCCCGAATCGGACCGCGGACTGCTCGACGCGGTGAGCGAGATGACGGGCGTCAATCCGGAGTTTCTGGAAAACGAGGAATTCGCGGCCAGCATCCTGCCGACGCTTCGGGGCCTCAAGGCGATCTCGAAATACGACTGCCCGCCGGGCGAGAAGCTGTCCTGCCCGATCTCGGCGTTCTTGGGCGACGACGACGAAGTGGCGACCCCCGAGAAGGTTCAACCGTGGGTGGAACGCACGACCTCTGAGTTCACTATGAAAGTTTTTCCCGGGCATCATTTTTATCTGACCGATCACATCGCCGAGTTAGTAAGCGAGATCGAGCCCAAGATCTTGTCCTCTTGTAGAGGTTGAGCTAAGCGTTAATTCAAACGATTCTTGTCAATGCCGTTGATGCAAATGCGGTCGCGTTCGTTATATGTAGAAAACAATAAATAGCCAATGAATTGGATGCTAACGCCGATAACTTGGACGGCATGGCTACCCCGTGCCGGTGGACGGGGATCCGCAGGCGCCCGCCGCGCGCGTTCAACTGGGGATCTTTGAAAAAAGTGAATAACGCCACATCACGGGCTCGGCGTGGCGAAACCCAGCAAACCCCCTCTTCGGCGGAGGTTTCACAGGCGACGCAGGCGCCCCACGGGCAGAGTCGTCCCATCGAGGGCCGCTCCAGCCGCTGCGATCGCCACCCGAACCCCCGGCGCCGTCGTCACCACGGAAAATGGCCCGCAAAGAGTTTGCGCTTTAGGAGTTATGCGATTTAACTGACCGTCCGGTAAGGTGAGGGCGTCGTGATCGGGGAGTGGACACCTCCGGACACGGCCTACATAGCAAACCTATAGTCACAGCAATGACGCTGGTATGAACGGGCCTTCTGTTTGGCGCGCGTATTACATTCTTGGGTTTTTGGTCCGAGAAGTGCGTGGCCCCTGTTAATCTCCTGCATCACAAGCGCCCGTCTAGTTGTTGTCCGGGGCTCTAGATCTTTAAGGGGTGGTGTCCCGATGGCAGTTACGGAAGGCTCTATCGCCGCGGTACTGCGGGAATGGGCCCGTCAGCAACCGGATGCCAAGGCGTACACGTACATCGACTACGACGTCGATCCGGCCGGCTACCGCCAGACCCTCACATGGTCGGACATCTACGGCCGCGTGCAGGCTCTCGCCGCGGAGATCTCCACCGTCGGCGCTCCGGGAGACCGTGCTGCCATCCTCGCGCCGCAGGGCCTGGACTACGTCGTCGCCTTCTATGGCGCCTTGGAGGCCGGCCTGGTCGCGGTCCCGCTGCCCGTGCCGCAGTTCGGCCACCACGACGAGCGGGCCTCGGCCGCCTTGCAGGACTGTGCTCCCGCCGTCCTGCTGACGACCTCGACCGTTGTCGACGATGTGGTTGATTGCGCGCGCTCGCTGCCGGGCAAGGCGCCGGCGTTGATCGAGATCGACAGCCTCGACCTGGACGCGGTGCCCGACTTCTCGCTGCCGGCGGCGCCGCGCACCAAGAACGCTTTGCTGCAGTACACCTCGGGCTCGACGCGATCCCCGGCCGCCGTGGTGGTCACCCACAAGAACATCCTGGCCAACTGCCAGCAGGTGCGCGAGGACTACTTCGAGGCCGAAGGCGCGGTTCCGCCGAGCGACACCACGCTGGTGTCCTGGCTACCTGTGTTCCACGACATGGGCATGTTGCTGGGCATCACCGGCGCGCTGACCATGGGTCTGCACTCGGTGCTGATGAGCCCGATGGCGTTCTTGCAGCGTCCCGCGCGGTGGGTGCAGGAAATGGCCAACAACACCCGCGTCTTCACCGCGGTGCCGAACTTCGCGTTCGAGCTGGCCGCGCGCCGGACCACCGACGAGGACATGGCCGGGCTCGACCTGTCCGGTGTGCACACCATCCTGTCCGGTGCCGAGCGCGTCCATGCGGCCACCATCCGGCGCTTCAACGACCGGTTCGGGCCGTTCGGATTTCCGGCCAGCTCGCTGAAACCGTCCTACGGTCTGGCCGAGGCGATGGTCTACGTGAACTCGTCTGGCCCCGGCCGGCCCCCGACCGTCGCCACGTTCGACTACGAGAAGCTGTCCGCCGGTCACGCCGAGGCCTGCGACACCGAAAATGGCGTCGAACTGGTCAGCGTCGGGATTCCGCGCGCATCGACGATCCGCATCGTCGACCCGGAGACTCGCGTCGAGAACCCGGCCGGCATGGTCGGTGAAATCTGGCTCCATGGCGATAACATCGCCGCCGGTTACTGGCGCAAGCCGCAGCAGACCCAGAAGACTTTCGGTGGTCAACTGGTCGACCCGTCCAGCGGCACTCCGCTGGGCCCGTGGCTGCGCACCGGCGACCTGGGCACCATCTACGACGGCGAGCTGTTCATCATCGGGCGGATCAAGGACCTGCTGATCGTCGACGGGCGTAACCATTACCCCGACGACATCGAGGCCACCACCCAGGAGATCAGCGGCGGCCGGGTCGCGGCGATCTCCATCGAGGACGGTCGCACCGAGCGCCTGATCGTGATCGCCGAAATGAAAGACAAGGGCAACACGCAGGAGATGCAAAACCGTCTCCGCGACGTGAGAGCGAAAGTCACATCTGCCATTTCGAAGTCGCACGGGCTGCGGGTGGCCGACCTCGTGCTGGTTCCCCCGGGGTCGATTCCGATCACCACCAGTGGGAAGATCCGCCGTTCATCGTGTGTTGAGGTCTACCAGCAGGACGACTTCAGCCGTTTGGACTCCACCGCTTAGTGGGGTCCGGACGGTTTTACACCGCAGCGGGAGTAAAGCCAGTGTCTTCTATCGGATTTTCAATGCCCGCTGTGCAGGGGGGGTACGTTCGGCAACAGCCGAGTGGCGGTAACATCAGTCACTTCGGCTGGGTAGAACGTTGTGGGCGCGACGAGGCGAACCGACTGGATACGCCCGGATGACATCGGTGGGCGAGGCCGCGTTCCTCGCACACGATGTAGGACAACAACAACTTTCCGACAGACCGGGGGGAGCGCTATGACTGCTGCACCGTCGGACCGTCGGGCGATCATCACCGAGGCGTTGCGCAAGATCGACGACCTGACAGCGCGGCTGGCAATCGCCGAACAAGGCGACACCGAACCCATTGCGGTTGTGGGGATCGGTTGCCGGCTTCCGGGTGGAGCAGATACCCCTGATCAGTTCTGGCAGATGCTGCAGGACGGCGAGAGCGGCGTCGTCGAAGTCCCGGCCGAGCGCTGGGATGCCGACACCTTCTTCGCCGACGACCACTCCGCGCCCGGCACGATCGTCAGCAAAGAAGGCGGATTCCTCACCTCTTGGCGTCCTGACGAATTCGACGCCGAGTTCTTCGGGATCTCCCCGCGGGAGGCCGCGGCGATGGACCCGCAGCAGCGGCTGTTACTCGAAGTCACTTGGGAGGCATTGGAAAACGCGGGCATCACCGCGTCGCAGGTTCGCGGCACCCAGACCTCTGTCTTCGTCGGCATGACGACCCACGACTACGGGCTGAGTCTGCACGGTCGGCTGCCGGCGAAAGAGATCGACCCATATCTGCCGTTCGGTAACGCGGCGAACTTTGCTGCCGGACGCCTGTCCTATTTCCTGGGGGCGCACGGGCCCGCGGTCGCGCTCGACACCGCCTGCTCGTCGTCGCTGGTCACCATCCACCTGGCCTGTCAGAGCCTGCGCCGGCGGGAGAGCGACCAGGCGCTGGTGGCCGGGGTCAACCTGATGCTGAGCCCGGAGAACAGCGTCGCCACCTCGCGGTGGGGGATGCTGGCTCCCGACGGGCGCTGCAAGACGTTCGACGCCAGCGCCGACGGCTACGTGCGCAGTGAGGGCTGCGGCGTCGTGGTGCTCAAACGGCTCAGTGATGCTGTGCGCGATGGTGATTCGGTGTTGGCCGTGGTGCGCGGATCGGCGGTCAACCAGGACGGGCCCAGCAGTGGCCAGACCGTGCCCAGTGGGCCTGCCCAGCAGGCGGTGGTGCGGGCGGCGCTGGCCGCGGCGCGACTGGAGCCCTCGGACATCGACTATATCGAGGCCCACGGCACCGGTACCGCGCTGGGCGATCCGATCGAATTAGGAGCGCTACACCTGGTTTTCGGCGAACGCAGCGGCTCGGCGCCGCTGGTGCTGGGGTCGGTCAAGACCAACATCGGCCACCTGGAGTCAGCCGCCGGCATCGCCGGTTTCATCAAGACCGTGCTCACCGTGCAGCGGGGCTACATTCCTCGGCATCTGCATTTCACTGCGTTGACGCCCAACGCGGTCGAGGGAGCGTCGAACTTCACCATCGCGGCCGACGGCATGGACTGGCCCGCCGTCGGGCGGGCGCGCCGCGCCGGGGTGTCGTCCTTCGGCGTCAGTGGCACGAACGCCCACGTGGTCATCGAGCAGGCGCCGGCCGCCGAACCTGCTGCGCCACAACCAGAACCGGTGATCACCACGCTGGTGGTCTCAGGCAAGACTCCGGCGCGCGTCGCCTCGACTGCCGCGACATTGGCGGACTGGATGATCGGTGCGGGCGCCGCGGTGCCGTTGACCGATGTCGCCCACACGCTCAATCACCACCGCACCCAGCACAAGACTTTCGCGACGCTGGTCGCGCGGGACCGCGCCAATGCCGTGGCCGGTCTGCAGGCGCTGGCCGCCGGCCAGTCCGCGATCGGGCTGGTCGAGCCGCACGAGGGATTGTGCAGGCCCGGAACGGTTTTCGTGTATTCGGGGCAGGGCTCGCAGTGGGCCGGCATGGGACGGCAGCTGCTGATCGACGAGCCGGTGTTCGCCGCGGCGGTCGAGGAGTTGGAGCCGCTGTTCGTCGAGCACATGCGGTTCTCACTGCAGCAGGTGCTGACCGAGGGCCAGCCGGTGGCCGGCGACGCGCGCGTCCAGCCGGTGCTAATGGGGTTGCAGTTGGCGTTGACCGCGTTGTGGCGCTCCTACGGCGTGGAACCCGATGCGGTGATCGGACATTCGATGGGGGAGGTGACCGCGGCCGTGGTGGCCGGAGCGCTCACCCCGGACGAAGGTCTGCGCGTCATCGGGACCCGGTCACGGCTGATGGCCGGGCTGGCCGGCCAGGGCGCGGTGGGTCTGCTGGAGATGGACGCCGAGACTGCCGAGAAGCTGCTCGCCGACTACCCCCAGGTGAGCGTGGCCGGATTCCTGTCGCCGCGGCAGACCGTGATCGCCGGTTCTCCTGCGCAGGTAGACGCGGCGATCGTCGCGGTCAGCGGGCAGGAGCGTTTCGCGCGACGGGTGAACATGGAAGTCGCGTCGCATACCGCGCTGATGGATCCCATTCTTCCCGAATTACGTTCGGCACTGGCTGATTTGAAGCCCAAGCCGCCGACGATTCAATTCATCTCCACGGTTGCCGACCCGGGCGCTCCGCTGACGCTGGACGCCGACTACTGGGTCGACAACGTCCGTCAGCCGGTGTTGCTGCACCAGGCCATCACCGCCGCCGCGCAGCACGCCACCTTCGTCGAGGTCAGCCCGCATCCGACACTGACCCACGCCATCACCGAGACGCTGACATCGGTCCACCATCACAGCGTCGGGACGTTGTCACGCGATGGCGACGACACGGTCAGCTTCCACACCAACCTCAACAGCACGCACGTCATGCGCCCGCCGACGCTGCCGCACCCGCCCGAGCCGCACCCGGTGCTGCCGAGCGGGCCGTGGCACCACACCCAGCACTGGATCAGCGCAGACGAGTTCGTGAAGACCGCCGAGTCGGCGCCGCAACGCGGCACCCTGCTCGGTCAGCACATCCCGGTCGCTGCGACGCCGCCGGCGCACCTGTGGCAGGCACGCCTGACGTCCACCACCAAGCCGTACCCGGGCTCCCACCACAACAACGGTGTCGAGATCATTCCGATATCGATTCTGCTGCAAACGCTTTCGACAGCCGGTGCCGAATACGACGCATCGGCGCTGACCGACATCCGGTTCGACTACCCGGTCGTCGTCGGCGAGCCCCGCATCGTTCAGGTGGTCGCCGACGGCGGTTCGGTAACGGTGTCCTCGAGTGCCTCGGGGTCGAATGCCGGAGGCGCCAACCAGCATTGGATCCGGCACGCCACCGCGCGCATTGCCCGTGATGCGGAAGGCACATCGGAAAGTCTGTCGGAGGCGGTGGCCGCCCCAGGTTCGGCCGACACCAAGTTCTCCGACGAGTCGGTGACGTCGCTGTGGCAGACCTGGGGCAGTGAAGGCCGTCCGTTCGGATGGTCCATCGGGTCGTGTGAATCGAAGGCCGGCGAACTGCGAGCCGACGTCGAGCTGACCCAGGCGTCGGCAGTTGCGTTGCTGGACGCCGCTATTCACATCGCCCGATTACTGGACAGCGACAACCCGCGGCTGATGGTCCCGGCCGCGGTGGCCGGCGTCCGGTTCGAGGGCGAACTCGCCGACCCGAGCGGCCGCGTCGAGGTCCGTCGTCGCGGCGGCAACGACGAAGAACTCGTCGTCGACATCACCGTGACCGCATCGGACGGCAGCCCCTGCATCGAGGTGCACGGATTGCGTTACGCGGCGGTGGACTCGAGTGCAGCCGCGGGCCGTCACGACGATCCCGCCGCAATGGTGCACGCCATCGACTGGCAGCCCTTCACCCCGGACGAGGGCAACGACGGCCACGTTGTCGGCGGTCCGAACACCATTGCGGTGTTGGGCGACAACGACAGTGCCGGCGGTCTGCGCGACGGGCTGATCCACAACGGCTACTCATCGGCCGCCGTCGCCGACGCGCGGTATGTCGTCTATGTCGCCGAATCACGTTCCGGTGAAAGCGATGTCGACGTTGCCGTCCGGACGTCGATGGAGCTGGTGGAGCTGGTCCGTGGGCTGGCCGAGCGCGACGAGAGTCACCCGGCCACGCTGTGGATCGTCACCCGTGGCGTGCGCGAAGGCAGCTCCGACGCCGCGGTCGCACAGAGCCCGCTGTGGGGGACCGCCGGAGTCATCCGGGCCGAGCAGCCGCAGCTGTGGGGCGGTCTGGTCGACCTGCCGGACGGCGTGGCGATCGGGTCGCTGCTACCTGCGCTGGCCTCGATGCTGCGGACCCCGGCGAAGTCGATCCTGGCGCTGCGCGACGGCGAATTCCTGGCACCGGGCCTGGCGCCGGTCGTCCGGCGAGCCGGTGCGCGAGCCGCTGCGGTGCCGCCCGGACGCGGCTTACCTGATCACCGGTGGCCTGGGTGCGCTTGGTCTGCTGACGGCCGGTTGGCTCGCGGACCGCGGAGCCCGTCGGGTGATCCTGGCCGGCCGCACCGCGCTGCCGCCTCGCCGTGACTGGGACAGCGACAGCAACGACGCCGCCACCGCGCAGAAGATCAAGGCCGTCCGTGCGCTGGAGGCGCGTGGCGTGGTTGTCGAAGCCGTGGCCCTCGACATCGGTTCAGCCGAGGCGATGCAGGCACTGCTGACCAAACGGGACGACGAAGGGGCGGTGCCTATCCGCGGCGTCGTCCACGGCGCCGGCATCACCGACGCCGAGCTGTTCACCGAGATGGACGAAAGCCGGCTGCGGCGCACGGTCTGGCCGAAGATCGCCGGGGCGCAGGTGCTGCACCAGGCCTTCCCGCCGGGCAGCCTCGATTTCATGTTTCTGACGGCCGCGGCGGGCGCCGTCTTCGGCGTCCCGGGCCAGGGTGCCTACGCGGCGGCCAACGCCTACCTCGACGGCCTGGCCCAGGCCCGTCACCGGCAGGGCTGCCACACCGTCAGCCAGGACTGGGTGGCCTGGCGCGGACTCGGCTTCGGCGCCGAAGCACAGATCGCGCTGCAGGAACTCGAGCGTCTCGGGTCACGGGCCATCACCGCCGAGGAAGCCTTCGCCGCCTGGGATCACCTCGCGCGCTACGACGTCGCGCAGGCCGTCATGGCTCCCATGGCTTCGACTTCAGCGACCGGTGGCTCGAGTGCCGCCGAGTCGAGTGCGGCGACTCCGGCCTGGTCAGAGATGCCGGCCGAGGACGTGCGAAGCGAACTGCAGATCGGATTGCGGTCCATCCTGGCCCGCGAGCTGCAGCTGGCAGAGGCCGATCTCGACCTCGACCGGCCGTTCGCGGAATACGGCCTGAACTCGGTGATGGCGATGTCAGTTCGACGGGACACCGAGTTGTTCGTCGGGATCGAGCTATCCGCGACCATGCTGTTCAACTATCCGACTATCGTTGCGCTCGCGGAGCACCTCGCGAAAAAGGTTTCGCCGCAGCCGGAATCCGACAGCGAAATCGACGTTTTGGACGATTCGGACGGCGGCGTGTTGAGTGAGCTGTTCGACAGCGTGGAGTCGGCACCGGCTGGCAGCGAAAGGGGCATCTGATGACGTCCTCGTATGACGAGGAAGCGCTACGGCACTGGCTGGCCGATTACCTGGTGACCACCGTCGGTTGCAGCCCTTACGACATCGACTTCGACGCCCCGATGAGCGATCTCGGCCTGGGTTCGCGCGACGCGGTGGTGCTCTCCGGTGAGCTGACCGAACTGCTCGGCCGCAAGGTCTCGCCCATCGAGTTCTGGCAGCACCCGACGATTGCCGACCTGGCCCGGTTTCTGGCCGGCGCCGAGCGCTGGACGTCGAGGCCGAGGTCGAGGCCGACCGCGGTCACCTGGACGAGCCGGTCGCGGTGATCGGTCTGGGCTGCCGGCTCCCCGGCGGCATCTCCGGCCCGGACGAGTTCTGGCAGTTCATTTGCGAGGGCAAGAACGCGGTCACCGAGGTGCCGGCCGAGCGCTGGGCGCCGTTCGACGATGGCACCCCCGAGGTCGCGGCGGCGCTGGCGAACACCACCCGCTTCGGCGGCTACATGGACAACCTCGACGCCTTCGACGCCGAGTTCTTCGACATCTCCAGCCGCGAGGCCGCCAAGATGGACCCGCAGCAGCGGATGCTGCTCGAAGTCGCCTGGGAGGCACTGGAACACGCGGGTATCCCGCCGAGCTCGCTACGCCGATCGCAAACCGGGGTATTCGCCGGCGCCTGCTACACCGACTACGGCTACGTCGCAGGCATGGACCTGACCAACGTCGACGCGTGGACCAATTCCGGTGGCGCACTGAGCATCATCGCCAACCGGCTGTCGTACTTCATGGATTTCCGCGGGCCGTCGGTCACCGTCGACACCGCCTGTTCGTCGTCGATCGTGGCCCTGCACCTGGCCTGCCAGAGCCTGCGCATCGGCGACTCCGACGTGGCGCTGGCCGCCGGCGTGAACCTGATGCTGGCGCCCTCGGTGGTTCGCGCGTTCGACCAGACCGGCGCGCTGTCGGCCACCGGGGCATGCCGCGCGTTCGACGCCGACGCCGACGGGTTCATCCGCGGTGAGGGCTGCGGCGTCGTGGTGCTCAAGCGCCTGAGCGACGCCGTGCGCGACGGCGATCGGGTGCTGGCGGTGGTGCGGGGCTCGGCGGTGAACCAGGACGGCCGGTCCAACGGCCTGCTGGCCCCCAACCCCGCCGCCCAGATGGCGGTGCTGCGCTCGGCCTACGCCAACGCGGGTCTGCAGCCGCACGACGTCGACTATGTCGAGGCGCACGGCACCGGAACGCCGCTCGGCGACCCGATCGAAGCACGCGCGATCGGCACCGTGCTGGGACGCGGTCGCGCCGAAGACGCGCCGCTGCTGATCGGTACCGCAAAAACCAACCTCGGCCACCTCGAGGCCGCCGCCGGCATTGCGGGTCTGATCAAGACCGTGCTGGCGGTGCATGCGGGCAGCATCCCGCCGAACCTGCACTTCCACACCCCCAACCCGCACATCCCTTTTGACCAGTTACGTCTGAAAGTGGTTGCTGAGCAACAGGACTGGCCGGAGACCGGTCAGCCGCGCCGGGCCGGCGTCTCGTCGTTCGGTTTCGGTGGCACCAACGCGCACGCGGTGATCGAGCAGGCGCCCCCGGCCCTACCGGTGATCCGCGAGGCCGACCCGGCCGTGACGACGCTGGTGGTGTCGGGCAAGTCGACCGAGCGGATCTCCTCGCAGGCCCGCTCGCTGGCGGAATGGCTGCAGGGTGCCGGTGCCGAGGTGCGATTGCCCGACGTGGCACACACGCTCAGCTACCACCGCGAGCGCCACGCCCAATTCGCCACCGTGTGCGTCCGCGACCGCGAGCAGGCAGTGGCCCAGTTGCAGGCGCTGGCCG
This sequence comes from uncultured Actinomycetota bacterium, assembly GCA_963755805.1. Taxonomy (GTDB): domain Bacteria; phylum Actinomycetota; class Actinomycetes; order Mycobacteriales; family Mycobacteriaceae; genus Mycobacterium. The sequence continues at coordinate 22,902 of CAVWLG010000044.1, forward strand.
ACGGCCGATACGCCGATGGCGCAGACGGAGTCGTGGGCCCGCACGACGGGCCGTGCAGCCCCGGCACGGTGTTCGTGTTCTCCGGCCAGGGTTCGCACTGGGCCGGCATGGGCCGGCAACTGCTGGCCGACGAGCCGGTGTTCGCCGAGGCGATCGCCGAGCTGGACCCGATTTTCGTTGAGCAGGTTGGCTTTTCGCTGCAAAAGATCATCGCCAACGGTGATGCGATCAGCGGCGACGCGCAGGTCCAGCCGGTGCTGATGGGCCTGCAGCTGGCGTTGACCGAGCTGTGGCGTTCCTACGGCGTGCACCCGGACGCGGTGATCGGTCATTCGATGGGCGAGGTCACCGCGGCAGTGGTGGCCGGCGCGCTGAGCGTCGTCGACGGACTGCGGGTGATCGCGATCCGGTCGAAGTTGATGTCGACGCTCGCCGGTCAGGGTGCGGTGGCGCTGCTCAAGCTCGACCCCGAGGCAACCGAGTCGCTGATCGCGGGCCACGCGGACGTCAGTGTGGCGGGCTACATTTCGCCGCGCGAGACGGTGATCGCCGGTCCGGTGGCGCGGTCGACGCGGTGGTCGCTGAGGTCAGCGCGCAGAACAAGTTCGCCCGTCGGGTCAACATGGAGGTTGCGTCGCACACCGCGTTCATGGACCCGATCCTGGGCGAATTGCGCACGGCGCTTGCGGATTTGGCGCCCGAGATCCCCACCATCCCGTTCTACTCGACGGTGTTGGAGGGCTTCGCGTCGCCGATGCTCGATGCTGACTACTGGGTGGCTAACGTGCGTCAGCCCGCGCTGCTCAGCCAGGCCGTCGCCGCGGCCGCGGAAGAACACGGCACCTTCATCGAGATCAGCGCGCACCCGATCCTGACCAATGCGGTGGGCGACACGGTGGATCCAGCCAGCCATCACCACAGCGTCGGCACGTTGTGGCGTGACGGCGATGACGCGGTCCGGTTCCACACCAACCTGAACACCGTCCACACCGGCCACCCGCCGCAGACGCCGCATCCGGTCGAGCCGCACCCGCAATTGCCGACCACACCGTGGCACCACAGCCGGTCTGGGTGCCCACTCGGCCGATCACGCCGATCAGAAGCGTTGCCGGCGTTGTCGATCCGAGCACCTACACTTCTACGGGCCGTCTCGCCGCAGTGGTACCTCGACCTGGCCTGGCCGGCCCGCGCTCTGTCCGGGAGCAAGAGCGA